>NZ_JBLWZP010000001.1:0-701773 GCF_048266365.1 Galbibacter sp. | reverse complement strand
AAAGAATTAGGGGAATTAAAAAAAGTAAAGGCAAATGATAGACTGTAAATACTAGGGATACTTAATAAAATCTATTGGTTTTACAGGCAAACTATGCCTTTAATTAACTAAAATGAAAATAAAACACATATGAAAAGAATAATTATAATATTGGCTCTACCATTGTTTTTTGCCTGTATTTTATGCAGTTGTAAAAAAAGAAATATGTCAGAAGTCGAACTTGAGCAAGTGGTATTTTACGAAATATTTCCCTTGATCATGGATTCTATATATTATGATTCAAGATTAATTCCACCCCCACCGCCGAGAGATTTCCTAAAAAGGAGAGAAGGTAAAGATGAGATCAGTTATGAAAAAGAATATGAAAAAAAAATGAGGGATTGGGGAAAGAAAAAAGATTCGATTAAACAGGATTCAGCCTCAATTTATTTAATTGTGAATGACTCCATAAATAATTATAAAAGAGAAGATTTGAATGAATTATTGGAACATTTCAAGGGTCAAAATATAGTTATTGGTAGTTCGGAAAATGTCGAATTAAATAAAGGCTATAAAATTGATTTAAGAAAATTAAAAACCAATTATGATAGGCTGGAATTCAAGTATCGTTCTCAATTTCCTAAAGGGCGGGAGCTTTGGAGGACCGAATACGACTTTTATATTGGAGCATCAATAGAATTTTCGAGAATTTTGTTTGATGAAACAAAATCCTATGGAGTTTTAAATGTTGGCTATACAACAGGAGTTTTAAGTGGACATGGAGTGAAAATTTTTATTAAAAAAAATGGGAAAGGCAAATGGAATATTGATAGAATTATAGGAACATGGATATCATAAACAAACAGTTGTTTTTGTCAAATACGACCTTGGGAAATGATTGTAAATAAGAATATTGTTTTGCTCTTATTTTTTAGTATAATATTAAATTTTTCTTGTACTATTGGAAACAAAAAAACAAACAGTAAGGATGATGATATATTTGAAGTGTTGAGCGTTGTCATAGATACTATGAGTAATCCTTCCTCACCTCCTATATATCCACCTCCATTACCCAAAAAGTATGAGGATAAGCGCTTAACATATCAGGATTCTGTAGATTATCGAAATGATGTAATCACTTATATCAATAGACAAAAAATAATTGCAATTGATTCTACTTTTTATACTTCGATTTTATCTAAAATAACAAAAGAAATGTCATTATCAGATTTAGTCAACCAATGTAGTGATTTTCATACTAAATCTACCATAAACCTTAATTATATTGACATAGCTAAGGAAGACTCTATTGTGTATTTCAATAAGAAAACCATGGAGAAAAGTTATGGCTCAGGAACCTATATAGGGGTAGATTGCAGAATAATAATTTCAAAAGTCATTCTTAATACAAAGAATAATAAAGCAGTTATAAAAGCATCTTTAAAATATGAAAAGCTGGAATCTTATTCAGCAACTTTTTATTTGGAAAAGAAAAAAGGACTATGGGGAATTATTAAAAGAATATAACTTTAACAACATGTTGGGAATAAACATAATTAAGCCTAGTTTCATTTTATTCATATTTATTATTTTTTCGTGTAATGGTGGAAAAGAATCAGAAAGAAAAATTGTAGATAATACATATAATCTATTGTCGAAGGTAATAGATGAATATGTCAAACCGAGCTTAATTATTCCTCCACCTGTGCCTGAGGGAGTACCCGATACATTAAAAAGAATAAGGGATTCTATTTTAAATCTTCCGAATGTAAATGAATGGTTAAATCAGGAGCATATAGTAGCAATAAGACCCAAACTCTTTGAGTTAAAAGAAAAGGAGTATTATATGTCGCCTATTAAAGAAAAAGAGTATAAGGAAAAAGTTGAAAATTTATTTTTAAAAAATGAAACAATAGTAAGCAATAAATCGATAGATATAACCAACCTTAGACCTACTAGAGGCAATATATTTATAGAAGCTCCAACCGATAACGATTTAAGACTCAATGACAAGCTCTGGGAAAGTTTTGATTTACTTTTTACTACATCAGAAATTAGGTTTAATGATAGTTATGACAAAGCTTTATTAGTAGTAGGTATTTCTAGGTCATCATTAGATGGATTGACCAAATTTATTTTTCTTGAAAAGAGAAATGATGATTGCGAAATAATTTACGATAGAATTTTAACTATTTCTTGAATTTTATATGACAACGGACTATTTTAATGCGTTTGCACCGAGGTATAGCAGTAACTCTTTAGCGCTTGACAAAAATATTAGTAAAATAATATAAGCCATCCTCATTTTGAGAGGCTGCTATACCCATACTATCAAAATCACCTTCCATGTTTTTCTTATGATCCTCGCTTTGAATCCAGGCTTGTACAAGTCCTTCAGCCGTCTGAAATCCGTAACCTACGTTTTCAGCTACGACCTGTGCTCCAAGTCCAGTTCCCAATTGTTTTTCACGGGTGCCAAAACCGTGATGACACACCTCCCGGTTAGCGATCATATGATGGTTGTGATCATCGGCTTGAACAGCGATAAGTGCAATAGGCTCCAAGGCTGTCAGCCCCTGACTAAGACGATATTTATTGATTTGCTCAAGGATTTGAGTTTCCATCTGCAGATAATCCACACTAGGGTCTGCAATAATTTCTTCGGTAACATTTTCATCCGAGCAACTCAACAAGCAAAAGCATGAAATCAAGGCTACACTCCACGCTTTAATTTTTGATATAGCATCCATAGGCCAAACTACTAGCAATATCAGGCTTTGGATTCCGGCTTCATTTTACCCGGCAAATCACTAACCTTCATTGCAATAAGTCCGCAAAGTGCAAAAAAAATCGTTGAAATGCAAATTTCCTATGGATTTAAACGAATTATCTCCCAATTGAAGTCATCGCCCAATTTAAATAATAGGCGATCATGAAGTCGATTTGGCCTTCCCTGCCAAAACTCTACACTATGTGGCTCAACCGTAAAACCACCCCAATAATCTGGGCGTGGAATTTCTTTACCCTCATATTGAGCTTCGAGTCGCTTTAATTTGTCTTCGAGATACTCTCGTGACTCCAAAGGTTCACTTTGATTCGACACCAAAGCACCCAACTGACTTCCTCTAGGTCTGGATTCAAAATAGCCATCAGAGAGATTCTCAGCCAATTTATGCGCTGTTCCTTTTATGATGACTTGCCGTTCCATGGCAGGCCAGAAGAATGAAACACACACATGAGGATTTGCAGCTATTGCTTTTCCCTTTTCACTATTGTAATTGGTAAAGAACACAAAGCCATTTTCATTAAAACGCTTCAACAAGACCACACGACTTTTCGGAAAACCATCCAAACCAATTGTAGTAAGTGTCATGGCATTGACCTCATCGACAGAACCACTTTGTTCTACCTCATAAAACCAACGTTGAAATAGTGTTATAGGATCCTGGGGAACATTTTTTTGATCCAATGCACTCTTTTGATAAACCTTTCTGTAATTACTTAAATCTTTTTCATTTTCCATAGCCATATACCAATGTGCTTAAATTTTAAATTCCTTTCCATCCTCTGCCAGTTCCACCTTATCGAAAACACTGTGAGCCTCGGATCTAAAAAGTTCCAAATCCTTATATCGCGTAGAATAGTGCCCTAAAATCAAAGTGCCTACACCAGCTTTATCGGCAATGGTTGCGGCCTGTATAGCTGTAGAATGTCCCGTTTGTGTAGCCATGTCGTGATGCTGTTCTAAAAATGTGGATTCGTGATACAACAGATCTACATTTTTAATCAGTGGAATCATCGCTTCATTATAGGCCGTGTCACTACAAAAGGCGTAGGACTTTGTTGGTGGTGGATCCATAGTCAATCGCTCATTTTCAATGCGCTCCCCGGTATCCAAAACCAAATCTTTTCCCTGTTTAATATTTCGGTAGTAACAGGTATCGATATTTAAATTCAACACCGCATCAATATCGAGTTTTCGTTCACCAATCTTTTCTCTAAACAAATATCCGTTGGTGTACACCCGGTGAATGAGTGGAATGGTAAACACTTCCACCTTCTCATCTTCCATAACGAGTTCGGACTCTTTGGAGTCCAATTCATGAAATAGCAGCGGGTAGTTCGTCCAAGCTTGTCCAACCTTCAACATGGTTGTCACGGCTTGTTTTATTCCTTTAGGACCGTAAACATGAACTTCTGTATCCCTGCCCAATAATCTAAAAGTAGACAACAGTCCAGGTAAACCAAAGAAGTGATCCCCGTGCAGATGAGAAATAAAAATATGTTTGATCCGTGAAAACTTAATCTTCTGACGACGCAATTGCACTTGGGTACCCTCCCCGCAGTCAATCAAAAAAAGATGTCCTTTGATTTCCAGCACCTGGGCAGTTGGATTGGTAAATGCCCTTGGAGTAGCACTATAACAACCCAATATATGCAATTTCATCATGGTCTTAATTTTAAACCCCGTTTAGAACTCCAAATCTCGTTCTATATCTTCGATTTCAATTAAATCATAAGCTTCTCTTAAACTAGGAGCCACACTTAAGTCTGTATGCACCTTTTCAAAGTCCACCGCATTCGCTACTAATATAAATGACTTCTTAGCCGCCTTATGTTTTCGAGAGAATTCTAAAAACTCCACAAGGTCATTAGCATCAACCCTGGCAAGGGAGAGTAAGTTCAAAATCAAATGATTGCTCTCAAGGCTAGGCAAGGCCTTCTTGAAGTTCTCTACAAAGGTACTTAATGACACTTTTTCTTGTGTAAGTACTGAAATGTTCTCTTGACTATCGATAATCATACCCCTATTGTTTAATTTTTGAAGCTAGTAAATATATCACCGCCATACGAATAGCAACTCCATTTTCTACCTGATTTAATATAATGGCTTGTTTGGAATCGGCTACATCGCTGGTTATTTCCACCCCCCTATTGATAGGTCCCGGGTGCATGATCACAACTTCCTTATCTAAGGAATCTAATAACTTTTTATTCACTCCGAAGAGTTGTGTATATTCCCTTGTAGAAGGGAAATAACTAATGTCCATACGTTCATTTTGCACTCGTAACATATTGGCGACATCACACCACTCAAGCGCCTTTCTCAAATCCATTTCAACTTCCACACCTAGGGAGTTGATATATTTTGGGATCAAAGTTTTTGGTCCGCATACCTTCACCTCTGCTCCTTGCATCTGTAGTGCAAAGATATTGGATAGCGCCACCCTTGAGTGTAAAATATCCCCGACAATTACTACTTTTTTACCGGCTACATCCCCTAATCTTTCTCGTATAGAATACGAATCCAATAAGGCCTGTGTAGGGTGCTCATGAGCTCCATCTCCAGCATTTACAATACTAGCATTAATGTGCTTAGACAAGAACACTCCAGCACCAGGGTTGGGATGACGCATCACCACCATATCCACTTTCATCGATAGAATGTTATTGACCGTATCGATTAAGGTTTCTCCTTTTTTCACCGATGATTGGGCAGCTGAAAAGTTAACCACGTCGGCAGAGAGCCTTTTTTCCGCTAATTCAAAAGAGAGTCGTGTTCTAGTACTATTCTCAAAAAACAAATTAGCGATTGTGATATCCCGTAGCGAAGGGACTTTTTTAATAGGACGATTAATAACCTCTTTAAATTGGTCAGCGGTTTCAAAAATCAATTGAATATCTGACTCCTTAATATACTTTATTCCCAATAAGTGATTTACACTTAGTTCGCTCATCGTTTAGCTATTTATTTATCAAATATACCTTATCTTCTCCTTCCTGTTCCTTCCACATCACCTTTACTTTCTCTTCGTTAATCGCATCCACCTGCCGCCCTCGGTAATCCGGTTGTATTGGAAGGTTTCTGCTAAATCGTCTATCGATCAGGGTCAACAATTCAATTTCCTTAGGTCTACCAAAGGATTGGATCGCAGTCAATGCTGCGCGAATACTTCTACCGGTGTACAACACATCATCAACAAAGACCACATTTTTATCTTCGACCAAAAAGTCAATTTTTGTTTTATTGGCCTCTAAGGGCTTTCCGCCTCTTCTGAAGTCATCTCTGAAAAAAGTTATATCCAGATAACCTAGTTTTAGGTTCTCAATACCGTAATGTTCTTGAAGAATTTTAGCCAATCGTTCAGCCACATAAATCCCCCTTGGCTGAATTCCCATTAGGACAGTTTCACTAAAATCCAAATGATTCTCAATGAGTTGACAAGCCAAACGGTGGAGTATGATATCGATCTCTTTTGCTGAAAGTAGAACTTTTTGACTCATATGCTTTTGAAGTAAATGGAATGTAAAATTACATATTTTTATGGACAAAATCCCGTAGCCGATGTTTTAAGTGAAATATTTATGCCGAAGTGCAATCCAAACACCTCAACCCTGCACAGGTCAACTGTTTTTAAATCACAGTACCAAACACAAACCCCACCTCTCAAAGGCTTTTAATCTAGCCTTACAATATTAGCTCCGATGGCTTTTAATCGACCGTCTATATTCTGATATCCTCTATCGATCTGTTCGATATTGTGAATGGTTGATGTTCCCTTGGCAGATAAAGCGGCAATCAATAAAGAAACCCCTGCACGGATATCTGGAGAAGTCATCACTGTGGATTTTAAGCTCGACTTAAAATCATGCCCAATCACTGTAGCGCGATGTGGATCACAAAGAATGATCTTTGCCCCCATATCAATGAGCTTATCAACAAAGAAAAGACGGCTTTCAAACATTTTTTGATGAATAAGCACACTACCTCTTGCCTGAGTGGCAACAGTTAGGATGATGCTCAATAAATCTGGAGTAAATCCAGGCCATGGCGCATCGGAGATGGTCAGTATCGAACCATCAATAAAGTTCTGAACCTCGTATCCATCTACGTGTTCAGGAATATAAATATCGTCACCTCGTTTTTCAACAGTGATTCCAAGTTTTCTAAATACATTAGGAATTTGCCCCAGGTGAGACCATCCCACATTTTTAATGGTCAGCTCACTCTTGGTCATTGCAGCCATCCCCATCCAACTTCCAATCTCAATCATATCCGGAAGTACTGAATGTTCCGTTGCTCCAAGACTTTCCACTCCCTCAATGATCAATAAATTTGATCCAACTCCGGAGATTTTTGCACCCATATTGTTCAGCATATTACAGAGCTGTTGAAGGTAAGGTTCACAAGCAGCATTGTATATCGTTGTGGTTCCTTCTGCTAGGACAGCAGCCATCACAATATTTGCAGTCCCGGTTACAGAAGCTTCGTCTAAAAGCATGTACGCCCCTTTTAATCTTTTAGCTTCAACACCATAAAAATGCTCTTCCCTATTGTAACGGAATTGCGCACCCAATTTGATGAAACCTTCGAAATGCGTATCAAGTCTTCTACGACCAATCTTATCCCCTCCCGGTTTAGGAATATACCCTTTACCAAAACGAGCTAAAAGCGGTCCGACTATCATAATAGACCCTCTAAGACCTCTACCGTCTTCCTTAAATTGTTCTGATTGCAAGTAATCCAAGTTTAGATTATCCGCCTTAAATGAAAATGAAGAGGTTCCGACTTTTCGGATACTAACTCCCAAATTCTCCAGCAATTTAATCAACTTATTGACGTCAATAATATTTGGAATGTTGTGAATGGTTACCGTTTGATCGGTAAGCAATACAGCACATAAAATTTGAAGCGCTTCATTTTTTGCCCCCTGTGGGGTAATCTCTCCGCTTAATTTAGCGCCCCCTTCGATTTTGAATGTACCCATAAATATACTATGCCGATTTAATATCTTTTCTTTCTCCCCTTATTACTCTTTCTGGGATTGGTGTTTGGCCTTGGTTTATTAACTCTATTTTTCACCAAATCCTTGCTCTCAGCTAAATCTTCATCCCACTTTGCTAAGTTGATTTTACCATCGCTGAGTTCAAATAAATGCTCGAAAATAGTTTCATCTTTCACAGTGTCCTTGTTCCAGTTCAGATAACTTTTTTTCATGTGATTGGCAATAGTGAACTTTAAAGCATCCTTTAAATCACCTTCTTCCCAGCTTACACAAACGTCTACCATCCTTTTGATATTGTTTCCGTAGAAACGGTACTTAGGAAAGTTCTGCGGATAAGGTAGTGGATCCGGACGTTTTTCAAGTATCTCCCGGGTAGGCTTTGGAAATGGAGAATCCACATCCAATTGGAAATCAGAAATTATAAACAGCTGATCCCATAGTTTGTGTTGAAAATCCGGCACATCTCGAAGATGAGGGTTTAAATTCCCCATTACTCCAATAAGGGCTTGCGCAACCTTATTGCGCTGGTCGCGATCTTCTATGGCTACAACGTAGTCGACCATTTTCTGTATATGGCGGCCGTACTCAGGAATATTAAGCTTTGGTCGCTCACTGTTGTATTCTAAATTATCTATCAAAATAAAATTAAAATTAATTAGGATGAAGTCATTGCGATAATCGCATTAAACAAATTGCAAAATAAGAAAATTTACGGGTTATCAAAGCGTATTTACAAAGAAATAACACCCTCTACCACGCTGACAGCTTTATATTTATCAACAACTGCCTGAGAACTTTCCATGGTCACCTCTATGGATACACTCGTAAAATTTCCTTTAGAGGAAGTTTTGGTATTCACTACCGCACCACTGTTGTCAAAAAAAGAGATAACCTGTTCTACTTTACCACCTGTACTTGGAACGATAAATTTGTACAAATAAATTGACGGAAATTTCGTCGTATCGTCCAACTGTTCTTGCAATCGCTCGTAAAATGCCTTCTCTTCTTCTGGGTTTTTCATTTAAACTCTACTGAATTTTTCACTTTTGTTTCTGAGAGCAAAGATACAGTTTTCCTCTACAATTTTTAAATAACCACTGCATTTAGTTATTTTTGCGCTTTGAAACACATCATGCAAGTAAACAGAAAAATAGTAATTACAGGAGGTCCGGGTACTGGAAAAACCGTGATTATCGACCATTTAAAATCACACGGACACTATTGTTTAGATGAGATCTCACGGGAAGTCATACTGGCCGCCAGAGCAGAAGGAGTAGAACAATTATTTCTAACCGAACCTATACTATTTAGCCAAAGGCTCCTTGATGGAAGGATTGCTCAATACCAAGAAGTTGAAAGCGTGCCTAAAACCATTTTTTTCGACCGTGGCATCCCTGATACTGTGGCCTATATGGACTATTTCAACACAGCATATCCTGAACATTTCAAGAATGCTTGTCGCAATCACCCTTACGATATGGTATTTCTGCTCCCCCCCTGGGAAGAAATTTATTGCTGTGACAACGAACGCTATGAGAGTTTTGAACAGGCCACGGCCATCTACAACGCACTTAAAGCAACCTACCTCAATTATGGATACACCCCAATCGAGGTGCCTTTAGACACTGTGGAAAACAGAGTCAACTACATAGAATCACAATTGAAATAGGGATTTTTCATAAATTCGCACACAAGACCATTACACCATGGAATATCAGAAGGATCCTATAACAATATTACAAGAGTTTTGGGGATATTCAGGCTTTAGGCCGCTCCAACAAAAAGCTGTAGAAGCTGCCTTGCAAAAACAAGACTGCTTTATTTCCTTCCCTACAGGCGGGGGTAAATCCCTATGCTATCAAGTGGCCTCCATGGCCAGCGAAGGGATTTGTATTGTTGTTTCTCCACTGATTGCTTTGATTGAAAATCAGGTTGCCGATTTAAAACAGCGCGGCATCAAGACCGCTGCCCTTATAGGTGGACTGAAATACCAAGAAGTCGATGCAATCTTGGACAATTGTATTTATGGGAATTTTAAATTTCTATACCTTTCTCCTGAGCGCCTACAACAGGACTTGGTACAACAGCGAATCAAGGCCATGAATGTCAACCTCATCGCTATTGACGAGGCACATTGTATCTCACAATGGGGTAACGACTTTCGACCGAGCTACAGAGACTGTGTACTCCTTAGAGATCTATTGCCGGGAGTTCCAATGATGGCATTGACAGCATCTGCAACGCAAAAAGTATGTGACGACATCATAGCGAACCTACAACTCTCAAAACCACAGCTCATAAGAAAGAGCATCCATAGACCCAATATTGCCTACCATGTCCTACCGACAACGGATAAAATACAAAGTCTTCAGAAAATATTTCAAAAGTATAAAGGCAGCGCCATTGTCTATGTAAACAATCGAAAGGCAACTCGGCAAATCGCAGACGCTCTTCTAAAAAACAACATCACTGCAGATTATTTTCATGGCGGACTTGAAGCCTGGGAGAAAAGCGAAAAACTAAAGCAGTGGCTTGGCGACGTAAATCGTGTAATGGTAGCCACAAATGCCTTCGGCATGGGTATTGACAAAGCCGATGTACAAAGCGTTATTCACTACAATTACCCAAGCACCTTGGAGGGATACTTTCAAGAATCCGGAAGAGCGGGAAGAAACGGAAGCCGTGCTTATGCCGTTATTCTTAAAGGATCGGACGATATTAAACTCCTCAAGGATCAATACCTAGGATCACTTCCCGATGTAAATTTTGTAAAGCTACTTTACAACAAACTCAACAATTATTTTCAAATTCCCTACGGAGAAGGCGAACACCAAAACTTCAGCTTAAATTTCAAAGAATTCTGTAACACCTATAAGCTTCCAACAGCTAAAACTTATAACGGCCTTAAGCTCCTAGATCGTCACGGGGTAATTTCACTATTAGAAAAACCGACAAAAAACACGGTATTACAATTTACCACAAGTCATCACCAACTCTTTAGATATCTGGACCAGCATCCGGTGATCGAACAAATTGTGCAAACCCTACTTCGCAGCTATCCCGGTATATTTGACTACCCCACTTCAATTCGTTTAGGCCTGCTCTCAAAAAAGACAGGAAGTTCAGAACAACAAATTCAGTTATTTCTAGAACAATTAACCAAAGACAATATGTGTGAATACCAGGTCAACAATGCGGACACCAACATTAATTTTCTAATTCCACGGGAGGATGATAAAACGATAAATGTCATTTCAAGAGCCATTGAAAACTACAATCAAATAAGAGCGGATCAACTCCAAGATGTCATCGATTACTGCACTAATGATCAGGTATGTAAAAGTGTTCAATTGCTTGGTTATTTCGATCAAAAGCACTCAAAGGATTGTGGCATATGTTCGGTGTGCACCAAAAAGAAACAACAGCTTGCACCAGACATTCTCAGCATTGTAAAACAAGAGGTATTAAAAGCTATCGAAAAGCAACCTCAAACTCAAGACGAATTGACCGCTAACATCACCTTTAAAGCCGTTTATATCAAAGCGGCTATAGATAGTCTGCTAGAGGAACAACGGATGGACCAAGACAACAACGGTACCTATTTTCTAAAATAACAAATCATCACATCCAAAGGGTTTCCCCAAGACATACAACGCCTAAAGCATACAGATTCATTGAATTAAGCTTTTGTTAAAAACATCATGATTTTTGTGTTCCTAATAGATTATTGTAGTTTCGAACAATTAAAAACTATTAAAATTAATATTACATGAAATTTACAAGTAGACTCAAAGCAGCAATTTTTTGTTTTACAATGATCAGCGCAGCCACGTTTGCCCAAGCTCCGGCACAGGAAAAAATAGAAGTATCCGACACTGAACTCGGGCAAGTTGCCAAGGCTTTTATGGGTATTCAGCAAGTAAATGCTCAGGCACAACAAGAAATGGTAAAAACCGTAGAAGAAAGCGGTTTTGAACTGGAACGATTCAATGAACTGTATGAGGCCTCTGTAGCAACAGACAAAAATGTCGAAGCGAGCAGCGAAGAAAAAGAAAAATTCGGAGTGGTGATGAACCAGATTCAAAATAAGCAAGCTAGCTTTCAGAAGCAAATGGAAGATGCCATCGTTAAAGAAGGTATTACAATAGAGCGCTATCAACAAGTTGCCGTAGTTTTACAGTCCGATAAGGACTTACAACAACGACTACAAGCCATACTCACCGCAGGACAGCAATAAATTGCTCAGGAAAATCGCAACATCAAGCTGCTGGTGGGTTGAAAAACCGCCGGCAGTAATATTGAATAGTTAAAACTGGTATACCCGACCGGCGCTATGATCTTTGGAAGCGCCAGTTATACTACTTAGGCAATTGACCTGGTTCTCAAGTTTTAAAACTCCCAAAAGCCCAAAGATCAAAGCTTCTTTAAAATCCACAATCTCAGGATCAGGAATATGAATATTTGCGGAACTCAATTCCCTTGTTCTTTCCATTAAAAACGAGTTATAAGCGCCACCACCACTGGCCAAGACTGTAGTGTTTGGTTTAAAAATTGCACTTAGCTGCAAAGCAATATGTTCCACGTAGGTTCGCAACACATCCTCAACCTTTAAATCATAGTATTCTATAATAGGAAAGACTTCACTTTTCACCCATTCCATCCCCAGAGATTTAGGATAGGGCTTCTGATAAAAGGGTAACGCCTGCAATTCATTTAACAAGCCTTGATGCACACTTCCGCCGGAGGCGATTTGACCTCCCTTATCGTAGGCTATACCTAAAGGGATAACCAAATGATTCATTACCGTATTTACTGCACAAATATCAAAGGCAATTCTAGTAGACCGTTCTACAAAGGACACATTTGCAAAGCCTCCCAAGTTTAAACAGTAATCGTACTGAGCGAACAACAAGGCATCCCCTATTGGGACTAAAGGTGCACCTTGGCCACCAAGGGCAACATCATCCACTCTAAAATCACAAACCACTTTAAGATTCAGGTACCTTGCAATCTGAGGAAGGTTACCGATTTGGAGTGTGTAACCGGCCTCAGGTTGATG
This sequence comes from Galbibacter sp., assembly GCF_048266365.1. Lineage (NCBI taxonomy): Bacteria > Pseudomonadati > Bacteroidota > Flavobacteriia > Flavobacteriales > Flavobacteriaceae > Galbibacter > Galbibacter sp. The sequence continues at coordinate 688,948 of NZ_JBLWZP010000001.1, read as the reverse complement.
AAAAACAGTATGCCCGTGTGAGGCTACAAAATCAACATCAGAAATTTCATTGTCGGCAATAAAGGCCAAGATAACCTCAGCTAAATAGGCCGTATATTCCTTATTGAGTTCTTCTAAGGCAGATTGACTTAAATTCATGGACTGAGATAGTCGTTTTTGCCAAGAATCGGGATACTCAATAGTCTGCGCATTTTGAACTTCAAATTGCCATGTATTATCCTTGGAAAAATGAACATAAATCAGGTCAATTCCATCTAGGGAAGTTCCTGACATTACTCCGATAACTTTATAAGACTGTTTTTCCATATCCGCAAAAATAAGCATGGTTTATTGAAAATGTTACAATTTAAAACTATATTTGGTGGATTCATTAAATATATCACAAATTAACCATGGATTTCAAATTTACTGAAGAACAATTACTCATACAAGAAGCTGCAAGAGATTTTGCAAAAACAGAACTTCTACCAGGCGTAATCGAACGTGATGAAAAACAAGAATTTCCGAAAGCGCAAGTCAAGCGCATGGGCGAACTTGGTTTTCTAGGCATGATGACCAGTGAACAATACGGCGGAAGCGGCATGGACACCGTTTCTTATGTTTTGGTAATGGAAGAACTATCCAAAGTAGATGCCTCCTGTTCCGTCATCGTGAGTGTCAACAACTCGTTAGTGTGCTGGGGATTGGAAAAATTTGGGAATGAAGAGCAAAAACAAAAATACCTTATCCCACTGGCTAAAGGTGAGATATTAGGTGCATTTTGCCTTTCTGAACCAGAAGCTGGTAGTGATGCAACTTCCCAAAAAACCACTGCTATTGAAGATGGAGACCATTATATTATTAATGGTACAAAAAACTGGATCACTAATGGAGCAAGCGCGGATGTCTATTTGGTCATCACACAAACCCATCCAGAACTAAAACACAAAGGAATCAATGCCTTTATAGTAGAGAAAGGAATGCCCGGTTTTGAGATCGGCCCTAAGGAACACAAACTCGGGATCAGAGGAAGCGACACGCATTCCCTTATTTTTAACGATGTAAGGGTTCCTAAGGAAAATAGAATTGGCGAAGACGGTTTCGGTTTTAAATTCGCTATGAAAACCCTTGCTGGCGGCCGTATTGGAATTGCAGCTCAGGCTTTAGGTATTGCTTCCGGAGCCTATGAGCTCGCCAAGGCCTATTCCAAAGTCCGAAAATCCTTTGGTACCGAAATATGCAATCATCAAGCCATTGCCTTCAAACTAGCAGATATGCATACCCAAATAGAAGCAGCAAGACATCTAGTGCTAAAAGCAGCTTGGGAAAAAGATCAAGGGCAAAATTACGATCTTTCCGGAGCCATGGCGAAACTATACGCATCACAAGTTGCTATGGACACCACTATAGAAGCTGTACAAATCCACGGAGGAAATGGTTATGTCAAAGAATATCATGTGGAACGCCTTATGAGAGATGCAAAAATCACTCAAATCTATGAAGGCACCTCTGAGATCCAAAAAATTGTGATCTCTAGAGCCATTCTGGAACAATAACAACTAGCTACATTCCTAAATACTAATACACGTATTATGGAGACTGGAGATCCAGTCTTCATAATCGTGATTGATAGGTTTGTCTCATACCACATTAGTGCGAGTTAATGCAAACCCAACTTGTAGTCAATATTAGTTTAACCTATAATTTCTAAGCAAAAAATCCTCTCTAAACCCTATACTCTTATAGATTGCTTTACCCATAGTAGAGGCTTGCAAAGTTGCCATGGTTCTCTTTTGTTCAACTGCCCTATTCAAAAACTCAAGCAATACCTCTTTAGCAAACCCTTGTTTACGGTATGATGGAAGTATACCCATTCCATGGATTCCAACGACATAGTTTGTATTCAAAGTAATCACAGTTCCAATAGGAATATGATCGTGGTAAATCAAAAAATAATCGATTTGATCCATGGTGGTTTTCAATGTCTTAGCAGAAATCACATATCCAAAACATTGTGGATAAAGCTCTTCCCAAAGGTCGGCTTGCTCATCAGAAGCTATAGGAATGCTTCATCTGAAATGGGGTAATAACCACAAATGTAATTATTAAAGCGTGTGAGAATATCATCTTTTACCATGGCTCTAGGAATTTTGGCTCTCAACCGAAGCTCGAGCTATCCGGATTACCTTCTCAACTTTAACCCTCAGTCCAGTACTCAAAAACAATAAATTAATTTAAAATGAACCACACCCCTATTAAAAACTACAAAAACCCCACATAAAATATATAATTAACACATACACCCCTTAAATAAACCAACTATTACTTAAAAAATCACCAAAAAATAACACATACCCCCCTATTTTTTTAAAAACTACTATAACACTGGCGCCACATTAACAATATGACAATATACTCCTAATATCATTTACTATATTATGTTTTTAACAAGTAATTATTCATAACGCTACATTAATTCTAATCTTATCGATGAAACATTAATAATTTCGTAATTTTCTTGGTATTTTTGTGGAAATCACTCGACTATATGAAGCCACTAAAACAAGGACTGTACTCTCCGGAGTACGAACATGACAACTGCGGTGCAGGTTTTATCTGTAACCTAAATGGAGTAAGGACCAATGATATCATTCATAAAGCCCTAGATATTTTAATACGTCTGGAGCACAGAGGAGCAGTGAGTTCGGATGGCAAAACTGGCGATGGAGCCGGTATTTTGATCGATATTCCTCACGATTATTTCAAGCAAATATGTGATTTTGAAATCCCTGAAAGGAAACAATATGCAGTAGGGATGCTCTTTCTCCCAAAATCAGAGAATCAATCCAAACTTTGTATTGACATTTTTGAACAAAACATCCAGCGCCAGGGACTTAGTATTATAGGTTGGAGAGATGTTCCTGTGGATCATAACTGCATCGGGGTTATTGCTGCTGAAACTGAGCCTGCAATCAAACAGGTGTTTATCGGAAAAAACAACCAAGATCTGAGCGAACAATCGTTTAACGCAAAACTATTTGCAGCTCGTAAAATTGCAGAACACGCGATACTAAATTCAAATTTAGCAGAAGCTGATTATTTCTACTTTGCGAGCCTATCAACGACTACCATTATATATAAAGGACTATTGATGCCACAAGACATCAGTCGTTATTATATCGATTTGGAACAACCAGAGGTTGTTACCAAACTCGCTCTTGTGCACCAACGTTTTTCCACCAACACCTTTCCAACTTGGGATCTCGCACAACCCTTTCGCTATATGTGCCACAATGGAGAAATCAATACCCTAAAGGGAAACTTAAGCCGAATGAAAGCTCGTGAAGAACTGTTCAAAACAGAACTCTTCGGTGAAATCATCAATGAAATTCCACCAGTGGTACTGGAAGGTAAATCAGATTCTGCTTCCATGGATATGGTTTTGGAATTATTACTACAAACAGGCCGTTCGCTTCCTGAAGCAATGATGATGATGGTTCCTGAGGCCTGGGAGAAACACCTCTCCATGAGCGATGATAAGAAAGCTTTCTACGAGTACAATGCATGTATCATGGAACCATGGGACGGACCAGCATCCATTCCCTTTACAGATGGAAATTATATAGGAGCCCTACTTGATAGAAACGGTCTAAGACCTTCTAGATATACGGTTACCAAAGACGGTTTTGTGATTATGTCTTCTGAGACAGGAGTGATCGACATCGAACCTGAGAACATCGAACTACACGGTAGACTGGAACCCGGCCGTATGTTCCTAGTTGATATGAACCAAGGGCGCATCATTGGCGACCAAGAAGTCAAAAATAGCATCGTTACCAAAAGACCTTATAGAACTTGGTTGGATGAGAATCTATTACACTTATCCGAGATCGATTATACCGGGAACAAAACCCCTGTTGAGAAGGAAGATTTTGTCACCCGTCAAAAAGCTTTTGGTTATACAGAAGAAGATATCAAGACCCTTATTACCCCTATGGCTACCCAAGGAAAAGAAGCCATTGGATCCATGGGAACAGATACTCCTTTGGCAGTATTGTCAGACAAATCACAGTTGTTATTTAATTACTTCAAACAATTGTTTGCTCAGGTTACTAACCCTCCATTAGATGGGATCCGAGAAGAAATCGTAACTGACATCAGCCTTTGTATCGGAGGGGATAAAAACATTTTTGACATCATCCCTGAACAGTGCAAAAAACTAAAAATCCACAATCCTGTAATCTCTAACGAAGATTTAGATAAAATTAAATATATTGATCATCCGGACTTTAAAGCAACTTCTATTGCTATGCTCTATGAAATTGAAAAAGGGCTCAATGGTTTAGAGGCACGTTTGGATACTATGGTTGAAGAAATTGCAACTGCCATCGATAGTGGCAACAACATCATCATACTCTCGGACAGAAATATATCAAAAGACTTGGCTCCAATACCATCAGCATTGGTCTGTTCTTTTGTTCACCATGAATTAAGTCGTCGAGAAAAAAGATCTTCTGTCGGAATTATCATAGAATCAGCTGAGCCAAGAGAACCACATCATTTTGCTTTGCTCTTCGGATATGGTGCCAGTGCAATTAACCCTTATATGGTTAATGAGCTCATCGCTGAACTTGTTAAGGATGGTGAGATCACCAATACCTTCGAAGATGCTGTCTTAAACTACAACAAGGCCATCGGGAAAGGAATTGTTAAGATTATGAATAAAATCGGAATCTCTACCCTGCACTCCTATCGGGGAGCGCAGATTTTTGAGGCACTTGGACTAAACAAAAAATTCGTCGATAAATATTTCACCAATACCCCTACACGTATTGAAGGTATTGGGATCTATGAAATCGAAAAAGAAATACAAAACAAACATCGCAAAGCATACGCCGAGGATAGCAATTATGCCAAGCTTGATTTAGAAATCGGAGGGGACTATCGCTGGAGAAGAAATGGCGAACGCCATATGTTCAATCCGACTACTGTTGCCAAATTACAACAAGCCGTACGAAGCAATAAGTATTCAAGCTATAAACAATATGCAGAAATGATCAATGAGCAGAGCGAGAGGCTCATGACCCTTAGAGGGATGTTTAAGTTCAAAAGCCTTAATCCGATCCCCATTGATGAAGTAGAACCTTGGACTGAGATTGTTAAGCGTTTTAAAACAGGGGCAATGTCTTTTGGTTCCATTAGCAAAGAGGCTCACGAAAATTTAGCCATTGCCATGAATAGGATCGGTGGACGAAGTAATTCCGGTGAAGGCGGAGAAAACCCTGATCGATTCAATAAGGATCTCAATGGCAACTGGAGAAATAGTGCCATTAAACAAGTTGCTTCCGGGCGTTTCGGGGTATCGATAAATTACCTATCCAGCGCCAAGGAAATACAAATTAAAATGGCACAGGGAGCAAAACCAGGAGAAGGAGGACAATTACCCGGACCTAAAGTAAACCCTGATATTGCCAGAACCAGAAATTCAACACCATATGTGGGACTAATATCGCCTCCTCCACATCACGACATCTATTCCATTGAAGATTTAGCACAATTAATCTTTGACCTTAAAAACGCCAATAGAGAAGCTAGAGTCAATGTCAAGTTAGTATCAGAAGTCGGAGTGGGAACTATTGCTGCCGGGGTGGCTAAAGCCAAGGCTGATGTTGTACTAATTTCTGGGTTTGACGGAGGAACAGGAGCATCACCATTAACCTCATTACGTCATGCAGGTCTTCCATGGGAGCTAGGTATTGCAGAGGCACAACAAACTCTTATTCTCAACGATCTTAGAAATAGAATCGTGGTAGAATGTGACGGACAGCTTAAAACAGGAAGAGATGTCGCAGTAGCTTGTCTACTTGGGGCTGAGGAATTTGGATTTGCTACGGCTCCACTTGTAGCCTCAGGTTGTATCATGATGCGTGCTTGTCACCTAAATACCTGCCCGGTAGGTATTGCAACCCAGGATCCTGAATTGCGTAAAAACTTTAAAGGAAGTCCGGAACACGTGATCAACTTCATGTATTTTGTAGCAGAGGAACTTCGACAAATCATGGCTGATCTTGGATTTAGAAACATACAAGAAATGGTAGGTCAAAGTCAAAAACTTGACATGAATACCGCCATTGATCATTATAAAGCTCAAGGCATTGATTTATCAAAAATACTGTATAAGCCTAGAGTTGCAGAAGATGTAAAACTGTACAACACCAAAAAACAAGATCATCAATTGGAAGGTGTTTTGGACTTTGAAATTTTAAGCAAAGCCCATCCGGCGGTTTACCGTAAGGAGAAAATGAGCTTAGACTTCTCCATTACCAATGTCAACCGCACCACAGGCGCTATTCTCAGCAATGAGATTTCAAAAATACACGGAGAAAAAGGGTTGCCTGAAGATACCCTTCACTTAAACTTTAAAGGCTCTGCCGGACAAAGCTTTGGGGCATTTGCAACCAAGGGGATAACGATGACCGTCAACGGAAACACTAATGACTATTTTGGCAAAGGACTCTCAGGAGCTAAATTAATTGTCAAGGTTCCAAAGCAAGCCACCTTTAAACCGGAAGAAAATGTCATCATTGGAAACGTTGCCATGTATGGCGCTATTAACGGAGAGGCCTATATCAATGGAATCGCAGGAGAGCGTTTCTTGGTAAGGAACTCTGGTGCTAAAGCCGTTGTGGAAGGTATTGGAGATCACGGATGTGAATATATGACAGGAGGTATTGCAGTAATACTAGGTAAGATCGGTCGAAACTTTGCTGCTGGAATGAGTGGAGGAATCGCTTATATCTACAACCCGGAACATCAACTGGACACCAATGATATCAATATGGAAATGGTGGACTTCGAACCTCTGAGTCAAGAAGATGTACAAGAGTTAAAACAACTGATAACAAATCATTTGGAACACACACAAAGCCCACTAGCCGCTAGAATACTGAGTAACTGGCAGCAAAACAGTAAGGATTTTATAAAAGTGATGCCAACGGAATACAAAAAAGCATTGGAAATAATAGCCAATCAGAACACAGAAGTTGAACAAGAATTAACAACAGCATAAGATGGGAAAACTAAGAGGATTTTTAGAATACGAGAGAGAACAAGAAGCTACCCTAGCTGTTGATACGCGTCTTAAGGATTATAAAGAGTTCACCAAAGAGCTCGAACCAAAGGCACTAAGCGATCAGGGGGCACGTTGTATGGATTGTGGAATACCATTCTGCCATAGTGGTTGTCCGTTGGGGAATTTAATTCCTGATTTCAACGACGCTGTATACAAGAATAACTGGCAGAGAGCTCTTCACATCCTCCACGCTACCAACAATTTCCCAGAGTTTACAGGACGTTTATGTCCGGCACCTTGTGAATCTGCCTGTGTGCTTGGCATCATCAAATCTCCTGTTTCCATAGAACTCATAGAGAAATATATTGTAGAACGCGGTTTTAAAGAAGGATGGATCAAAGCAAATCCACCTCAAAAACGCAGTGGAAAAACAGTAGCCGTCATCGGCTCCGGTCCTTCCGGATTAGCAACAGCCCAACAGTTAAATAGAGCTGGACATACGGTAACTGTATTTGAAAGAGATAAAAAAGTAGGTGGCCTATTGCGTTATGGTATCCCTGATTTTAAATTAGAGAAAAAAGTGATTGATCGCCGTGTGGCTATTTTAGAAGAAGAAGGTATCGAATTCAAAACTGGAGTTCATGTTGGGGTAAACTACAACACAGAAGACCTTCATAATTTTGATGCAGTAGTACTCTGTGGAGGTGCAACTAAAAGAAGAGCTTTACCCATTCCAGGAGGTGACGCAAAAGGTGTCGTCCAAGCTATGGAGTTCTTAAAAAGAAACAACCAGGTGGTCGATGGTCTAGCAGAAACCACTGCTGATTTACACGCCAAAGGAAAAGATGTCATCGTCATTGGAGGTGGAGACACAGGTTCTGACTGTGTAGGAACATCCAACCGACATGGTGCTAAATCGGTTACAAATTTTGAAATCATGCCTATGCCTTCTGAGCATAGAAATGAAGAAAACCCTTGGCCGTTTTGGCCCTTCACCATCAAAACCAGTTCGTCTCACGAAGAAGGGGTAGAACGCAATTGGAGTATCCTAACTAAGGAGATGGTAAAAGACGCTAATGGCAATCTCAAAGGCATTAAAACCGTAGAAGTAAAATGGGTTAAAATTCCTGGGGAGCGCCCACAACTACAAGAAATTGAAGGTACTGAAAAGGAGTGGCCATGCGATTTAGCATTACTCGCTCTAGGCTTTACAGGTCCAGAGGACACCCTAAGTGAACAGCTAGGATTAAACACTGACCAAAGAAGCAATATCAAAGCCGGCAATAACTATCAAACAAACATTCCACATATCTTCGCCGCTGGAGATATGCGAAGAGGACAATCACTTATCGTTTGGGCTATATCAGAAGGGAGAGAGGCCGCCTACCACGTAGACAAGTACTTAATGGGATCATCCTCACTACCAACGAAAGAAAAAGGTGACCTACCGGCCGCCTAGAAGAAGCAGTTATATTTGTTTTAGTGACCTTAAGCTGGCTCAACACTTTGTTGGGTCAGCTTTTTTTTAAAACATTCACAACCCTTGATAATTCCAAGGGTTTTTGTATTTTCCCGAAAAATTTTTTTTCATGCAAAATTCTCCTGTTTTTTCAGACGATACGGTAACCTTGGGCATCTTAATGTTATGTCTAGGTTTTGTCTTTTACACTACTGCGAGTTCTAATTCCTTTTGGACCAAGTTTTACAAAATTGTCCCTGGAGTATTAATGTGCTACCTACTACCCTCTCTATTTAATTCATTTGGAATTATTTCAGATGAAGTTTCGAACTTATATTTTGTTGCCAGTAGATACCTATTGCCCGCAGCACTGGTTTTAATGACACTCAGTATTGACCTAAAAGCTGTATTTAACCTAGGGCCAAAGGCGCTAATTATGTTTTTCACAGGAACCATTGGGATCATCATTGGTGGCCCATTGGCAATACTACTAGTTTCCATTATTTCTCCTGAGACTATTGGTGGTGTAGGTCCGGACGCTGTATGGAGAGGTCTAGCCACTTTGGCTGGTAGTTGGATTGGTGGTGGAGCAAATCAGGCCGCAATGCTGGAGATTTTTAAGTACAACCCGGAAAAATACGGTGGAATGGTTCTGGTAGATATCGTAGTAGCTAATTTATGGATGGCCATTATATTATTAGGAGCAGGTAAAAGTGATAAAATTGATCGTTGGTTAAAAGCAGACAATAGTGCTATAGAGGTCTTAAAGAAAAAGGTCACTGCGTTTTCTGATAGTATATCGCGTCAACCAAGCCTCTCGGACTATATGGTAATCCTTGCATTAGCGTTTGTCCCTGTGTCTATCTCGCATTGGGGAGCAAATAATATATCAGAGTTTCTCACCACTAATTTTGATGCCGTTAGCGATAAATCCAGTGCACTTTCCTCTTTCGGGTCGCAGTTCTTTTGGATGATCACCATAGCTACGGCCATTGGAATAGGCCTTTCATTTACCAAATTCAGAAATTATGAAGGTGCCGGCGCAAGTAAGTTTGGTTCTATCTGTATTTATATATTGGTAGCCACCATTGGTATGAAAATGGATATATTTAGAATATTCGAAAATCCAGGATTACTTGTTATTGGATTGGTATGGATGGCAATTCATGCATTGCTTTTAATTGTGATAGCAAAACTCATCAGGGCTCCCTATTTCTTTTTAGCTGTAGGTAGCCAAGCCAACGTTGGAGGAGCAGCCTCTGCCCCAGTAGTCGCAGCAGAGTTTCATCCATCACTTGCAACCGTTGGAGTACTACTATCTGTCTTCGGATATGCCGTAGGAACATACGGAGCCATTTTATGTGCCTATTTAATGCAAATGGCATCCTAAAACTAGTATCTTAAATAAGAATTATGCATATTTGCGTTTTGTAAAATAAAACAAATGAACAAACTATTCACCTTACTACTGACCGCACTTATAGCACTTTCCTGCGGGAAAGAAACCGGAAATCTGACTGTAAAAGGAACTGTTGAAGGACTGCGTAAAGGAAAGATATATTTACAAAAAGCTCAAGATAGCATTATGGTAAGTGTTGATTCCGTAACAATAGAAGGAAATCCTAACTTTGAGTTAACCACCAACATTGAAGGCCCAGAGGTCGTAACACTATCTTTAGATAAAAACGACAGAAACAAGTTAAACGACCAGCTCGAAATTTTTGCAGAGCCCGGTATCATCACCGTTGAAACTACAAGGGATTATTTCGCACCGGAGGCTAAAGTAGAAGGTTCAGAAAGCCATACCAAATGGAATGAATACAAGAAAGTTCGATCAAAATTTGGAGGTGAAAACTTAGACCTTATCAAAGAAATTTTTGACGCCAGTAGAGCCGGAAATACCGACTTAGCGGATTCTTTACAGCAGCGTTCAAACCAAAATGCTACAAGAAGCTACTTGTACACTATAAACTTTGCGCTAAACAACACAGACTCCTACGTAGCGCCTTACATTACGCTTGTAGACGCTTATAACGTTAACATAAAATACTTGGATTCAATTTCAAACACTCTTACTCCTGAAGTTGCTGACTCGAAATACGGTAAATTACTAGCAGATTATATCGCGGATATTAAAGAACAAGCCGCTGCAGTAAAGGATAGTATGAACTAGAAAACGAGGTTCAAAACCAATATTACCTTTTGAGAAAATCAAACAAATATAGCCTAAAATGTATAGAGCATTAAATGGGTTTTAGGCTATATTTGTTTGTGGAATATTAAGTTCAATACCAAACCACAGTTCATAGGCAAATAAATAATCAGCCAATCATTGTCACCATTTCCTCGGTGGCTATTCTTACCTTAGGGGCATTGGCTAGGTAATCCTTATCCTGATCACGGTAGCCCAGAGAAAGTATAACAACACTATGCAGGTTTTTGTCTTTCAACCCTAGTAGTTCATCGAATAACTCAGGATCAAAACCCTCCATTGGAGTAGCATCTACTTTTTGATTCGCTGCAGCAATTAATGCTGTGCCCAAAGCAATATAAGTCTGTTTTTCCGCCCAGTGCTTATTTTGCTCATCAGTTCTATTGCTAAAATATGAGTCCATGGAACTGAATAATCCATCGAGTGCATCTACGGTTACACCTTGTTTTTCGGCAGTTAATTCCACTAAGTTTTTGATATGATGGGTTGTCACTGTATTGTATGCAGCGAAGACCAATAAATGTGAAGATTGAGCGATCTGTTGATTAAAAGAGGTCTCCCCAAGTTTCGCTTTTAGCTCTGCATTATCTATAACAAACACGCGGTAAGGCTGCAATCCACACGAGGATGCTGAAAGATTGATGGCCGTGTTAATAAAGTTTAGTTTTTCTTCAGATATTTTTTTATCGGAGTAGCTTTTGGTGGCATATCTCCAAGTTAAATCTTGTATTAAATCCATAATTTTAATTTTTTATACCACAAAGTTATAATCACTTGGTGACAATTAGTAACTTTATGACAAAAAGTAATGGTGACAAAAAAGTAACCACCAATTAAATTTGGGTATGGACAAAAAAGAGGCTACACTGATTGGGACAAACAAATTGTGCAGAAGTAACATCAGGGCAATTCATGATGCTTTCGATGTTATTGGAGGCAAATGGAAGATATCTATTATATCCTGCCTGACATTTCAGTCCATGCGTTATTCTGAACTTTTGAGAGAAGTAGAGGGTATTTCAGGAAAGATGCTGAGCAGGGAACTCAAAGAGCTTGAAATAAACCAACTTATCACCAGAGAGGTGTTATGCACCCACCCTATCACCGTTCGCTACCAGCTTACCGAGTATGGTCAAACACTTAAGCCTCTTACCCTAACTATTGCGGAGTGGGGATTAAATCACAGGAAAAAGATAATAGGGCAATTTCAATAAAATTTTTATTAAAAAATATCCGTCATCGAATTTCAGTGTTTTCTGAACCAGCTGAAAACAACAAAATCTAACAACGGATATTAAACTATACTTTAGAAAAACCTAAACTACTCACGAACTGGAGTATAAGCAAGTATTTCTTTTAAAAACTTCCAAAATTTCTGTACGGATTCAATCTCCACCCTTTCGTCCGGAGAGTGTGCTCCTTTAATGGTAGGACCAAAACTAATCATATCCATATCTGGATAATTTTGACCTAAAATTCCACATTCTAATCCAGCGTGACAAGCAACAACCTTTGGTTTAGCACTGAATAATTCTTCATATTTCGCAGTCAAGACCTTTAGAATAGGACTCTTCATATTCGGATTCCATCCAGGATAGAACCCTTTCAGCTCAACGGCACATCCACAGAGCTCAAAACTAGATCGCAAAGCATTAGCCAGATCGATCTTAGAAGACTCCACTGAAGAACGTGTTAAACACATAACTTTAAGCTTCCCTTCTTTAATTTTAACTCTAGCGATGTTATTGGATGTTTGCACCAAATCTTCCATGCTTGGACTCATAGCATATACACCATTATGAGCTGCATAAATAGCTCTTGTGATACCTTCCTGAACACCCAGTTCCATTACATGTGTAGGAACTTCTGTTACCTCAGCACTAATCACAAGATTTGGCTCCATCACTTTGAGTTCCTTCTTTATAGAAGATGCCAATTGATTAAACTCTAAAGCAAAAGCATCATGGTGAATTTCATCCACTACAATAACAGCCTCACTTTCTCTAGGGATAGCGTTTCTGAGTCCTCCCCCATCAATACTTGCGATGCGCAGTCCAAAACTCTCAAAACCTTCGAACAACAGTCTATTCATTATTTTGTTAGCGTTACCAAAGCCGCGATGAATATCCATACCACTATGACCTCCGTGAAGACCTTTCACTTTAATCTGATATGCAGTAATACCTGAAGGAGATTCTTCTTCTCTGTAGTTTCGGCTTGCAGTTAAATCTACACCACCGGCACATCCTATATCAATTTCATCATCTTCTTCCGTATCCAAATTCAAAAGGATCTCTCCCTTTAGAATTCCACCTTTAAGACCTTGAGCCCCTGTCATTCCAGTTTCTTCATCAATGGTAAACAGAGCCTCAATAGCCGGGTGCGCTAATTCATGGCTTTGTAGAATCGCCATAATGGCGGCTACCCCCATTCCATTATCTGCACCCAAGGTAGTTCCGTTTGCTTTTACCCAACCATCGACAATCAACATTTCAATACCTTGGGTACTAAAATCGAACTTTGTCTCACGGTTTTTCTGGTGTACCATATCCAAATGCGACTGTAGTACCACAGTCTTACGATTTTCCATTCCCGGCGTTGCAGGCTTACTGATGATCACATTTCCAACCTCATCCTTTAGTGTTGGAAGTCCTAATCCTTCTCCAAAAGCCATCATAAATCCAATTACCGCTTCCTCTTTTTTCGATGCTCTAGGCACAGCGTTTAAATCTGCAAAATTATTCCAAACCGATGTCGGCTCTAATGTTCTAATCTCTGAATTCATTTTTATAAATTTAGATTTCCGCAAAAATACCAATGTTAATTTAGAAATCCGCATTCTAGAGCAGGGATTGCTTTTAAAAAATAAAAGATTCTTAAATACGCATATTTGCAATCCAATAAAGATTAGAAAAGAATACTGAGAATTGGAAATCTTTGATTTTAATTGTTTTGAAACCGCTAAGATTATCTATTTTTGAGTTTATGTCAAAACATTTCAAAACACTGATTGCGCTTTCCATCATACCTCAAATAATTTTGGTAAAGATCATAGGGCTATTTCCAAACTTGGTCGAAAGCTATTATAGCTCTGGAATTTATCCTGTTATTTCTAAAATAGCACGCTATATTTTTGGATGGATACCCTTTTCTGTAGGCGATATCATATACACTCTGGCTATTCTATTGTTAATCCGGTTTATAATTAGAAGACTGCCGGGTTTACTTAAAAAGCCATTACAACTCCTACGAGAATTACTTGTAGTTATCTCTGTGTTATATGCCCTTTTTCATTTGCTATGGGGCTTCAACTACTACCGTTTACCACTTCATGAAAAACTCAATCTCTCGGAACAATATACCCAAGAAGAATTATACAATTACACCAAATACCTTATTGAAAAAAGCAATTCGATTCACAGGGAGTTAAACCCAGACTCTACGGCACTTATTAAAATCCCTTATTCCAGAAATGAAATCTATCAAATGAGCCTAGAAGGATATCAAAACCTGGCGAGTCAATATCCAAATCTACAGATCGAAACTCAAAGTATAAAGACTTCTCTATACAGTACTGGACTATCCTTTATGGGTTATGGCGGCTATTTAAACCCATTCACCAACGAGGCGCAGGTCAACGGTTTACAAATCAATTACAGATATCCAGTAGTGAGTTGCCATGAACAAGCACATCAAATAGGGTATTCCGCAGAAAATGAGGCAAACTTTATCGGTTTTTTGGCGGCCACCAATAGTTCCGATTTGTACTTTCAGTATTCAGGATATTTATATGTCATGCGCTATGCATTGGCCGCAGTGAAAAGAAATAGTCCGGAACAATTTGAAATCCTAAAGAAACAAGTATACCCAGGCATCATTAAGAACTATATCGAAGTCGACACCTTCTGGAAAAAGTATCAAACAAAGGCAGAGCCACTATTCAAAAAAACATTCAATTCATTTTTAAAGGCCAACAACCAGACAAAAGGAATTAAGTCCTATAGCTACGTTGTTGCACTTTTAGTGAATTACCACAAAGCCAACGATGGTAAAAAACAATGAGCATCAAGTTTCCAAGAGCTCATTGTTTTTTAGTGTATAAGTTGGCATACTTAACACCTATGGTAATCAACACAAATTAAAATAGTAGTAGGATTATTGTTAATTATCTTTCAAGTAACTGTAAATAACAGTTGTGACATCTGCCACAGGACTTTGACCAGTTGTAAAATCAAAATACGTAATTACCGCTTTATTAACTCTTCGTTTATCTTCATCAAAGTCATACTGAATAGTATACATATGTTCTAACTCATCATTGCCATTCTGGAAGTTGATGGTTAAAGGATTGTTCTTCGCCAAAAGTTTGCTAGTAAAATACGCCTCCCTCTCTTTAGGGCTTAATACTTGATCAGCAGCTTCAACAATACCACCTGACATTAAATAAGGCTTATAGATGTTGGGTTGCAGATCGTAGTTGATATCAACATAAACATGTTTCGTAATATTTTCCTTATCTGTTAAATCCATTTTAATCCAATCTGGATTATTACCTGTTCCATTGTACCCAATTCTATCAATCACAAATTTCTTATATTCACCCTGATACGGATTAATAATTAAATCACTGTAAAAAATTTTGTCAGCCACCTCTTTGAAATTAGTTAATTTATCATCATCATAGAGCAATGTTATAGGCCCGGCATCAGAATCAGAATCAGTAAATTTTATAAGAGTGTTGTCCTCGTCGTATGTAAAACTATACTTTTGAGAATCACTGTCCTCCCCATCTTTTATAATTTCAACAGATTCAAATAGTCGATCTCTACTTGCTTTTTCAAAATCCTGTAACACCTCATCCAGGTCATCATTACAACTTACGGACATCATAAAAACAGACAGTATCACTGTCAATACTCTAAATTTAAAAATCATATTTCCCCAAATAAAAGATTAGGTGGCAAAGGTATTTAAGGCAAGATAAAATTCCTTACGGCTTACCGTAAGAACCTTTTGTATTTTTAAAAACCATTGAACCTAAATATTCCTCCCAAATTCTATGGCTCCATTTTTTTTTGATTTAATTTTAATGCTATCACTCTTGCTATCCATGGGTATATCAGTAATCAATCTAAAGTCTATTACCAAGGATTGTGTTATTTGCCTTATTTTTGCCTAAAATTTAGGCAACTTGAAAACAATAAGCAGTACTCAAAACAGTCTTGTTAAACAACTTATACAACTGAAAGACAAATCCAGAGAGCGCAAGAAATCCGGCTTATTTGTCTTGGAGGGTATTCGAGAACTTCAACTTGCCATCAAAGCAGGATATACTATTGAAAGTATGTGGTTTGATCCGGAGATTATTGCACTGGATGAGCTAATAGGGCTCACTGGAATACAGAACTCAGAATACTACGTACAGATTACTAAAGAAGTTTATCAGAAACTTGCCTACAGGCAAACCACAGAAGGAGTTATAGCCGTTGTAAGGAGCATCACCCATAATCTTGATCAACTTACCCTTGGTAACAAACCCCTGATTCTAGTAGCTGAAGCTCCCGAAAAACCTGGAAACATTGGAGCACTACTTAGAACGGCAGATGCGGCAAAGCTAGATGCTGTTATCATCGCAAATCCAAAAACAGATTTATACAATCCAAACATCATCCGATCTAGCGTTGGCTGTCTTTTCACCAACACTATTGCCACAGCAAGCACAGCGGAAATTATCGAATTTCTAAAAGCTAAAGGGATTCAAATACATGCCGCAGCATTGACAGCTTCAGTAAACTACAGTACCGTGGATTATAATAAACCAACAGCCATTGTTGTGGGAACCGAAGCCACAGGACTAAGTGAGACTTGGTTAGAGAATTCTGATCAAAACATCATCATTCCAATGCAAGGCGAAATCGACTCCATGAACGTCTCAGTTTCTGCTGCGATTATCATCTTTGAGGCCAAACGTCAGAGGGGTTTTTAATCTCGCCTCACCAACACCTAAAAGACTGCTAATAAACAGCATAGAATATATTTATCTGTTTCACTTTACACTATTAGAGTAATTCACTTTACATTTTTGGAGTTTTTCACTTTACATTTCTAAAACTGTTCAACTACGAGTAATTAGACTTTCACATAAAAGCCTACTTTTACATTATCATTTGATATTATATTGAATCCAAATCTATGAGTGCACAAAGTATATTTTATATCATCATCGCTATTTTGATCGTTGATTTTCTAATCGATAGCATTATTGGCCATCTCAATGCTCGAAAATTTGATGATCCTATTCCAGAGGAACTAGAAGATGTATATCAGAAAGAGGAATACGAAAAATCACAAGCATATAAATTGGAAAACTATAGATTCTCCAATATAACCGGGGTGTTTTCCCTGGTTTTGACACTTGGTTTTCTAATGTTCGATGGTTTTGATTATGTTGATCTTTTTGCTAGAGAAACAACATCCAACCCCATTCTTATCACCCTTATCTTTTTTGGAGTTATTACCCTGGGCAGTGATATCATTACAACCCCTTTCTCCTATTACCACACTTTTGTTATTGAAGAAAAATATGGTTTCAACAAATCCAGTATAAAGACTTTTATACTAGACAAGCTCAAAGGCTGGCTAATGATGGTAATCTTCGGAGGAGGAATACTTGCGCTCATTGTTTGGTTCTATCACATCGCAGGATCAAACTTCTGGCTATACGCCTGGGGTCTTGTTGCAGTATTTACCTTATTGATCAATATGTTATACAGCCGAATTATCGTTCCATTATTTAACAAACAAAGTCCTTTAGAAGAAGGAAGCTTAAAATCAAAAATACAGCAGTATGCTGCTAAGGTAGGATTTCAGTTGGATAACATCTTTGTGATCGATGGTTCCAAACGTTCTACCAAAGCCAATGCCTATTTTTCAGGCTTTGGAAAACAAAAAAGAATTACACTTTACGATACATTGATTGAAGATTTGGAAGAAGAAGAAATCGTAGCGGTACTAGCCCATGAGGTAGGCCACTACAAACGGAAACACATCATCTTCAATGTCATTGCTTCTATTGTCTTGACTGGGCTTACACTTTATATCCTTTCACTGTTTGTTAGTGTCCCTGAGCTTTCATTAGCCATCGGAGTCTCTCAAGCCAGCTTTCACGCCGGACTAATCGCTTTTGCGATCCTATACAGCCCAATATCAGAATTAACTTCACTTATTATGAATTATTTTTCAAGAAAGTTTGAATATCAAGCAGATAATTACGCTAAGCAAACCTATGCTGCTCAACCACTTATAACTTCATTGAAAAAACTATCAAAAAATAGCTTGAGCAATTTAACACCACATCCGGCATATGTTTTTGTACATTACTCCCATCCAACCTTGTTACAACGATTTAAAAACTTAAAATCAAGCAGCCATAAGTAACCCTTGGTTACCTTTGATCTTTATTACACAAAAAACAAGCGAAGTAGCGTAATACTTCAGCTTTGGTAAGGTTTTCCCTTAAAAGGAGACCAATAGAAACAGGCATAAAA
Organism: Galbibacter sp.; assembly: GCF_048266365.1. Lineage (NCBI taxonomy): Bacteria > Pseudomonadati > Bacteroidota > Flavobacteriia > Flavobacteriales > Flavobacteriaceae > Galbibacter > Galbibacter sp. The sequence goes on along the minus strand of NZ_JBLWZP010000001.1, from coordinate 670,679 downwards.
TTTGTTGTTTAATAACAAAGATTATTATACTTTTAGTCTATGAGGGTATTAGATGAAGAAAAAGAAAACAAACAGATCGCACGACAATATAAGGAGTTATTGCGTATCAGTTATCAAACGTTAAGTGATGAGGACAAAAAACTCATACGACACGCTTTTGATACAGCTGTTGATGCGCATAAAGATGTAAGACGTAAGAGTGGTGAGGCTTATATATTCCACCCCATTGCGGTGGCTAAGATTGTTGCCCAACAAATTGGGTTGGATGCTACTGCTATTGCTGCGGCACTTTTACACGATGTGGTAGAAGACACAACATACACCCTTGAAGACATGAATGAGATGTTCGGAGAGACCGTTGCACGCATTGTAGATGGTTTAACCAAAATCTCTAAGATTTCCTCTGAACAGGATATCTCCTTACAAGCGGAAAACTTCCGCAAGATGTTACTTACCCTAAATGATGATGTTCGTGTTATACTCATTAAAATAGCCGACAGACTTCACAATATGCAGACCATGGATTCCATGGCTCCGCACAAACAGGTTAAAATAGCCTCAGAGACCCTATACATCTACGCTCCACTAGCCCACCGTATTGGCTTGTATAACATCAAAACGGAGCTTGAAGATTTAGGACTGAAGTACACTGAACCGGGCATTTATAACGAACTGGTCAGTAAAATGGAAGAGAGCAAGGACTCCCAACAGAAATACATCGAGTCCTTTAGCGAAATCATCAAGGAGAGTTTAGATGCAGAAGGCTTGAATTATGTGATACGAGGTCGCTCAAAATCCATATTTTCAATACACCGCAAAATGCTAGCGCAAAACGTTAGTTTTGACGAAGTTTATGACAAGTTTGCACTTCGCATAATATATAAAAGTGATCGGGAGAACGAAAAGTTCTTGGCTTGGAAGATCTATTCTATTGTTACGGACCACTTCCGCCCAAACCCTACAAGACTACGTGATTGGATTTCATCTCCAAAGGGAACAGGTTACGAAGCACTTCACATCACCGTAATCGGCCCTAAAGGCAGATGGGTAGAGGTTCAGATTCGAAGTGAACGTATGCACGAGATTGCTGAAAAGGGTTATGCTGCGCACTTTAAATACAAACACGGAGATCAACAAGAACAGGGAATAGAAGGCTGGTTGAATAAACTGCAAGAAGCGCTGGAGAATTCAGAAGGTAACGCCGTAGATTTTGTTGAAGAATTTAAATTAAACCTCTATTCCAAAGAAATATTTGTCTTTACTCCCAAGGGTGAGCTCAAATCCTTACCAAAGGGAGCTACACCATTGGACTTTGCCTTCAACATCCATACAGAGATTGGTGTAAAGACCAGAGGTGCTAAAGTCAATGGTAAATTAGTGCCATTGAGTAGGGAATTAAGAAGTGGAGATCAGGTAGAAATCATTACCTCTGAAAGCTCCAAACCTACTGCGAACTGGCTAGATTATACCACAACGGCTCGAGCACGATCTAAAATTAAATCTTCTTTAAAAGAAGAGAAGAAAAAAATTGGAGAAGAAGGAAAAGAGCTCCTCAGGCGTAAATTAAAACAACTCAAAATCACCCTTAACGAAAAAACGGTGAATGATTTGGTGGTTTACTTTAAGCTCAAAACCAGTTTGGACTTATTTTTCCGTGTAGGGATCAATACCATTGACAACCAAAAGTTAAAGGAATTTGCTGCCTCCAGAAACAATACCTTTATTAACTTCTTTAAAAACAGGATTCGTAAACCTGCCACAGCAGAGGAGATTCATAAAGAAGAGGTTACCAACAACTACGATTCTTTAGTTTTCGGTAAAGAGGAAGAAAAACTGGATTATACGTTCTCCAAATGCTGCTCCCCTATTCCAGGTGATGATGTTTTTGGATTTATTACCGTTAATGAAGGGATTAAGGTGCATACCAAGAATTGTCCTAATGCCATTAGTTTACAATCCAATTACGCTTATAGAATTATCGCCGCCAAGTGGATTGACTCCACACAGCAGGAGTTTACTGTAATCATCAAATTGGAAGGACTTGACAACCTCGGCCTTGTAAACAACGTCACCAAGGTAATATCCAGTAACATGCATGTAAACATGAAAAGTATTAACTTTGAAACTGAAGGAGGTGTCTTTTCCGGAAAGATAACCATTGAGGTTAAAAATAAAACCATCTTGAAAAAATTGTTAGAAAATCTCAAAAAGATTAATGGAATCGATAAAGTGAGACGAATTTAATTTTAAACACTACCTTTGTAGTTTAATTTGCAGACCTGATCATGACGACAGATAAGAATCAAGAAATCGTTAAAAATGTGTTCACCAGCTTCTTAGAAGATAATAAGCACAGGAAAACTCCTGAGCGTTATGCCATCTTACAAGAAATATACCAGAGTGAGGAACATTTTGATATAGAATCACTCTACATCAAAATGAAGAACAAAAATTATAGGGTTTCTCGAGCAACTTTATACAACACTATTGAGTTATTATTGGAATGTCGCTTGGTCAGAAAGCATCAGTTTGGTCAAAATCAAGCGCACTATGAGAAATCTTATTTTGACAAACAACACGATCACGTAATCCTTACTGACACTGGAGAGGTTATGGAGTTTTGTGATCCACGCATACAAAACATCAAAAAAACAATAGAAGAGGTTTTTGATATTAAAATTGACAATCATTCTCTCTATTTCTACGGAACAAAAAATCAAAAAAATTAATAATTTTATTTACGGACAATGGCAGTAGATTTACTACTTGGACTACAATGGGGAGACGAAGGAAAAGGTAAAATCGTAGACGTTCTCACCAAAAACTACAATATTATTGCCCGTTTTCAAGGAGGGCCTAACGCTGGTCACACTTTAGAATTCGACGGCATCAAACACGTTTTAAGAACCATTCCTTCCGGAATTTTCCACGAAGATTCCATAAATGTCATCGGCAATGGAGTGGTAATTGATCCCGTTGTATTTGTTAAGGAACTTGAAGGTCTTCAACAATTCAATATTGATTACAAGAAAAAGCTTATTATTTCTAGAAAGGCACACTTAATCCTTCCTACCCACCGTCTTTTGGATGCTGCTTCTGAAGCCTCGAAAGGTAAAGCTAAGATCGGTTCTACCCTAAAAGGGATTGGGCCAACTTACATGGATAAAACAGGTAGAAATGGACTTAGAATCGGCGATCTGGAATTAGCTGATTTTGAAGATCGTTACAGAGCATTGGCTGATAAGCACCAGGCTATGATTGATTTCTACGATGTAGATATTCAATACAACCTAGAGGAGCTGGAAGCTGAATTCTTCCAAGCTGTAGAAGAGTTGAAAACACTTCAATTTATCGACAGTGAAGAATATCTAAACCAAGCATTAAAGAATAACAAGACTATACTGGCAGAAGGAGCACAAGGATCTTTACTGGATATTGACTTTGGAACCTATCCTTTTGTAACATCTTCAAACACTACTGCTGCAGGAGCTTGTACCGGACTTGGCGTAGCTCCTAACAGAATTGGAGAAGTATTTGGAATTTTTAAAGCCTACACTACCAGAGTTGGTAGCGGGCCCTTCCCTACTGAACTATTCGATGAGGATGGAGAAAAGATGGCTAAAATCGGAAACGAATTTGGTGCCGTTACAGGTAGACCAAGACGTTGCGGATGGTTAGACCTGGTAGCTTTAAAATACGCTGTACAAGTCAACGGAGTTACACAACTTATGATGATGAAAGCTGACGTACTTAGCGGATTCAAAAACCTTAAAGTTTGTACTGCTTATAAATACAATGGAAAGACTATCGAGCATTTGCCGTATAACATAGAACCGGAAAACCTAAGCCCTGTGTATACCGAGATGAAAGGTTGGGCAAAGGATCTTACTAAGCTTAGCTCTGAGAAAGACTTTCCACAAGAATTGAACGATTATATCGAATTCTTAGAAAAAGAATTAGAAGTGCCTATTAAAATTGTTTCTGTTGGTCCAGACAGAACTCAAACAATTCATAGGTAAACTAGAAACGAATCATCTAGGTTATATATTTTACACAAATTTAAGCACAAACCGGTCCCTTGGATCGGTTTTGCTTTTTATATCAATGGAATCTAAAAAAGGGAATGATGTGATTTGTATAACGAACTCCCTTATCACTGACCAGGAAGTAATTAACCCTTGAATTATCAACAAAAATAGCTACTGATATTAAGCTCATTGCGTAATTTGAGATGGAGATTATCCTTTGAATTAAAAGTCTAATCTAAAAAAACATCCCTAAGGCAGAGATACACAATAGACATAACAATGACTTTTTAAACAATCCCTCATTGATATTCTTAAAGGTTAACTTACCCATATACTGTGCGAGAAGAAAAACGGGAAGTATCAATAGACTGGTTTTCAAATGGCTGAAATTTAATATACCACTAACAGCTAATGCTGGAACCCGAACAAGAGTTACCAGACCAAATATACCGATCATAGTTGCTCTAAAAACCCTGATTGAGGAGGTTGAGTTTTCCACACAAATCACATAAAGGGGACCTCCGGTAGAAAACACTCCAGAGAAAAAGCCAGCCATGGCACCAAAACCGGCAGTCCCTACATTATTCAACTTTAATTTCCACCTACCTGTCGCAACATATAGAACATATAGAATAATAAAAACACCCAAGGCTCTTTTTAAAACTAAAGGTTTCGAAAAACGAAGCACCAATACCCCTACTATAATCCCGATAATGGTTGCTGTCGTTATTTTTAGAATGACCTGCTTATCTATGTTTTTCCATTCTTTAAAAACTAAGCTAACGCTGGAGAAGAAGTAAAATATTGAAACATATGCGATGGCATCAGGCAAAGGCATCGCAAGCAGTAATAGAGGTAACGACACCAATGTACCCGCAAAACCTACAACCGTCTGCACATAAAATCCAGCAAAAATTCCGGTGGCCAAACAAAAAAGCAATGTATAATCCATAACTATTAGGGTAAAACTAAGCGATCTATTAGAACAACAAAATTATTTGAATTACCACTGAATCAAAAATTGAATAAATGGAAAATCGAAGTATTTACGGTTGAAAAATTGTATTTTTATACAAACAACACTCGAAAAAATGGTTGATACAATAGATTTACAAATAATCGAAATTTTAAAACAAAATTCGAGATACTCCTATGCAGAGATAGGCCGAAAAATTTCCCTTTCCTCCTCCTCAATTCGAGAACGCGTTCAGAAACTTGAAGACACCGGAATCATTGAATCCTACACCCTAAAAATAAATACCAAGCGCTTAGGATACACCATGGAGGTATTCATCCTTCTGAAGATATTTGACGGTAAATTAAACTTGGTACTAAACGAAATCCACGGATTCAAAGAAGTCGAGTATGCACACCGCATAACAGGACCTTACAACATCCATATTAAAGCCCTTCTAAAAGACCAAGAACACTTACAAAATTTTGTAGACACCTTAATTACCTACGGCAACCCCACCACCCTTTTGATCCTATCAGAAATTAAGCAAAAAGATTAAAAGAAATTGCACTTACCTATCCAACCATTTCTTAAAAGCAGCAACCTTGTTTTTACTAATCAGTACATCCTGATCAAAAATAGGATCTACCAGTAATTTCAGTTGGTTTTTACCATAAATATAGATCGACTTAATCGAGGAGATATTGATAATCAATTGCCGATTCACACGGTAAAAGCGATCAGTATCCAATTGCTTATACACCTCATCCAGACTACCATTTACAGCATAATCCTCATTGGAAAAAGTTCTTAAGAAACTTAGTCCATTATGTAAAAACACATAGGCAATTGAATCGGTATTTATGGCTATCATCTCATCCTTGTGATAGGTAATGATCCTTTGTTTAGCATTGGACTCACCCTGCCCCAAGTTGGTTTTGACCTCCTGACATTGTTGGGAACTTAACAATTGTTGATTTAAAGTATTTAGTAGATCTACTTCTTGATTAAGGCCAGCCATTTGTTTATTCACCAAGTGTTCATACTTGCGATACGATAAGCGTATTAACACATAACTAAGTGCAATAATTAATAATACTCCAAAAATAAAAACAACCAAAAATTTGTTATACAATGAGGCGAGCTGCATATGCATGGCATCAATATTCAGATGGGAAGCCACCAGCCAATCTGTACCCTCTACAGGATATATGGTAACTATTTCTGAATTTCGTTTGGGATCATTTTGAAAACTACGGATCCCTGATCTCGATATACCATCTTGCAACACCTCCAGAAAAGCTTTTGAGCTCCGGCTGTTCAACTTATGAAGATAAGAATCCTCCATGGTAATTTGATGGCCAATTAAGGCAGGATTAGGATGGCACAATTCTACCCCATCAGTGTTGTACATACAGATAAACTCCGTGGCTACATCCGTATTTAAAATACTTTGTTGAAGATTGGTTATCACCTGCTCCTTTGAAAGACCGGATCTTAACTGATATTCCAACAATCTTCCAATCTCTCGTACTTCCCTTTCTCCTGATTTAAGCCTATTGTCCAATAACTGATCTCTCGCAGATTGATAAACAGCATAAAACAACACTATTGAAACAATGACTACCGTTGCACTTAAACAAAATAGAATAATTTTATGTGGACCTTTGTTACGCATTCTAACTTTAGCTTTAGAGAGAATCATTTAAAAACCACTGTAAATTACAGTAATCTCAAAAGTTATAATAAAGATTCAGCTAAAAATATTCGGCTTCAAGTCTAAATTACTCCGCTTGAACCACTTTTCAACTTTAAAGCACCCCAACTAGAGATACTTTTGGTTTCAAAAGTAATCAGATATAAAACGAATTATGAAAAGAGGAACTATCATATTGGTGGGTGTCATTCTCGGGTTTATCTCCCTCCAATTAATCAGACCCGATTATAAAGAAATTGAATTCGACAGAGAACCCTTAGTACTTGAAGGTGTTCCAGTAGCTATAAACAAAATTCTGGAAAACTCATGTTTTAATTGCCATTCCTCCAGCCCAAAATTATCTTGGTATGACAAAATTACCCCTTTTAATTTTGTAGTGAACTCCCACATCAAAAAGGGATCGACACTTGTTAATTTCTCCAAATGGGATAGTCTTAGTGATGCCAAACGAAAGGGAACCTTATACTATAGTCTCAACAAAATAATGGCTGGAGAAATGCCGTTGCCAAGCTACACCGTGGTTCATCCATCATCTAGGATAAGTGAAGCACAAATGGAGATTATCAAAAACTATCTAAGTGGGATCACCTCCAGGCCACTTCTCGACAACAGCGCAAAACAACAACAGAAAACTATGGACACCAAGATTTCAGACCAAGACAAAAATGCAAAAACCGCTCGTAAGGATTACAGCTGGGTCGAAAAGTCGCCCAATGGTATTGCCTATATCCCCGATTACAGAAACTGGAAAGTTATCAGTACAACAGATCGATTTGACAACGGTACTATTCGAATCATTTTTGGTAATGATCAAGCCGTCAATGCCATCAGGAACAAAGAGACCAACCCATGGCCAGATGGCAGTATACTCGCCAAGGTACTGTGGAAACAAAAACAGACCAAGGAAGGGCTAATCACAACCGGTAACTTTATCCACGTTGAGTATATGATTAAGAATGCAGTAAAATACGCCGATACTCAAGGTTGGGGATGGGCACGATGGAAAGGCCAACAACTAAAGCCCTATGGAGATACAGCTGACTTTGTTCAACAATGTATTCGTTGCCACAGTCCTGTAAAAGACAATGACAATGTGTTTACCATCCCATTAAATTTAATTCAACTACATAAACCACTATAATGAAAAGATCAAATACAATTCAATACCTGACATTCATCCTGCTATGCTTCCAATTTGGTTGTCAGCCAAAGCCAATTGTCTTAAATCAAAAAGCATCCATTACAAAACTTAGTGACTTAGGGGAGAATCCCTTGTTACTCCAGGCGTTAACCACAGCTGTTGACCTGAACGAAAACCAGATGTCAACACTATACGCCAACAAAACAGGTGCGAACTACGCAATGAACTACCAGGGAAGCGATTTCCCTATAGGATCTCGAATCTATCAGATCACTTGGAAACGACAGCCGGACTCACTTTGGTATGGTGCTTTTATACCAGGAAGGTTAGTCTCCGTAGAACGCATCACCTTTAGTCGGGATAATTCCCCTAAGTACAGCTTTTTCAACGCACAGCTCTTGGAGCAGAAATCCGGTAATGATAGCTTGAAAACACAACAAATACTATCACAGCCCAGGGCGGTTTCTCCTTAAAATCGACAAGATATCAACGGGTATTTAAGCGTAAAACCGTGAGGCGTTTAAGGAACTTGGAATCACAAAAATTGTGGAACTCAGTGGTACAAAAGTGAACTGCTTAGGAGTTGAATTTTAAAAAATCCAATGCTTTTCCTTAAATTCGTCAAAACATAAGTTTAGCTACCTCAAAAAGCTTTATTTTTGTGGCAAAATTAGATTCAGTTTGATTAAGACCATTTTACATCTTTTCCTGTTGCTATTTTGTATTCCGCTTCTAGCGCAAACACCAAACACACAAGGGAAAAAGAAAATTGAGATTGTTTACGGAGGAGATATCAACCTAGATGAGGAGCGATATCCTGGGGCTACTATCTTCAACAAGGACGAAAAACAACAGGTACAATTTCGTCACGAAGGTGCAGATATGTGGTGTGATCTCGCCGTTCTTTACAAGGCCGATAACAGAATCGAAGCCTACGGTAACGTCTATTTCCAACAAGGGGATTCTATTCGTATGAATAGTGCTTATGTGGAATACAATGGAGAAACTAAAATTGCCCTGGCCAAAGACAGCGTAGTACTCAGAAACAACAGCATGACCCTAAGCACCGATGAACTCGAATTTAATAGGGAAACTCAACAAGCTTATTACGAGAACTTTGGAACAGTAAAAGACAGTGCCAACACCCTTACCAGTATTAAAGGGCGGTACTATATGGATATTGATAAGTACGAGTTCAAAACCGATGTCAAGATTACCCACCCGGACTACACTGTAAATTCTGCTCGGATGGATTATTACACCATCACCAAAAATGCTTATATGTACGGCCCTACCACTATTATAGGCGAGGATTATAAAATGTACTTTGAACGTGGGTTTTACAACACCATCGCAGAACAAGGCTATGGGCTTAAAAATACCAGAATTGACTATAGCCAGCGTATCATTTTTGGAGACAGCTTGTATTTTGACAAGGCCACTGAATTTGCTTCAGCGACTAATAACATCAAGGTTATAGACACGGTAAACGATGGTGTTTTAAGAGGTCATTACGCCGAGGTATACAAGGCAAAAGATTCGGTACTTGTTACCAAAAGAGCCTTAGCCATTACGCTATACGAGAAGGACTCGATGTACATTCATGCCGACACCTTAATGGTTACCGGTAAGGAAAACCAACGTGTGATACGTGCCTTTAGAGATGCGCGTTTCTTCAAGACCGATCTCAGCGGTAAATGTGATTCCATTCACACCAATGAACAAACAGGCTTAATTCAGCTGATTTCTTCAATACCAGCGGGTGCCCCGGAAAACAAGTTGGCGGCTTATAGACCAGTACTGTGGAGCGGGAAAACCCAAATGACAGGAGACAGTATTCACATTGTATCCAATACAGTCACTGAAAAATTGGATTCGTTAAAGGTTTGGGATAATGCCTTTATCATACAAAAGGATTCCTTAAGTGGTGTCACTTTCAAGGACAGCTTAAAACAAGGTTACAATCAAATCAAAGGAAAAACCCTCTATGGTTTGTTTGAAGAGAATGAACTTAGAGTGGTCAATATTGTCAAAAATGCTGAACTCATTTATTACCTGTGGAATGACGATGATGAATTCGTCGGTATTGACAAGAGGGTTTGTGGGCTCATTCAGATGATTATGGAGAACAATGAGATTGACAATACCACTTCCTTTATCAATGTAGAAGGAAAGATATATCCAGACGCAGAAATGCCCGTGAACGCACGGAAATTCAGGGGCTTTTATTGGAGGGGAGATGAAATGATACAAAGCGTTGATGATCTCTTTTCAAAGGAGGATAATGAAATAGTACTCCCTGTAATTCAAGGAGTCGATCATTCCATAGATCTCGACAACCCGAACCTAGCCCCTGAGGAACAGCAACTCAGCGTAGAAGAAAAGAAAAAAGAAGAAAAAGGAACATAAGGTAAGAGATCATGAAGGAGGATTTTTTTAAGTACCAAGCTCAGACAGGACCAAGTCCGCTGGCCTTGGAGGTTTCCCACGCCAAGGGATCCTATATTTACGACCGTAATCAAAAAGCACATTTAGATTTTGTAGCAGGCGTTTCAGCGAATACTCTAGGGCATAGTCACCCAAAGATCGTTGAGGCTGTTCAAAAACAAGCTGCTTCTTATATGCACGTGATGGTGTATGGAGAATACATCCAAACACCCGCTGTTGAATTTACCAAGTTGCTAGCGAAACAACTTCCAGACTCCTTACAGACAACCTATATGGTAAACTCCGGAACAGAGGCTATGGAAGGTGCTATGAAACTGGCCAAACGCAGCACAGGAAGAAGTGAAATCATAGCCGCAGTAGGTGCATACCACGGAAACACTCAAGGCTCTTTAAGCCTTATGGACTTCCCAGAACGCACTCAGGCCTATAGACCATTACTGCCAGGTATTAAACACATTGAGTTCAACAATCCGCAAGACTTACAACAGATCACCGAAGATACAGCTGCAGTGGTTTTAGAGACCATTCAAGGTGGCGCAGGTTTTATAGTACCCACAAACGATTACCTCAAAAAGGTAAAACAACGCTGTGAGCAGGTGGGTGCTCTACTGATCCTCGATGAAATACAACCGGGGTTTGGACGTACCGGAAAGCTATTTGCTTTTATGCATTACGGCATGGTACCTGATATACTGGTATTAGGAAAGGGAATGGCCGGAGGAATGCCTGTAGGCGCATTTACAGCCTCTGCTGACAGGATGGCATTACTCATGCAAAACCCTAAAATGGGACATATCACAACCTTTGGCGGGAATGCAGTGATAGCAGCTGCAGCACTCGCAACTCTTAAGGAGCTGACAACTTCCAATTTGCAAGATGAAACCCTTAGGAAAGAAAAACTTTTTAGGGAGCTTTTGGTACACACTTTGATTACTGAGATTAGAGGAAGAGGTTTAATGTTGGCACCTATTGTGGAGAATGAAGATATTGCCAACTATGTAATCCTAGAAGCCGCCAAGAAAGGATTGATCCTATTTTGGCTTTTATTTGAAGGAAAAGCGATACGCATAACGCCACCGCTGACCATATCCGATGAAGAAATAAAGCAAGGATGTGCTATAATTATCGAGCTCCTAGAGGATTGGAGAAATAAGAATGTTAACTAAATTGTTAATAACAAAGGAGGGTAAGGGCCGTATTGTACCTTTACAAATCCTAACTTTATTAACGTAGAAATCTAAAAATGCATGCCTATGCCATTTAGTGCTCACGAAGATCATAACCTTCCATTACAGAAATTCGAATCCATGTTGAAGACCAATGATGTGTATTTTTTTGACTCGGAAGATTTTCAGGAGATTATCCATCATTATTTGGATATCGGAAAAGTATCTCTGGCAAAAAAAGCACTTCAAATAAGTTTACAACAGCATCCAGCCTCATCGGAGCTAAAGCTCCTCAAGGTAGAGATACTCGTATTTGAAAATCATTTTGACCAAGCTGAAGGCCTACTGGAAGACATACAACTTCTAGAACCTAATAATGAAGAGATATACATTCAAAAAGCCAATATTCACTCTAAACAAGACGATCACAAAACGGCTATTGAACTCTTAAGACAAGCCCTTTCTATGACTGATGACAATGCAGATATCTATTCCCTACTCGGAATGGAGTACCTTTTTGTGGACGATTACCTATCGGCCAAAAATGCATTTGTTGAGTGTTTATCAGAAGATTTTGAAGATTATTCAGCCCTGTATAATGTCATTTATTGTTTTGATTATTTAGAGGACTTCGACGGTGCTATAGAGTTCCTAAACGATTATTTAAACAGAAACCCTTACTGCGAAGTAGCCTGGCATCAGCTAGGAAAACAGTTTGTAATCAAAGACATGTACAAGGAAGCATTGTCTTGCTTTGACTTTGCCATTTATTCAGATGACACCTTTGTTGGTGCTTATTTGGAAAAAGGACGCACCTTGGAGCGTTTAAAACGGTATAATGAAGCCATAGAGAACTACGAGATCACTTTAGAGTTAGATGATCCTACCTCCTTTGCATACCTTAGAATTGGTAAGTGCCATGAAAAATTGGGCAACAAAAAACTTGCTAAAAAATTCTACTATAAAACGGTACATGAGGATCCACTTTTAGACAAAGGATGGATTGCTATCACAGATTTTTATTACAAACAAAAAGACTATGAGAAAGCCTTACACTACATCAACAAGGCGATCAACATAGATAGCGAGAACGTACTTTATTGGAAGCGATGTGCCACAATAAACCAACATATGAATCTGTATATGGAGGCGAGCTTAGCCTATGAGAAAACCCTAAAACTTGGGAATTACGAATTGCAGACCTTTATATCTTGGACTGATTTAATGTTGGAGAATAACGACTGTGATGTGGCGGTGGATTACCTTTTGCAAGCTTTAGAGTTCTATCCGGAACACGCTGATGTTGAGTACCGTCTGGCGGGAATGTACTATATGTTACAAGAGCAAGAGAATGGGGATTTTTACCTCAAAAAAGCACTTGAACACAATTTCGAAGAAAAAGAAACCTTGGAAATACTTTTTCCATCGATTTACACTCAAAATGCGGTAAAAAATATTATTAGCAGTTTTAAAAACCCCTCGATTTAAATTTACTATTTTTGTTCGCCTAAGAACATAATAATGCAGAGAACATTCATTAACTACCTCGTTATATGCCTTAAAGGTATTGCGATGGGAGCAGCAGATGTGGTACCAGGTGTTTCTGGTGGAACCATTGCTTTTATTTCAGGAATTTACGAAGAACTTATTACTTCAATAAACAATATCAATCTTCAAGCACTTAAAATCTTAAGAACAGAAGGGATTAAAAAAGCTTGGCAACACGTGAATGGCAATTTTATGACTGCCCTACTTTTGGGTATAGCCATCAGTATTTTATCCCTCGCTAAATTAATGCACTGGCTGTTGGATGAATACCCTATAATGGTATGGTCCTTTTTCTTTGGACTCGTTGTTGCGAGCATCTTCTTTGTCGGAAAACAAATTAAAAAATGGGATGTGAGAGCCGTAGTTGGCTTTATTTTAGCCGCCATAATTGCTTATTTCATCACTACCCTTGGCGCCATGGATCAACACGGTAGTTACCCCTATATATTTCTATCCGGAGCCCTAGCGATTTGTGCCATGATACTACCAGGTATATCCGGAGCCTTTATATTACTACTTCTAGGATCTTATGGAACTATTCTTGGTGCATTAAGCGCGTTTGACCTTAAGACCGTCGGTGTATTTGTGTTAGGTGTTATCGTAGGGATTTTGAGCTTTGCGCGATTACTTAAGTATCTATTCACACACTTTGAGAATCTTACTCTAGCGATATTGACAGGTTTTATTTTAGGTTCCTTAAACAAGATATGGCCTTGGAAAATCGTTACAGAGATAAAGAAAATTGGAGATAAAACCATCATACTTGACAAAAGCACAAGCCCATTTAATTACCAGGGTGACCCACAAATACTTTGGGCAATAGGACTTGCAATTATAGGGTTTTTAACCATCTTCTTATTAGAAAAAGTAGCCACTGTAAAGAACGACTAGAAACTAAGACCAATTCATTAACTTATGCACTAAAAGCAACATAACTACGATTCAGAAAAATCAAAACCCAATAAAATGATACAACCCACCAGGACACTATCGGATAAGTTTTTTCTTTTTATAAAAGGATTGGCTATGGGTGCCGCGAATAAGGTACCGGGAGTATCAGGTGGTGTGGTTGCTTTTGTGGCAGGTTTTTATGAAGAGTTCATCTATTCGTTTCAAAAAGTCAATCTAAAGGCTTTTAAACTGCTGATTAACGGCCGTTTTAAAAGCTTTTTCACCTATATAAACGGACGCTTTCTAAGCCTGCTTTTGGCAGGTATGATTGTGAGTTACTTTAGTGTTTCTAAGATATTGGATTATTTCATCCAACAAAAGGAGCTGTATGTATGGGCTGCTTTTTTTGGAATGATTCTCGGTTCCATTTACTATATCGCCAAGGATTTTGATTATTGGAATAAAAGAACGATTCTCTTTTGCATTATAGGGATCGCTGCGGGCGCCTCGGTGAGTTATCTCAATCCTGCCAAGGAAAATGACAACTTACTTTTTGTCTTCTTTTGCGGAGTAATCAGCGTATCGGGAATGACATTACCGGGCTTATCAGGATCCTTTATACTGATCCTAATCGGAAACTACGTCCTACTATTGGTTGATTCCGTCAACGCCCTCTACGACACTTTTGCTGATCTTATTAAGTGGAACTTGGAAGCCATTCAAAGCCCTGAGCGCATGCGTTTATTATCGATTCTTGCGGTGTTCTCCTTGGGTTCAATAGTAGGTTTGGTGAGTTTATCTCATATTCTGAGCTACGTTTTAAAAAATTTTAAAAACAGAACGACTGCCATTATTCTAGGATTTATCATAGGCTCCTTAGGTGTGGTTTGGCCTTGGAAACAAAACATATACAAATACGGCCTTGATGGTCAAGTATTATTAGATTCCACAGGAGAAGAAGTAATTGCCAATTACCAACGTTATTTTCCAAACTTTGCCAGCAGTGAAACCTGGGCTGCTATGGGATTTATTATCTTTGGTATTGCCATAGTACTAGGGTTAGAATGGTATGGACAAAAAACAAGAAAAAATGCGTAGAAAATTTGGACTCCTTGGAAGAAACATCTCATATTCCTTTTCAAAGGGTTATTTCACTGAAAAATTTGAAACCTTAGGACTTAAGGACCATAGCTATGTAAACTTTGATGTCCAACAAATCGAGGACATCGCAACCATTGTCAAAGATACAGAAGGTCTGGTAGGCTTTAATATTACCATCCCATATAAGGAAGCCATATTCCCCTATCTGAGCGAAGTGGATCCTAAAGCAGAGGCTATTGGAGCTATTAATGTTGTAAAAGTTATGGAAAACGGACTTAAAGGCTACAACACCGATGTGATTGGATTTGAACGTTCCATTGCTCCCCACTTAAAAAAACAGCACCAAAAGGCACTTATACTTGGAACCGGAGGAGCTTCTAAAGCCGTTGAATTTGCTTTGAAATCCTTAGGCCTACACTGTCAATTTGTTTCAAGAACGGCTTCAGAAAATAAATGGAGTTACGATCAATTGAATAAAGACATCATGGAGCAGCACACCCTTATCATTAACTGTACACCATTAGGAACCTTCCCTAATATAGAGAACAAACCAGACATTCCTTATCAATACATCACCAAAGAACATTTGGTGTTTGACCTGATCTACAATCCAAAAACGACCAGCTTTATGAAACAAGCACAAGCCAATGGTGCTACTGCCGTCAACGGTCATCAAATGCTCAAGTTACAAGCTGAAGCAGCATGGGAAATATGGAATGACGGGGCTAAATAAACGAGACTACCAACACTGATTCCAACGCTAATGGTCAATACGAATACTAAACAAAAAAAATCCGAGGTCTTTTAACTCCCCGGATCTATTTATTATAATGTTATCGAATCATTGCTTATAGCAAATCAAACCGATCTAGATTCATTACTTTGGTCCATGCCTTTACAAAATCATTGACAAACTTCTCTTCAGCATCAGCACTACCGTATACCTCTGCAAGTGCACGAAGTTCTGAATTTGATCCAAAGATTAAATCTGCTCTGGTAGCTGTATATTTAACATCACCTGTAGTTCGATCACGCCCCTCGAAAAGTTCTTCATCTTCAGATATCGGTTCCCAAACCGTTCTCATATCCAATAGATTCAAGAAGAAATCATTGGTTAAGGTTTCAGGACGATTGGTAAACTGTCCGTGTTTAGAACCATCATAGTTGGTATTCAATGCGCGCATTCCACCTACAAGTACTGTTAACTCCGGAGCCGTCAAGTTCAACAACTGCGCTTTGTCAACCAGTAATTCTTCGGTAGAAACTTTAAACTTGGTTTTTCTATAGTTCCTAAAGCCGTCTGCTGCTGGTCGCAGGTATTCGAATCCAAGGATATCAGTTTGCTCTTGAGAAGCATCCATACGTCCCGGAGTGAACTCCACAGTGACATCATGACCGGCCCTTTTGGCTGCAATCTCTACCCCTACACTACCTGCTATAACGATCAAATCCGCCAATGAAACTTTTTTGTTTCCGGCTTGTGAAGCATTAAAGTCATTCTGAATATTTTCCAATTCATTCAATACCTTACGCAACTGAGTAGGGTTATTCACTTCCCAATCTTTCATAGGAGCCAAACGAATATGAGCACCATTGGCACCACCACGTTTGTCTGAACCGCGGAATGAAGAAGCGGAAGCCCAAGCGGTTGAAACCAATTCAGGAATCGACAAGCCGGATTCAGCGATCTTTTGTTTTAATGCCCAAACATCGGCAGCCTCCACAAGAATATGATCCACTGCCGGAATTGGATCTTGCCACACCAATTCTTCTTTAGGGATTTCAGGCCCTAAATAGCGGGTAATTGGCCCCATATCACGGTGTGTCAGCTTAAACCATGCACGAGCATAAGCATCAGCAAATTCATCGGGATTCTCATAAAAGTGTCTTGATATTTTACCATAAGCCGGATCCATTCGTAAAGAAAGGTCCGTGGTCAACATTGTCGGCCTGTGTTTTTTAGTAGGATCATGCGCATCAGGTGTATTTTCCTCGGCATCCCTCGCTATCCATTGTCTAGCTCCGGCAGGGCTAATATGTGGATCCCACTCATATTCAAATAAGTTTCTGAAAAAGGCGTTATCCCACTCAGTAGGGGTCTGTGTCCAAGTTACCTCAGGACCACCACCAATGGCATGTGAACCAACTCCTGTACCATAACTATTCTTCCATCCTAATCCTTGTTGCTCTATAGGAGCAGCCTCCGGCTCTGGACCTACATAATCTTTCGGTGATGCTGCACCATGCGTTTTACCAAAGGTATGCCCCCCGGCAATTAGTGCTACAGTCTCATAATCATCCATTGCCATTCGACCAAAAGTCTCTCGGATATCAACTGCTGCCGCCAAAGGATCCCAGTTTCCATCCGGACCTTCCGGATCAACATATATTAATCCCATAACCACTGCGGCTAATGGATCTTCCAAATCTCTCTTACCTGTATAACGTTCATCAGACAACCAGGTTGTTTCAGAACCCCAATATACATCTTCTGCAGGCTCCCATACATCTTCTCGCCCGGCTGCATAACCAAAAGTTTTGAAGCCCATAGTTTCCATAGCTACGTTTCCGCACAACACCATCAAATCTCCCCAAGAAATCTTTCTGCCGTATTTTTGTTTCACTGGCCAAAGAAGACGTCTAGCCCTGTCCAAAAGCACATTATCCGGCCAGCTATTCAAAGGAGCAAAACGCTGTTGAGCTGTTCCTGCTCCTCCTCTACCGTCACCAACTCTATAGGTTCCCGCAGCATGCCATGCCATACGAACAAACAACCCACCATAGTGACCAAAATCAGCAGGCCACCAATCTTGAGAATCGGTCATCAAGTTTCTTAAATCTTGCTTTAAGGCCTCAAAGTCCAAGCTTTCAAACTCCTTTCTATAGTCAAAATCCTGACCCATGGGATTGGATAACGATGAATTTTGACGAAGTATGTTGAGACGAAGCTTATTGGGCCACCAGTGATCGTTTTGGGTTCCACCACCGGATTGATTCGAATTACCACTTAAAAAAGGACATGCGCCATTAGACTTATCCTTGCCATTCATGCTCTCCATTATATGCTGTTTTTTAGTTAAACATTAAATTTTACCATTCGAAAGATAGGATTCATATCGATCGATTCGCTCTAATTGTTATCTATATAATTTATCCTACGATAAATTACCACAATGACACAAATCTTAACAAATCTTGATTCTTTAAAGATTTGTTGTAAAAATACTCCTGAAAAATACACAATTATGTATACAATTCATAATAACGAATTGTTAAGACTTCGGGTTCTAAACGAGACTTGACATCAATTGGTAAAACCTATAAAAAACAGAAGAATCTTCAGAATTTCATCCAAAAAATAGCGGTCTCACCCCCTTTAACAATCGCATCAATTAAGCGTAATCTTGACCTTTAAAAACCAATTCGATTTCAGACGCAAATCACTGTGAGAGAACCATCCAACAACTTTATACTTTGTTATTAAATATTTCACACTTCCTGCTAAAACACTTGGCTAATTTCAGACTTGTTAGTATCTTTCAACATCAAAGCATTGATGAACCATAAACATTTAGATAATGTTAGACGAAAAAAATGATAACCTGCAAGATGCAGATGGAGAGAAAAAGCAAGAAACCACAGTAGAAACAACATCAGAGCCACAAGAAACCCGGCAGGATCAAACTCCTAAGGAACAAGAAGATGTCGTAGAAGAACCAAAGCAAAATGCTGAGGACGAGGATGCTCATAATGAAATTGACCAATCCAACGCAGAAGATGCCGAGGATGAGGGAAATAAGGATCGCCATAATATCCCACTTTTGGACTATCATGCGATGAATATGGAGAAACTTGTTGAAGAGCTAGGTAATTTGGTGAGCAAGCAACGGGTTCAAGCTATAAAAACACATGTTGAACAGATCAAATCGGAGTTCGATTTAAAGTATCAGGATTTATATGAACAAAAGCGAGATGATTTTGTAGCAGATGGCGGCAATGAAATTGATTTCAGCTACACCTCCTCTACCAAAAAGAATTTCAACGAAATCTATGGTATCTACAGAGAAAAGCGTAACCACTATTATAAAAGCCTGGAAGAGCGCTTACAGAGCAATTTAGAGATTCGTCTGGAGATCATAGAAAAACTAAAAGGTCTCATCAATGTAGAGGAGAACATCAATGACACATACAAGCACTTTAAAAATCTTCAAGAACGTTGGAGAAATGCCGGTCCTATCCCAAGGGTACAGTACAACGACGTATGGCGTACCTACCATCACCACGTAGAGCGCTTTTATGACTTTTTGGACCTTAACAGGGAACTTAGAGACCTTGACTTTAAAAAGAATCTCGAAGAGAAGCTTAAAATAATCGAACAAGCCGAAGCCTTGGCTGAGATCCCGGATTCTAACAAGGCCTTTAGAGAACTTCAAATACTTCACAAAGTTTGGAAGGAAGACCTAGGCCCCGTAGACAGGGAACATAGAGAGGAAATATGGGAACGGTTCAGTGCTGCGACCAAAACCATTCATCAAAAAAGACAGGATTACTTCAAAAATCAAGATGAGATTCACGAAGTTAATTTGGTCGCTAAACTCGAGATTATTCAAAAGATCTTGGTGATCACAGAAAAACCTGCAAACAACCACAGTGGATGGCAAAAGCTCATCAAAGAAATTGAAGCCCTTCGTGAAGAGTTCTTCAACGCCGGACGTGTCCCCTATAAAGACAACGAAAAAACCTGGTCTGCCTTTAAGGATGCCGTACGACGATTCAATCGCAACAAAAATAGCTTCTATAAAAATCTCAAAAAAGCACAGCACACCAATTTAGATAAGAAAATGGAGCTGGTTAAAATCGCAGAAGCGAATAAGGATAGTGATGATTTCGATCAGACCACACCACTGATGAAAAAAATACAGGCGGATTGGAAAAAAATCGGTCACGTGCCCAGAAAGTATTCTGACAAGATTTGGAATGAATTTAAATCTGCTTGTAACCATTATTTCAATCGTCTTCACGAGCGTAAGAATGAATACCTCAAAGACGAGCTTGAGGCTTATGATAAGAAGAAGGATTTCATGGAAAGCCTAAAGACCTACCAACTTTCTGGAGACAAAGAAAAAGACTTAGAACAAATCAAAAGCTTTATCTCTCAGTGGAAATCCATGGGAAGCGTTCCCCAAAACAAAAAAAGTATTGAAGGTAAGTTCAACAAGGTTCTAGATGCGCTATTCAAAAAACTTGACCTTGGAAAACAAAAATCAGAGCTCATCAAATACGGGAATAAAGTCGATCAATTAGCCAGTTCAGACAACGAAAATCTCATTCAAAATGAGAGGATCTTTATTCGAAGAAAAATCGATGAGGTAAAATCAGAAATCCGTCAATTAGAGAACAACCTTCAATTCATTAATGCTGATGACGACAACCCTATTGTAATGGACGTTCGCAAAAACATCGACAAGCATCATGAAGATCTTGAACTTTGGAAAGCCAAACTCAAAAAATTAAAAAACATAGAACTAGAGTAGTTCACAGTGCCAAATAAGGTTTAACAAATAGCTAACAATACTAATATTAAAAAAACACAGCGAAAGAGTCATTATACCCTTTTAACAAACAGGAATAATAATGCCGTATAACTGAGCTCCTTTCACCTCCCTAAATGACACAGAAACTCCTATCTATTTGGCTGATCTGTTTGATTTGTACGGGCTTTGCCTATGCCCAACACAAACAACTGGATAGCCTTCAAAAGGTTATAGAATCTTATTCCAATTTGCCTTTGGAAAAAAGTAAGGATACTGCGTACATTAATTTAATCAACCAATACAGCCTTTCTAATTATTACTTCAACAAGGATAGCATATACTTCTATGCCAATGAAAGCCTAGCCCTGTCCAAATCTATTAATTACAGCAGAGGAGAAATAGAAGCTTTGATAAATCTCGCCTTTTACGAAAGTGAACTCGGGCGACATTCTAATGCTATTTTTATTGCCAAGAAGGCACTTGAAAAAGCAGAGGAAATCCAAAGCCTCTATTACTTGCTGATCTGTTATAGCAATATTGCTACCTTTTACGAGTATAGTGGTGACATTCAAAACTCAGTGGAATACAGTCTTAGAGGAATTTACCTAGCCAAGAATAAGGAAGACAAAACTCCTCAAGAGATTTCTTATTTGAGTTTGATATACGAAAACCTGGGGATTACCTATGGGCTTCAAAGAGAGTACAAAAAAGCTTTAGAATTTTTAGATAAAGCTCAGGAGATTAACATTCAGACCAACAACAAGCTTGCTCAGGCAGAAACCATGAGTAACATGGCTAGTTTTCAATTAAAGACCAAAGAATTTGAAAAAGGCTTAAAAAACATAAATGCAAGCATTCCGATATTCGAACAAAAAGGTTATCATGATTGGCTTGCCTATGCCCTAAAAGTCAAAGGACAAATCTACGTAGAGACCAAAGATTATGAAGAGGCCCTAAGGTTCTTTATGCGTTCCCTAAACCTCTATGAAACCATTGAAGACAAAAGAGAAAAAACATCACTTCTAAACGGAATAGCACGAACCTATCTGGGGATTAATGAATACGATCTAGCCAGACATTACGCACATCAAGCGCTGAATAATGCAAAGCAGCTCAACTCATTCGAAGATCTTAAAGAATGTTCACAAACCCTCTATCTACTCCATAAAAAATTGGGAGAACATGAACTGGCGCTCAGATATCACGAGGAATTCAAACGCTACAACGATAGCATCTTTAACCTGGAAAACTCCAAAAGTATTGCTGCTAACGAAGCCCAATTAGGCTTTATAGCCAAAGAAAACCACCTGATTCTAAAAAACGAAAAGAAACTCAACAGACAACGCCTGTGGATCTATATATTCTCCTTTGGAGGTATTGTACTCTTGACCATACTGTTTTTCACCCAAAGAAGTCGAAAACTAGAGCGCAAGCTCAACAATTTACTGGCCAACAAAAACTTTGATTTAAAAAAGAGGGAGCGTGAGTTACAAGAACTCAACGAAACCAAAAACAAGTTCTTTTCAATTATCGCCCATGATCTAAGAGCGCCTATTGCTTCTTTAAACGGTTTGATTGACCTACTAAAAGACAATCAAATTAACGCCAAGGATTTTATGCAATTCGCTCCACAACTAAGCGAACAAGTCAAGAGTATTTCTTTTACTCTTAATAATCTATTAATTTGGGGGCAGGCGCAAATGAAAGGCGCTAAGTCCATACCGGAACGTTGTGATCTTGGAATGCTTGCCCAACAAAACATTCAGCTTCTCAGTGACCAAGCGCAAAAGAAACAGATTATTATACAACAAAGAATAGCACCAAAATCCATGGTCTTTGTAGATAAGGAACAAATCAACCTTGTCTTTAGAAACATCATTAATAACGCCATTAAATTCACAGAAAACAACGGCAAGATTTACATTCACGCCATAGAAAAATCCAATCTTTTTCAAATAGAAATCAGCGATAATGGTGTGGGTATGGATCCAGACTTTATCAATGGACTAACTTCAGACAAAACCAGCTTCAATACCACCTATGGTACCCAGAATGAAAAAGGTACAGGACTGGGTCTAAATCTATGTAAGGAAATGATTATTAAGAACAAAGGGAAACTTTGGATTAAATCTGAACTTGGAAAAGGAAGTACCTTCTACTTTACGCTTCCCAAAGATCCAGAGGATTAACGAAGTCATTAAAAAGCATAACTATTTTACAATTCTCACCAAATCCACAAATTCACAACACAAAGATCAGACTCAAAAACCTACATTTTCGGTATTATACAATAAATTCTGATTAAGAATTAAAGGTAGCCCGGAACCTAAGCTCAGGAACTACCTTTAATAGCAACCATTAATAAACTAATTCAAATTCCATAAAGTGATGCATACTTAAGTTGTGAGTTTTATTAGTATAAACCACTCCTAAATAATAAGTGCCGGATTCCCAGCTTTTTTCACCACTGATTGGATTTCCAGAAGGCGTATTATTATCCACAGCAGCTCCTATGGTCAATTCAGGAGCGGATCTCGACTGACCACCTTCTCCATCGAAAATGACATTGGAAAATTCATAAACCTCCTCCTTGTTTTCATGTTCAAAAACATCATAAACAATGGCTTTAGAAAAATCAATATCACCTATAGTTTCAGGAAAATGATTCGCCTGTTTTTTTATCAACAGTAAATAGAGCTTTCCATCATCCTTGACATTTTTAATAAAGATTTGAGAAGTCAGAATCTCATCTTTTGAAAGTTCAACACCTTCAGGGTTTTCCAGTAATTCATTGACGTAATGAGAATCACCCTCATTGGTTTGGATTGTCCAAAGATATAAAAGCGGCTCCACAGGCAAATCTGCAGCATCCACTAACTCCACTTCCCTTATATCTTCCAAAACAGTTCCATTACGATCATTTACAATAACTATAAAATCGTAATGTCCAACCGGTGCATCCGCCGGAATATTAAAATGTTTGTGAACATTGGTGCTTTTTATTCCTTGATATTCATCCCAGGTGATTTCAAAAGACCACTTATGATCATAAGTCTGATCACTTTTTCCTTCAATCTTCACCTGAATATCCCCCAGGAGTTCTCCTGCGACGACATCCATATCAAAATGAAAGTCCCGTCCAATAATGCCAATGCCATTATTCCCGGAACCGATTTCAATATTTTCAATGATCGGTGCAGGCAGTACAACCTCCACATCAGTATCATCATTGGTACAAGAAGATATTACAAGCCCCATCAGCAGTATAGCAACGAGCCACAAGCTGCTATGAGCAGTTTTTATAATAGTACGTATTTCCATGAGTCGTTATTTTATATTTTAATTTATGATGCTAGTTATTCTATAATTTTAATATCCACTGCAGTTCTGGATTGCCAACCGGTTTGATCCGTTACCGAATATGAACAGTGGTAATCTCCAGTATCAACATCCTGGGGAACAGTCAACTCAATGGTGATCTCATAATTAGTCCCTCCATCTTCTATAGCGTAATTCTCCATAAATATCCATGGATTTTCAGGCTGTTTTAACTCCTCCAACGCGCAATCACCATCCTGATCATCATGGGTATGGTGATCAAAATTATGATGGATGTCCAGGCTATAAGCAGCCAGGGCATCATTGTCCGTGACCATCGCTCTAAAAGTATAGGTCTGACCTTTGACAAGTTCGATACAGGGTTTTGGAAACCCTTGCTCATAAGCAATATTAATCTCCGGTTTTTCCTGATCTTTTCCCGAGCTATCATCATCACTGGAACAAGCTGTCATAAAAATACCGCCAGATAAAATGATAGCTAGAAATTTAAATAATTTCATATACATTAAATTTAAATATTGATTATTCGGTTACCTCCAGATGCGTATCATAAGCTTGGATGTTCCCTTGCTCATCCTCTACGCTAAAAACCATATGATATTCACCGACGGCTACATTAGCAGGAACATCGATATGCTCATGAAATTCCGCTTCTGTTAATTCATGATAACCCTGTTCAAACACCTTTGCAAACTCCCAATTAATCTCTCCTTCACCAGGTGTAATTCCATGAGCATGGATATCCACGCTAATCGCGTGAATTCCGTGAATTGCATTCACTAAAAATTCTGCATGAAAATCACTACCTCTTACCACAGAAGTATCAACTGAAATAGCACTTAAGGCAATAGGATCCAAAATTTGAAGATGACCTTCTACAGTTGCAGTCTCACCATTGCTATCGGTTACAGTTAATTCAATATGGTATTCCCCTGCAGGTATATTAACAGGAACATCTATATGCTCATGAAAGGTAGGATTCATCACCTGATAATCCACACCGGAGAATTCTTGGTTAAATTCCCAATGAACCTGTCCTTCTTCCAACTCCAAGTCGTGAGCGTGAATCGCCAATGAAATACCTTGAACTGCCACCGAGGCACTAATATCCGCCTCTAGATGGATATCCGAACCCTTATAAGCAACTTGATCCGTGGTATGTGAGGCACCTTCACCAAACTTAAAATTTGAGATCACGGGAATTAATAATTCACCGGCATCATCATCATTACTACAGGATTGCAGCAATAGTCCCAAAGCCCCGACAAGAGCTAAAAATTTAAAATTTACTTTCATAAGATTTGATTTAAAAATGATTGTTTTCATGTTTGACGTTGTTTAAATATGTACTTGTGGTTATAAAATTCTATTGTAGGATCATGTGAAAAGGAAATTCCCCAATTACGACACTTGGAACTCCAGTTAATCAGTTTCCCCCAAAGGGTAAGGTCAACGAAAGAGATACGTTTCTGCCTGGCTCCGGCACCTCGATCAAGCGATAGAAACTCGTATGGTTATAATACTTGGTATCCCATATATTGTTGAGCTTGAATCGAACTTTAAGTGGCGGAGTCCGATTAAAGAGCTTTAGTTCCGTTAACAGGGAAAGATTCATTACCTGCCAACCATCAGTTTTCTCTTCCGGAGGAACAATTTCATCCTGAGCAGCGGTTATTCTATACTCCGCTCCAAGAGTCGGAGTCTTAAAAATCAATAGGTCATCAAAAGCATAAGAGGCGGTAAAAAACCCAGTCAAAGGAGGGGCAAACGGCAGTCCAAAATCTTTCTTTGCCCCGCTAGTCTGTCTGGAATACACATATTCAGCAGAAGCTTCCAATTGGAGCTTTTGAAAAACAGCTGTACTCGCACTGATTTCTCCTCCAACTCTGAAGACCTCGCTTTGAGAATACTCATAAATTTGCAAAGTCTGATAGTACTTGGATGTTGGATTCAGGTAAATATAATTGGAGAATAGATTTACGAAAGGACTTATTGCCAACTTAAATCGATCCGTATGATGTGCTAATTCCACATCCAATTGATACGACTCCTCAGCATCCAGATTTAAATTTCCTTTTTCATACCGATACATATGATAGTTCACCCCATCGGATGCTAATTCACTGGCTAGTGGCATCCTAAAGCTCTTACCAATGTTTATCTTATAGCTTGTGTTTCTATTGGTATAACTCAGCCCAAGTGAAGCGCTGATATTACTAAAATCAAGGGTCTTATCCTGGGCACGTTGTACAAACACCTCACTCTGTGATCCCTGATCATTTGTAACCAGAGAAGGATACCAGTCGTAATAAGCATCGGTATGAATACTACCATAATCATAGCGCACCCCTGCCAAGAGATGAAAATTTGGATTGATTTCAAAATCATCAAAGACAAAACCGCCTACATTAAAATTTTGAAAACCCGGAATTAAAAATCCCCATCCACCAATGTTGTTATGCTGATATTCCATATCGATCCCGGCACTTAGTTTATGCTGATCTCCGATGACAATACGATCCTTGAAATTAAAAGCGTAGGTGTTTTTATCAAAAATTCTTTCCTTATTGTTTGAAGGCATTGGCATGAATCCGTGCGGGGCAGGTTCTGAATTTTCTTCACGATGATTATTTTGGAAACCCACATCAAGGCTCAGTTTGTGATTTCCACTATATAAAGTGGTGGTATTGGTCATTTTAAAGTGATTCACTTTATGAGAAGGAAGATCGATATCCCGATTCGAAGCATCGTAATCTATCTTGGAGGTTCGTACTTCCAAACCATGCGCATTGGCAAAAAAGCCATTTTCCGCATTCACATTGGAGATAAAAGTCTCAGTCTTTATCTTATCCGAAACATACCCCACACTAAAACTAGCGTTAGCCTCGTTCCCGGCGGTATTTCTCAAATGGTTCTCATGTAAATCAAAGATGTAATTCTCATAGTTGATTTGATCAGTGGGAACTTTGTAGTCACCATAATCTCTATAGGTCAGACGTCCTCGGTAAAACCATTTATCGGCTCTAGCCTGAACACCCGCAGAAACTCCCAACAAATCATTGTTGGATTCTCCCAGAATATTCACCTCTCCGGACAGTGCATTTAGTGCCGGTACCCTTGGAGCTTGAATATCCACAACCCCTGCTATAGCATCAGAGCCATAGAGTAATGATGCCGGGCCTTTGATAATTTGTATGTTCTCCAGACCATATTGATCAATCTCCAAACCATGGTCGCTTCCCCATTGTTGTGCCTGATGCTTAATTCCGTTTTGAACCACAACTACCCGGTTGAAGCCTAATCCCCTAATCACAGGTTTAGACTGTCCGGACCCAATGCTGATTGTACTCACGCCAGGGATTTTTTCCAAGGTTTGCATCAAGCTGTTCTCCCTATTGTTCTCCAGATAAGATTTAGAAACAATATGAGTCACTAGCGGAGAAGCCTCTTCTCGGGCACCTGAGCCCTCACCGTATACTTCCACACCCTCTAAAGAGGTAGTAGAGGGCACTAAAAACACTTCTACAGGCACATCTAAGCTAGCGGTAAGAGTAACAGTACCAGTAATATAACCGAGATGAGAAATTACAAAAGTATGAGACCCCGAACTCAAGCTGTTAACCTGAAACTCACCCTCAACTGAACTTATCGAATATACCTGATCCCCAACAATGGAGGCCCCTATTATCGGCTCCAGGGTATTTGCGTCCAGAACAGTACCCTTTATTTGAAAAGAATCCTGCGCAAAGACATTAGCGCACAAGCAAATAGCTATGCCTGCACTCCATAATTTATAAAACATAATGCTTAACTATAAGATTTGACAATTGGCTCTAATAAATTAGAGACTCGACAAACCCTATACTTCTAAAGAGGAAATTCAATAGTAAACCTCTAATCACAACCTCAACACCCAAGGCTAAATCAATATACTTAAATACGAATGGCAGTACTGGATGCTACTAAGAATGCATTCAGACCCTGAGCACTTAAAATAAGTCTATAGCTACCGACTACAATCGATTATTAAAAGGAGCTGAACTGTAAAATAAAAGTCTAAAATCAGATCAATTACTGATCAAATTGATTTCTTAAAAACCGGAGAAATCCGAAATCATAGATAATTCAATTGAAAATAAATTTGATACGACAATCTTTAGAAAATGTATAGGGATACTTATAGTAAAGCAGGCGGAGGCCTGGAGAAGAGTTGATCTGAAGCAATTTCACTTGAGATCTCAAAACTGTAGTGATTCGCTACTTGTCTCGGCGAAGTAAATTCGATTATTTGAAAATCGAATTCAATATCATCTACTGTAACTACCGGAGTAGAATTATTAGTGATGATATGATCACAAATAGTACAATGTAAAGCATGCTCTTTATCATCCGCATGAGTAATCACATGGAAGCTTGCCATTTTCATCGAAAGGAAAAGAGCAAGGAACAGATACGTTATACTATTTTTAAAGTAACCGTTTTTCATCGAGCACAAACCTACTAAAAAAAACTAAAAACTCCATGTTAAATAAAACCAAAGAAAAATGGAAATGAAAAGGGTCTAATCTTCACCCCAAGATTATAATTCATAAAATGAAACGTATTATAGTGTAAAAACAATGTTTGCCCACATGCCATTAATATATCATTGTGATTATTCGCTTTAAGACTTTCTTAGTCCACAAATGTTTCCTGTACTACAGATTTGCATTTGTTGATTTCCGATTTTGTCAACTGTCCGAATTTGGTCAATTGCAATCATTCCCTTTTTTCCGTCATGTTCAACAGAAACTCTTGAAGGATATTTTTTTAGGTTCGTCGTCATTGGGGCAAGGATAATCGTATTCAGGAATTTGTTCATTTCATTTGGCGAAATAATGACACAAGGTCTGGTTTTCTTTATTTCGCTTCCGAGCCTTTTGTCAAGATTAACAAGGACGATTGCGTATTGTTTTAAGTCCATTCCTCGAGATTTTCGTTCTCAAAAAAGTCGTTCATAAGGTATCCACCCCGCCAACCACGTATTGTGGGATAAAAAAATAATTCTTATTGGTTAGTCTCCATCATCTTTTTGTAATTCTGTGGATAGAGATTTCGGATATTTTTATGGTTGATGGTCATGATATTTTCTAAAGTGTATTTTAACCACTCAGCTGGATTGACATCATGTTTTTTACATCTAGCGAAGAACGAATACATTATCGCTGATCTTTGGGCTGCATCATGGGGTCCAGCAAACAAGTAGTTTTTCCGGCCGAGAGCTATTGCTCCAGGTTCTTGCAAGACATAAAAGGGCATCAGCGACGGAGAAGTTTTATGGACTACAGTCAATCAATACTGCCCAATAAGTTAAACTATGGCACATAAATTGTATATTTACAGTAAGAAAAAAGAAAATATTATGGATATACATGCGGATTTAAAATGGATACACAGTGAGCTTGATAAAGTAAAAGATCCTACGTTTATCGAAGCCATAAAGAATATGCTTAAATACAATAAAAAAGTATCATCGGAGCGTATTAGTATCGAACAGTACAATCAGGAAATAGAAGCATCCATTGCACAGATAGAAAGTGGGCAGACCTATTCGCACCAACAAATGGGAGAGCGCATTAAGCAATGGGGAAAGCAATAATCTGGACGCATCAGGCAGATGCAGAACTCAACGAAGCATTTTTGGATTTACTGGAAAAATCCGAATCACTTGAAACCACTACAAGAATTATCTCCGAAATTTACGAATCGGCCTCGATATTGGCGACCGATCCAGAGATTTATAAACTGGACACGCTCAAGGAAAACAACATAGGCAATATCAGGGCATATGAAAAGCACACATACCGAATATCTTATTTGGTTGAAGAAGAAGCTGTTTACATTATCCGTGTACGCTATGCAAGAAAAGAACCTTTGGAATATTAAAAGTCCCAGCCTCCTCCCGAGGAACCAGACAGAAGATTAAATGACACTCTCATCACCTGAATTGGAAGAATTATATTAAATATATAGAACGCAGGTAAACGCATTTGCGATTACCTAGTTGTAGTACACAAGCTAAATAAACCTGTAACCTAATCAAATAGTAGATAAGTTGTAACCTATTGGGTGAAAATGCATCCAAAATACTAGAACAACTAATCATTGAAATTATGGGCCTTATATTTCCGCACAAGTCGAAAGTCATAAAAGTGGACATTATTAATCATGATGTGATATGTTTACAAATTACCAAACCCTGGGGATTTGAATTTGAGATAGGACAAGCTGTAGATTTAAGTATAGACAAAGAAGGATACGAATTGGCTATGGCTCCCTTTACAATCGCTAGTGTCCCTAACAACGACTACCTAGAATTTATTATCAAGGTCTACCCAAACAAAAATAGTTTGACCAAAGGTATTGCCGATTTACTGCCTAATGATACCGTTCAACTGACCAAAGCTTGGGATTCGTACAAATACAATGGAAGTGGAACTTTCATAGCCGCAGGAACAGGTATTACACCATTCTTACCAATATTTATAGCTATACAAGAAAAAGGGGTTGATATCACCAATGAGCACAAATTAATTTATGCCAATAAAACCAAGGAAGACGTCTTGTTTTACACAGAATTGAAACAAATATTTCATTCTAAATTAGCCCTTATCCTAAGTAGAAAAAAATCAAAAAATTTTCATTTTGGTAAAATCAACAAAGACTTTCTCGAAGAATTTGTCAAGAACAAAGAACAGAAGTTTTATGTCTGTGGACCAATAGCCTTCGAAGAAGATGTAAAAATGCATCTCATAGAAATTGGTGTAAACCATAATCACATACAAACGGGCTACAATTCATAAAACAAGGTATCCCGCTCAATAATTGACTCAGATAAACCGCGCATACTGCACAATACTCTTTTTATTCTACTATAACCCAATCCACAATTAAATAGGCTTAAGCATCCCTGTAAACTCTTGAATTAACCTATTCATTATCCTATTATTCCAGTCGAATCCGATATTCTAATAATAATCCATCATCCTAGTTCTAAAATAGGCCACCAGTGATAAGATTAGCATCGAAGCTACGGTAACATAAATCCAAACCGGAACCGGGATTGGATCCCCTGCCGCATAAGAGTGTAATCCGACCAGGTAGTAATTAACCCCAAAATAGGTGAATATTATGGACCATATGGCCCATAAGCTTGCCATATTGAAAATTAGCTTTCCTCTTAGTTTAGGCACCAGCCGTAAATGCAGTACTACGGCATAAATGATTACCGAAATAAACGCCCATGTTTCTTTTGGATCCCAACTCCAATACCTTCCCCAACTTTCATTGGCCCACATTCCACCGAGGAAAGTCCCAATACCAAGGGCAAAAATACCAACGGTTAAAGCCATTTCATTCACAGTGG
The DNA here is from genome assembly GCF_048266365.1 of Galbibacter sp. NCBI lineage: Bacteria > Pseudomonadati > Bacteroidota > Flavobacteriia > Flavobacteriales > Flavobacteriaceae > Galbibacter > Galbibacter sp. Next base: position 639,406 of record NZ_JBLWZP010000001.1, on the reverse strand, counting down.
TTAATTCTTTGATAGAACGCTGTATTTTTTGAGAGCGTTTAGAACTGAACAGTAATAGGGTAATTACACTCAGCACGGCCGACAATCCAAAGAACCCATAACTGGATGTAATGATACCCACATGTATCATCAGCCAATAGGATTTCAGTACAGGTTCCAAAGGAGTAATCTGAGGATCGAGCATTGATCCTCCGTGTGCAAACCCCATCATGATCATGGCTACCAATGCACCTGCTGCCGGAATAAAAGCATTTCTATTTCTGTATAGCAATAGCCCTGAGAAAACCCCTATCCCTGAAATAAATATAATGGCCTCGTATCCATTACTCCAAGGCGCATGACCGGAAAGATACCAACGTACACCCAAGGCAATCGCCTGAACCACCACAGCCAGAATCATTACCCTTAATAATAGTTTGGTCAGTATCCGAATCATATGGTTTAACCTGGAGCCTGAAGAAAACACCTCCGCAAAACCAAGGACAACCATAGCTATCCCTAAGAAACTGTACGCGATCATTAACCAAAGAAAAACATTCCATTGATTGTATAGAATTTCTAGGGTTACCTTAGTCTTATCGGGAATTACTTCTTTACCCCATTGGTATTGAAAATCACTTATAACAGTAATCTCTTTATCTGCCTTATCCCAATTTCCGGTTTTTAGAGCTTGCTTTGTGGCATCAAAATATGTGGTCAAAAGCTTATAGGCAACCGTGTCGATCTCTACAGCCTTATTTTGGGAACTGTAAATCCAACTTCTCCAGGTATGTGAAGGATCGTTTTGTATAGGAATTACCTTGGTGTAATATCCGAACGCAATTGTATTAAAGATATTAAAGCGTTCAGTCAACTCAATAACTGCCTTGTCGTAATTGGACAGATCGGCTTTGCGCTTACTAAAAGAACTTTTGTACTGTTCTCCTAATACATAATTACCCGTATTTAAATCCACCAGTTTACTATAAGAAGTATAACTACTGCTATTAGCACTGGTCTCTTTCAAAAACTTATCTCCTCCCTTACTACTCACCTTTATCATAGGTTCATTTGCCCAATACCCCGGATCTATCTGCATGGCGATAAACCACTGATCTGAAGAAATAGAAAAACTTTCATTTTGATACACATCTTTTTTGTAGAGCTTTCGAAGAAGCTCCAGTGTTTGAGTGTTCATCGGCTTTATCCTTCCTTGATAATCCTGTACCAATAAGCGGCCAAATTTTTTGGCGTGGGCTGCGTTAATGGTTCGATCTGATCCAAGTTCATCTGCTTTTATGAATTGAGATGTAGATTGAGGCTTTTGTAAAACTATGTTCGTTGTATCATGATCGACCTCTAGAATACCTTGAGAAAAACCATTATGTATTCCCATAAACGTCAAAATAGAAACGAAGAGAAATCCCTTAGTGTGTAATTTTTTTAACGTACTATTGAGTTTCCAAAAATGGGTTCCATTCCAAAACAATGTCATAAACATGCCAAGGAATACCATGAAATACCCAAGGTAGGTTACCATGGTTCCCCATTTGTCCGCATTCACAGATAGAATAGTTCCACTCTCATCTGGAAAATAACTCGCCTGAAAAAAACGGTAGCCTTTATAATCCATAACATTATTCATGTAAATATGATATTGATCCTCCTTAGCACCATCAATGACGGTTATTTTGCTTTGGTAAGATGATGGATTGGTTGAACCGGGATAACGCTGCAATAGGAAGTCATCACAGCGCAAATAAAAATCTGTATACAACACTTTGGAGCCAAAACCCAAGGAGATGTTCATCCCATTAATTTGGATCGTTTTATCAAGTCCCGTAACTCCTTTCCCTCCTTTGACCAGCATGGTATCCCTTTCATTACCCGATTTGATTTCCAACCAGATCGCATCCAGCAGATTTTTATCTTGGGCGCTTGTTTTGTCCCCGCTATAATATACCTTTCTCCCTTTACCAGGCTTTTCAGGGATCACAAAACTGCTATTTTTAATGCTATACAATGTACGATGACTTAGGGCTACTGTGTCATTTGCCTTTATGACGCCATAATTTTGGCTTGTAATCCCAGAATCTGAGAGCACACCTTTTTGTTGTCCTTGCATTGATAGAAAGTGACCATCATCTGGGAGTACCAACATCAGCTCTTCGCCTTGATCAATAAATTGTACCGAACCAACGACAGCTTTATTGTAACTGAATAAGGTTCCACCTATGTCTAATACTTCTGTTTCAGCGATGGTGTTATCTAATCGAATCCCATCGCTACTGGAAACGATGGTGAGTATATTTTTTCCCGAATCTGAAGGCTGAATAGAATCTTTGGCTAAGGGTATGTAGTCCAACGATTTTAGACTTACCACCTTATCGTAAAATATATAGTTTTGAGTAAAGGTTCTATTGAGTGGCCACTTGCTGTCTTTTGAATTGAAATGAGACATGGTATATGGATGCATATTATAATTGCGAGTATCCTCACCATTTGTAATAGACAGCTTAAAATACGTCAGATCACTTATGATTTCATTGGTGGTTTGCCCTTCTTTTATTGGCATTTGTCCTTCAAAGCTGGTATACCTAGTGATAGCACCCCCAATAAATATAAAGACAAATGCAAGGTGAAAGATCAGAATTGGCCATTTTTCCTTCCTTGTCAGTCTGTAGGTTTTGATGTTTACCAGAAAGATCACAATCAACCAAAACATTAATAGCTCAAACCATTTGGCATTGTAAATTAATGTCTTTGCAGTAGCGGTATCAAAACTACTTTCCACAAAAGTGGCAACAGCCATGGAAATGGCAAATACTATTAATAGAAGGGTCATCGTACGAGTTGAGACCAACATTTTTCTTAGATACTGTATTTTGCGCCAAATCATTGAAAAAGTTTTCTAATGTTAAATGGGTTATATAAGGAATGTACTTGGGGTTGAAAATTAAGCTGTGTTAGTAAAAAGGCACCTCCCTAGGGAGTGACTTCTTTAGAAATACCCTCCCAGGCAGGTGCCTACCATTAAACAAATATCAAACACCTTTACTGCTATGAGCTGCGTAACTAAACCCTAAATAGATTTTAGATATTCCGCTAGATCATTGATTTCGGAATCCTTTAAACCAAGATTAAACTCCTGATTGTACCGCTCTACGACACCACTCAAGGTCTCCGCAGAACCATCATGAAAATATGGAGGATGTTGCCAAAGGCCTTTCAATGGAGTTGTTCTCCATTGTTTGGTAGCAGATCGCTTCACATAATCCTTGTCTAGGGCCACAGAGGCTTCTTGAGGATGCAGCCTGCCATCAATCGTATTATCTGTAAATAAAGGTCCGGAGTGACAACTGGCACATTGTGCTTTACTAGAAAATAGGACCTTACCTCGCATTGCAGCAGCAATATTATAGGAATCTTCTGGTGCTGGTGGCGCAGAGATAGAATATTGATAAGCCTGTAATGCTGGTAGTTTGTCAGTTACCAAATCATCGTCTTCTCTATGATCCACTACTAAATTAAGTCGAGGATCTTCAAAATAGCCATGTCCTCGCATTTGAGTAACGGCCACATATCTGTTCCAATACGCCACTGGTCCAACGGGTTCATGTTCGACGTCACCGTCTCCGGTAAAAATTGCTTTAGGAATGCCATACAAACCAAATGCCGGAGGGATGACAACTGGGTTGTTTAGACCATCAATATTAAACCTTGGGTCATATATACCAGGTCCCCAAGAGGCGTAAATATCCTTACTACTTTGATCCAAAGCAGGAGATAATGAAATGATAAGGCCAGGGTTCAAGTCTCTGTTTGCCCAACCATCTAAACGGTTTCCGATTCCAGGTGCAAAAGAATCATCAACTGTTGAATGACAAAGGGCACAGGTAATTCCCATGCGATCCAACTTTAAAGTACCATCAGCTCTTTGGCTGACTTCACCTTGTACACCGACTACCGCATTTAACTGCAACAAGACCAATGTGGTTTGTGGGTCTTCTAGGTCAACTTCACCTTTTTGTATAGCGGAAACAACAGCTTCCGGTAGGGCACTTGCATCTACCTTAAGACCAACAGCCAAGGCTGTTGCTGGACTCACCGCACTTTCTATGACCGTATTCATTTGCAGTACATCGGTCCAGAAGGTCTCATTTCCAAAAGTGTCATATCGAAATACGTCTTGTCCTTCTTCGACCAATTGAGGATCAAGTGGAGGTAAATCCAATGAGCCCTCGCCCGGAGTGGGTAGGGGTTCAGGTTTAAAACCTGAATCGTCCTTACTACAGCTAATTAGTAAAATCATTAGGACAAACACGCCAAAGAGGGCATTTAATTTGCTTGTTTTCATATTGGTTAAATTTTAAATTTACTTAGTTAGTTACTGTGATTGTTCCCTTCATTACTTTATGGAGGTTACAGAAATACCTAATGTCTTTATCAATCACTTTTGACCAATGCTCTCCCTGGTTAAAAGGCTTTGAAGTCCATTCCATTGCCGTTTCTTCAGTAACATCATGGGGGAAGAAATCTTTGTTAACCCAGACTACGGTGTCTCCTTTTTTCACCAACAGATGAGCCGGATTATATTTCATTTGAAAAATAGTGACCACGTGTGTTGTAGGTGTGTTGCTATGAATTGTAACCTCAGCGCTTTTAAATCCAATTATGAGTACGAAGCCGCAAACGATCACCGCTAATGCCAACAGGTATTTCACACCAGCGTTTTTATAGGCTTGCATGATTTTAAATTTTATTTAAAGTCATTTTCGCATGTTCCAAATGCACCTCCAAGGCCGGAACCACGGCTTGTAATAAATCTTTTAATTCTGCATTATCCGTCTGAGGGATTAACAGGCCATTGATGGCATCAATGACGGCCTTATGAAAAGCTACCTCATTGTTAATATAGACTTTGTCAAAATCTCTTTTGCGAGCCTCTTTTAACGCAGTCAAGGTCGCTTCAGCCTGGCTTAATAAGGATTGACTAACAGCATTGTCTTTTGGATTCACTCCTAACTTTTCAACTAAAGCGACGGCTTGTTTTATGACTGCGAAGTGATCCTCTATCATTCTGTTGGCGAAATCAAGAACATCTTTATTTTTAGACCGCTTCAATGCTACTTTAGCATAATCGATATCTATTTGATTGGCAACCACTGCTACTGATGCTATTTCAGCATCCATCAAATCTGGAGCGTCTTGTCCAAATGTCAGGCTGCTGGCAGACAAGAAAACGAAGCAAACAAATACTAAGCTATTTCTCTTAATTGTTTTCATGAGTAAACATTTTTAAACGTTAATTACTATTTTGATGCAAATAAGATTCTTGGGTTACAAAATATCTGAAAAATCTATTGGTGGATCGAATTTAGAAACCTAGTCTTTACACTTTCTTTTGAAAACTTCCCACTAAAGTAATTTGTTTTGGTAGTGCAGTTCACGTCATTCACTCCACGAGAAGCCACACATAAATGATTGGCCTGAATATAAACTGCGATATCATCTGTCTTTAATAGCTCCTTTAACTTTTGACCAATTTCAACGGTAAGTCTTTCTTGAATTTGAGGTTTACTGGCAAAGAATTGTACGATACGATTAATTTTAGATAAGCCAATCACCTTATTTTTGGGTATATAAGCCACTGCTGCTTTACCAAAAAAAGGAACAAAATGATGTTCGCAATAGGAATAGAGCGTAATGTTATCAACAAGAACCATCTCACGATAGTTATTGGTATTTTCAAACAGGGAAATATTTGGAAAGTTAGCTGGGTCAAGACCTTTGAAAACCTCATTAACGTACATCTTAGCAACTCGTTTGGGGGTCTCCATTAAACTTGGATCATCAAGATCTAAACCCAATGCCTCCATTATTTTTGCAAAATGGAATTCGATGGATTTTAATTGTTCACGATGGGAAGAAACCAAACCTAACTTTTGAACTTTGTAATTGATGAAGACATCATCTTCAAGCTTTTCTTTTCCGTTCATTTTCCAGTGTGTTTTAATATATTAACTGTATTACATTTTCGTTGATAGCAAGATTTAACAACCGAATTCTACGATCCTTTGCAACCTTACTATGCTTTAGATGAATAGCAAGGAAGAAGGTTACATAATTTTGTAACCTAAATAAAAAATTTGCATCCAATAAGAAACATATTGCTATGAATACCAGTAGGGTTAACAAAAAGGAAATGGAGGATTTTTTAATCATAGAGCGCATAGTAAACGGTGACACCGAATTGTTTGAAATCCTCATGCGACGTCATAATGAATTATTATATAGAACAATTAGGAGCTATATACAAACGGAAGCGGATGTCCAGGACACCATACAAGACACCTATATAAAAGCTTTTGAGAAATTATACCAATTTAAAAATAACGCATTGTTCTCCACCTGGCTAGTTCGAATTGGGATAAACGAGGCACTACAACGAAAACGAAAAGCTCATAAATTCAGAACCATTGCCTTGCAACAATATGCCAATGTTTTACAAATCGAAGACAAAAACATCATGAATCCAGAAAACAGAACCATGTACAAAGAGTCCTACTGTTTCATGGAAAAAGCAATAGACACCCTGCCCGAGAAATATAAAATAGTGTTTATGCTTAAAGAAGTAGAAGGACTAGGAATATCAGAAATATCGAAGTGCTTAAACTTGAGCAACAGTAATGTAAAGGTTCGTTTATTCCGGGCGAGAATCATGCTCAAAGATTCCATTTTGAAACTAACTGATTACTCCAATATTTTCGAGTTCGGGGACGCGAAATGTGATCGCATTGTAGCAAGTGTCATGGAATATATTTACAAACAACAATCTTTGAAACAGCTCTAACAAGCTCCACCCCCACCTACACGTAGATTGTTTAAATTCCTATCCGCAACCTTGCCAGTGGGTGGGGATTTTTGTTTGGAAAGAAAATCATTGATAAAATCTCTTATGCAGTTACATCCCATCTATCGTTTTTAATGCATAATCTATATATTGATCTGAATGATAATTTTCGATTGAAATATGGTCTAGTTATGCATTAATATATACAATAATAATGGGTTCTACGTTTGCGTATTTTCCGACCCTGACGGACATAAATTCAACCTTCTTTACAGCAAAAATATGTGATCCTGTACTATGACAAAAATTATTTCAACACCCAACTGTGGAAACTCACCAACAATACGCTAAGAACCATTCACAAGAACAACCTCCTAAACAACATAAAGAATATCCTGGACAAAGAGCTTAAGAGTTCCGCCATCAACAAACAACACTTAATAGACCTGGTAGGTCATATCAACGACAGTTTTATGTTCGACAAGGAATGGAAGCACTTCTACAGCCTATTTAACAGAATACACCCCTCGTTTATTTCGGAACTAAACACCTCCTTTCCACGCCTAAGCGAAAGCGATATTAAGTTATGCGCCCTTATCAGACTTAAATTTTCATCACAGCACATCGCCACCTTGTTAGGGATTTCTCTAGGATCCGTCAAAGTCGCCCGACACAGGCCCCGAAAGAAACTCAACATGGAAGAAAGCGATGATATCTACGATTTCCTAAAACAGTTGTAGTCACCCTTAAAAGGTTATTCGAAAAAATTAAAAACGTTCCACAAATTGCATGCTCCGTATAAGATGATAAATATTCTCAATACTGGGTTCATTTGGATTTTTATAATATTCTCAATTGCTCAACTAGCTCATGGAAATATTTCGGGCTCCATATTTCAAGACCACTTTGGTCACTAATAAAACGTTTAATATCGTTTTTAACATATTCAAAATTCACCGTATCAATTTTTTCAGCTAAAAGTACTCTAAACTCCTTATCGGTAATCGAGTATGTATGCCAATCGCCACTGTCTTTGGCTCGTATGGCAAAATGACTCAAGTTAAGAGGAGTCCCTCTTTTAATATACCATTCCATATCGTACCAATCTCGTCCCTTAACATTCTTCCCCCATTTTCGAAAGAGTAGTGCGTGCATTTTGCCGGCAAATAAATCTGGTAACGTAAAACACTTTACATAGAAGGAAAAAGGTCGTATGAGCAGCTTTTCTTCGGTTTCGAATCCCAAGGGCGGCTGCGTATCCACTTCAATTTTGATTTTAATATTCGCAACTCGGTCAATTCCATGTTGGGGGATTATACTTTCGAGAAGCAATTCTCTCCATAAAGTTTCTGATTTCAGGAATGCGGAATTTATAGTGCTCTCATTTGTTTTTATTTTTTCTCTGACAGATACTTTCATACCTAATGACTCGAATTCATTTACGATCGCTTTTTGATAATTAGCGAGATTGAATTCCGGATCAGTCGTTAATAACGAAAAATCTAAGTCCTCCGAAAATCGGTCTAAACCATAAAATATCCTGAGCGCAGTACCTCCATAAAAGGCAGCTACTTCATAAAAACCTGCTCGGTAAAGTCCGACAAGTGCAATTTCCTGCATAATCTCTCTGAGAGCACTTTTGGCTTCCTGTTCATTCCCGGGGTTATAACTTTCTAACCATTTTGCTATCATAATTGTTCGATCATTTTAACCATCATTAATAAACTCTTCTTCTTTGGTGAATCCGGAATCCATTCCCTAATCATAATCGTATTTAAATCCTTCAGTGCTAATTCGTCCATCCTCATATCCTCTAAAAGTAAGTCATGGGCATTACGGATACTCCTTAGCGTCAATCCCGATGTAGTTACTATTTTGTCACATAATGCCTTTTCCGGTGATGCAATCATTGCATATTGATTGGACGGCAACCGAAGCATATGTAATCCAAAAGAATAATATGGCACAAAAAGGTGCGTATAGGTAAACATACCCAATACTGTCTTAAACGAACGAGAAGCCTTTGTGGTTATCGAGGCTACCTCATATACACGTTCTGGTATTAAACCATAATATGATAAAGCGGTTTCCAAAGATACATAACTTGGTCCCAATAAATGGTTGGCCACCAGGAAGGTATCTGGCGTCTCATCTGTCACCCTTGGGCCTGCAATGTATAATCCTTTTTTTAAAGGCTCCAAAATACCTTTAGCCTTCAGCCCTTGAATCTTATCATTGGGACGTTTATAGCTTTTTAACCATGACATCAATAATTGATGTGGCAACGGTTGATCAAAATGTTTCCCTATGAGCTGTGCAATTTCCATATGCAAATGTAATAAATTAATAAGATAAACGAAAATTACTCGATTATCTTATTAAAAAAACACATTTAATAAAGATTATTGGACTATAACCTATTAGATGAAAAGCATCCAATACAATAGAACATCCAATCATTAAGATTATAGGTCTTATATTTCCGTATAAGTCGAAAGTCATTAAAGTCGAAATTATTAATCATGCTGTAATATGTTTACAAATTACTAAACCCTAAAGATTTGAATTTGAGATAGGACAAGCTGTAGATTTAAGTATTGACAAAAAAGTATGCGAATTGGCTAGCCTCCTATACAATCGCTAGCGCTCCTAACAACGACTACTTAGAATACGTTATAAGGTATACCCCAACAAAACAGTTTGACCAAAGGTATTGCTGAGTTACTGCCAAATGATACCGTTCAACGGATTAATGCTTGGGATCCATACAAATACAGTAGAAGTGGAACTTTCATAGACGCAGGAACAAGCATTACGCCATTCTACCAATATTCGAGTTCGGAGTCTCTAAATGTGATCGCATTGTAGCAAGTGTCATGGAATATATTTACAAACAACTATCATTAAAACTGCCCTAACAAACTCCCCCTCACCTTCGCCTAGCCAGTGAGTTAGAATTTTTATTTGGAAAGAAAATCATTGATAAAATCTCTTATGCAGTTACAGCCCATCTATCGTTTTTAACGCAAAATCTATATACTGATCTGAATGATAATTATGCGTAGAAAGCGGTACAAAGTAATCAATTTTAAGTCCATTTTGTTGTACTTCTAGATCACTGTTGGGGTAGAAAGTTGTCATAGATGTAAAGCGAAATTCAGTACCGTCAGGAAGCTCAAAGGATGTTACATTCATTGGGGAACCTGCCGTTTGCTGACCAATAGTAATGCAATTTGGCGCCTGTTGAATAGCCATTCCATAGTATTCCCCTTTACTCATTGTTGATCGATTAACGATAAGTATAATTTTTCCTCTCACATTTTTGTTATTGCTCTTCTTTCCAACGGTGAAAGAATTGGCAAAAGCCCCCAAGACTCCGGTAGTACTTTCTCTATAAACATACTTAGAAGGAGCTTTATTTACCGGGCTTATTACTTTGAAAAAATTCTTCTTTTCAGTGATAAGATGATCTCCAAGATCACTTAAATATAGATCTTTATTAGGATACCTCCTGGCATCAATTATTAAGTGTTCGATCTTCAGTTTGTTCACTTTGAAAAATGAATCACAAGCTTTTTTGGTAAGTTGAGATAAATCTAAGTAATATACATCTTTGCGCAGTTTTTCAACAGCAGCATGCTCCCCCTCTTTGGTATAAGGATTATCAGAAACGTATTGCTCGGATAAATGAATCTTTCGTTGGAGTAATTCTCCATTTCTGAGCATTTCAATATCCAATTCCTTCTTATGAGAATGAATCAAGTAATTCGAATTATACGATAAGAAACTTGTATTTGATGCTGGAATCAGCGGTGACAACTTTCCCTTCACTGCTTCTTTAATTGAGACGCCATCAATCTTTGTAATGACATCGCCTAATTGGATATCATCCATTTCACATCGCTTCCGATGTATTATATAATTAACTACCAATGAGTCGTTTACATTTACAACTAGGAAATTGGGCTTAAATTTAAAAAGGCTATCGGCAACTGTCTTAGAATAAAACTCAGTATGAGAATCCTTTAATTCAACGAATAGTTTTGTTTTTAGTAATTCAAATTCGAAGTTGTTTTCACAATCCAGAAAGCCAGGTATGTACTTTTCTAAAATCCCTTCCCAATTATTTGTGATAAGATATTTGTTGGCATACCAATACTGGATTACATTCCAGAATTCAAATAGTGTTAGGAGTCTATGGCTGGCTTTCATAAAACTGAAATCCTTCATTTTCCCTTCATTGGGAAAATCAATAAATCCTATTGAGGAGACATGGGTGTAATAATCACCGATGTTCTTATTTTCTTTAAGTTGATGCAGCAGTCCTTTTAATTCAGCATTATCGATTAAGATATCAATCCAACTGTAATCACTGTTTTTTAGGAACAGCTCTGTATCCTTGACGTCATCTGTTCGAATATCTTTAGTATCGTAACGCTTGACAAACTTAAGTAAAGCTGAATCTACCTTTTCTACTCCATCCAATTTCTCTATGCGTTCAAATAGCTTTATAAATTCATCTTCCCAATCATATTGTCCATCGCTTACATCTGGATGATGATACTTTAATAAGCCCCATACCAGACCCATCTTTTTAAATTTTTGAACTGTATTGTTGTCTGGTGTATCATTTGAAAAAACAAGGTTCATTGAACCTAGAAGTAATACTAAGAAGTAGATGTTTTTTAAGGCCATTCGTTTCGTTTAAATAGGTTAATTGGGAACTATGATGCCAAGTACATTTTATAAATGTACTATTTTAAGAACTACAAATTGGAGCAGATGGACTTCTACAGACTGAATTAACATAGGAATAACATTCTATTCTTTCATCATTATGTTCACGAATCATACTTCAGCATTTGCAAATACCAATCTTCGGTTTTACCATCCACTACAATGGCAAAAGAAGGGTTTGACCTCGGGGGTAACCTTTTTAGCTTTTCTCATAGATTAAGGTCAATAAAAGTATCTCCTAGATTTGGTGTAGCGCTTAATTTACCGCTTTTATAGGCGTTTAAAATATTCGTAGTGTTACGAACAACAGAGCTATCAAAGTCTGCCAATGAATACAGTACTGTAGCGCAGCTATCTTGCTTATCAGTAAACCAAATTGCATCATTTCTAAAAATGTCTTTATTATCTAAAATTTCTCGATTATGAGTCGTTGCAATGATTTGAGAACTTTTAGAATTCAAAAGGAAGGACAATAGAAAATGTAAATATAAATCCGGGTGTAATGATGCCTCTAACTCATCAATCGGAAATGCCATTGAATTTTTAATTAATAAAGCTAGTAACCCGGCAAAACCATAATACCGTCTAGTTCCTTGTGATTCAAATTCTAAAGGTAAAGTATATGCTCTGTTATCCACCGTATGTTCAAACTCAAGATTCACGGCTGACAATTTACCTTTATCCTCCAATTCCTTTATCCTTTCATCAGAAGCTTTTAATTGCTTCTTTAAAAACTGAATGAACTCATTAGGGATTTCCTTTTCCTCTTCTTGGATGACAATATCGGAAATGTTAAAATCAGCTTTCTTTAAGATTGTAACAATATCGGATTTAGAAATTTCATTCTCTTGAATTTTTGTTGTTACAAAACCCTCCAATTCTGTTTCCGAATACACTAATGGATTAAGGTAAGTCTCAAACCAAATAATTACCTCCTGTAATTCCTTTAAGTCGATATTAGTCTTTAAATAGCCTCCTAGGACTGTATTGTTTGATAATGTATTAGCTTCAAGCGTTTTCCTAAAGATTTTATCAGCAATGATTTTAGTGCCAAATTCTATTTCCGTAAACTGCTTGGACAAATTTGTTTTTCTCTTAAATACATTAGCTCTATTAGGATTATAAAAATATAATTCTTCAGAAACAATGGCTTTTTTAAAAAAGGTTACCTCATAAAAGTATTTGATACCGTTCTGGAAAAAAGTTATTGAAAGAATTGAATTTTGTGTTGGGGTTAATTGGTCAAAAAGAAACGGATTAAACCTTAACTCAGCAGTTTTCTTAACTTCAGGTTTGAGAATAAGATTTCTCAAAAAATGTAATGCATTAAGAATTGTAGTCTTTCCTGAAGCATTTGCGCCATATATTAATGCAAACTTTAAAATTCTTTGCTGACCACAATGTACAACATAGGCATCCTCAAGGTGCGTCGATTTGTCGGCCTCAAAGGATAAAGTCTGCTTTTCTTTTATTGAAGCAAAATTCTGAATACTGAAATCAATAATCATTTTTATGTTATTTTATGTAAGAGACTTACAAATTTAGTGATAAAAAATCTAAAACAAACAATATAATACACCAAAAATGTAAACAGATTGTAATTTAAATGCTATTTTTAACCCACAATAAGATCGGAGTGACATCTTAAATTTTACCTTTAGTCTTTAAACTTTTCCGTAATATTACCAGATGTAAAACGTACAACACAAGAGACTACTCATAATGATGGATAAAATAATACACTGGAATGTGGACCCTGTCATATTCTGGATCACTGACTCCTTTCCTTTAAAATATTACGGGCTTTTTTTCATGTCCGGTCTTATACTAGCCTATTACCTAGTGAAATGGATTTACAACAAAGAAGGTGTCGCTGTCGATAATTTAGATAAACTATTAACCTATGTTGTCGTAGGTACAATAGTTGGAGCTCGACTAGGACATTGCCTGTTTTATGAACCGCACTACTACTTTACTCATCCCATTGAAATAATCCTGCCCATTACCAAAATCAACGGCTCCTATGAGTTTATAGGGTATCAGGGGCTAGCGAGTCACGGAGGAGGTATAGGCGTTATTATTGCCATTGTATGGTATGCCAAAAAATACAAAACAAATCTATTATGGATATTGGACAGAGTTGCGATAGCCACTCCTATTACAGGGGCCTTTATACGGTTAGGGAATCTAATGAATTCTGAGATTTATGGAAAACCAACCAATGGAGAATGGGGTGTTATTTTTGTAAGGGATGATCTGATTCCTAGGCATCCCACACAACTTTATGAGGCCAGTGCTTATTTCCTGATTTTTGTCATTTTGTTCTGGCTATACAGAACCAAGAAACCGCTCTTGGGAAATGGATTTATCTTTGGACTATTCCTGGTACTCCTATTCATAGCAAGATTCTCAATCGAATTTTTCAAAGAAAATCAAGTAAGCTTTGAGGATCAACTATCTTTAAATATGGGTCAGCTCTTAAGCCTACCTTTCATATTGATTGGATTGATAGTAATGTATTTAAAAAGGAAGCCGAGCCTTTAATTCGAAAATTCTTGTGTTACACAGAGGGATAATACGTACTTAAAGCTATCTGGGAGCTTTTGGTATGCATTATTTGAATCGAATTGAAATATCTAAATGCGCTCCTAACCCTTCATTAATAATCCTTTGTAATGTCGAAAACCTGATATCTTTTAAATTTCTCTCAAGTCTAGAAATATAGGATTTGTTTGTCCCAGCCAATTCAGCCAGTTGCTCCTGTGTCAGTCCCTTATCCTCTCTAGCTTGTTGAATTAATACGCCCAATTTGAAGGCATCGTATTCTATTTCAAATTCCTCGCGTCTTTCATTTCCTAGTTTTCCAATTTTTTCATCAATAAATTGGTCAAGGCTTTTCAAATTTTTATCTTTTGCTTTCATAATATTCTTTTTTACCTGCTCTGCATATTCAATTTGTTGCCTAGGAGTTTTTTGAGTTTACTTCTGAAATCCATTACCAACTACGACAATATTATCCAAGTCGAAGAAACAAAAAATCCTGAAAATGTTATTTCCAACCTGAACTCTTATTTCGTAAAGTCCAGTTGTATTCTTCAGGTGCTTTAAATAATTTTCGGGAATGCGATCAATCTCCTCAATAATTCTTAAAGTCCAAACAATTTTCTTTTGTACCTTTTCTGTCTGGTCATTGTAAAAATCATTGAAGTAATTTTTAAAAAAATATAACTCCCGTTTTTTATTCATGAGGCATATATACAAAAAGTTGTCTAATTGGACTACGACTATTTAGGCTTTCGTAAATTAATTTTAGAATTTATATTCTTACATTAGATTGTGTATCAGGTTAATCTACTCTGTCTAGTTTTGAGATCAATTTTGAAAACAATGACAAATTTGCCATCGGAGAAGATTTTTTTGTCCTGCACGTCAAAGGCACCCTTTTGAGAATCAAGAATTGCCTCTTTTTTTTTAAACGTTAGGACGCTATTGATCTATATCCAAAAAATTGCCTTGAGTCATCACCGATTAACGGATTTAAAATTCAAATAATCCATTTAGTTTTTTTTGGTAAGATCAACTTTGGAAATCGCACCGAAATTAAAACAAATCAAAATCCACAGACAACTTATTACCTCATTCACATCTTGGTTGTAAACATTAAACCAAGGAACAGTTTAATCCATCCCTTGGTTTAATTATTAACTAACATACACATTTATCATTTATCTAATTATTGGCCCGGTGTCAGCCTCATAGCACCAAAATAATAGAATCCAGATCCGTTATTATTGTTCTCCCCAGCAGTGACCGTAATGGTAATTTCACCATTAGCATCTGCTTGAATACCATCAGCACAACCAATCTCAGAATTATTATTGGCAGTTTGGACATAAGTCGTAGCAGTGTTCTCTCCAGCCACTATGAATTTTGTCTCCCTGTCATCGCTAACTCCGGCTCTGGAGCCAAAGAAGCACAGGTTATAGGTGAGATTAGGATCTAAGCCTGAAAGTTTTATTTGACTCTGCTTTATTTCCAGACCCTGCCAAACACCGCTACTGTTTCCGTAGTAGGATTGTGTGGAGACATCTGAAGGAATTTCAAAGTCAGTGGTAACATCTGATTCTCCTGACCCATTCATATCATTAAACCTTTGAGTAACTAGTAAAGAAATATCAGTATACGCATCATTTTCATCTTTTAAATTATCTATAGAAGAACCCTCATGATGATCCGCTAGGGTATTCCATTTTGAAACAATTCGATGTCCAAAATTGATATAAACAGCCGCATTTAACGGTTCTGCATTTCCTGAGGCATAATCAGTGAGGATGGTAACCTTATCTGGATCGCTTATAGCGGCATGCGCAGCATGTTGTGCTATTTCTGCTTCCAAGTCTGTTATAGCGTCCGGCTTATAAGAATTTCCAATTACGTTAATTCCTGTTAGAGCTTCAAACCAAGTACTTGCAGCGGTATACCTTCCTATTCCAAGATCAAGATGATATCCATCACGCGTGAAGTTATCACCAACAAGAGAAGTTCTTCCATTTTGAATTGCAGTCCCGGAAGGGATAACGTAATCCATATCAGCCATAACTACAGCCTTCCTATAGGCATCTACAATAGCCTCATACATGAGCTGTTGATCACTTCCGTAATTAGGAAAATCCGAATGAGTAGAAGTTTCATCATAAGCCCAAGTTTGGTGTAATACATACTTAACCTTAGTATTTACAGCTAGGGCTTGTACATAATCTAATAATGCGGGTAATGGCGTAACAAAGGTCTCATACATACCAGATTTTCCACTTACCTGTTGAAAACTAATATAATCCCAATTTTCATCAGTTACACCCACCTCTATAGAAGTGTCAGGAGTACTTGTCTTAGTTCCATCTTCGTCAATTTTTCTATAGTTATATGCTGCAGTATTCGCTTGTGCATTCGACCAGTGTAGGTCAAGGGGAGCTCCTCCAATATAGAGGTTTCCTATAACCATTTTTACACCCTCAGCTTTCCCTAGATCATATAGATAGTTCTCTACGGCATCTTCAGAAAAACTATTTCCTATGGCTAAAATTTTCAGAACACCATCATCCTTAGGACCATTAACGCTTACTTCAAGGCTGGCACTATATTTTCCATCCACAGAAGAAAAAGTGATTGTAGTTACACCTTCTTTAATTCCAGTAACGACCGCGGAATAATCATCATTCATATGTACTGAAGCCACATCAGGGTCACTAGTTGTCCAGCTATAAGAGTTCCCCGGAATAGTTCCATTAGGTTCAAAAATAGGGCTTACCACTTGCTCCTGTTCCATGTCTAAGATGATAGCTTTTTTATCCAATCTTACCGATACCGCGACCTTAGTCTCTTGCTCCGGAACATTATCATCCTCATTACATGAAAATGAGGAAAAGGTGAAAAGGCTAAGCATGATAAACACAAGTGTTTTCATCTTTATAGGTAAAAGTTTATTCATAATGAAAAAATTTAAATTCGTATTTTGTTTAGTTTGACAGTAGTAAAAATTACTTAAGCTTGATTTAATTCAACTGCTCAAAATTTTCCTTAATAGCTCAAGCCTCAGGGAGGTTCGAATTTTACCTCGGGTGTTTCGAGAAAAATCTCCAAAGGGTTTTGGATACCGTCATTTGCATCTTGGTCATGATCATTAGCAATTTGATCCAGTTCACATGAGGTGAAACGGAAAGGGTGGATAAAAACATCTGTACATATTGTAATTGATTTCATAGTTAGCTAGTTTGAAAATCAATACTGAGGTTTTTGGATCAATCCATTACTATTTATTCCGGATTTTGAACAGTTACAACCTCTTTTCCAACAAAAATGTATACAGATTCTGCACCCAGGATCTATCCTAGGCTTGAGTCTGTTTTTATTAAATTTTAATGAGCCCATTGTTTACTATACGGCTGAAAGTCATATAGCTCTATTTCATTCCAATTGAAATTATCAATGCTCAGCTCATTACAAGTATACTAAAACGTTTTAGCATTTCAAAATATTTCCCGATAAAATTCGATTAATTATTGCCAATCCTGTCCAAATTAAATTTAAGATACTGGTGTGATTTTCAATTGAAATGTTTTTCAAGTTCATCTATCGCTATCTTATGTTCTCTAAAATTCCCTAAATGGATAGCCTCTAATTACCCTCCATTTATAAAGGGGGTTAGTCTACAGGACCGATCGAAGGCTTGGTGTATTAAATAAAAGGAATTCTCAGAACCACAAGAGTAACTTCACCCAGAATCTCATTACTGGAGCGTTTATAGTCTTTACCATGACATCAATGATTGATGTGGTACCGGTTGATCAAAGTGTTCCCCTATGATCAATATAATTTCCATGGGTAAATGTGATAAGTTAATAAGATACACGGATATTTTTCGTTTATCTTATAAAAAAAACACATAAAATAATCAGATAGCTTATTAAAAATAAGTTTCGCTTTACTTATCATCAATTCAACGTTGTTTCGTATCGAACACCTACGGAACATTATTTCTGCATATTTATTATTTTCTTTTATTTATTGCGTTTTCCGGGATTCAGTTAATCGCAAAGGTTAATAGGTTCAAAAAATTCCTTTCCTTGTCCGTAGGCGATGATTCCTTTATGCTGTAATCTACCAATAATCGTAGCTGGATGCGTACCAAATTTACGGGCATATCTTATGATGTCGTTAGTAGAGATTGTTTCTACACCACAAATTTCAGTTTCTTCTTTTTCAGATAAAATGAGGTCAGATGCAAAATTATCTGCCTCTTTCTCGTAGTTATGATTTTCGCCTTCATAAACTACATTTTCAATAGAAATATACTTTTTACCATGAAGTAAAATGTGGCCTACTTCATGGTAAAATGTAAACCAAAAAATATCATTCCTTTTATATCTCCCGCTTAACTGTATAAGGGGTACATTGTTAATCCATCTGGTTGAGCCGTGTATGGCTGTTTTAGGCAAACAAGGCGTATGTACTACTTTCACTCCTGCTGTCAAGCACAAGGCTTGAAGCTGATCAAAAAAATCACCAGGCTGTTCAGCCATAATTGTTTTAATGTTTGGCAAAAGTTTTCTAAATTTGGATTTATCAAATTCAGGTGCTACTAATTGCTCTGCCTGTATCTCTCCACGCCTTAACCAAGATGCAATTGCGGTACCATTTTCGTGGTATTTTAATGATATTCTAAAAGCCACCTGAAGCTTTTGGTTGATGTAATAATCTTCCCAAGCTTTTATACTGGCCACCTCAAAGTAATTAAATAAATTAATAACCTTTTCCTCTATTTTTAAAGTTTTAGGAACCCAACCGAAACTTGCCATCTTTGCGTAAGGAAATGATTTAGCCCAATCAACAGCTTCTTCAATAGCTAATTGAAAGTTCAGTCTCGCCCGATATTCATCAAAATTTCTTTGAGCTTCTGTCCAAAAATGGGCAGGAACTTTAAGAACTTGCTCAAATAATACTGCCATATCTGGTGTAATAGCGCTTTCTCCTTTTAATACAGCTGTAATTGTTTTTTCCGGCTTTCCCGTTCTTACCGCAAATTCCTTAGCTCCTATTTCCCGTTCCTCTAATGCCTCTGATAATATTTCTCCGGGGTGCGTTGTACTCTCCGGGTAATACTGATTAATAGTTGCCATGTTTTCCCTTATTTCCTGTTCTTTTTAATGGTAATCTTCGATCTTGATAATCTCTACTCCTGCAATTTCAACCCAAATGTATTTTCCATCATTATCTGTAGGCACAGGGTTTTCTATAGGAGTAAAAATGAGTCTGTGGGGATGAACCAAATCACAAGCCCAATTTCCTTTTTCATTCTCTCTTAATTCGTGAAATCTTCCTGGGGCATATCTCAAATCTTCTAAAGTTCTTGCAGCTTGAATCTGGGTTAATCTTCTTTTAAAGAGCCTAAACATACCAACTCCTAACTTTCTTTGCCCAATGGAGTCACTATTGGCATATTTTTTTTAGCTTATTGTTCCCAAAAATAATATTCATCGCAAAATTAGTAAAATTATTAACATTAAGTGTTAATTAAAAAACAAAAATAGTGATTGCTTTTTTAAATTTACTATTTAGTTATCAACATCAAGAATTTAATATAGTCAAGTCCAAATATTTAGCCATTAATTACTATCACCAGAGAATAATTTATACAGATAAAAAATTTATATAAAAGCTTCCATAATAAACGCATCAATATAAAAACCCGAATAACCACAACGGAATTTTAGTATTAAGACCTGATTCAATATCATCAGCAGCAATAAGATATGACGGCGCATTATGGACTTGTTTGGATGATTTATTTTTCCCACCAACTTCGATAGTGATTTCGTCGACCAGAAAATCGCCACTCTTAGGTTCAAATACATCAAAACCGGCATTGAGTAACTGTCCCAAGAGAAAGGTTTCCCGTAAATTCCCTTTGTCAGGAATATTGAGAATAGCTGATTACTCTCCTACTAAGATCTGCCTGACCATGGTGAATTTCTAATGCCGAGGATGACGAAAAAATCAATTTTAGTGTTGGTATCCCGTCATATATATTCTTAAGTTCTCTAGACCAATTGGGATACTTATGCACTTCATCAATTAAAAGCACCTCACCTCCTTGTTTATACCAATCCATCGCGGTATCCAATAAACTATGGGTATAAAACCAAGATGATCAGTTGTAACGTATAATCCTTTGCCAGAGGCATCTCCAAGATCATATTTTAAATGTTGCAATAGTAATGTTGTCTTCCCTGGCTCCTCGCGGACCCTTAATTCCAATCATGCGTTGATTCCAGTTAATTTTATCATGTAAAAATCTCCGAAAATCATTATTGGTATTTTTTAATAATATATCCTGAAAATCTAATACTACTTGCATATTGTTGTTTTGAAACAACAAGTGTAGTTAATTTTTGCAGTTTTGAAACTACAAAATATAGTTAATTTGCTTTTTCACAGATAAAATCACAGTTCTCCTTTCTTGGAAGAGTTCCGAACATGTAACACCGCAGGAAGAACAATTTTATCAAACAACGGATTCTCAACATCTTGTTTTAAACTGTTTAAAAACAACTGAGCAGCCCTTTTCCCCATTTCCAATGGAGATTGATCCACAGAACTAATCGAAGGTCTTGTATATTTAATAAACGGTTCATTTCCAAAACCAACCAGCGCCACCTGGTCAGGAATACCTATACCCTGCTCTTCCAACTCCAAATACGCCCCAATGGCCGCAAAATCACTGGCAGAAAAAACAGCATCAAATTCAACCTTCTGTCTCAATAGATTTTTAATCCCAATACTTCCGTTTTCAATCACACTACCGGTCTGAATAACATACTTCTTTGGATCAAGAGCAATACCATGATCCTTTAAAGCAGCACTGTACCCCAGAAAACGATTTTCATAGATATCAAACTTTCGATCCCCCGAAAAATGGACAATCTTACTGCAACCTTGAGAAATTAGATGCTTAGTAGCCTCGTAAGCCCCTTTAAAATCATCAATTACCACAGCGCTGGCATTGACTACCTCAATCGAGCGATCCACCAAGATTAAAGGCGTATCATTCTCCAAAATATGATTTAGATGTTCTTTACCCTCTGTCCTTCCCGTACTGGTGGAGAGAAATATTCCATCCACCTGAACATCCAACAAAGCATTAATATTTTCCTGTTCCGTAGAGGCCAATCCGCCAGTCTGACAAATAATTACATGATAACCCAAAGGCTTTAGCTCCTCTTCTATACCCCGAATAATGGTGGAGAAAAAACTTCGGTTAATAAAGGGAACCACTACCCCTACAACCATGCTATTTCCGGACTTGAGAGCCAAGGCCAATTTATTCTGTTTATAATTCATTTGTCGGGCAGTCTCAACAATAAGCTTTTTAGTAACCTCATTGACCCTTGGGTTATTATTAAGAGCTCGAGATACTGTAGAAGGGCTTATTTTAAGCCTCTTTGCAATATCGTATATCGTAATGTGATTCTTTGATTTCATTGGAAAATATCTAATTAGAAGGAATAACCCTTTTAATAGTGCCATCCTCATTGAACTCCATGGGATCTATGCACACCTCCCTGTGATAGCCCCCGGCACCATTAGCCATATCTACCCCACCTGGTTTAAACATACGGTGGTATACAATATACCATTGATCTGTACCTGGAACCTGAAGTACCGAATTATGACCGGCGCCATAAATTTCCTTAGCATCCTCCCTCATAATTACGATGTTGTTCTGCGGAAAGGTCAACTCCCCTATGGGAGATTTAGAATAGGCATAACGCACCTTGTAATTCGGGCTACGGGTATCATCTTCCGACCAAAGAAAGTAATACAATCCCTTGCGATAGAATACATAAATACCTTCTCTAAAAGTAGCATCCGGCGTGATCACCTTCAAGGTATTTTTCTTTAAAGAAACCATATCCTTTTGAAGTTCAGCCACTGCTAAGTAACCATTTCCCCAATACAAATAACTCTTACCCGTTTTAGGATCCGTAAATACATCAGGATCGATTTCCTGTCCCCTGTCAATCCCTTCAGGTTTAAAATCAATGAGTGGCCTACCGGAATCTACAAATGGCCCCTTAGGATCATCAGCAACTGCAACACCTATTTTCTTGGTACCTCCATCCATTGCTCCACTGAAGTAATAGTAATATTTATAGGAATTTCTTCCTTTCTTCTTTTCAATAATTGAAGGAGCCCAAGAGTTTCCGTTAGCCCAAGAAACTTCCTTTTTCAAATCAAGAATTACATTTTCTTCTTTCCAATTCACAAGATCCGTAGAAGAAAAGGTTTTAAAATAATAACCTCCCCAACCGTCAAACCCATCACTTGTAGGGTACAAATAATACTTTTGATCCTTCTCAGCATACAGAATTTCCGGATCCGCATAAAATCCGGGAATGATTGGATTTGAAGCCGTAGGCATTTCAAAACCTTCAGGCACACCCCACTTATCCGTTAAGTCTTTTAATTCCCATCTGGTGATCGGAACAACAGTTCCATGACGAGGATGAAAATCCATAGAGATTTCAGCATCTATGTTTTCAAACACATCCAAGTCACTGCTCTTACAAAACTGATAGCTTCCATCCATATACACATCGTACAACAACACATAGGAATCGCTGTGATTTAATTTAAAAATACAAGAACCTTCAACAGCTTCTGAAGTCTGTTGTTTATACCCTTTCTGCTCTACCCATTTACCCGAAGTCAACGAACTTGTAATAGCGCGTTTGATACCATTACCATGCCCTTCGGTTTTATAAAACAAATGATACAAACCATTCTTCGCTACGATATCCCCATCGATACATGACTTTCCATTATTTGGAAGGAACAAAGGTTTTGGCTGTCCAACGATATCAGTAAAGTCATCATTAGCATAGGCGTAATAGATAATATCTACGCCATCGCCATATTTCATAGACCAATAGATCATATACTTATCTGCCTCTGCATCATAAATTGATTGTGGTGCCCATACTCTTTTTAAATCCTCCTGTCCACTGTACTTCTTTTGGATGTTAACCACCGAAGAAGTCCAGTTCACAAGGTCATTAGATTTTAAAAGAACCATGGCTCGATTTGAATCCCACCCTTTGGATGAGGTCATATCGGTCATCACCATATAAAATGTTTTACCATCCTCTGCCCTTAGGATATGAGGATCGCGAACTCCACCGGTAGAACTGATTTTCTTGGAATCCAATATCGGCATATTGTTATTCAAAGCCCTAAAATTATAACCATCTGTACTGATGGCATAACACAAAGCTTCATCCGCAACTTGGTTTCCTTTAAAATACGCAAATAAATATGCACTATAGTCTTTCTCCGCGGGGCCTACCTTATAGGATTGTGCTGAAACAAGGCTTGTAAAACCAAGCCCTATACTTATAAGTAACAAACATAACGTTCTCATACTGCTTATAACAATTTTATACGAATCACCTGAAGTGAATACGGTTCAAGATTAATAGTTTTTGATGCATCTAATTCAAGCTCAGTTTGCTGAGCAGTAGCAGATTCATCATCTGGATGTCCGGCAAGCGTATATACAGCTACCTTCTGTGAAGCCAGCTTGAACCCTTCTAAATCCAATTGCGCATCAACAGCCGCAGGAAGTAGATTAACTAGCTTAATGATAAGCTCATTAGAAGCCTTATCCAATACACTTGAAACCGCTACTCTTTTTCTAACAGCCTCGCTAGAATTAGATAACTGCAATTGGTGATCAAAGTATAGCGTTCCAGTGTGATTTCCAAAAAGCTTTTGTACATAATAACCAGGAGTTAAATGCACTTCACTATTGTTAAAATAAATCAGATCCGGATTCCACTGTGTACTCCCTTCCTTAGCCAGTAAAGGCGCATAAGAACTCATCTCCACAATATCGCCATTGCGTTCGATACTGGTAAGGTACAAGGCTTCACTTAAGGCGGTTTCCATATTGTTAGGACGACCTGGCAGATGGGCTGCATATTCCCCAAGATAAACCTTGGACTTACTGCGATCATAGGCGTCGTAATACTCTTGATTATGGATAAACCATCCTGGTGGTTGGTAATAGTGTTCATCTACAATTGGGATATCCAATGCATCGGCCAATTCCCATCCCGCATCATAATCAGATCCACTTGAAAATGGCCCTACAGTACCAATTACGGTAATTTCCGGATGTTCCTTCTGTATGGCATTATAAATCATGGTAAAGCGCTCGATAAACACATCAGAAATCAAATCTTCATTTCCAATACCGATATACTTTAAATTAAATGGTTTCGGATGGCCGGCTTTTGCCCTTACACTTCCCCACTCTGAATCTGCCGGGCCATTAGCCCACTCAATCAGGTCAAAGATATCCTGTATATAAGCATCCATTTCTTCCATAGGCAACCCACACTGTTGTCCTGCTCCTCCGGTGGAAGAGTTTTGACAAGGTACCCCGGCAGCGATAATTGGAATCGGAGCAGCCCCTATATCCTCACAATATTGAAAGTATTCAAAATACCCCAAACCTACTGACTGATGATACCCCCAGATATTACGCTGTGGTATTCTAGCCTCCAAAGGCCCTACGGTATGTTTCCAGTTATAGATATTATCAAGCCCGTCACCATGGGCTACACAACCACCGGGAAAACGTAAAAACTTTGGATTGATATCCGCAATAACCTGGGCCAAATCAGCTCTTAGACCATTAGTTCTATTGTTAAAGGTATTTCTGGGAAATAAAGAAACCATATCCAAAGCAACATCAGAATCCTTCTGAAGTTTGACCTCTAAGAACAACTGCTTTCCAGCTTCTTTGACACGTATAACGGCCTTATGCTTTTTCCAAGAAGTGCTATTGACCTTAACCGAAGTAGCACCATATGATGTACCTAAACTATCCTTAAGGCTAATATCTAAAACATTAGATCCTGATAAAACTTTTGCAAACAAAGAAAGATCATATTTTTCTCCCCCTTTCACAGCAATGCCGGCATAACCGTGATTGCGCAAGGTAGCTCCGGCCTGCTTAGGTCGAAGTACTAAATAATGTTTATTGTTAACATGAATGGGCTCTAAACTATCAATGCTGTGCTCTGTGTCCACTTCCCAAGCTGTTAAAGCATTCCAATTCGGATCGTTGTATTTACGTTCCGAAGGATGGTATTCAAAATCACGATTTTGAATGAGCTCTCCATAAATACCACCATCAGCGGCATAATTGATATCCTCATAAAAAACACCAATAAGCTGATTACTAATTTCTTTCTTACGATCGGCTAAAATCTTAAGTCGAGCTGAAACTGTTTCTAAGCCGGCAAACCGCTGCTCATCTTGATCTGTAGTCTCACGATAAAGCTTGGCATTATAAGCTGCCAAATCTTTTGCAGCGATTAAGTTTTCAACCACATTCCAGGATACTTCATGAACGGTACCCTGAAGAACTTTTCCATTGATACTCGCACTTACCCTTGCATCAGCGATGCTGGAAGATGAAATCTTTGAATAGCTAGAAAAATCTGAAGTCTCTACTGAAAAGCTTTTCGCATCCTGCAATGTTCCATTTTGCCAACTGATCAAAAACGTACCGTTCTGCTTTTGTATTTGTGGTTTTAAGATCGGATCGTCAGTATTAAATACCGGATACGATTGTGGCTTCCAATGAATCAAATCCTTGGAACTTGCATAAGCAAATGCGGGATCCCTATCGTTCACTCCCCATATTGCATGCCAGGTTCCGTCGGTATCATGAAACAAGAAGGGATCATTCATTCTTTTCTCACCACCCCAGGTTCCATAATCACAATACACAAAGGTGTGTTCTGGCCCTATTGCATGCCAATTAAGCTTGTCGGTACTCCAAGCTAAATACAAACCATTTCTGCCTTGCTTTTCTTGAAGTGTGTAAGCAAACAGATATGCCTTTCCCGGATCATCAAGGGCATAGGACTTCATTGGTAGTCCTAGGTATAATACCAATATGACTACTAGAAATTTAATAGCGTAATCAGTTCTTTTCATCAGTAAGTCAATCATTTAATTTAAAAATCTTAGTTCTTTATCTCTTTATAGCGCACCATGGCCTCTACCAGATAATAATCTCCATAGGTAAGTGGTGTATCGACCTCCGTCTTATTGGGCATATTTCCGACTCCGTGTTTTAACAGAAACCCACCGTTACTTCCCTGTTCTGCGATATACTCAGGTGATAACAATGTTTCCAACATGATTTCAACCCGAGAAAGATACTTGCCTTCACTATAGGTAGAGAGTTCTATAAGTGCAGAAGCGATAATAGCCCCCGCAGATGAATCCCTTAATGCATCAGGAATATCGGGAGCATTAAAATCCCAATAGGGCACCATATCCTCTGGCATATTCGGATGGTTTAAAATATAATCAGCGATATTCTTGGCAAAATCCAAGTATTTCACATCCTTGGTTTCTCTATACATCACCACATAGCCATACAAGCCCCAGGCCTGTCCACGAGCCCATGAGGATGCATCTGCATAACCTTGATTGGTGATTTGTTGTTTAACTTCACCTGTGTTTTCATCATAAATCACCTCGTGATAAGAGCTGTAGTCATCTCTGTAATGATGTTCCATGGTAGTATTGGCATGATTAACCGCGATCTCAGCGAAAGCAGGATCGCCACTGTGTTTTGAAGCCCAAAACAACAACTCTAAGTTCATCATATTATCGATAATGACCACCAAGTCATCTTCTCCCCCTTTATTCCAAGGAGCGCTATCCCAGGATCGGATAGCCTTGGCATTTTTGTTATACCGAGTCGCCAGAGATTTAGCACTATTGATCAGAATACGTTCATAGTCGGGATTCGGGTTTAAGCGATTGGCATGCCCATAGCTGCAATACATCATAAAGCCCAAATCATGGGTAGAGGTATTGAACTGTTCCTTTTCCAAATGACCTAATGAATTATCGATCTCCTGTTGAAACATATCACTTCCAGACGCCTGATCCAGGTATAGCATGGTTCCGGAATAAAACCCACTACACCACCATCCTGAGTCACTGGTCTCCAGTTTATCTGTATCTTTAAAATAGGTTTTTGGAAATCGTCCTTCTTCTAAACGAGTCGCCATAGAGTTGTACTGGTAAACAGCAGTATTTAATACTTGGTCAATTTTCTTTTCTAAAGCAGACTCTTCTTTTTGACATCCAACAAGGGATAACCCTAAGAAAAGCAGCAGTGTTTGATAATAGTTTTTCATCAATGTAAGTAATTAGTTAATTAGACAAATCAAGCTCTAATACCTGAACAGTTTGTGGTGGCATACTGCTATCCAAGCCTTCGCCATCAATCTGTGATACGTTTTGAGCATAAATATGTAATTTATTATAGCGTTTCCATAGCCCCTTATCAAAATTGGGTTCCCACTCTCCTACAGCGGTTTTGGTCAGATCCTTCAAGTTCCATTGCTTATTATCAAAACCATACTGTGCCAAGGTGATTTTATTTCCACGAAGCTTATCCCTATAAAGCAAAAACAGATGGTTGTCATTCACCAAAATCTCCGGTCTTGAAATCGGAATACTTTTAGTTCCTCCCCCTCCAAGTTCAAAATCCTGATTACGAAAATCAGTATCCATCAATTGCCACTGATCATCCACATGGTACACCACTTTATATTGTGTTATGGAGTCCGACCTCCAATAACTGGCAATATAAGGATTTCCAAAAGGGTCTGTGGTTATGGAAGTTTGATTCATAAGGTTGCTGTTTTCGACTACCTTCCATGCATAGGGAGCCGTAGCCCGTATGATGGGTAGCTTTAAATCGTTACCATCAATATCCTGCCAACTAACTCCTCCATCCTTAGACACCATATAGGCGATATCGTGATTAGTGGTCACATCCCAGGATTCTCTCCAAGTCCAAGACAGATGAATACCGGTAGCATCCACATGGGTTTGCCAATAGGCAGAACGAATCTGCTCTCCGTCAATAAGATTATGGTGAAGTTGTGTCCATACCCCGGTATTAGGATCATAACGGTTCACCACCAGGTTACCCCGTCCCGAAGCCCCAGATCGGTATAGAAACAATAATGATCCATCAGAAAGATTCTGAAACTCGGGATAGGTTACTTTTTCTTCTTGCAGGCCTGTCATGGAAATTTCCTCATCGAGTTCTAAACTCAAAGGCTCTTTACTTTTAGCATATCGTAAGCGGGTATCATGTTGATCCCAGCTTACATGAAGATAGCCCTTGGCATCCACAGCCATACTGATGGAGTTATGGGCATCTTTGACGTTTCCGCTATAGGGGCTAACCAAGAGTTTCCACTTCGATTCATTTAATGTTCTAGTGCCCAGTACCATCTTCCCTTCACCATTGTAAAAGGCAATAAACTGATGGTTTTTAAAACTACACAGGGCCTGGTTTCTAAAAATAACGGTATTGACGGAGTTCTGACTCCAGCCCATACCGACATTACTTTGGGTTACCCTTAAATCAGCGCAGCCACAACAAAGCAATACACATCCCAAAAACCCTAAAACAACCTTATTCATGAGCGCGTCTTTTGACACAAATATTTTTAGCAAAATACGAACATCCTTCCAGACCATCGGCCTCTCCGGAAGACCCTTCCATTTGCAAGTTTACAATAAGCCACATAGGTTTGTTTGAAAAGTTCGTATAATGAACTCCCTGTTGCACCTCATCGATATAATAGGTAATCGAAGCATGAGATTCGTCCAACCACTGCAAACGAACCTTATACGCATGCCAACTATCAGCAGCATCTGAAATTTCTTTTTTGATGGTCGTCACATCCTTGGGCGTGATAAAGGTGTTTTGCCAATTCACGGCATCACCTTTAAATTCCAGGATGTCCGTCTCAGGAGGCCAACTATCTACTCCGGTCATCCAAAATGCCGGCCAGGTTCCAGGGGCAATAGGCGCCTTAAATTCTCCCGAAATCTCATATAAAGGATACTCCTTTGTTACGGTAATAGGAACTTTAGCATGTACTGCACCAGAGCGATATCGAATTGGCAGGTGTGGATCCGAACTACTACTGCCCACATCTTTGGATAAAAGTTCTGCCCTTAATTCTAAAACACCATCATTTAGGATAATATTAGAGGCATACATACGCGCTGTTCCATTATGATCCCTACCCCAAGGGTAGTAATTGTCCCAATGCTTTTTAAATGCACGATTGCTATCAAAGGACGAAGGTGCGATTAGCGTATCCCATGCCTTCTTTCTTTCCCTACCGGGATAATAGGCATGATCAATTGGAATTTGTTTTCCACTCCATATCCTTTTCTGGGTCCAATCCTGGGCAGGAGCTGCCCAAAATGGGGTTTGTTTTTCTAAACCAAGTACTAAAAAGGCGGTGGAAACCAAATACAAACTTCCTGTGGAAATATAAGGTTCTGCAATTTCTTTTTGCGCCCCATAAAAACCAATGGTTAGCCAGCCCTGTTTATCAAAAGTTCCCGGGGCTTCCATTTGTTTTTCCAGCACAGCCTTTAAAGCAGAGCGTACCTGTGCAGGATGAACTTCTGAAGGTAACTGCTGTAATAAAGCGATCTGGGATAACAACTGAAATGCACCCGCCCTATAGGCCAAAGATCGCCCTATAGGCGGGAAGGTGCCATCAGGAGCGATAAGTCGCTCTTGTACGGCAGCATAACGTCTCGCCCTATCCAAAAACACATCAGCCTGATCAATAAATTTACCTTTATATCGCCAATGTGATAACTGTTCTTTTTGATCTGCAAGAACGCCTAAGATATCCAGGATCATGGGCTGAATTACATAGCTGTTGTAATAATCCCAATGAAAATCAGGACCATCACCGTACATCCCATCACCCAAATACCACTCATCATGCTTAAATAAAGCGTACTCAAGACGCATCATATCCGCCTTTCCTTCAAACTTCAATAACGCTGCTTCTATCATGCCGCTAAACAGTAGCCAGTTCATATAAGGAGGTGATATGCTTCTGGTGCTTTTAAAAGCAGACAGCACGTTTTGCTTTACCTCCAATGAAAGTCTATCCCACAACTGTGTTGGTGCCCGAATTAAGGCTTCCGCCAAAAAAGCGGCATCTACCAAAGGTTGACCGCCCTGGGTGAAGTTCATATAATCTTTTGCTGATGGATTGGTAGCATTTTCAATACCGGCTAAAGCCAACTGAATATACTTCTCTCGAAGCTGACCTTCCGAAGAATCATCGGAACCGAGCTCCAACCAAGGAGCCATTCCGGCCAGGGTTCTTCCGAAGGCCTCCAAATGAGTAACTTCTTCTCTCCCCCCATAAGGATTAAGTGCCTTTTCAACAGGCATTGTTGCCTTAAGTTTATCTTCAGCCAGGTTCTTAAGTACCGGATCCGCAATCTTTACAAGCATATCCACAAAATACTCCCTATCCTCAAAAGTCGGCGCACTTGATTCTTGCGACCAGCTAAAATTCGTTAGTAGCGCAGCAATAAGCAGCAGGGGTAATTTTACCCCTGCAAATGCTTGAACTGCCCTAACAACATCAATCAATTTATTCATTGTTTTTTTATTTTTCTTTGGGCAGTCCTAGTAACCGGGGTTCTGCTCAAGTTTGTTTTCCTTATTCAACTGAATCTCCCGTAAAGGTATAGGAAGTAACAGATGTGTATCCGATAATCCTTGGATTTGCATCCCAACAGGCGCATCGCTATTATGTTCATTTGCACGCTCGACAAGTGTACCGGTACGCATTAGGGTCATTCTTCGATTTTCCTCTGCCAACAGCTCACGAACACGCTCATCCAAGATAAAGTCCAAGTCGATATCAGAAGCTGATACCGCAGGAGCATTGGCTCTTTGACGTAGCGCATTAATGGTAATGGCAGCACCGGAAGGATTACTCTGCATGAGCTGCGCTTCAGCTTTTAAAAGATAGGTCTCTCCTAAACGCATCAAGATAAAATCTTTCCACATTCCGTATCCAAATGTATCTCTTGGATCAAAATGCCCCCACTTCAAGGTATAAGGATTGATGATAAACAGTGTATCAGGTCCTGAGTAAGGCACATACTCTCCATACTGCTCGAAATCAGGATTGTTATATCTAAACCTTCTGTGAATGTTGTATTTAGAATTTCTAACATCACCATCTTCATATAAATCATACAACACCCAGTTGTTCAAACGAATTCTAGCAATTCCACGCCCTCCAAGAGAATCCGCCGGAATCATACCGTTTCTGTTGTGATAACCTGCACCCCAAACACGTCTTTGTTGAGGATCTCCGGTACTTCCACCGCGAACATCACTAGGGTTCTCATTCTCTAACACCCAAATGGCTTCAGTATTCCCTTGTGATCTACGCTGATTACCCTTGAAGAACATATCCGAAAACGGATCCCCAGGTTGATCGGATTTCACTCCATAACGCTCATCTACCAACTGAAACTTACCACTATCAATAATTAGATCCGCCTGATCTTCTGCCTTACCTGGCTCTCCTACACGAAGGTAAAACTTCGCAAACAACTGATTGGCAGCAAAACGACTAACTCTAGCCTCAGCGGGAGTGTTGTCAATGGACGGAAGGTTTTGAGAGGCATACAATAAATCCGCTTCGATTTGAGCATTCACCTCCTCCAAGGAGGCTCTTGTGTAATCGAGCTTTGGCTCAGCAATAGGCTCCGTAACCAGTGGCACTCCGCCAAATAAGGTAGCCAGCAAATTATAAGAGCGCGCTCTAAAGAACCTAGCCTCTGCATTAATTAGTTTTAATTGATCAGCCGTCATATCCAGGGCGCCTCCGGTTGGATGCTCTGCACTGTAAATAATACTATTGGCATTTTCAATAACATTATACGCCCTTCTCCAGGTTTGGAAAGCGGCCTCATCATCTGGAGTAAGCAGATCGTATTCATAATAAGGTACCTCGATACCCTGAGGCTGTGTTGGCCAAACAATGTCTGTTCCTACTTGCCATACTCCTACCCAACCTTGGTTACCACTCTGGGTATAGAACGTACTCACTTGTTGGTAGAGTCCAATAAGTGCTGATTCAAAACCAAGTTCATCATTCAAGGACTCCGGAGTATATGCGGACTCGATATCCTCCTCCAAAAAACTATCGTTGCAAGAGACCAGGCAAGTGCCGCTAAGTCCCACAACAAGAGCCATTATTTTTATATATTTTTTCATCTTCTTATGTTTTAATTCTTTAGTTAGCATGCTTAAAGCGATAAATTCATTCCTAGTGAAATCGAACGAACTACAGGATAGTTATTGGTCCAAGTGTCTGAGCCTCTATAAGATTGATTGCTCTCCGGATCCCATCCAATCCAATCGGTGAAGGTGTAAAGGTTCCTTCCCGCTACATAAAACATTAAATCAGAAATACCATAGCGCTCTGTAAATTCACTTGGGATTCTATAACTCAAGCGAACATCCTTAATTCGAACAAAACTGGCGTCCCGGGCATACCCATATCCACGGGTATTTCTATAGCCGATAGAAGGCCACTCATTGCTCTGATTCTCCGGAGTCCAATACCCTACCTCTTTTGGGGTATTTCTTCTTCCGGCCTCATCACCGTAGTTCATATCTGGATTACCTTTTAGCACTCCCTGAACAGTTTGAATAAAGAAACTCATACTTAAATTCTTATAGGTAAAAGTATTGGTAATCCCGCCAGTCCAATCTGGAAGGCTGGATCCCAAATAGGTTCTGTCATTCTCAGGATCGATCACGCCATCACCGTTGATATCAGCAAATTTGATATCACCCGATTGAGCCGTCGGATCCCATTGTGAGTTATCCTCACCTTCTTGCCATATCCCTACCATTTTATAATCATAGATCGCGTTTAATGGTTTTCCAATAAACCATCGGTTCGCAATATCATCTTCTCCGTCACCGTAAATCTCTAAAAGCTCGTTGGTATAGGTGGAAAAGTTAATGGAAGTTTCCCAGGTAAAATTATCATTCTGAATATTCTTAGTATTCAAGGTAACCTCAAAACCTGTGTTTTGCATCTCTCCTAGGTTATCCCAAATACTTTCCGATCCAGTAATTACAGGGATACTTCTTCTAAGTAGTATATCTCTGGTTTTACTTCTATAGACCTCCACAGAACCGGCGATTCTGTTTCTCAAAATACCAAAATCCAATCCTATGTTCATGGAAGTTGTCGTCTCCCAGTTCAAGTTAGCGTTACCAAGTCCATCCAAAAAGGTTCCAATTAAAGCAGAGCCTCCGAAGGGATACAATACCGTACCTGCAGTAGTGGCTGTTTGTCCAACGGCTACGGCCTGGTTTCCTGTTTCACCATAAGACAATCGCAGCTTTAATTGATTGATCGCATCATTTCCGGATAAAAAGTTCTCATTGTGAATATTCCAACCCAATGCCACACTTGGGAACACCCCATACTTACTTGTATTGGCTCCAAAGGCAGAATACCCGTCACGTCGTGCAGTTAAAGTTAATAAATAACGACTGTCATAAGAATAATTAAGACGTCCCATTTGAGAAAGCAGCGTCGATTTCCAGCTATCAGAAGAAGCTGAAATGTTCTGAGCGGATTCAATATTGTTATATGACAGCTCATCGTTTATAAAACCAACCCCTCTGGAGGTAGATTCAAAAAACTCGTTGGATTGCGCACTGTACAGTGCCGTAAGGTCAAAATGATGTTTTCCTATATCCTTGGTATAGGTCAATATGTTTTCAACAATCCAGTTATTTTCTTTATAATCTTTAATATCCGCGGTACCATTCTGGTCATTGGCTGCTCTACCTTTATAGTTCGCATAATGATATGGATTAGAGGTATAAGAAGCATTGATACGGTATTTTAATCCTTTTACAAATCCGGGAGTAAGCTCTGCAAAGAGTGTCCCGGATAAATTATTATCGCGCTCTGTCCTATCAGTAGTGAGTCCTAAAAGTGGATTCTCCCACAACTGCTCTGGGGACATCGGGAAGATTAAGTAATTACCATTCTCTTGATAAGGCACTGAATACGGGCTCATCGCCGAACCATTTAACAGGTTCGCTCTACCGCCATCAGTATTATTATTGGCAAAGAAAGCATTTAAGCCCACCTTTAAATAATCGGTAACCTTCAAATCAAGATTTGTACGCAGGTTGACCTTTTTAAAAGAATACCCTTTAATCACACCATCTTGATCCAAATAACTACCGGAAAGGAAATATTTAGCATCTTCGGTACCACCTCTGATACTTAAATTATGCTCCTGAATGCTACCGGCTTGGGTTGTTGCATCAATCCAATCCGTAGTGATACCGGCATTGTAATTATCAATTTCAGCCTGGTTTAATAATACCCCGGTTTGTTCAAGACCTCTAGCACGCATGTACTCCCTGTACTTTTGTACATAAGCTTCGGGACCACGAGGTTCCAATATATGTGAAATACTCTCTAAACCCGTATAGACCGAATAGTTTATACTCGGTTTACCGGACACCCCACGTTTTGTAGTGATCAATATCACCCCATTAGAACCACGTGTACCGTAAATAGCCACCGCAGAAGCATCTTTCAAAATTTCAATAGACTTAATATCTCTTGTATTAATGTCATTCATGGATCCATAAAAAGGGGTGCCATCAACAACAATAAAAGGACTTGTGTTAGCATTAATAGAGTTTACCCCACGAATCTGAATACCACCTGTACTCCCAGGAACTGAAGAACCTTCAGTAATGGTAAGACCGGCAGTAGTCCCTTGAATCGCTTGAGTCACATTGGTAATCGGTAAGTTCTCTAAACGACCTTCCGGTACAGAAGATACTGACCCGGTAACATCGGAACGCTTTTGGGTACCATACCCCACCACGACTACTTCATCCAATTGTGCAAGATCTTCCTCCATCGCAACATTAATGGTAGAACGGCCATCAACGGCAATCGTTTGGGTTTTAAATCCAATATAAGAAAATTCCAAGGTAGCATCTGAAGATGCATCCAATTGAAACGTCCCATCAAAATTAGTAACGACTCCAGTGCTGGTACCCTGAACAAGAATACTAACCCCTGGTAGTGGCATACCATCGCTGGAAGTCACACTTCCGGTAATTGGCTGCTGGAAAGAAGAATCCATCCCCTTCCCATACATTGAACAGAAGCTAAACAAGGTCAGGCAAACCATTAGTATGCCAACCCGAAAGCCAAAAATTTGTGTTGTTTTCATAAAGTTGAAGTTTGATTAAGATAATTACAATCGATTGCCAAAAAAGAATACAATCGATTGTATGTTTACTAGTTCACATTTAGTTTGATTGTAAATGTATATTTTACATTTACTAAAAACAAAATAAAATGTTAATTTAACATTTATTGATTGAACACAAATGATTACATCTCCCCTATAACCCCTTAAAAAATACAGTAATGTCCTATTGATCTAGGAAGCTCAGTTAACGGAAAAGTAAAAATCACCTCGGTTGCTCC
Organism: Galbibacter sp.; assembly: GCF_048266365.1. Lineage (NCBI taxonomy): Bacteria > Pseudomonadati > Bacteroidota > Flavobacteriia > Flavobacteriales > Flavobacteriaceae > Galbibacter > Galbibacter sp. The sequence goes on along the minus strand of NZ_JBLWZP010000001.1, from coordinate 603,832 downwards.
TGTGTTGCGTACTGCTCCAAACTCTAATACACTTTTACTTAATGATTAAAAGTAGTTCCCGAAAATCCATACTTTCTATTGACCAGACAAACTTTTCGGTTCAATATAATTACCGTTGGATCACAGCTAAGGTGGTGTTGGCATACATTTTTATCTCAGATCTTGTAAAATTTCGATGAACTTTTTGCCATCTCCCATTTTAATTTCGCCGTTTTCATCTTTGATTTTTGGGATTCCGTATTTTACTTCTTTTACTATTCCATTCTTATCCAAGAAAAAATTTAGAGGATAGGCTTTTATTTCCATTTTGTCCATAAAATCCTTTGCACCTACTATATGGTTAAAAGTGAAATCGTATTTTTCTAAAAATTTTTCTACATCTTGTTGCGTTTCGAATGTTAGCGCAACAAAGTTAAAGTCCGAGCTATATTCTTCTTTAATTTTGTTTAGGATAGGCATTTCAACGATACAAGGGGCACATCTGGTAAACCAAAAATTGATAATTGTTGGCTTGCCTTTCAAATCTTCCAATGTAATTTCTTTTCCTTTTAAATCAGACAATTTAAAGTCTGGGAAAGGTTTCTCCAAGTAATCTGAAAAATTATTAGTAAAAGATTCTGCTCCTTTAACCCCAAAAGTAACAAAGTGAATAACGGAATCCTGTTTAGTCTCTGTTCTTGTCGTATGCGCTACCAAGGACATGCCTTTTAGTTTATCACCTAATTTTTCTTGTTGTTGCAAAAGCAAGTTATCTAATTTTGTCTTGGTTAGCCTATTTTTTCCGTTAGTCGAATAGTATTCTATTTGGGAAAATGAGGTTATGGAATAGCTTAAAAAAAAGAGTAGAACAAGGTATTTCATAATTTCAATAATTTAATTTCTATATTCTAAAGACTGAAAAATAAGCAAAATGTCGCAATTCCGTTCAATTCTTATCTTTGTGCAGTACTATGTTCATAAAAGGCTTGGTTTTGGGTTTATTATTTCTGGCAATTCAGTTGCTCATAACCCCTTTTTCTTTATCAAAAAAAGTACAAATCACTTCCTTTAAAGCAAAACTCAATTAAACCAACTAATGGATAAAATAATAATTATTCTAATGGCATTCTCATGCCTTGCCGTAAGCGCACAATCACAAATCACAGGTCGTGTTTTAGAAACAGAAACTCAAAAGAATTTAGAATTTGCAGAAGTAATTTTAAAGAATAATGGATCTTCAATTATTGCAGGTACAGTTACTGATGCTAATGGTTCATTTAATTTAAGTGTTGCTAAAGGAAATTATACATTACAAGTACTCTATGTCGGTCAAATACTTTATTCTAAAAGCTTAACAGTAGCAGAAAAACCTATTAACCTAGGGGTTATTGAAATTGTAAACACCTTAGAGTTAGAAGAGGTCGCGATTGTTGGAAAAAAGAAGCTGATTGAACAAAAAATAGATCGATTGGTTTTTAATGTAGAGAACTCATCGAAAGCGTCTCAAGGAGATGCGCTTGAAGTTTTAAGAGTAACACCAGGAGTTCGCGTGCAAAACGATCAAATTACAATGATAGGGAAAAGCAATCTTCAAGTAATGATTGATGATAAGATCATACGACTCTCTGATGAAGAATTGACCAATTTTCTAAGATCTATAGCCTCAGAAGATATTACGAAAGTAGAGGTTATTACAACACCTCCGGCAAAATATGAGGCCTCCGGAAATAGCGGACTTGTAAATATTATTTTAAAACAAGCTAAAAAGGACTCATGGAATGCCCAATTAAAATCCTCCTATACCCAACGAATTTACGCTGCAGGTTCCGTTGGAGGGAGCTTCAATTTCAATAAAAACAAGTTGAGTATAGCATCTTCCCTTAATTACAGTGACGCAGATTTTTTCTATGATCAACAAGATGATGCCTACTTCCCTGATGGTCTATGGTCTACATCAACCCCTGTCAAATTTTCCAACAAAGGACTTTCAGGAAGAATAGATCTCAATTATCAAATAACATCTAATTGGGAAATGGGAGCGCAGTATATATATAATAAATCTGATTACTTAAGCACCGACACTCCATACACGGCTGTATATGATAATAATACAAATGAAATCACAAGGTCACTGCGATCTAAAGGATCAATGGACTTAGGCCCTGAGATTCATTCTGTAAACTACAATAATGGATTTACATTAGATACTCTAGGAAGAAAAATAATATTGAATTTAGATTACTTCAAGTATAACAATCCGGACACTAAAACTTATGATGGTGTTTCAACTATTGAAGACCCATATTCAGAGCAGTTTTACAGGGGTATCAACACAAACAAACAAGATGTTACCAATGTTTCTGCCAAGTTAGATATTGAATATCCTTTACAATGGGTAGACTTAAGTTTTGGAGGAAAAATATCGAGCTCGAAATCATTAAATGATATTTTATTTTACAACAGCGGTTTGGTTGACGACCCAGTCACTGATATGCCATTAGCCCAAAATGATTTTGAATATAAAGAGGACATTCAGGCTGCTTATATTCAAGCCAATAAAAAGTTTAATGATTCTTGGAGCATGCAACTAGGATTGCGAATGGAGGCAACTCAAACAGATTCTAAATCCAATAATCTGGATTTGTCACAAAGGGATGAGTTTGCCAAGCTATTTCCCACGTTTTACCTATCCTATAATGCTACAGAAAACTCTAATTTCTCATTTAATTACAGCAAGCGAATTAACAGGCCCAATTTTGCGCAATTAAACCCAAATGATTATTGGATGAATCCATTTCAAACTATTGTTGGAAATGCATTTTTACAACCATCTTACATTGATAATTTTGAATTGACGAACACCTATAAAAATTTTGTCACCAAACTCTATTATAATTACGAGGATCATATTTTTTCGAGGGTACCACTAGCAGATAGTCAAACTAATATAATTCGTTTTACTTTTGAAAATTTCATAACCACTAACCGCATTGGATTTTCAGAAAACTACACCTTTAATAAAATCAAATGGTGGAGTAGTTATAACGGATTAGATGTAAACTACTCTAAATCATCATTCAATTTAGAGGAAAATCATGAAGATCAAGAAGGCTTAAACGCTACAGTTTATACCTATAATGATTTTAACCTGAATGCAGACAAAACATGGCTTTTAGGGGTTAACTATTGGTATATGGCTCCAGGTGTAAATGGGATTTTTGATACCAAATCAGCAAGCTCATTATCATTAACGCTACAATATTTATTACTCAATAAAGATTTAAATATTACTTTAAAAGGAAACGACCTCTTTAGAACTGCTGAAATAAGAAGGACAACAACTGTTAATGATGTGTATCAAAATGCCGAATATTACTTCGATAGTAGGTCTATTCAATTATCGGTGAGCTATAAGTTTGGCAACAACGATATTAAAGCGAAAAAACATAAAACCGGAAACGCTAACGAGAGACAACGTACGGGGAACTAGATATTTAATTTTGAAATAAAGAAAAGCTAATTCGGACAGACTTTTGAAAGTCATTTTATACTCGGGAAAGCCATCATAAAGCAGTTTGATCGTTAAATTCAATAATAAGAACTGCAGGATATTAATTTTTTTTAGGGTCCATTAAATCGTTACTTTCAGAAAAACAGATAATGGCTGAAAGCTATGCGATTAATAATTAATTGATCTTGTGAACGACTACTCCGTCTAAATCATAGATTATAGAGTGATAATTTCGTAACTTTTAGTTAAATTAAATTAGAATCTATGGAATACAATCCCTAAAAAACATCATATTTGGGGATCACAATCCCTAAATATGATCAAGAGAATCTTAGAAGAACAAATAAGCGATTTGGCATGGCCCAAAAATGACGACCCCAATAGCGCTTGTTCAACGTAGGAAACTCTTGCTGTAACCGTCTTGAGCTTCTTCCTTTCAGCTTTTTCACAAGACTGCTTACATCCTGGGAAGGACTATACTCAATGTGCATATGAACATGATCCTTGCTGACAACACCCTTCAAAATATTCACGCCCTCTGCATCACAAACTTATATCAAAAGCTTTCAGCAATTCTTTTGAATATCACCAACAAGAACTGGATAACGATATTTTGTGTTCCAAACTATATGTACGGACAATCTCGATACGGTATGACCATTTACCCTTGGATCAGTCATGACAAAGGTAGGTTTTTTAGAAGCTAAAGCGAGATGCGCTAAAGTGCATAGTTTTAACTACGCCTGAGACCAATAAAGAAAACAATTTTTGTTTAGCATCCAATAAAAGTCCTCATTGCACTATACCATTTAATAAATTTCGTAAATTACTGTGGCATTGATGCGCTGTTCAAACAGCGTTAAAGCCTAGATTTTTCCAAATAGCAAGGATGTAAATCGACATCATCGGAGATTATAAAAGATCTCCGATGAATATTTAAGAAATTCCAACCCTATGAATAAAGGACGCTTAGAAGCATTTACAGATGGTGTCATGGCCATCATTATCACCATCATGGTCTTAGAAATCAAAGTTCAACACGGTTCCAGTTTTAACGATTTATTAGTACTTATCCCGGTCTTTTTAAGCTACATCCTCAGTTTTGTTTACATTGGAATATACTGGAACAATCACCATCATTTAATGCAAGCAGCCAAGAAGGTTAACGGGAGGGTTCTTTGGTGTAATCTACACCTCCTATTCTGGCTGTCCTTGATTCCATTTGCCTCGGGATGGATGGGAGAGAATAGCTTCGAAAAAAATACCTTAGCCTTATATGGTTTTTTATTACTTATGTCATCTATCGCCTACCGCATGTTACAGAGAACTGTCATCCGCGCCAACAAAGATCTTGAACTGGATAAAATATTTCAAAAGGATTTCAAGGGTAAAATCTCTCCAGTAATTTATTTGTTAGGTATAGGGCTTAGTTGGGTAAATACTTGGATGGCCGGTGGCTGTTTTTTTATTGTTGCCCTTTTGTGGTTAATACCAGATAAGCGAATAGAACGCGTATTGTAAGAACGACCATAGAAAGCCAAGGCCAGGCACCTATATTACCTGCCATAACCATGTACAACAATTATTGATTTAAACTAATATTGAACAACCAACCAATCCCAACGAAGAAAAGGATTGACTTATTAGATGTTTACCGGGGATTTGCCCTGCTTGGTATTTTTGTAGTCAAGGTCGTAATAATGAATTCAACGTTTCTCAATCAAGACGAATTCGCAAAGCAATGGACATCTATTGTTGACCAAATCTCAAATAGAAGTTTACAGCTCTTTTTCTACACGAAGTTCTTTCCAGTATTTCCCTTGCTTTTTGGCCTGGTATTTCAATGCAAGTCCTTTGGTTAATAGAGAAAAGCAACCTTTACAACTTAAAGGCATCTTAATAAAAACAGTAACCATGACCAACACAATCCAACTTCTAAAATCCAGGTTAACCCTATATTTTTCAGCCTTCATTATTTTAATATTCACCGCCTGTGACAATGGTGATGACCATAATATTAAAACCCTGAATACTGCCTCAGGATACTCGATGATAATTGCAGACAACACGCCTATAATAAGTGGTTATGGGTCGCAACATAATGAATTCACATCAAGGTTCTGGATAGATACAGAAAGTGTTGAAGAAAACAGCTTTGAATCCATTGTCAATAATCAAACATTATATCGTAAAGCTATAGATGAAAATTTCAGGATAAACTATGTATACAAGGACTCACAAGGCCAGAATCAATACTATCAATTCGATCAGGGAAGCCTAGCAGAAACCGGCCGGGTTTTCTACTACAAAAACGATTTTTTAACATTTATGAACAACGACAGTATTGGTACTGTTACAACTGTTGGTTTCTATAATGATCAGCCTTATTTCGCAGGTTCCTTTGGTGAAGTTTCATCTCAGGAAGCCGGGAATTCATTTTATCCTACAATTCCATTCATATGGGATGGCAATGATCTCATAACCACGTTACCTTTACCAGATCAAACTAAAAATTTCCAAGGAATAAATACAATTTATGTTGAAAGTACCGAAACGACTTATGTGGGAGGACTCTGTGGTATACCAATGTATTGGAAAAATACAACTCCCGTTATATTGGACCAGCGATATGGTGAAGTATGGCAAGTAACAAAATCAGACGAGGACATTTATGCCGTAGGGCTAATTAACAAACATAATTCGAATAGCACAGGTCATACGGCTTGTTATTGGAAAAACGGAGAACTTCATGAATTAGAAGATAACGCTCAAGCTTATGGAATCTTCATTGATGGTGATGATGTATATGTCAGTGGAGCTTTCGGGGCAACACCAATAGACTACAAACCATGTTATTGGAAGAATGGCGTTAGAGTGGAGTTGTCGTTGTAAAATTAATTCATTAATGCAGATTAGACACATCAGTAAAAGGGTCTTCTAGTGAACTGTAATTATTACCCTACCCTATCGTCCAAACCTATAGTGTCTAATAAATCATAAGATAAAATAAAAAAGTTATGCATATTCTAGTAGTAGGAGCCAGTGGAAGAGTCGGAAAAGAATTGGTATCAAATCTTCTGCATGAGGGACATCAGGTAACCGGAACAACCCGTCAAAAAGAACATCTCTTTAAAAATCCCAATTACCGCCAAATCGAATTGAATTTAAAAGCACAACAAAAAGATATAGAAATTTCTATACCGAAAGAAACTGAAGCAATTTACTTTGTATCCGGTTCGCGCGGTAAGGATATTCTTCAAGTCGACTTACACGGCGCGGTGAAAACCATGATAGCCGCCGAGAAATTAAACATCAAGCGCTATATCATGTTAAGCGCATTGCATTCATTAGAACCCGAAAAATGGACGAGTATCGTTGATTACTTCACTGGAAAATATTTTGCGGACTTATGGCTTATAAATCAAACGAACTTGGATTATACTATTGTTCAACCCGGTTCGCTAACTGAAACCCCGGGCACAGGTAAAATTGATGTGACTAATCTTGATCGCCAAGGAGATATTGCAATCAAAGATGTAGCTACCGCATTAAAAGAAGTTTTAACTCAAAAGAACACCTATAAAAAAATGATTCCTATGTTAAGTGGCAGCACCTCGATAACAGAGGTTATTGCGAATTATAAATAAAATATGAGTTTAATAACACTCTACATTTTAGCAATTATCTTTCTTGCCACACTTGTTCGTTCAACTTTTGGATTTGGGGAATCTTTAATTGCTGTACCATTACTTACCCTTTTGATACCTATTGAAATTGCCGTACCGCTTTCAGTACTAATCTCCATTTTAATTGCGGCATTTATTGTCGTACAGGACCGAAAGCAAATACATTTTAACAGCGCTAAATGGTTGATTATTTTTGCTGCTCTTGGAATTCCGATTGGATTATTGTTGCTGATTTATGCCAATGAAAACCTGACCAAATTAGTATTGGGAATACTTATTATTTTGTATTCTATTTATTCCTTGACCTCTAAAGGCGGCTTTAGATTAGAAACAGACAACAAATTCTGGCTGTTTATTTGCGGTTTCTTTTCTGGTATATTAGGGGGAGCCTATGGCTTAAATGGCCCACCACTAGTTATTTATGGAAATCTGCGTAATTGGACAGCCAAACATTTCAGAGCTACTTTACAAGCTTATTTTTTACCGGCAAGCATTATAGGAATGATTGGATATTGGTATAATGGACTCTGGGTTTCTACTGTAACACACTATTTCTTATTATCAATTCCCGTGGTGATTCCAGCGATACTATTAGGACGATACTTTAACCACCGATTGAAGGATGGCACATTTTTAAAATATATTTATTTTGGGTTGATTTGTGTGGGAATACTACTATTAGGTCAGTCACTGATTTAACAAAAGACATGTTTACACCAAATTCTAACCAATAAACTTCTGTTGCCATATTTGAATTTTAGCCTTCAAACCCGTTGCTTTATTCATTCGTCCATTTTTTGAATCCCCCATGGCTTGGTCAATTTCTGTATTATACTCCCTCTCTGTCTTTGGCTTGAGATTCTTTTGGATCAGTTCAGCCTTTCTTGCTTCTATATCCATTGTAATTGTCTTTTTATCAAAAACAATTTCTTTTATATACCAAGGTTCTTCCAAACCCAAGGCAATAGCAAAAATATCCAGTGAATTTGTCATGATTTAAAATAGAATTTTTAATCATACCCACAGTATTTGTGGTAAGCCCTAAAATCGACTCTATAATTACGGTCACAACGGTAAAAAATTAAATCTACACCATGGGAATGAAGATCTTTTGATGCAGTAAGATACCGAAGTCCACCTTTCGACTTTAAGATTAAAAACAATATTCATCATATAATTTCACCATAAAAACATAGAAAGAAGAAATACCATATTTCATTTAATTATGATATGAGAATATAGGCGTGTATATGACTATATACCTTTCTTTTAAAACAATTATTGTTAATAATATCTTAATTAAAAAGAAATCAAAAGGTTTAAACAATATTAGTATTATAAAAGAAACTTTATGAAAAATATTTTGTTTTCTTAATCTTTTTTATAAATTTAACGAAATATTAATGTTTCATATTGAAATTTTAACCAGAAAATTAACAATAAAATCAACTATTCATTTAACCAAAAACATGATAAACGATGAGTAAATCCCTAATTACGCTATCAATATTCCTCCTTTTTTGTGGAATACTGTCTGCACAAAATGTTACAATTAAAGGGACAGTGTCTGAAGCAGAGACAGGAATCCCAATTCCAGGAGCAAATGTCCTGGTGAAAGGAACCAATCAGGGTCTTACAACTAATTTTGACGGAAATTATCAAATTGAGGTTCCAATGGGCGCCACAATAGTGTTCAGTTATATTGGATTTACTTCTAAAGAAGTACATGCCTCTAAGAGTACCATAACAAATATTTTTCTAGAAGTCGAAACTTCGCTACTTGACGAAGTGGTTCTGGTAGCCTATGGCAAACAAAAGAAAGAAAGCGTTGTGGGCGCACAGTCTACTATTAAATCGGAACAATTAAAAGTCCCTGTTGGAGATTTAACTACGGCCATTGCAGGTAGGCTTTCTGGCGTAGTAGCTACACAAAGAGGCGGAGGCCCTGGTCAAAATGGTGCTAACCTATTTATTCGTGGAGTCTCAACATTTGCCTCCAGCCCTCAAGGTCCGTTATTGGTTGTGGACGGCGTACCTGATCGAAGCATCAATAATATTGACCCTGAAGATATTGAAAGCTTTACGGTTTTAAAAGACGCAACCGCTACCGCAGTTTACGGAACACGTGGAGCAAATGGGGTGATCTTAATTACTACCAAAGGTGGTAGACCTGGTAAGCCAATTGTAAATGCAGAAATTAATTCTGCAATATCAACATTTACCAGGCTTCCTGAATTTATTGACGGTCCTACCTTTATGAGCTTATACAATGAAGGTCAGGAGACGAGAGGACAAAATGCTGCATTCACTCCAGAAGAAATCAGGCTCTCCGAAATGGGAACAGATACAGATTTACATCCAAATGTAAATTGGTATGATAAGCTTTTCAATGATTTTGGAACTAACAAACGCCTGACAGTAAACATTAGTGGGGGAGCTGAAAATGCCACCTATTATATTTCGGCAGGCTATTTCGGAGAAACAGGGCTTTTCAAAACCGGAGATGTTGAGGCATTTAACTCCGAATTAAAATACGATCGCTTCAACTTCACCAGTAACCTGAATGTAAATGTGACAAAGAGCACCAAAATAGACTTTGGAGTCAATGGCTTTATAACCAATTACAATAGGCCAGCAGCGGGGGTATCCCAAATTTTTAATCTCGCCACGCAAACTGCTCCACACATCATTCCGGCCCAGTACAGTAACGGGCAATGGCCTCAACTTCAAGGTACGCCTGCAAGCCCGTATATGGCTTTAACTCAATCAGGGGTTACCAATGAAATTAACAATACGGTACGTTCCAATTTACGAGTTTCTCAAGACTTAAATAGCATTATTGATGGTTTATCAGCCACCGCTATGTTTGCTTTTGATGTCAATTCTTTTAATGGCACTACGAGAAGCCGAACTCTTCCCACCCATTGGGCAACGGGTAGAGATGAACAAGGGGAACTGATCACAGAAATTTCATTTACGGGATCTGAAGATCTGGGATTCTCACTGGAACGCTTTGGGGATAGGCGTTTTTATTTAGAAACTGCCCTAAATTATAATAAGAAATTCGGAGTACACGATTTATCGGGGCTACTTCTTTTTAACCAATCTGATTATAGAGATGCTACTAAAAGGGTTGAAAGTTATACTGCTTCGATCCCATACCGACAAAGAAATTTTGTAGGGAGAATCAATTACGGATTTCAAAATAAATATTTTGCGGAGGCCAACTTTTCATACTCTGGATCTGATAATTTTGTTCCTGATCAACGTTATGGATTCTTCCCTTCATTTGGTGCAGGTTGGGTGATTTCAAAGGAAAATTTCTTTAAGCCTATTGAGGATGTTATTTCTCTATTAAAGGTCCGATATAGTTATGGGCTTTCAGGGAATGCTAATATCAATGACCCAAACAGTAGATTTTTATACCTAAGCACCATTGGAGAATCCGGCGGATATACTTTTGGTATTCCCGGCTCCCAAAGATCTTATACAGGATATAATGAATCAAGAATCGGAGGAAATGTACAATGGGAAACCTCATACCGTCACAATTTGGGAATTGAAATGAATTTCTTAAAAGATGACTTACAACTCATCGTAGAATTATTCAAAGAACGACGTGAAGGAATTTTATTAAGAGACTATACAATACCTTATGTTTCAGGATTCACCACCGGAAATATCCCGTTTAATAATGTCGGAAAAACGAAAAATAAAGGTATTGATATCACCTTAGATTACAACAAATCATTGTCTGAAAACAGCTATATTCAATTTAGAGGAACCTTTAACTATAACAAAAATGAAGCAGTTTTTGACGGACTTCCGCCATGGAAATACCCATACTTAGACAGAATTGGACATCCCATAAGTCAAAGATTCGGATACATTGCCACGGGACTGTTTCAAAGTGATGAGGAAATTGCAAATTCTGCATCCCAAGCAGGTGATGTTAGAGTAGGCGATATCAGATATAAGGATCTAAATGGAGATGGAAACATCAACAGCAGTGATCAGACAGCTATTGGATATGGAAGCATCCCTCGAATCGTTTATGGGATTTCGATTGGTGGAGGATATAAAGGTTTTGATGCCAGCTTATTCTTCCAAGGTGTTGGACAAGTAGACTTTAATTATTCAGGTGGATTCGGAACGACTCCTTTTTCACAAGGATCTAGTTATGGTAATATGTACGCCAATGTTTTGGACAGGTGGACCCCGGAAAACCCGGATCCCAGACCCTTTTATCCCCGCCTATCTACAAATCAAACAACCACAACCAATTACTACACCAGTACTTGGTGGATCAAACCTGCAGATTATCTGCGTTTGAAACAAGCAGAGATCGGTTATACAATCATCGGGGATGATAACAATATTGAAGTCTTCGAGAAATTTAGAATCTTCATAAGTGGTACGAACTTATTAACCTTTTCAACATGGGATTTCTGGGATCCGGAACTCGGTGACGGAAGAGGAACTGCCTATCCAAATACCACTACGTACAATTTAGGAATTAGACTTACATTTTAAAACTTAGTATACGATGTATAAATTAAATTATAAAATCATAACATTCGCACTCCTAACATTTTCAATTGTAGGATGTAGTGATGACTTTTTCGATTCACAACCCGATAATTTACTTTCCACAGATAATATCTTTGAAAACAAAGCCCAAACCGAGCGGTGGTGGGCTGGTTTATTCACAACAATCCAGGATATTTGGGATTACCCTTACAATTACCAGTATGGATTAATGAGCGACGAAATGGATGCTAGCAACTGGACCAATCCTTCAATGAATTCGGGAGCTATAACCTCAGAAAACTACTATTTTGGATTTATGAACTATTACGAAAGAATACGATTAGCCACGATCTTTCTAGAAAACATCGACAATAATGATGAAATACTAGCCCTTAATGGTGGTCAGGAAATCATACGTCAATACAAGGGAGAAGCGCAGTTTTTAAGAGCTTATTATTATTGGATAATGATGAAACACCTAGGACCGGTTTCCATTCAACCCTTAGAATCAGGAAGCCCAACTGATGACTATCAAATTCCGAGGAGTACATGGACTGAATGTGTGGAATTTGTACTTTCAGAGTTAGAACAAGCCAAGCAAAATTTACCCGTTGATTATTATCAGTCCGGCACTACAATTGTTGATGGAACCCAAGTCGGGAGGATCAACAAAATGATCGTGGAAGCAGTTGAATCTCAAATCCTTCTTTATAACGCCAGTCCATTGTTCAATGGAAATAGCGAATTGGCAAACTTCAAAAACTTAGACGGAACACAACTCATTCCACAGCAATATGATGCCAACAAATGGTCCCTGGCTGCTACTGCTGCCAAAGAGGCTATTGACATCGCAGAAGACAATGGAAAAGCTCTATATCAAGCAGGAGGTTCAGATACTTTTACTGCGGCCTTTAATTCCGTCAAAAACCTTTATTGGGATGGATGGGACGTAGAAGGTATCTGGTTAAAACCATCAACTAATAGTTACAATTGGGAAATTCATTCAGCACCAAGATCTACTCAAAATACCGGTTATAATGGCCTGGCAGTGGTTCAACGTCTTATAGATGATTTTAGAATGGCTAACGGAGAAAACATCGAGGAAAGCAACGATTATACTGAAACCGGTTATACATCCAGCAGCACACCATATTACGCTGAAGGCACCAATAATATGTATGTAAATCGGGAAGCTCGTTTTTATGCATGGATTAGCTTTAATGGATCAACCCATCCTAGCATTTCAAAATCAGGAGAACCCTATGTGGAGTTCTTCAATACAGGGAATTCCGGAAAAGCTGAATCTCCTAGAGACTGGCCAAAAACAGGATACACGGTGCGAAAGAATGTACATCCTTCGTTCAGGTCTGATCAAGGTTCTTTTGGTCGCCCTGCAATGCTGATTAGACTTGCAGAGTTATACCTCAATTATGCAGAGGCATTAAACGAATCAAACCCAGGACACCAAGATATCCTTACATATTTAAACCGGGTTAAAGTTAGAGCGGGATTACCGGCCATTACCGGCGGTATGAGTCAAGAGGAGATGCGTCAACAGATCAGAATGGAAAGAAGAATTGAATTCTGCTTTGAAGCAGGTCACAGATTTTTCGACGTTCGAAGATGGAAGATTCCAGATGAACCAGGATCCTATCAGGGTGGCGCTTATTACGGAATGAATATGAATCAAGGAAATGAAATATCTGATGATGAATTTCACACTCGTGTTCAGGCCTTTACTAGAACACCATGGCAGCAGAAATTTTACTTCTTCCCCTATGGTCAAAACGAGATGGATAGAAACAAACAACTGGTCCAATTCCCAGGGTATTAATCTAAAACATTACAAATCATGAAAACAATACGTATTATATACAGCCTGATTCTTATGTCAGTGTTAATTTTTCATAGTTGTCAGGAGAATGATCCACTCTATGAACAATTGACAACTTCTAAAGATGGAACCAATATCTTTTTAGCCAAGGCCAATTCTGAAATGGAATCCCTTGACATATTTCCGGCTGATGCAGACGAAAGGACCACAACTCTTGGAGTTGGTTTTGGCGGACTAGGTATACCCGCGGACAATATAACTGTCACACTCAGTATAGATGAAGCTACTCTGGACAGTATTAATACTGCGCGAGCTATTAATGGGGAAGATTTATATGAATTATTTCCCGAAAACAGCTATTCCTTAAGTACATTGAACCTTAACATCCCTAGTGGTGAACTATACTCAAATTTGATCACGCTCACCTATTATCCCAAGGTTTTTAATCAAGAAAAGGCTTTTATACTACCGCTTTCAATTACAGATGCCTCGGGTTATCCTATTAGTGAAACCGCCAAAACAGTTATTTTCCTAGCACCGAAAGGGCCAACACTCCAACTTACCCCAACTCCATATAACAAAGAAAACTGGAGTGTAATTGATTTTAGTTCTGAAGAGGATCAGGGTGAAGGCGAAGTAAACGGGTTTGTTCATAATGTGCTTGATGACAACCCTGATACGTTCTGGCACACCTGTTGGTACGCTTGTACTGCAGAGGAAACAACGACTTACCCACATTGGATCACTATTGACATGAAAGAGGCGCTATCTTTAAACGGCATTATCTTTTATCAAAGGCAATCCAATACCAGAGCTATAAAAGACCTTGAAGTGTTGGTTAGCACGGACAACGCTACCTGGGAATCATTGGGTGACTTCCAATTGGAACATTCTACTTCAGAACAAAGGCTTGAATTTGAAATGGAAATACAAGCCCAATACGTTAAAATCTTAATGAAATCAGGATGGGACGGCACAAATAATGCCGCCATGGGCGAGATCAGTCCTTATTTTGATGAGGAAGCTTATGTATATGAATAGTGAACTAGAGCCTTAAGGAACAAACGATCCTGAAAAACAAGCTCATTTTAAATTAAAACAAGCAGAAAAGTCGCTTAGATAATAAAGCCTAAGCGACTTTCTTATTCTATAACTTAATCAATGTAATTTGCGTGTATCAAAAAAATATATCATTACAACACCCTATATACTTTAGATCGCATACGACATCGTATTGGCGTTTGGCGAGATTTTGGCTTTATTGTGGTGGTACTGGGGGAGTTTTCAGGAAAAAACACACCGTCTTTGGATTATGTGTTCTCTCTACCGCGTCTGCAATATCAAATTATGCCATATAGAGAGAAAAGGCCGTTTAATTTATAAACGACCTTTCTAAAAATCTTATCAAGCTAAGAAACTTAACGATATCAAATCACTATTTTTTTAGTATAGCGCATTACTTCAATTCCTATTCTTCTACTTTTTATTAATGTCACCTCGTATGGCCTTAAAATCATGTTGCATCTGTTTTAGCTTCTCCGGCTTGGTTTCTGCCAGGTTCTTTTCTTGTCCGGGATCTGCCTTCACATTGTACAATTGATATTGTTTTGAGTTCCCTACTTCGATTTGCACCCATTGATTTACAGCAGGCCCGTTATAAGACGGAATCATAACCCAGTCTCCCTGCCTAAAGGCGGTTCTGGATGTCGCCTCAATAACCAGTGAATTTCTTCCCTGATCAGATTTTCCTAAAAGCACTGGCATTAGATTTTCACTATCACCGGTCTTAACATCACTTCCAATAAATTCCGCTAGAGAACTTAATAAGTCCAATTGAGATACTAAAGCATCAGAAACCTGAGGTTTAATAGTTCCCTTCCAATAGGTGATAAAGGGCACCCGGGTTCCCGCTTCAAATAAACTGTACTTCCCTCCTCTAAGGGACCCGGCCGGCTTATGATCACCCAACTTTTCGACCGCAAGATCCTTATAACCGTCATTTAACACAGGACCATTATCACTGGAGAAAATGATAAGGGTATTTTCAAGTACACCTTCAGACTCCAGAGTCTTTATAAATTCTCCTATAACCCAATCCGCTTCTATAATCACATCACCCCTGGGACCCATACCCGATTTACCCACAAATCGAGGGTGCGGTGTTCTCGGAACATGAGGCTGTTGAAGCGCATAATACAAAAAAAACGGTTCGTCCTTATGCGCTTTTACATAGTCCTTTGCCTTTTCCAGAAAGTGATCTGCCATATCCTCATCCTTCCATTTAGCAGCCTCCCCTCCTTTCATAAAACCTATTCTCGGAATCCCGTTCACAATACTATTGTTGTGACCGTGATCCCATTCCATTTTTAACATTTCAGGATTGCTCAAAGCCGTAGGCTCTCCCTCAAAATTTTCTTTATAGCTCACCTGTATGGGATCATTGGGATCCAACCCCACTACATCACCATTCTCAATATAAACCGTAGGCACCCTGTCTTGCGTAGCTGCCATGATGTGTGAATAATCAAAACCAATCTCATTGGGTCCGGGAGTAATATGCTGGTTCCAATCCAAATTACCACTACCCAAACCTAGATGCCATTTACCAACTACGCCAGTATGATAGTCCTTGGATTTAAAAACCTTAGGCAAGGTTTGCTGATCCTTCGAAATTAACAAAGGTGCAGTACCGGGAAGGATTTTAGCATCTTTATTTCGCCAAGGATAACTTCCTGTTAGAATAGCATATCGACTTGGAGTACAAGTAGCCGAAGTAGCGTATCCATTAGTAAAGCGAACACCACCATCAGCCAAGGCATCCATATTCGGTGTAGCAATAGCTGAGCCATAGCTCCCCATATCACCGTAACCCAAATCATCCATATAAAGAATCACGACATTGGGTTTTTGCTCCGCCTTTGAAGCGTCTTTGAGTTCTCCTTTACAACTTAAAAACAATAAGCCAATGAAGCTATAAACCAATAACAGTCCCACATCTATTTTTTTTAAACCCAGTGACTTTGTCTCAAATATGCGCATGGTATACAAATTTTAAAATTTTTATAAATTGTACTATTTAACATCTGTTCTTTGTACAGGGGTTAATTATCGTACCAATTTAACAATTCGGCAATTAATTTCAGAACCCTATCCGGAATTTCATTTTTTAAACCAGAAACCTCCCGATTCCCTTATTCTAAATTGTAGCCTTGGATATTTACCTCATCTATATTCTCCAATAAACTCTAAATCCTCATTTTAAAATTACTTGCTTATTTTTTACCCTCACCGACAGCTAATCAAAAATTTCGAAAGCCATAAAAAAACAAAATCCCAAAGTCAATTAAACCCTGGGATTTTGCATCGGTGTTGGTTGGTTTTAGCAAGTAACTTTCTATCTAATTCAATTTATTCAGGTGTGTTCCACCAAAGTGGTGTAGTCAATCTGATATTAGGATTATTGTCAGGCATATTTATATAATTCCTGTCCTCCTCGTTGTACTCATAGCGCATCGCCTGTATCCAATCATTTTCTCCGGGGAAAATATCGAGGTTGACATTATCAGGTCTTTGAAGACCAGGATAAATATCACTGCTGTAATCCATTCTACGCATATCCACCCAAGTTTCAGGATTCAACATATTGGAAATATATTTTTGAACCATGATATCCGACATGGTGACCCCTGAGCCTCCAACTTCAACATCCAGTTGAGCCATATAAGCAGTGATTTCAGCAGCAGGAACAGCTAGTTTTTCAAGATCCGCTTGAACACCCGCCTTAAGAGCAGTATAAGCTCCGGGTAAGTCCCCTTTTCTAAATCTTGCTTCGGCCTCTATAAATTTAACCTCACTGTAGGTAATCATATAAGTTGGTGAAGCCGGATTGGTATAAAAACCACCATTTCCAAGTGAGAAATCCTCAGAAGGTAAACCATCAAGTCCTCTTCCTGTCACTACACCGTGATATCCTCCATTTACGGCCTCAGGAACGATTATCGGTAACCTTGGATCCTCAATGGGTACTGCAGCACCTAGAGGGTTCTTAAGCAGTTCTACAAAGAAGTTAGAAAAGTAATCAAAACGAGATGATCCATAACCATCAGCACTAAAAGGCTGATTGGCATTCTCCGCTTCCCCGCCAGGGAAATTCACTTGAGCATTATCCTGATTTGATGTAAACGATTGCTCACAAAGTGCAATTATCGCATCGGCATTATAAGCCATATCTCCCGAGCTCTTTTTACCCAGGTGGTTCATGTATCTAGCTTTAATAGCCTTTGCAAACTTTATCCATTGTTCTTTATTACCTTGATAAAGAACATCTCCACCTTCTTGGTTTAGCTCAATCTCAGTAGGAAGCCCTAACTCCTCAATACCTTCATCAAGCAATTGAAAAATTGTAGCATACACTTCCTTTTGAGTAACAAACTCAGGAGTTAGATTCATGGAAGACTCACCATCATAGGTCTGGTCAGTAACTATATCACCGTATTGATCTGTAGTCATTCCGAAAATATAGGCTCTCAGTATTTTACCTACCGCCTTGAAATGTGGTGAATTATGCTTATCACCCAATACAATTAAATCAGCCGTATTAGGCAGCGCATACACATAGGCGTTCTGCCATAAAAAGTAACTTCCGGTAGTCAATTCCTTGCTCCAGGTTTCGGAATAGTAATCCGCTACGTTTTGAGAACCGTATTGTGTAATTCCTAATACTTCTCTGGCTCCCCTATATTGAGCAGTCCCTGTTGTATTTTCAATAGCCCCTTGAATTCTAAATTGTGGCGCCAAAGATGTGGTTGTAGGGGCAGTCTCTGAACTATTGACATCAAAGTAGTCGTCGGAACATGACACCAGGCTCACAACCGACAGTGCTATAAATGTTATATATGTACTCTTAAATATTTTCATTGTCCTTTATTTTAAAAAGTAAATCTAAGTCCTAAATCAAACCCTCTTGTATTGGCAGTACCCAAGTTATCAATATACATCGACCCGGCTCCGGAAATTCCGGCACCAAAGGTGTTTACATCGGGATCCACGCCACTGTAATTGGAGATCGTAAGTAAGTTTCTTCCGGTAGCATATAACTCCATGGCAGAAAGCGATAGCTTGTCTAAGATCTTTTCCGGGAATTTATAAGATAGGGTCACATAACGCAATCTAGCGAAGGAACCATCTTCAACAAAGTTCTCTGAGTTCAATGCATAGTAGTTCTGATAATATGATTGATTCATGGCCACAGGTGTTGTGTTAGGATTCCCGCTAGTATCCACACCTTCAATGACAATGGTTTGACCTCTGTCTAAAGTGTTTTGACTTTGCCCGTAGTAGGCAAGAGCAGATTCTGTAGCGTTATAGATTTCCTGTCCTTGTACGATATCAAGCAAGAATGAAAGACTTAGGTTTTTATAGCCAAAGGTATTGGTGATCCCAAGGCTCCAATCTGGTATCCTATTCACGTCCTCATAAGTAGTATCCTGCATATTTGGCAAACCATTGGATTGTACAATGATATCCCCATTTTCGTTTCTCTCAGGACGCTTTCCTCTCAGTCCGAATAAGGAACCATTTAAAACTGCCGCACCTGCCGCAGAGTTTCTAAAGGTCCATGAATCTGACAAATAAACCTCACTTAAGAACCCCGGTAGCTTAACAACATCACTCTTGTTAGTTCCAAAATTGAATATAGTCTCCCAAGTAAAGCTATCCGGATTGGTAAGTATACGGGCAGAAAGTAAAGCCTCTACCCCTCTGTTTTCAATTGAACCACCATTTAGAGTGGCGTAGAAGGTTCCTGTTGTTGGAGGAACCCGAATATCTGTTAATATCTGGTTATCGGATTTACTGTTGTAATACGTTACTTCAAGAGATACTCGGTTTTTGAGAAATCGCATATCAGCTCCAAACTCATAACTGTCTGTGAATTCCGGTTCTAAATTAGGATTCCCAACATCTACTCCATTCCAAGCATAACCGGAACTTGCAGCACCATTAAGGTTTTTACCCAAAGAACTTTCCAGTGATCCTATAGGAGCATCCTTACCTACTTGAGCCCAAGTAGCTCTCAGTTTTAAGAAGTTAAAATCATCTGAGGAGAAATTAAACAGATCGGTCAACACAGCTGACATACCTACCGAAGGATAAAAGAATGAGCGTTTGTTGGCCGGTAAGGTAGAAGACCAGTCATTTCTACCGGTAGCGGTCAAAAATAAAGCATTTTTCCACCCTAATTTAATGTCCCCGAAAACACCCACAGTTCTTTTTCTACTAATAACTTCCGTAATCAGCTGGTCCTCAATAGACACGTTAGAGATACTATAAATACCCGGAGCCTGGAATCCGTCTCCGGTAGTATATGTGGTTCTAATATCCAATTCCTCAACAGAGTGTCCCACCATGGCGTCTATTGAAAAATCTTCGGCTATCGTTTTAGAATAACTTAATAATAAGTTGGAAGTAAAACGCGAGTGATCTTTTTCAAATTGGTTTATATAACCATCATCACGGTTCTCTATTAAGGAACCCGTACCAATAACACGTTTACTGAACTCGTGGTAATCATCTGTCCCTACTTTATAGTTTAAATTAAAATCATTTAAAAAATTGTAGTTCACACTAACCACTCCAATAAGTCTTTTTACATCATCTGTATTAGGGCTATTGGCAATACTCCAATAGGCATTGTCAAATTGCTGATCCAGAAAGAATGATTTCTGAGAGCCATCCTCATTGAGATAATCTTTAGCATTGACATTTACCGGATAAGCCAATAAGCTATTCAGGCTACCTCCGGAAGAGTTACCCTGTCTGGTACTTGAAGTTTTGGAGTTTATATAGTTTCCGGAGACTCCTATGGTTAGGTTATTTCCAAACTTAGAGTTCGCATTAATCTTAAAGGAAGTTTTATCATAACTTGTACTAGGCACTATACCGTCTTGTGATAGATCTCCAATAGAAAAATAGATATTACTTTTTTCATTCCCTGTGGAATAACTTACGTTGTGATTCTGGGTAATGGCAGTTTTGTAAAAATCTTCCATATTATAATACAAGGGAGTTCCGCCGCTTATGGGTGCACCCCATGAAAATGAAGATTCAGGATCGTAAACCATGTCTGCTCCGGATCCTACTTGCATTCCTTGTCCGTATTGACTCTGAACATCTGGAGTCCCTATGATATTATCTACTGATAAGGAACCTGAGTAGCTCAATTGGCTCACCCCTGCCTGACCTTTTTTGGTGGTAATAATCACAGCCCCACTTGCTGCTTGTATTCCATAAAGCGCAGCAGCAGCCGGACCTTTTAATACTGAAATACTGGCTACGTCGTTAGGGTTGATGTCAGAGGCTCTGTTTGTACTAGCCACATCAAGACTGGAGTTTGTTGAGTTGTCAATCGGTATTCCATCTACAACAAAAAGAGGCTGGTTGTTTCCGGTGATGGAAGATCCTCCTCTAATTAGAATAATTGATGAAGTCCCGGGAGCACCTCCGGATGACACAATACTTACACCGGATACCTTCCCTTGTAATCCGTTGACCATATTGGTCTGGTTTCCCTGGATAAGCTGCTCTGACTTAATATTCTGAACTGAATTAGCCAGAGATACCTTTTTAGATTCTATTCCAAGAGCAGTTACTACGACTTCATCAAGACTCTCAGCGTCTTGTTGCATAGTAACATTCAAAACACTACTGCTACCAACTGTTTTGGTTTGGGCTTTCATCCCAAGATAAGTGAAAATCAATACAGTTCCAGTCTCAGCCTGGATGGTGTAATTTCCATCAAAATCAGTTGTGGTTCCTGTGCGAGTTCCGTCTACTACAATAGACACTCCCGGTAAGGGGGTTTGTTGCTCATCTGTCACTGTACCGCTAATACTTTGGGAAAAAGAAAAGCCACACGTCAACAGCAAAAGCATTGATAGTAAAAGTTTCTTCATAATAATTTGATTGTACCGTTAATTTATAGGAATGAAAATACGAAATCTAGATACTTTTTTACCAAAGTGCCGATATTAATAAAATCGACATAAATAATTTTGTATAATTTACTGATATGTAATTGATTAAAAAATCAATAAACCCGCAAGATAGTAGTAAAACTGCATGATTAGCATGTAAACCTAATGTAAATAGCGCATTAAATTAACATTAAAATGCAAAAAACGTTCAGGTTAATGAATGTTAGACTCGATGTTGCTTTGCGCGATGTCACCTGAAAATCAGCTTTGACCATCATCGAGGCAATACTAGCGGATAAGCGTGACACTGCTTACTTAGCTACACTTGTAGATGTCAGGACCAAAAAATCCAAAGAAGAGATCGCTAATTATTTGCACGGTACTTGGAGAACAGGGCTAGTATTTCTAACTTCTCTTTTAAACTCCATTTCATGTATTTCATAATTCAAAGGTATAAACTGAAATTTAAAATATCACTCCGATCTTATTTTGGTCCAAAATAACTGCCTACAGCACGATATATAAAAAACAGTGGTTTAAGTGCTTTAAAGACAATGAGTTTTTTAAATTTATGATAAGTAATAAACCAAAAAGTTAGTACGTGAAAATCCGCTATTTTTCATATATCAAAACAGTTATGTGCAATTTGGCTATGTTACCAAGATTTGGTATTTTTGAGTAAAATTATAGTCAAAATGGGAAAAAACACATCAATATCACTCGGAAATCATTTTGAGGATTTTATCAGAGAGGAAGTAAATTCTGGAAGGTATGGTTCGGTCAGCGAAGTTATTCGTTCAGCATTACGTTTATTAGAACGTGAAGAAAAAAAGGAAAGAGAATTGATTAAAGCTCTCGAAGTTGGAGAAAATAGCGGATTTGTTGAAAATTTTGACCCGAAACAAAATCTGTCTGAATTACATCGCCAACACTTATGAGTAAAAACAAATATCAAATAAGTAAACAAGCGATTGATGATTTAAATGATATTTGGGTTTATACTTTTCGCAAATGGTCTAAAGAACAAGCCGACAGATATTATGACTTAATAATCGGAGAGATTGAATTCGTAGCGGACAACTATCTGATTGGAAAATCCTGTGAACAAACTCGAAAAAATTATCGAGTAACAAAAATAAAATCGCATCTGATTTTTTACAGAAAATCAGAAAATGAAATTGTCGAAATCATTAGAATTTTGCATCAAAGAATGGATATCAAAAAACAACTGAAATAAAAGGTCGAATTGGTAAAGTGGGATATCACCCCTAAACCTCTCATAGGAACCATACGTGATAATCTCCCATCATACGGCTCCTCAATTAATCTATTATTTAAAATTTGCTCAATATGCGTAATAGTCCCCAATTGAAGGTTTTCAGCGCCTTTCAATAATCTATTAAGATATTGAGGGAGCAAGACATCGCTTTTGCTAAGTCTTTTTGAGTTTTCGGAAAGATATTCGCAGTTTTGTTCGCTTTAAGAGTTGACATCATTAAAATTGGATTATCTAAATCATTTATTTTTAAAACTATAGATACAGTACAATAGTAGACCAAAAATCCATTTCACGAATTCAAGCCCCTCAATTTTCACTATAGGCACTACTGCTCTATCGGCAAAGCACTCCCTCTCCTTCTCATCACAACAAAAAACATAACAGTTAATGCAAAAGCAATAATGATCCCAATGATATCAGAAGTCACAATATCAAGATCGAAGCCAATAGTCGAGTCGTAAAAAAGATAGGAGCCTAATACCGAGGTTATAAAAAATGCAGGCACCAAAGCAACGATATAATGCGTTTTCCTTTGGTATAAATAAACTGTAGCGATCCATAAAGCAATTGCTGCTATACACTGGTTAGCCCATGAGAAATACCGCCATAGCACCTGAAAATCCAGTTTAGTCAGTGTGAAAGCCGCTACAAAAAGCGGTATGGCAATCATAAACCGATTCTTTATAGCAATCTGATTAACCTTAAGATAGTCCGCAATAATCATCCTAGCTGCTCTAAAAGAAGTGTCACCAGAAGTAATCGGTAATACAATAACCCCAATGATCGCTAGGGTTCCACCAATGCTACCCAAGAACAGTGTTGAAATCTCATTCACCACTGCCGCCGCCCCACCCTTGTGAAGCAAGGTATTGAGATCTTCGCCATTAAATAAACTCATCGCAGCCCCTGCCCATACCATAGCGATAACAGCCTCAACGATCATCATTCCATAAAATATCTTTCTCCCTTGCTTTTCATTTCTGACAGTTCTAGCAATTATCGGAGATTGCGTGGCATGAAAGCCCGATAAGGCCCCACAAGAAATGGTCAAAAATATTACTGGGTAAAATGGGATGTCCTCAGGATGCAAATTCTCTAAAGTCAACTCTGGAATTGTATTTTCATGGAAGAATATTGCAATTCCGATTCCAACAGCACTACACAATAATAAAAATCCCAGTATGGGATAAATTTTACCTATAATTTTATCAATTGGCAAAACTGTAGCAATAATATAATAGGCAAAAATAGCAAGAACAATTAAGGTGAACACACCAACATCACCTCCACCGATTAAATCATTGATCATTTGAGCAGGTGCAGAAATAAATACGGTTCCGACCAGAAGCAGCAACAAGACCGTGAAAAAGTTGACGACATGACTGAATGATTTACCTAAAAACCGTGAAGCCAATGCTGGTAAATGATCTCCACCAAACCGAATAGAAATCATACCCGTTAGGTAATCGTGAACTGCACCAGCAAAAATAGCCCCAATGACAATCCATAAAAAAGCGATAGGGCCATATAAAGCGCCTAATATGGGGCCGAAAATTGGCCCCACACCAGCTATATTTAAGATCTGAATTAATGAGTTCCTATTGCTATTCATAGGTACAAAGTCAACCCCGTCTGCTTGCGCGTATGCCGGAGTAGGTCTATTTGCATCAGGCTTAAATACCCTTTCAATGAATTTGCCATAAAAAAGGTACCCTAACAGCAGTATAATTATTGCTACGACAAATGTGATCATACTATAATCATATTTAAAAGACACTATATAGGTCTTCAATTCATTCTTAAATGCCCTGTACCATCTATTTATTAAGAAATAGAATTCAATATAGTTTTTATACCTTAATAAGTTAGTCTTGTACTAACCAGGTATAGGCTCATATTGAATTTCTAAGCACCTATTCTTATTTTTCCCAAGCAAGGCGTTGTTTATTTTCCAACAATGTTTTTCTTAGTTCCTCATATTCTACATCCTGAAGGCTAACACCATGATCAATAGCTAGTGAAGCTGCAATGGCTGCAGATTGACCAAGTACCATAAAAACAGGCTCCATCCTGATAGAACCAAAAGCAATATGAGAAGCACTTAAGCACACAGGAACAGCAAGGTTAGTGGCTTCACTTTCTGTAGGGACAATAGAACGGTAGCTAATTGGAAAAGGTTTTAAACCACCAGCTTCAACATTCCCCTCATTTTGTACAAAACCATTTGCATCTACATAACGCTGAACATTATGAGAGTCCATAGTATAAGCAGCCAATCCTACAGGATCCTCCACTACTTTTAAAGCTTCACAATTGTGCTGCGTCATAACATAATCACTGACCATTCTTCTGGCTTCTCGAATATAAAGTTGATTCTGCCAACCATCACCTCGATCAAACTCATCTTTGGTCATACCCCACTTCGATGCGATATCACGAACTTTTTGAGGGATTCTAGGGTGATTCGCCAAAGTCCACATGAGTCCCATTTGGTAGATTCTGTGTTCTTCGATAATCTTTTCACGTTCTTCATAAGAAGCCTCAGGATATTCATAGTTTCTACCGATGTAGTCTGTTGAAAAACCAAACTTATTATTGGTGTCTGTTTTTCCATTAGGCATTTTTGAATTTATCCAAGGAAGTAATGCACTAGAATAACTATACATGTCTTTTATAAGGCCCTTTCTTGCCTCATAATTTCTAAGCAACAACTCATAATCCAATTCGTTGTAATTCTCAGGCTTTTTAAATGGAATTTGATTCTCAGGAACATCTGTCAAACACATTCTAAAACAATACGCCTGAATCTTATCATCAGCCTCACCTTCTAAACCAGGTCTCAGATTGATATTTGGCAACAATCCACTACTAGGATCTCCTTTAACAACATAAGGATCCACTCCTGGTACGAAGTTATGGTTAAAGGCATTTTTAGATACTTTCTTTTTTAAAGTAAGATTGATATTATTTGGCTGCACCCCATTGAGTGTTTCACCATACTGTGCATTACTCTCACGCCCTAAGGTATAACTAACACCAGCAGCAGCCATAAGGTCTCCTTCGTAAGTAGCATCAATAAACACCTTACCGCTATACACGGTTCCGTCTAGCATCACAATGGCATAAATAGTAGTGCCTTTTTTACGCACCCCATCTTTACGATTCAATCTTTTTTCAGTAACCAGCTTAACTTTTTCTTTGGCTAGCATTTTCTTGTAAACTGTCAGCGCAGCAGAAGGCTCAAAAGTCCACATAGCGTCCTCATGCTCGCCTGTTCGAGATTGGCCACCTCCTTTATATTCCGATTTCTTTTGCCATTTCCAATTAGCTGGATCATCATAATACGTTCTGATATTTTGATAGAACTCACGAGAAATTCCCCCAATGGCTTGTTTATTTCCAATGTCTGTCTGCCCCAGACCTCCAGTTGTTAAACCTCCAATTCTTGAAGAAGGTTCAATAAGCAAAACTGATTTCCCCATTCTACTACTCTGAATGGCCGCTGCTATACCAGCAGATGTACCACCATAAACCACAATGTCATATGTTTTTTTTCTAACCAGATCTGGTTCTGCAACAAATGAACTGAGCACTAAAAAAACAGATGTGGCGATTAGGATTAATATATTTTTATTCATTACACTGATTTAAAAATTAGACTTAAAAGGATTTTATTTCTCCCACTTCAAACGTTGCTTGTTTTTCAACAGACTCTCCTTTAATATATCATATTCAAGATCCTGAAGCTTTACGTTTTCATCGATGGCTAATGAAGCTGCGATAGCAGCTGACTGACCAAGCACCATAAAAACAGGTTCCATTCGAATAGAGCCAAAAGCAACGTGGGTTGAGCTCAAACATACAGGAACAACAAGATTAGTAGCCTCACGCTCCGTAGGGATAATGGAGCGGTAACTCACAGGAAAAGGATCCAATTGTAATGCGGCCACATTACCCTCATTTTGCACATAACCATTTGCATCCACATAGCGTTGAACATGATGGGAATCTATAGGATAAGAAGCTAACCCTACTGGATCTTCAACTATAGTGATACGCTCACAGTTGTGCTGGGTCATCACATAATCACTGATCATTCTTCTAGCTTCACGAATATAAAGTTGATCTTGCCAACCATCGCCTCGTTCAAATTCATCCTTGGTCATACCCCATTGCGATGCGATATCACGAACCTCCTTTGGGATTCTTGGGTGATTGGCCAAAGTCCACATGAGTCCCATTTGGTATTCTCTGTGTTCTTCAGCAATCTTTTCTCTTTCTTGGTAGGAAGCTTCTGGATACTCATAGTTTCTTCCAATATAATCCGTAGAAAACCCAAACTTATTATTGGTATCGGTTTTTCTATTTGGCATTTTAGCATTAATCCAAGGAAGCAACAAATTCGAATAACTGTGCATGTCCCTTACAAGACCCTTTCTGGCTTCATAATTTCGAAGGAGCAATTCGTAATCCAGTTCATTATAATTATCAGGCTTTTTAAACGGAATGCGATTTTCAGGAACATCCGTCAAACACATTCTAAAACAATAGGCCTGAATCTTATCATCACCTTCACCCTCAAGGCCAGGTTTTAAATTGATATTCGGCAACAATCCACTACTGGGATCACCATTAATAATATAAGGATCAACTCCTGGAAGGAAATTATGATAATGTGCGTTTCGCGATATTTTCCGTTTTAAGGTAAGATTAAAATTATTGGCCTGTACCCCATTAAGCGTTTCACCATACTCTGAATTACTCTCACGCCCCAAGGTATAACTCACACCAGCAGCGGCCATGAGATCCCCTTCGTAGGTAGCATCGATAAACATCTTACCCCTATAAACAGTTCCATCCAACATTTCTATGGCATAAATAGTAGTGCCATTCTTGCGCACTCCGTCCTTACGGTTTAATTTCTTCTGCGTAACTAGCTTAACTTTCTCTTTTGCCAACATATCCTCGTAGACCTGCAAGGCAGCAGATGGTTCAAATTTCCACATGGTAGGAATCGCTTCCCCAGGGTTACCTTTACCACCACCTTTATATGCTGATCGCTTTTGCCATTTCCAATTCGCCGGGTCATCGTAATAGGTATAGATTCCCTGGTAAAACTCTCTAGCAATACCACCTATTACTTTTTTCTTACTTATATCTGTTTGCCCTAGACCACCAGTTGTTAACCCACCAATACGTGAAGAGGGTTCAATTAGTAACACTGTTTTTCCCATTCTACTACTCTGTATGGCGGCAGCAATACCAGCTGATGTTCCACCATAAACAACAATGTCATATGCCTTCTTTCTAGTCAGAGTCGGCTCTGCCATAAACGAACTTAACACCAAAAAGAAGCTTATCGCCACGAGGGCCAAAATATTTTTATTCATAATATCTTTTATCTTAAATTCATGATATGTGATTATAAGTCCCATTCAATAGGAATGGGACTTATACTACATCAACTAACTTAACTAACAAACTTCTAATAGCCCGGATTCTGGGTAAGATTGTCATTCAACAATATTTCGTCTTGCGGAATTGGCCATAGATACTGCCGTTCCGGAAAGTTCATCTTATTTAATACTCTGGCCATACCCGCATTGAGTAGATTTTCAAATTGAGGCAGGCCATCCTGATCGATTTCTGGCGTTAATCCCCAGAACCATAAACCTGGCTCTACGATGTCATCCATCAGTTTGCCTGTAGGAGCTACGTTGACATTCGCATTAGAATCTACGTTTAACATCCCATAGATATTTCCACTCATCGCCTTTACGGCCAACTTCCATCGAATTAGATCCATATATCGAAGTCCCTCAAGGGCAAACTCAGATCTTCTTTCATTTCTGACTTTAAAACGCAATTCACTTTGGTCAGTGGTAGTGATCTCAGGGTTTGTAAATTGAGATTTTGCATACGCTCTATCACGTACTTCATTCATCGCATCTAATACGCTTTGATCAATCTGATTCAACTCGATTTTTGCTTCAGCGTACATTAATAACACATCTGCATATCGAATAATAATGCGATCAGGATCCGTATTGTAATCTTTCCAATCCTCAGATAAGGATTTCTTCCAATACAATCCATTAAACGAAGCCCATTGCACTATGGACCTTGTATCATTATTAGTCACCATTTTATTGGTTAGATAACTCATGATTTGTTTGTGCTCTGGATGTGAGGTGAAATCAACACCTAAGAATTCAGTCCCTTGATCTGGCGTTCTTCCATCACCATCTGCTAAAGAGCCAAATGGAACAATGGTCATTAAAAGACGAGGATCTCTGTTTTTAAATGGATTGCGAGGATCAAATAATGGAGATTCATCAATAGGCAAACCATCTACACATTCAAAAGAAGCCAATAAAGGCCAAGAAGGTTGATTTCCTGCGTATCCTCCAAATGTTCGAGGGAGCATCCCTCTAATGGTAATTGGAGTAGCAATTACATTAAACTCCTTGCTCCTAGAAATCTTAAAGATGATTTCTTTTGAGCTTTTCGTGGTGGGTAAGAATAATTCCTGAAAATCTGGATGCAATTTGTACACCCCTAGATCCATACATTCTTTTGCCGCAGCAGCAGCAGTTTCAAAATCATTTAAATAAATTGCTGATCTGGCTTTAAGAGCATAAGCCGCACCTTTGGTTGCGAACTCAGTTCCAGAATAGGATTCCGGTAAGTTTTCAACGGCAATATCATAGTACTCATAAATCTTTTGTAGAATCTCCTGTTTATTGGTGCGTCCTACTTCAAAAGATTCTTCGATAGTCAATTCACCTTCGTAAAATGGAACATCTCCATAATGTGTAATTAGGTATGTCCAAAAAAACGCGCGGGCAAAATTAACTTCGCCAATAAACTGCTTGGCTTTCTCATCCGTAAGAACGCCATTTTGTTTCTCTAAAGCTTCTGCAACAACATTAGCTCTTGTAATCCCTTTATAAATGATAAACCACTGACTTGCACCGTGTCCGAATTCAGAAGATAAGGTGCCTGCCTGAATTTGATCAATATCACTTCTGGTCTGAACATCATCAGTCCAGCCCTCAAGAGCATCCATGATCCAATATTCAGTGCGATACAGCTCGTTGACAGATTGTCTAAATTGATCTTCAGTGGTGTACCAGCTCCCTACACTTGCTGCATCTTGCTGCACCAAATCAAGTTCGGTACAGGAGAATCCAGTCCATAAAACAATAGCCAATAGTATTAATCTTGGTATATTTAAAAATCTCATAAGTCTAAAGTTTAAAGTGAAACATCAACGCCTAATATGAAGGCTTTTGTGATTAGATATCCTCCTCCATATTCAGGGTCTATCCCCTCTGGAAAACTATCAATAGTGAACAAATCATTACCCGCTAGAAAAACGCGAAGTCTTGATATGCCGATTTTCTCAACAACTCTAGAAGGTATGGTATACCCCAAGGTTATGTTCTTAATTCTCATGTAAGCCCCATCGGTTAACCAAAAATCTGAAAACGTATAGTTATTACTTGATGAATTATCCGACAACCTTGGATACTGAGCAGCAGCATTTTCTGCAGCTGAATTATAGTTGCTCCAATACTTCCCATCTATTAAGGTAGGTGGCGCTAACCAATGTCCTCTAAAAGGCTGGGCAAAATGCTCTCCCAATAAATATCTTTGCTTTGCAACACCTTGGAAAGTAACACCAAAATCTAGTCCCTTATACCCTAAAGAAATGTTTCCTCCATATTCAAATTTTGGAGATGTCGAACCACCTAAGTACGTTCTATCGAGTTCGTTTATCAATCCATCAGGCTCCCCTTCGGGACCACTGATGTCAACATATTTGATATCTCCTGGACGGACATTATTGCTTGTTGTTGCAGAATTATCTACCTCTTCTTGTGTTTGATAAATTCCATCGGCCTTATAACCAAACCAGGATCTAAATTGAGAACCTTCTTCAGAAATTGTGGTACTACCAATTATTCGTTTTCCTTCAATGTCACCAATGATGGACTCTGAATTAAATATATTAAAGGCGGCAGAATAGTGAAAATCTCCGATATTATCGTTCCATCGAAGCGATAGCTCCCAACCTTCTGTATCCATGCTTCCTACATTATAGGTAGGATCCTCGTATCCACTTAAGGATGGAATACTTAGATCCAATAACATGTCTTCGGTTTTCTTTTTATAATAATCAGCAGTAACAGATAACTTATCTTCAAAAAGGTTAAGATCAATACCTAAATCCAAGGTCGTGGTCGTTTCCCAAGTGATATCCTCAATAGCTAAATACCGTTGC
Source organism: Galbibacter sp. (assembly GCF_048266365.1). NCBI lineage: Bacteria > Pseudomonadati > Bacteroidota > Flavobacteriia > Flavobacteriales > Flavobacteriaceae > Galbibacter > Galbibacter sp. Next base: position 572,753 of record NZ_JBLWZP010000001.1, on the reverse strand, counting down.
CCTGCAGCTCTTAACAGTTCAGTATTTGATCCATTTGGACGAACCGTATTCATGAATTGAAAAACTGGTAAATACAAATAGTTTCCAAGTCTGTCATTTCCAAGCTTACCATAAGACCCTCTGAGTTTCAAAAATGAAACTGGGGAATTAAGGTTCTTAAAGAAATTCTCATTGGTTACTACCCAACCTGCAGAAATTGATGGGAAAGTTCCCCAACGGTAATCAGACCCAAATCTCGATGATCCATCTCGCCTAACATTAGCTTGTAATAGGTATTTATTCTTATAATCATACTGTATTCTTCCAAAATAAGAAGAGTATGCTAATTCAGATATACCACTTCCATCATCAAAGACGTTGTCTACAGGCGCTTCACCTAAAAATGGATATTCATATACTTCATATTCTTTTCCAACCACCTTCAAGGTCTCATTTTCTTGAGAAAACTCCTCAAAACCTAGCACCCCTCTAATGGAGTGATCTCCAAACGATTTATCGTAATTAATAAGGGCTTGGGTAGTAAGCGCACTATTAAAACTTCTTCTTTCGTTTAATCTAGAATTCACAGGATTATGTCCGCTGATGTATTTTGGTGTTCCTGCCATCTCAGGATCATCAAACTCCCAATATGGAATAGGTTTTATAAAAGATTTTGCTTTATGGAATTCATAACGTGGAGATAAATTCACTGATATTTTAACCTCAGGAACTGGTTTATAGAAAATACCTACTTTCCCAAAGATTTCATAAGTTTCATTTATACCAAATCCACCATGCTGCAGTTTGGCGTATACATTATTTGACGATTGTCCAGGAGCGACTCTACCATCCTCATATAAAGCAGAGTAAATGGAAGCCCCGTACACACTGTGATCGGTTGGATCTACAGTTGGTGTGTCTTGTTTCCCGATTCTAAAAGAAACATCCACATTCGCTCCAAATTTGTCATTAAATTCAATGTCGTTATTAACTCTGGCTGTATACCTTCTCCACTTTCGGTGATCGTATAACGCATTTTGTTTCTCATAACCGAAAGAGGCCAAAGTCTTTAAATTCTCACCCCCTCCACTTAGGGTTAACCCATGTCTGTACCCTAAGGCTTGATCTTTCATAGAAAGATCATACCAATCTGTATCTGGGAATTGGTCAGGGTTTTCAGCATGGCTAGCCATATAATTCTTGATCAATTCTTCAGAATACACAGGAAAATTATCATCGCCGTTACCACTATCATTCCATCTTTTTTCATTCATCATTTCCATATATCGGATGGAACCAACAGAACCTGGAACTTCGGTAGGAGTATTTATGATCGTTTCACCGGTATAATTCACACTAAACTCTCCTCTTTTAGCACGTTTAGTGGTAATTATAATAACACCAGCAGCTCCTCTAGAACCGTATATAGAAGCAGAAGCTGCGTCTTTAAGCACCGAAATAGATGCAATTTGATTAGGGTCTACATCATCAATACTTCCAACAGGCACGTCGTCTACTAATATTAAAGGACTGTTATCTCCTTGAAGTGTCGTTAAACCACGAAGTCTTAACACAGAGCTACCCGCACCTGGAGCAGAGCTTGATTTAGTTACAGTTAATCCTGGGATGGCTCCCTGAAGAGCAAGTGAAGTATTGGTTACCTTTCTTTCAGCTATTTCAACCCCTTTCATCGTAGTGATAGAACCTGTTAAGTCTCTTCTTGATTGGGTTCCATATCCAACTACAACGACCTCGTCTAACGCTGCCGCATCAAGCTTTAATTCTGCATTGATATGACTTCGTCCATTGACTTGGATTTCTTGTGTAGCGTATCCAATGTAACTTATTACTAGGGTGGCGTTTTCTTGAACTTCGATTACGAAATTCCCATTAAAATCACTCATCACCCCATTGGAGGTACCCTTTTCCAAGATGTTTGCAGCTGGAACAGTCAATTTCGTTTCAAACTCCGTTATCGTACCTGCAACGGTAACCGTTTGCTGCTCTTTTCTAGGGTTTTTGGTTTTTACTTTTTTAGGAAGTTTTTTTATAACAACTTGTTTACCTGATATCTTATATGAAAGATTGGTATTTAAAAAAGCATCTTGTAGAACCTTATCTATAGATGCGTCTTCAAGTGAAATGGATATTCTCCCATTGCCTTTTAGGACATCATCCTTGTAAAAGAAAACAAATTCGGTGTTTTCTTGAATTACATCAAGAAAATCAACAAGCTTCACATCCTTTAGATCGATATCTATATCATTCTGACTGTAAAAGGGATTAGCATAAGTTGAACTGACACAAAGCACCAATAAGATTATAAATCTTCGCATAATATTCAATAAGAATCGGCCAAAGTTATTTAATGCATAACATGACCTAAATATTTCATATTTATTCATAGTTTTGTATTTCGTTAGTTTAAATTGCTCTCGTAAAGTATATTAACTGACTCGGCCATAAGATGTTGACGCATCTTCTGGCCTTTTTTTATGTTGATTTCATTCCATCTGTTCTGTTTTATTGATTACTATTGATCCGTTTTCTTTAATTTCGTAATTAAAGCTTGAAGCTTGTTGTAAAGTAGTTAACACGCTTTCTATTGAATTCTTTAAGTTGAGATAGCCTGAAAACGTTTCTTCCTCCATAGCTGACTCCTGAAAATTAATAGTCACATTGTAATATCGATCAAGCTTCTTCATAATGTATTTTAGGGTGTTATTCTTAAAGACTAAAGCCCCCTCACGCCAAGAAAAATAATTTTCAACATCAACCTCCATAGTTTCTATTCTAGTATTATCCTTACTATAAACTGCCATGGTTCCAGGTGTTATTTTCACCTTTTTAGATGATTCAAAAAATGAATCAAATTTATGACTGATCTGTACACTTCCACTTTTGAGAACCGTTTTTACGTCCTTATCATCTGGATAATTACTCACGTTAAAAACAGTACCCAATACTTCAATGGTTTGACCTTCAGATAACACTTTAAAAGGATGCTTGCTGTCATGTACCACATCAAAAATGGCTTCTCCTTCCATTAAGAGAACTTCTCTGTCTTTCCCATTGAACACCACTGGATAGGTAAACTTAGTACCTGAGTTTAACCAGACCTTGGTACCATCAGACAATACTATTTTAGATCTCCTTCCATATGGGACTATGATGGTATTAAATTCATTTTGCTCTTGTAGAGCAATCTCCTTTGCATTACCCAGAGTGTCTGCTATATTCACCTCACGTCCACTATTCTGATATGCAATTCTTGAATTATTATTCTGTATTACCAATTTCTTATGACCTCCCAGAAATAGCTGAACATCACTAGCTTTCTCCACCTCTACATCTTTTGAGGATTTTGCAAATTCAGTTATCGATGTCTCCTTCGAGCTATACTGATATAGACCTATTCCCAGCATTACAACCACCATAGCCACCGCAGATATACTATAAAACAGACGTCTTCTTCTATTTTTATAGGCGCTAGCGGATGTCATAATCCTATCCCTTAATTCTTTCTTTTCGTTTTGGTTCATTAAATTCAAATTAATCTGACAGCAGGTATATAGAGTCCTAGCCAGAAATTAAGCCAATTTATCTTTTAGATTGGTAAGATTAATTGATGCCCATATATACATAAGTAGCCTACTTCTGTTTTATAGACAAAATTTTGAAGAAATTTTTAATAAAATATATGGATCGCAATCATAATGAGCGATACGACGTGTTTTCTAAGTACAGATAATGCACGATAAACAAGAGTTCTCGAGGTTGCAGCACTGACATCCATGATCTCCGCAATTTCACCATAGGTTCGATTCTCGGTAAACTTAAGCTGCAAAACTTTTTGTTGTCGCTTGGTCAAATAGGTTAAGGCAGTTTTCAACTTGTGTAATTTCTCATTTAAATGCTCAGCCTCCACGAGTTCTTCTTCATAAGACGATCCAGAATTTAATTGTTTAATCTCCAAAAGAGAAGCTTCTAAGTTGATGTGTTTTTTGGAAATATGTTTTCGGAGCACCTCTCGTTTAAGAGATTTTAAAAGGTAATATTTTACATTTGTGGGATCGGTAACTTTAGACCGGTACTTATACAGATTGACAAACAGATCATGGATGCTATCCATAACTAGAGTTTTGTTATGAACCTTTTCCAAACCATAAGAGAATAGTTCGTCTGCATATAGATCGTACAGCTTACCTAAGGCATCCATATTTCCTTTCTTCATTCTTTTCCAGAGTGCCTTGGCTTTCTTTTCATCTACAGTAGATTTAGATGAATTGGGTTCAGTACGATAACCCATAGAAGCTTCATCAGTGTTTTCAGATTGCACATTTACATTATGAACAACTTCAAGGTTGGTATTCTCAGAATAATTAATGAAATTACTATTAAATTCATCTTCGTCTTTTACATTATCATCCTTTAAATGTTCCATCTAAATACGTTTGAAATTAATCAATTATAAAATTTACATGTGCTAAAGTATGTAAAGTGTTTGACACTGATATTTTCTTAAAGTAAAGGGTTGGTTATATTTCTAGTAACACAATATTAACAATTAATGTGTTAAAATCATAACTATTCATAATGAATTATGTACTATATAAGTCAGGGTTTCTAATTTAAGTCACTATTCCGTCCTCCTAGAAATCAAGTGATTAAGATTGCTGTATTTCCTCTAAAAACTACAACTTAATATTAAATTTAAGTAGTTAAAACCATGCTTCATACAACACTCAAACTATTGATTTTTAGAATATTAAAATTAAATCTAAAAAATTGAACTTCAAACACAAGACATCTTATTTTTAATGAAATCCCCCAACTATTGATGGATTTTGAATAATTCAAAACGTTAAACTTTTAGCTTTTACCAAGTAGGAAGTGTTCAAGCTTCTTTATTAACATTGGGTTAACATTTAACGAGTTTTTCAATAAAAACCTATTGCTTCTCCGTGTATAGTAAAACTTAAAACATAGATCTACTTACCCTTGATTCTTTAATAATTCCAATAATGCTCCAGGTTTATCTGTAGTGATGTAGTCGATGTCCTTATCTAAAAACCATTGCATATCCTCTTTCTTATTGACGGTCCAAACATTGGTTATTAGTCCCAACTGTTTTGCTTGGGCTATAAGATCTGGGTTCTTTTTATACATTTTGATATGATAATCTACGCCAGCATACCCTGCATCCTTAACTTCTTGAAGACTTTGTTTTTCTTCCCAGCTCAGATAGCTTACAACTGCTTTATTATCAAGGGATATTACTTTGAGTCCAATATTCCAATCAAAACAAATATACTCCACTGCATCGCGCGCATTTAAATCATGTACCAGCTGCACAACCTTAGTTGCCAGCTCAATATTCCTTTGCTCACCAATCTTAGAGGTTTTGATTTCGAGGATTAATTTTACAACATCTTGTTGCTGTCCTCGATTAATATAGCTTTCTAGAGTAGGCAAATCTTCTCCATTTGGAAGCTTTTTCGCATTGAGTTCTTGATATGTAGAGGTTTCTATTTCTAAACCTTGGTGAGTTGGATCATGGCACACCACCAAAACACCATCAGCTGTCATCCAAATATCCAATTCTGATCCACCATAACCTCCTTTGATTGCTTGATCCAAGGAAGCAATTGAATTTTCAGGTAAACCCTGCTCTTCCCATGCACCTCTATGGGCTATAACTTTATTTACCAAACCTTCACTTTCACATGAAGTTGTAAGCATTAAAGTACACACTAAAAATAAAAATACTTTTTTCATAAAAATTTATTCTATAAACTAATTTACTATTAATGAACGATTTATAAGTTGAATCGAATTGTGGTAGAAAGAGATCATTTGACACTCCCCCTCAACTTCCGTTTTGTTATTTTCCAATACATCCATTTTCTGACACGAAAGAACAAATAATGATTCATAGGTATGTTACTTCAATATTATTTTAAGCGTAATAAGACTTGAAATTAACTAAGGTTAGAGGCCTTGATGATTTCATCAAGGAGGCTAATATCTATTGGTTATTCGCCTTAGTGATTTCTTTTTCTTTATAATAATCGATCCATGCTCTTATTCTACCTACGAACATTTTGAGATAATTCTCGGTTAAAAATATGTTTGACCAATCAAACCTCTTAGCTTGTATTCCAAGATAAAAAGCAAAAATCGAAGCTCCTGCTTCCGGTACAACTTGCAATTCTGATTTAGAAATTCTTTTTACCGATTGATAACCACCGAGAAAGCTCTCCACTTTTGATTCATAGATTTCTTTGTCAGTTTCGATAAAAAACAACTGTTTACAGAAATAAGCGACATCCAATATCAACGGCCCGTTTCCACAGCAATCAAAGTCAAATATTGTAATTTCATTTTCTTCATTTACACTCATATTATCATACCATAAATCAAGATGCACTATCCCTTGACGAAAACTTGACAAGTTATCATTGAAGGTTTTTGTTATTTCCATTCCCATTTGCTTGAGATACTTCATCTCTGGTAACTGCTCCGAGAAATACTGCGCTAATAGATCGTAAGATTCATTTAAGAGTAGATTAGGATCATAGTGCACTCTGTCTATGCTGATATTTTCTGTTAACGTATGAAATTGAGCCATTAATACACCAATTGCAAAACAGGTGTCATTAGACATAAAACGCATTTTTTGACCTTCGGCGAATGAGAAAACAACTAAATAGCGTAGCCCTTCCGGTGCGTATATGCTTTGAATAAAATTCTTATGTCTATCTGGTATGGGGTACGAAACCGAAAGATCATTATCCTTAAGTAAAGTAAGGAGTTTTAACTCTTCTTGAATTTCAATTTTTGACCGCCAATTATGACAATAAACCCTCACCACCATTTTTTTGACTCCATTTGAAATGAAATAAGTATGGTTCATTCCTGTTCTAAACAGTTTGCATTCAAACGAATTGTCTAAATCATAATGTTTCTTGACAAAGTCGCCAAGGTCATTTTCGGATAAGGTTGAAGTAGTTACTGGAAAAGATTTCATTTGTTTGTTTCAATTAATTGAGGCTAAATTTTTCATGAGCCGCCATTACTATTGGGAAGTTTGTCGGCACATTGCTTGGTCCAGGGTTTAATAATATCTTTATTCACTTCTTCGAACTCTATTTCAAATAATTCCATGAAAGATTTATTACTCTCCAATAGTTCAACATCATTAAAAAGGTCAACGCTAAACACCGTTGCATAATCTTTGTTGACCTCATTTTTTGCACGATTGACTTTTCCATTTGTGTTTTTGAAACATTTGAACTTCTGCATAGTATTAAAAAATTTGGTTTTATTTTCCTTTATGTCTATGTGATTCTCACAAGATTGAATATCTCCAAAACTAAACTTCAACCAAACTTTATCTTTTTCGAACATAATCACTATACTAAAAATATACTCTCCGTTACGTGATTTTGCTTCTGGATAACTAAATAATTTCAATAACTTCTCATCATCTGGTAATAAAAAAATCACATTTCTATCCCCTGAGTCATGACTCTCTATAAAACTCCGCTCTTTCTCTAATAGATAACTTTTAACTACCTTTTTATACTTTGAAAAATCTTCTTGGCTTCTAATTATAAAATCAATTTCTTTTTTAAAATCCCTATAGATTTCTTTTGCTAATCTAACTTCCTTACTTGTCTTAGTAATATCATTTTCTACCATAGTTACATATTGATTTATACTCTCTTTTATAGTTGCTGAAGCTTTGCTTATAGAATCCGTATTCCTCTTAACCAGATCAACAATACTCTGATAATTAATATTTTTATAGGCTTTCCCCTTTTTGAAACCTAAGTGACTAGTACTTGTCTCGGGGGTGAGAGTTAAGTAAATTTTGTTATCAATATCACTGAAATTTCTATTTACATACTTATAATACTTTTTGAGTTGATTCTTAGAATAGCTAGCATGTATTTTATTCTCGATTACTATTACAAAATTACGCTCTTCGTTTACAATAAGAATATCGATATTATGGACAGTTTCGCGGTAAACCTTTGTACTCTGTAGATTACTTTCCAGCAATGAATTATATTTGGTTGGATCCGAAAGAGGATTTGTATTCTCACAAATTATTTGCAACAATCCTTTTAAAAATATATCTCCTAGGTTATGGGACTCGTTAGGCTCGAATAACCATCCTAAAAAATTGCTATGACATATCTCTCTATATTGTACGCCTAGCACATTAAAAATATTGAACGCTTCCCGTGAAGTCTTTATATCCCGCAGTTGAGTGTTGTTCTCTTCTACAAATTTTTCTAAATCTTCAGTACTTACACACATATCATTTTCTAATACCCTGTTTACGTCTTTTGCTTTGTACATTGTTATGCCGTTGTATATTTAGAGGTCCTAACAGTTTATTCATAGGATTATACCTATTAGAATTTTTATTATTTAAAACCCGATCACTTCCACCTTACTCTTACCACTTTGTTGTTTACTAACCTTAATCTGAACAGGTATGCGCTCTGTCATTTCCTGTACGTGTGAAATCACACCTACTTTTCGACCTTGGTTGTGTAATCGCTCAAGAGCATCCATGGCAATGTTAAGTGTTGCAGGATCCAGAGAGCCAAAACCTTCATCAATAAATAGGGATTCAACTTTCATACGGCTGGAAGATAAGGATGCCAAGCCTAAAGCTAGTGCTAATGAAACCAAAAAGGATTCGCCACCGGAAAGTGAATATACCGTACGCACTTCATCACCCATATCCTGATCAAGAACCTGAAGACCCAAGGAATTAGGAATTCGCTGAAGGATATAACGTTTGCTCAATACCTCCAAGTGAACATTAGCATAACTTAATAACACATCCAAAGTATATTCCTGAGCAATTTGACGGAATTTTTTACCATCCGCAGAACCGATAATCTCATTGAGCTTCGCCCAATTTTCTACAATAGTCGCCTGCTTGTTTATCTCTTCTAACAAGCTTCCTATTCGTTGCTTGTTCTTAACGTCTTCATTTATCTTGAATCCTACTTCATTGTTCTTTTGATTATTTCTGTCCAATGATTCCTTTACCTGGCTCCGTAACGTAGTCAACTCTTCCTGTGTTCTCTCAGAAAGGCGTTGCTTTAGGTGAACTGTCAATAACTCAGTCCGCTCTTTCCACACAGTTTCTGCATGCTTAACCGCATCTTCAATAGCCCCTAAACTTTTCCTCTCTGCTTCTATCCAATCCTGGTTAAATTCTAATAAGCTTAATAACTTTTCTTGGTCAAGTGTTATTTCAGACTGCATATTATGTTTATAAATCCAATCATTGAGCTCTTCTTTTAGAGCTCCTTCCTGCTTGGATAAACTATCAATATCTTCTATAAGTTGGCCTTGTTGTGCTACATTTTTAGTGAGGTCTTCCTGTAGTTTTTCTTTTTTTAACCTTTGCTGCTCTAAAGTCTGTTTAGCCTGTTGAATTGCAGCCTTTAACTTGCCCTCTACTTCTGTAACAGCAGCTCCGTTAAAAATCGCTTTTCGATTTTCAGTTAACTTTTTATTTACCCCTTCAAGATCCGAAAGCTTTTTCTGGCTTATTATCACCTCGTCCTTAGTCGAATTGAGCTGTACCTCAAACCCTTTTATTTTCTCGGCCTGCACTTTTTGCTTCTGAAGAAAAGCTTCCAGTTCTGCTATATTAACTTTCCAACTATTGGCAAATTCTTTAATACTAGAAACAAATGATACTGGATTCGATCGCCAGTTTTCAAACCACTGTTCGGTGGTAAAGTATGTAGTTAACGCCTGCCTAAGCTCCTCTAGCCTCTTCTGAACCTTTTGTTTTTCTGCAATATCACTCTTTGTTTGATCCTCTAAAGATTTTAGGGTTCTATCGATATCCTTGATCTTGTTTTGAATTTGATCAAACTCTTTATCCAACCTTGCAAGCTGATCCTTATGATTTTCTAATTGTACTTTTTGTTTTGCATAAGATTGTATTTCAACAACTAATTGTTGCTGTTTTATTCTTTGCGCTTTCAATTGCTCTTGCAACCAAGAAGTCCGCTCCTGGAAAGGTTTGGCATTACAATTTTCTGAGACCTTAAATTCAGTCCAAGTTTCGTCAAGGCTCTCTAATTTTTCATTGTTCTCTATGGTTTGCACTTCAAGATCTCCAATGTACTTTGCTAACTGTGTCCCTTTTTGACTTAAAGTCGTATGCAGCGTTAATTGCTGAGTATACGCGGCCTCTATCCTTGCATGTTCAACTTCTAATTCAGACAGTACATGAGCAAGTCCCGGATTGTGTGAAGCATAAGGATGATCCATACTACCACAAACAACACAAGGTTCCCCCGGTTCTAATTGCTTTCTAAGCTCATCCACACTTTCTGCTGCCGCCAACCTCGCTTTTTCAAGCATTTTTAAGGAAGCTGTTCTCTCTGAGCTCCTAGCTGTGAGAAGTTTATCTGCCTGGTCTAATTCAAGGTTGTTTTTCTCCAGCTCCTTTTTATTTTTATCCCACTCTAGTTGTAATCTATTCTTCTCAAGTATGCCTGAGTATAGCAATTTCCAATGTGCAGAAGCCCCCACAATATCTTCGATGGAAACATCCAAAGAAGTCTTCTCCTTCTCAATATCAGAGATTGAAACCTTTGATAAAGCAGTATCTAAAGACTGATATTCAACTTTACTTTGATTCAGTTGCGTTTGAACAGCCTCCCTTTGCGAAGTTAAATGATCCTTTTCTTTACTGTCTTTTGAAATACCCTCTTCAGTAGTTTTAATACGGCTATTATACATTTGAAGGTTTTCCAAAATACTTTCCGCATCACTTAATTTAGATAAAATAAGATGCTCCTGTTCAGCAATAGGCTGACGACTCTCATTGTCTTCCTTCCACTTCTTAAGGGTAACGATCTTCTCTTCTACAGCTACTAATTCTGCTTTAGCTTTAGTAAATTGTTCACTCTGATTTACTTCCCTTTTACGAAGGTCATCTAAATCTTTAGAAGCCTGTTTAACCTGCTTAGCTTGCTCATCGAGTTTTACATCTAAAGCGTTTGCCTGAGTTAATAATGGCTTTGCGAGCTCTTCTTCCTGTTCTTTAACGACCAAGTCCTTATTAACGTTCATAAAGACAGTATCGGCTTCTTTTTTCAGCTTGGTTAAAGTTCCTTTAGCATTTGAAAGCTCTGCTGCCTGCTTTGTTTTATCAGTATGCTGTCTTTGAGTCCCTTTTAGTTCATTAAGGATTGGTCTGGCAGATTGAATAAGTGTAATCTGTTGGAATTGATCCTCCCTGGACTTTGCGGCTAATTTTGCAGTGACTACTTTTTCATTTTGCTGCTCGGCATCCTTCACACCCGCTTGGAGTTTGTTCCGCTGCTCATGCCAGTTTACTTCCTTATCCAGAGCAGTGATTTGCTTTTCTTCAGCTGTAATGCTGGTGCCTAATTGCTGCTTCTGCTCTTGTAAATCTTGTAACTCTTCTGTCGTAAAGGTTGCTATACCTTCGCGTTGATTATCCAGATCTCTTAGCTTCTGGGATTCTTCTCTATGGTGTTCGAACACCTTTTTGGAAATTTCAGAATAAATATGCGTACCAGTTAGCTTTTCCAACAAGGATGACTTTTCATCTTTTCCAGCTTTTAGAAAAGCGGTAAAATCACCTTGTGCCAGTAGAACAGAGCGGGTAAACTGCTCAAAGTTCAATCCTACTAAACGCTCTATTTCAGGGAGTAACTCTGTTTTCTTTCCCGGTATATCCTGATCCGTTGAAATGTTTTTAAGAGACACCTCATTAGGTTGCAAATTACCTTCAGCTTTATTGCGTGCTCTTCTTACACTCCAGGTTGCCCTGTAATGTTGATCATCGATACCCACAAAATCTACCTCAGCATAACCACTGGATGAACCATCTCTTAGGATACCTCGTACATCCCCTTGATTGATGGTGCTGCCATTTACATCTAAGACAGCAATGGAATTCTCGGCAAGCCTATATCGCGGAGTTTTCCCATAAAGGGCAAGACATAAGGCATCCAGTATCGTTGATTTTCCTGAACCGGTAGGACCGGTAATAGCAAAGATACCTGCGGAACGAAGTGGCTCCTCACTAAAGTTGATCTCTGTCTTTCCACCAAGAGAAGCTAAATTTTGAATGCGAATGGATAGTATCTTCATGCCTAATTTTCAGATTCGTTTACTTCCTGAGCTACCTGTTGAAATAACTTCTGAAGGTCCTTAGGAACGGGATTATCATATTTACTTTGATAGACTTTATCGAGCACTTCTAACGGCTGTAGCTGATTAAGCTGCTCTGAGCTCATTACGGTCTGTCCTTTAGATTTAGAAGTAGATTTGCCGTAGCGCACATCTATTTTTGCCAGTCTATAGTTTTTACCTGTTAGTGCTGTTTCTACTTTGTGTCTAAGACCGGGCTCCGGCCCTTCCAACAGTACACGAACTTCGAGATATGGTGCAGTATGGTTTTCTCCTTTAAATATTTCTAATTGTTGTAAAGTACTAAGAACTTCCTCGATGATACTATGTACTGCCGGACTTCGCTTAAGAGGAACTGAAACTGGTATCTCAATGGAATGCAGATTCTCAATTTTATCTGCAGTTACATCAAATACAATGACTTGATGTTTATAATTAGTTTCTGAGAAAGACATAGGCAAGGGACTTCCACTATACCGAATATGCTCTTTCCCACCAATGCGTTGGGCTTTATGAATATGTCCTAAAGCCACATAACGGATGTTAGTATCAAATGCAGACGCCGAAATACTTTCTACTCCACCCATAATTAGGCGTTCCGTTTTATCAAGATCACCTACTTCTGCTTGTTGCGCATGTAAGTGTCCCATAGCTATAATGGTTTGTCCTTCTTCTTTCTGCGATGCCGCATAATCATAGGCTTCTTTATAAAAAGCGTTAACGCCTTCAGTGTATGGATTGGAACTGTTCGCAACCGAAGGGTAATCACCCATTCGTAAAAAGGGAGCAGCGATACACCATAGAACTGTATTGCCCTGTTTGTCTTTTATAGGGATGGTTAATTTGCTATAGTCAATTGCTCCATCCTTGTCCTTCTGTACAAGTCCAATAATGTGAATATTGGAGGACTCCAAAAGGGGTTTAGGGGATTCCAGTCGTGAGGCTGAGTCATGATTTCCGGCTGTAGCTATGATTTGTAGTTTCGGGTTTTGCTTTACTGCCTTATTGAGAAAGGAATAAAACATTTTCACTGAAGCTGCCGATGGATTGGATAAGTCAAATACATCTCCACTTATCAATAAAACATCTATCTGCCGGGCAGTTAAAGTTTCCAACAGCCAATTTAAAAACTGCTGATGTTCATAGCGGCGGTCGTATTCATGAAATAGCTGACCTATGTGCCAATCAGCGGTATGCAAAATTCTAATCATGCGGTGGTTTTAATTGAATTTTCTGGTAATAATATAGTCAGCGTATATCCTTTTAACAACTTACTTAGGTAGTTGTTTTATCAAGGCTATTAACACTTATTACTTGCTTGTATAAAATTAAAAATATAAACCACAAAACCCTTGAGGTTTTTAGTAAAGATTGAATCCCAATCCTAACTTCTTCTAGTTTACTTAAAAAAAGTAATTAATTTCTCAATATTCTCTAATCTTTCATCACCTTCACTAATGCCTAAAAGCCCGGCATGCAAAAGGGGCTGTAAAGGTTTATTTTCCATAGTTAATGTATTTAATTCTTCAATTAACTTTAGTTAATTGTTGCACTAAAATATCGCCTAACAGGACATTAATTTACATTCCACCTCTTGCAGCAAAAGCTTCCTCTTGCTACAAATAATGCCAGCCCATTTTTTGAATTAGGGTCAAAGCTGCTTGTTGTGCATCGTTGTATTCTGTGTAGTTTATGGTAATAATTTATAAACTATTTTTCTTTCGTTATGGTGTTGTCTACGTTTTTGGGGAATTGAAATTTGCGTGAATACTTACAATAAGAATATAAAAACCTTCGAAACTCCTTATAAACCATGCAAAAACGTTATTATCATTATCTATATCTTTTACTCTACTATTGTTTCCTCTATTAGCTTTTGGGGAACTACTAGCTGCTTTTGGGGAATGAACTTAAGCACCTTTTTCTTGCCATTGTGATACTACATTTGATAGGTTACCAATAAACGGAAAGGCTTCGTAACGCCCTTCTATATAATCCTTCTCGAATGAACGATCATTACGAATCGTTTTTCCTTCTTCTTTATATTCTACCAAAGAATATATATCCGAAGCGCCATATTGATCCTTTTCTACAAAATAAATTCCTACGCGGAGTAGAAAAGATATTGGTATCTGCATGTTCCTTTATAGAGGTCGCAGCAAGACTCAATGTTGTTTTGTATTTAAACGAAAGAAAATTGTTTACTGAAAATTCGAGTAACATACTTTTGTATTCAGGTGAGGTTTTCTCAAAAGTACAATATCACAAACATTATATAGATAATTTGAGAATATTTCTCATTTTACTCAATACTATCCCAAAAAGTGTGAAACTAAAATATCGAGGGTTGGTTTCTTATTTAGATTCTGACCCTTTTTCCATAGATCGTGAGGAACTGATTTAAAATTGTACCCTTTCGTAAAACACTTTTCCGATTCTATCGATATGATCTATAAGATCTTGGTTCTCTATTCTATGGTAAATTGATAGGTCTATTTTATAGGGCAATAATAGGTCGTCCAACTCTGTTTCTATGGTAAACTGCTCATTTAGTGTTAGGTTATCGCCTATCAAAGTTAAGTCTATATCAGAATACGATTTGTAATTTCCTTTAGCACGAGAGCCATAGAGTATGGCTTTTTCTATGGCTTTGCGTTTATTAAAAACCGCATTTATTTTTTGTATGTCTTCTTGCTCTAGTCCGTACATTACTCTTCAAATATATCGCCTTGTTTAGCACTTCTTAAAGTTTCCATTTTTTCTAAGAATGTTTTAAGTGCAGGATGGTAATCTTCTAATATTACCCTAAAGATTTCGTCTGCAGTTTCTTCATTATAGGTATGCGATGTTTTGTTACGACTTATAATCATATCCATCCAAATTTTACCATTTGAAATTAACCCATTACTAAAGGCTTCTCTTATAGCATCACGAGAACCTGTAATAGCTACGTTACCTTGATATGCTGCATAGTCTTTCATGACATTCCACGCTAACTCGTGTGTGTATTCAAAACTTTGTATGAGTCCTAGCTTTAAAATATCGTTTAAGATATCACCTAAATGTTGGCTTTCTTCTGGGGTATGCCCATCTAAATAATTTTGTTTAATGTAGTTTACAGCTTCTTCAAATTTATTGAAAGCCTTTGCATAATTAGAAAAGCGTTGTTCCCAACGTATGTCATGTCGTTTACTCATTGGTATTTATTTTGTGAGGTTATTTTGTATGCATTGTTGAGTATAGTTTCTTCATTCATAATGCTATTATGAAAACTGGCACATATAAATTATAATAAAATCACTTAGGCATCGTCTTTAATTAAGCACACCAATCTAAGCAACAAAAATACGTAAATATTGACAACAACATATAGAACTCGTTTCGGGGAATTCTAAGTCAACGTCAAAGTAAAATTGTATCTTTATGTATTCCGCTATTGGATTTAGCAACTACCGATTTTCAATGGTGTTTTACAGATGGAAATGTAGCTAAAGCGATAACAAGATATTTTACTAATTTAGATGACATCAATGAAATTGATTGGCGTTCTATCAACTCCCGAGACTTTAGGATAGATAATGCAGATGGTGCCGAAAATAAATTAGTAAAAAGCATTCAGAGTTTTTAGTAAAAGACTTTATTTCAAATACTAAAATAAAAAGAAAATGTAGGTTATAATAATAGAACTTTCCTTTTATATCTAAATAACACGCCCTCTAAAGTAATTAAGAATTAGAGGGCGTATTAAATTTAAGACTTCTATGTCGAAAAACTTATTCTACAATAATAAACTCGCTACGTCTATTTTTCTGATGCTCTTTTTCTGTGCAAGACACACCATTAGAGCAGTTGTTTAACAACTGTGTTTCTCCATAGCCCTTTGCAGTTAATCGTTGTTCGCTAACACCTTCGCTTATCAGATACTCCATAGTAGATTTTGCACGTTTAAAAGAAAGCACCTGATTATATGCGTCGTTGGCTCTACTATCCGTATGTGATCCTATGGCTATCTTTATATTAGGATATCTTTTTAAGGTCTCCACTATTTTTTGTAATTCTACTTCAGCATCTGGACGGATGTTAGATTTATCAAAATCAAAATAAATAATGATGTTCAAAATTTTAGCCAAATCCTTGTTCGCTTCCAGGGATTCTTTGGAAGAATTTAATATAAAGTTATGGGTTCTATCACTTTCTCCTTTCGCCGAAAAAGTATCTTCCCCAGTATAATCATCCTTAGTTGCTTTAACGATATAATCCATATGGTAGGCAACATTTGTTTTATAAAATCCTTCAGAATCTGTTTTTATAACCTGTATCAAATTATTGTCTACATCTAAAATTTGAATTGTAGCATCAGCTATAGGTTTGTTTGAAGTACCATCGGTTACCACCCCATGAAGAACACTTGAATACACGTCCTTTATAGGTGAATTTTCTTCAAACCCATAAATATTGTCGTACGATTCACCATCATCTGATCGATTTGAGCTAATATATCCTTTACCATCTTTTGTTACATAAGCGACATCGTCGTATAATGAATTTATAGGTTTGCCTACATTTAATAAGCTTCCTTTGTAGCCTTGGCCATCGATCTTTATGTAAAACACATCGTATCCACCTAGCCCAAAGTGTCCGTCTGATGAGAAATATAAAGCATTCTCCTGACTGACAAAAGGAAACGATTCCCTTCCCGGGGTATTTACTTTTTTACCTAGATTAACAGGAATACCTAAACCACCATCTTCATTTATGGGTGCGTAATAAAGATCCGTTTGTCCTTCACCTCCCGGACGGTCAGATGTAAAATATAACTTATCCTCCTCAGGATTAAGCGCTGGATGAGCCGTATTAAAATCAGCCTTGTTTATTGTTAAATCTTGACCTTTTGTCCATTTACCCTTTTCCAACTCGGATCGATAAATCTTAAGCTTTAATGGGGAGTTTTTATTATCATTTTTCTTATTGGAACGGGTATAGTACATCGTTGTTCCACTTTTACTGATGGCAACGGTAGACTCGTGGTATTTGCTATTGACCTTGCCTTTTATCTTTTGTGGTTCATCTAAGGAATCAGCTGCTATGATTTTCGCCTCGTAAAGGTCTAGATAAGGCTGATTGTCCCAGCTACTTTTACGATCACGGAGTACCCCTTGATCTCTGCTGCTGGCAAAAATAATAGATTCATTCCCGTTGTAGCCCACGCCAAAATCAATACCATCACTATTGAGAGAAAGCTTGTTGATCGTGTAGCGTCCTGAGTTTTGTTCAATCATTTCAAGGTACCGCTCAACTGATATCAAGTCATCACTTTTTCGATCTATATTAGAAAGAAAGCTATCGTAATAGGACTTCGCAAGTTGTTTTTGACCTGTGGCTTTTAAACTTTGCGAATACCTTAGATTATAAATATTGGCTTGCTCGGAATTTATGTCAAAGAGTTCTTTATACCACTTTACGGACTCTTCATACTTGCCGTTCATGTAATAACTATCTCCGAGTCGTTGGAATAACTCCTCAGACTGAAACCCTTTTTCTGCCACAGCCTCATAAATTTCAATAGCTTCCATGTAAGAATATTTGGAAAAATATTCATTTGCTTTTTTGATCTTGTTGCTTTGTCCATAGATTTCAGAGGAGCTACTAAGACACATTACAACAATGGCTATAGCCAATATGTTTTTAATCATTTTATGTGTTTCCATGTTTTTATGTTTTTGATTCATTCCTATATGGGTCTTAGAAGAACCGTGGATTAATGACACCTTTGCTTCTTCCACCGATTTCAAAACGAAGAAAGAACTCGTGGGATCCATTAGCATATTCTGCGATATCTGTTAGATCATAATCATAGGCATAACCCAACATGATGCCGTTGGTTACTTGAAAACCTAATAAACCGCTTACTGCACTATCAAATCGGTAAGCAGTACCTAATGTAAGCTTTTCGTTGAACCAAAAGTTTGCTGAGACATCTGCTGCTAAAGGTGAACCTTGCACGCTCTTTAACATGAACGCTGGCTTAAATTTCCAAGAAGAGCTCAAATCAAATACATAACCACCAATCAGATATAAGTGCATACGCTCATCTGCCGCACTAATTGTAACATCATCGTAGTGAGTTGTCTTAAGAATATTCGGCGCAGAAAGTCCTAAGTACCAACGGTCCCTATGGCGCAGATAAAGACCTGCACCAATCACCGGTGATACTTGACCTTCTATACTATTTGAGTTTTGAAAGCTTGGATCATTCGGGTTATTTGGATTCAGCTTACTAAAATCAACATCTAATATATTTAATCCGGCTTTTAAACCAAATGCCAGGTGCGTACCCCTGTCGTTAAGTGGTATGGTATAGGAAAAATCTGCTGCAATATTGTCTTCTTTTGAAATTCCTATTTCATCGCTATAGAAGGAAAGACCTATGCCTACACGTTCACTAACAGGAGTGTTGAATGAAAAGTTCAATGTCTCAGGTGCACCATTAAATCCAACCCATTGACTACGATATAATCCAGTTAGACTTAGCATGCCACGACTACCCGCATAACCCGGGTTGATGGTTTGGGTATTGTACATATACTGGGTGTATTGTGAATCTTGTTGACCAAAAGTCATTTGAGCTAGCATCAGAACAACTATGTATAAGGATCTTCTAATTGTTGTTGCGTTTATAAAATTTATCATTTTTGACCTTTTTTTTAGTTGTTGTTATTTATGTATAGGAAACCTGATTGTTTTAATAGCTCATAATTGACGCCATCTGGACTATACCTATATTCAATAACATAGAAGTAGTCACCGGTAGGTAATCCCTGTCCTTCACTAATAGTAGATCTTGCATTTGAGTAGCCTCTGAATGCTTTATCATCATTGTTATAACCTTTTACAGAATACACTTCCGCACCCCATCGGTTAAAGATTCTAACGATGTTATCCTCAAAGCAATCGATCTTGTCTATTTTGAAATAATTATCATAATTGTTATCACCAACATTAACTGCATTGTGAATGTCCTCTTCTTTAATCTCGCAGGTGATGTATATGACTTGAACATGTTTGGAACTATTTCCACAGGAATCAGTTGCTACCCATTCTCTTACTAAATTGTACTGGTTACCACATTGATTTGATTGTTCTTCGTATTCATTAAATACAATAGTCACATCTTCAGAACAATCATCTGTGGCAACCACATTAGGTATTTCCGGAATGGTTCCACATGACGCATAAACTTCGCTCGGTAAATCTCCACTAAAAATTGGCGCTGTGTTGTCTTCCATAGCGATCAATTGGCTATGAACCGTTTGATTTCCTCCGGTGTCTGTCGCTGTCCATATTCTTTCTATGGTATAGGATCCCGGGCAACTACCTTGAGTTGTAACTTCATTAAATTCTACTGTTGCTACACTACAATCGTCTGTAGCGGATATGGTTTCTGCATGTGGAATATCACCGTTACACTCTAAAGTTATGTCTGCTGGAAGGGCTTCAACAAATACAGGTGGTGTGGTGTCTTCAATAGTGATTGTTTGGGTATGCTGACTTGTTAGCCCACAATCGTCCGTGGCAACCCATTCTCTTGTTATAATGTACCCCCCGTTAGAATCTACTGCAGTGGAGGTCTCGGTAAATGTAACTGTAGCACCTCCACAGCTATCAGAAGCAGTTAATACTTCTGCCGCCGGCACTGTGCCACAGCCAACTGTGATGTCCGCCGGCAATGCTTCAATAAACTCTGGCGCCGTTGTATCTTCTACTGTGATTATCTGAGAATGTGAAGTTGTTAATCCACAATCATCCGTGGCAATCCATTCTCTAGTTAGGATGTGATTACCCACGCAAGATCCTGCTGTGACTGATTCAGTAAAGGTAACCACAGCATTACCAAAATCATCAGTGGCTGTTAGGACCTCTACCGATGGTATTGCATCACAACTCACAGTGATATCCGTTGGCAAAGTTTCAACAAATACAGGTGGTGTAGTGTCTTCAATGGTGATGGTTACAACAGTAGTTGGTAAAGATTGGCAAATAACACCGTTAAGATTGGATATCGTAGTTCTCCTATAATAGGTGGTTTGACTTAATGCTTCAGGAGCATAAGTTGCCTCAGTAGCACCATTTATAGTGGTAAAACCACTTATGGCGCTGCTAGTGGATTGCTCCCATATGTAGCTGAGAGTACCGCTTCCTGTACCGTCGATATCAGAGGCTATTGCACTAGGAACTGTGTTCATACAAATGGACTGGTCCATCGCTATTGTTCCGGCTGTTGTTTCTCTTATGTTGATATTAAAATTAATTTCAGTAGGACAGCTCAATGCTGGAGTACTAACCTGCGTTGCATCGTAAACATATAAGGTTGTTTCCCCAAGAACATTATAGGTGTCACCGGCTTGATACGCTGTACCGGAGCCGTTTGCCTCTGTGTAATAAGCTTCGTTTCCGGATAAATTACTTCCTGTTATTGCAGGCAAGGTGATTTCAGTACATGAGTTAATATCTGCAACAGGGTCTAGGACTGGAATTGGAACAATAGTTAAAGTCACTTGTGTTCGTGTAAAACTTGAACAAGTACCATTATCTGATTCCGCATAATATGTTATGCTACCTAGTGTACTTAAAGTTGGAGAACTTACGATATTACCTCCTGTTGCCGCATCGTACCATGTTAAATTTAATCCCGCATCAACGATAGCTGTTGCTGTCAAAATTTGAATTGTACCGGTTTGACAGACTTGTTGATCAGTAGCAGTTGGTGCAGTCGGAATAATAGGAGCTTCGTCTATAGTAACGACAACCGGTTCAGCTGTACAACCACCTGCTACTGCTCGTGATCGAAAAGAATATTCACCTGGAGGCAAGTCGAAAACATAATTAGCACTAAATGCTTCAGCACCTATTGCGTATTCAAGATTTGTATTTACCGGAAATTCAATAGTTCCTTCCGTATCTCCGCATTGCGGATGAAAAACCGTAGGTGTTGCAGTTGTCGGAGTCCCGTTAATTACAACCGTATTTACTTCACTTACGCAGCCGGGGACAGCTGTATTTTTTGCTGAAATATTATATGTTCCAGGACCAAGATTGTCAAAAGTTGTTAGTGCTGAAAAGGTTGTCCCATCATCAATGGAATATTCAAAGCCGGAACCCAACGGCGAAATAATCTCAATACTTCCTGTTGCGCTTACACAATCCGGATGGGTAACAACTACTTCGGGTCTTTCCACAAATTGGACTTCAACAGGCACCACAATACTGCAACCTGTGGTTGTGTCCGTCCCTTTGATAAAGTAGATTCCAGAAACACTAACTGCTGTTGGTGTACTTAGAGGTATTGTTGCGGCTTGGTCGGTGAAATAAGCAAGATCTAGATTATCTGGATTACCATTTGTGATCCCTGCTGCAGTTAGGTCAATAGTATTGGGTGGGCATACTATATCAGGATTCTGGATAGTAAGTGCCGGTGCAGCATTGATAATCAATTCTACAGATGTTCTCGTTTTGCTTATACAGCTTCCGTTATCTGCTTCTGCATAATAAATGATTGATCCAATAGTATTTAACTCTGGATTGGCAACAACATTCCCTCCAATTGGAGCATCATACCAAGTAATGGTAGATCCCGTTGGAACAACAGCTGTTGCGGTTAGTGTCTGAATTGGAACACTTGCGCAAGCCACTTGATCTCCACCACTAACTGGTGCATCAGGAACTACCGGAGGTTCATTGATTGTGATATATTCCGGAGCTGAAATTGTCGTCCCTATTTTTGTCAAGAGTGTATAATCACCTGGTGTGAGATCAGGAAATATGTTAGTGGTCTCAAATGTTACTCCATCATCTATGGAATAGGTAGCACCAGTTAAAATTTGCATTTCTATGGTTCCTGTTTCTATTTCACAACTTGGCTGACTGACTATAGCAGCTGCGCTAGGTGTTAAATTTACTTCGGAAGTATTGTTGTCAGTATCTGGGTCATCAGCAGTTGAATTAATGGTGGCTGCGTTTAAATAGCTGCCCGTTGCATTTACTGTTGCGGTAATGGTCATTGTTGCAGCGTCGCCAGAGGCCAAATCACCAAGGGCCCAAACTCCCGTTGTTTCATCGTAAGTTGTACCAGTAGGTGGTGTACTACTAACATAGGTATAACCCGTGGGTAGTTGATCAGTCACAGTAACCTCTTGGGCATCTGAAGGCCCGTTATTGCTCGCAACCAATGTAAATACAACGTCTGTATTTATTGCAGGTGTTGCGTTATCAATTGTTTTCACAATGGATAAATCTGCGCTGGCGAAGGTGATCACTATTTCATCAGAAATAGAACAACCATCTACAAATGTTACATCTATGCTGTACGCGCCCTCTTCACTGATGATTAATTCATCGCCTGTTCCAACCACACTGCCATCCTTTGTCCAAGTGTATTGAGAAAGAGGTGAGCCAAAGAAACCATCTGTGGTAAGGGTATAAGGAAGTTGAGCGTTATTTAACGCAAGGTCAGGTCCCAAACCGGTAATTGGTGCAGAACCGTTATACGGACTAATGTCCCAGTTTATATTACCTCCTTGATCAATACTATGCTGGTTCGCAACAAATGGTGTAGGACTATCGGCAGTGATTCCCTTTAATCGTATATAATCAAAGTCTACCGATCCTGTGGAATTCGTAATTGTTGCATTCGCTGTGCTACTACTTGTAATCTCAGTAAGATTACAAGGAGTTCCACTGCCAAACCAATCTCCTGTTACGGTGTTGGTACTTCCCGATAAGAGGGTATACCTTTTTCCCGGAGAAAAAATTAAGGTACCTATTGTATTGCCTGAGCCGTTAATGTTTCCCGCACCTTTAAATTCGAGTTGATCAATGGTGTTTCCTCCTGAAATATATGCATTTGACGAAGTAGATGGATTGCTATATACCAATTGAGAAAAAGTAGAATTCACAACTGAAATTCTGCTTGCCAAAACGGCCTGAATATCCACATTATTATACACCCCACCGTTGGCGTTAAAAAATGGAGCAGTAATTTTAGAGCCTGTTGCTGTTAATGATTTTTGATCTCCTGTATAAGCCCAATTCACATTAAGTTCTGCATTACTAATATCAATTCTTGTAGGGAATGGGGTGGAGACGTCTGAAATTGCATCTATATTCACATTTATATCACTTAGGTTTAAACCACCCCTAACAAGCTCAATTCTCGTAAGAGGGTTTACCATATCGTCTAAAACAGTTATAGTAGCACTTTGAGAAGCCTTTTTAATAGTGAAATCGAAATTCCCTAAAGCACTGCCGTTTGTAGTGATAGTAGTATTGGTTGTACCTACGAATAGTAATTTTTCATCGGAGTTCATAGTGACCTCAGGATTCATTACTAAATCACCCCAAATCTCCATATTTAACAAAGCATCTTTGGAAAATATGGGATTGTTTGTCGCTCCTGTCCAATCCATATTTCGACAATAGGCGTTTCCGCTAGCTACAGATACTGTATCTCCAGTCGCGGTAAAACTATATGCATCAAAGAATACATCGTTGTCTACTGTAGGTACACAAGCTCCACCTGTACCACCTGAAGTCATGGACCAATTATTGGAGTCGTTCCAATCACCACTGCCACCAACCCAATAACGGGCTCCGGTGGAGGATGAGGTTATTGTAAATCCACTATTCCCACCGGCATCGGCTCCATTAACAGTAATTGGAACTCCAGAACCTGTAGCGCTCATGTCTTGTAGGTATACATTATCCATATTTACTGTAGAGGAAGTACCGAAGTTTAACGTGGCTGTAAGGCCATTGAATCCTTTCATTTCACCCAATCCATCGCAAGAAGGGCTGACAAATTCAAGGCTATTTACAATTCGGTTTGTTCCGGTGAAAAAGTACTCCATTGATGGAGCTAATATTAAATTATTTATGGTGTTGTTGTTACCTATTGTGCCCGCCCCTTTAAATTCAAGGGTTTCAAAAGTGTTTCCACTATCTAAGTCCACCGCAGATGTAGGACTGGGATTGGTGAAAACAAGTTCTCCAAATTCAGTATTGGCGATATCTGTAAAGTTGAGATCTGTAGTAACATGGACTTTAGGGTAGTATAATCCACGAGAGACAAACCTTAGGTTAGAAGTTACAAAAGAACCTGCTGCATCGCCTACCCAGGTTCTTCCTGTACCACCTAAGTGCCAATTTTCCACAGTAATGGTTGCATTGGTCATGTCAATTGTCCTATCACCTCCACCACTTTCATAAGTGTGAATGTTCATTGTTCTTCCCGGCATCAGCCACTGACCGGTCGAATGCTCAATTCTTGTTTGGGGGTTTATGAGATCATCCAATAAGGTAACCCCGCCTGTACCAACAGATTTTTCGATACGTATTATAAACGCACCTAAGCCACTACCGTTGGTTTGCATAGTAGCCATTTCTTGACCACTAAATTGTAATTTCGCATTCATGGTAACGGTATTGTCCATTACCAAATCGCCCCAAACTTCCATTTTGTAACTTGAATTCGCATTAAATATGGGAGCATCGGTCACATTAGTCCAAGTCATGTTATGACACCAAATATTGCTACTGGTAGTAACAGTATTGTTTCCCGGGCTAAAACCACTGTTCTGGTCAAACACCACATCATCAGCTAAGAAGGGCACACAATCACCACCGGGGCCACCAGAAGTTACACTCCAGTTATTCCTGTCGTTCCAATCTCCTGAGCCTCCGACCCAATATAGGGTGGTACCGGTAGCCGGCGGTTGGAAAGACCAGCCTGTATTTCCACCTCCATCTGCTCCCGTGACACTAATTGGCAAGGCAACTCCACCTGTGGCAGTCATTTCTTGAATGTAGACATTCTGCAAATCTAAAGTAGCACCAGCTAGAAAGTTTAAAGTCCCATTACTGTTACCAGTTATAGATCCCAAACCGCTACAATCCGGTGTGTTGAGTTGAAGTAATGTGGTAATGGTATTGGTTTCGAAAACCATCAAATCAAACCCAGGGGCAACTATTAATTCATCAATGGTATTTCCGCCTGCCCTTAAAAGTCCATTGCTTTTAAATTCGAGCCTTCCTATAGTGTTATTACCACCTATTCTCAAACTTCCAGGTCCTCCTGTGGTACTGGTAAAAGTTAACTCATCAAATGTAGTGTTGTTAATAATCATTGCACTACTATTTTCTATATTGATGTCAACCTTTGGGTAGGTATGTCCATCGGAATGAAATTGCAACGCACTAATATAGGATCCATCACTTAACAGCGTCGAATTTGTACCTCTAAAATCCCAAGTTCCATTTAAAGTAAGTTGCGTATTAGTAATATCTACACCTCTAATATTTGAGTTGCCGCTACTAAAATTTCCTATGTGATGGTTGTTATTGGAGAGATTCAGATGTCCATTGGCCAATAAAATAGTACTAACAGCCAAGCTTTCAGTGATACCATCTAATAAAATTAATGAGCCTCCAGGTTTATTGACTATAAATGGATTATACCAGCCAGCCACATTCACCCGAGCAGCACCGTTTGTTGCGTAGGTGGCATTTCCACCTCCGGTAAACTCAATAGTGTGCATTGCATACCGTACAGTAGAAGAAAGCTCTACATCTCCTGAAATGTAAAGTTTTACATTGTTACGGTTTCGAAACATTGGGGCAGTAGTCACCCCTACCCATGACATATTTTGACAATATGCATTTCCGGTAGGGAAGTCCACAATGTCTGAATTTGTTAGTCCGCTGTTGGCGTCGAAAATGACATTATCGCCTGATCCCGGGACTATGGAGTGTTTGATGCTTCCACCGGAGGCAGTAGCCCAGTGATTAATATCGCTCCAGTTCCCGGAGCCACCCACCCAATAATAGTCAGCAGCATGAAGCTGAACTATAAATAATAAAAGAAAATAAAACAGTAGACCTTTTTTCATGTGATTTTGTTTAAAATAATCCCATGAAACTTTGATATAATTTTCGGTCAAGACACTATATGCACTGACTTATACACTAATGATCAATTTTTGAGGGTAAAATCTGATCAACAATGAATGGCCTCGTTAAAGGGGGAATAGCTTGATACTTAATTTTATCACAGTTTCATTAGGAAGAGTGATGAATTAAAAAACTTACTAGAAACTATAAACACCAGTCTTTAATTTTGAAATCCGACAAGGGTATTCATACCAATGTTCAAGGATTGTAAGGACTTAGTGAATTAAATTATTTGAAATATCAAGCTAAATGCTTGTTAAGAAAAAAATGGAGATTGAATACAGCATTTTTTTTACTGGGAATAGTATTAATACGTTTCATAGGCTAGGTAGTTTGGATTTACATTTGTTATGGTAAACATACTGAAATTTTGTAGGACTGAACCAATTTCTGTAAATATTTTCATACAAATTTTTCGTAACCTACTTTGAGTCACCATAAAGACTGAGGAAATCCTCATTTTAAAAATTCAATTTTTTTAAAATTATACTATTGATTTGAAAATTGAAGTCATTTGAAAGGGAGCCGTCTAACAATATGTCGGTGGTTATTACA
The DNA here is from genome assembly GCF_048266365.1 of Galbibacter sp. Classification (NCBI taxonomy): domain Bacteria; kingdom Pseudomonadati; phylum Bacteroidota; class Flavobacteriia; order Flavobacteriales; family Flavobacteriaceae; genus Galbibacter; species Galbibacter sp. The sequence goes on along the minus strand of NZ_JBLWZP010000001.1, from coordinate 546,005 downwards.
TATTTATCATTTAAATTTAGGATTGCAGTGATTTTAATTTCATAAGTTCATCAAAGTTACGGGATTGTAACCTTTAGTTATAGGCAGCCCTAGTCCGGTACGTCATGAGTTCCCTGATTCTTTCTTTATTTTTCGCTTGTTTCGAATGTTCTTTTTACGCTTTTCTCTTCTCTTGCAAATCGCTTTAATCGCTCATTAAGGATCTTTGTTTTTCTTGCCGTTCCATTACCATATTTGACAGATTACCAATAAACGGAATAGCTCCGTAACGTCCTTCTATATAATCTTTCTCAAATGAGCGATCCTTACGAACCGTTTTTCCCTCTTCCTTATACTCTACCAAAGAGTACATGTCTGAAGCACCGTACCGATCCTTTTCAACAAAATAGATTTGATCTCTACGATAGTTGCCGTAGTACAATAAATTGGTGTCGTGTGTAGCAAAAATGAGCTGTGCGTTATTAGAATTAAATTGTTTAGAGTTAAAAAGCTTGGTGACAGCTAGCGTCAATAGTGGATGTAGGCTAGCATCCAATTCATCTACCACTAATACACCACCCTGATTTAAAACATCAAACACGGGTCCTGAAATATTAAAAATTTTATTGGTTCCCGAAGATTCCTGACTTCGCATATCAAATTCTACTTGCCCAATTGCTTTTCCTTGGTCATTATACTTTTTATGTATCGTTTTAATATCAATCTTAACGGTACCTTCCAGATCAGTTACCAATTGTCTCACAAGATTTTCTGACATATCCTTGGGAAGTCCTTTGGGGTCGAATGGTTTTTTATTAATTGCTATATCGTCAAAACCCAAGTCCAGTCTTTTATAAAAGTTCAGCAGCGTAGGACTGCTTTGTTTGTCTTCCAGCATACCAAAGGTGACGGCTTTAAATCCCTCATGGGCAAGCCCAGAAATGGTAATGAAGTTATTAAACCATTTCATGATTTTTTTGGCAATCCTCCCATTAAACTGATCTGATACAGCAAGAAACAGTGCATTATCCCGTGTCCGTTCTTCAAGGTTTTTTCCTTCGGGGAAACTTTTGGTTACTTCGATCCCGTCATATTCGCGAAGGAACATGGGTTTTTCTGCAATTTTTGATGCTTCAAAAAGCCATTCGGCATGCACCTTTTTATCATCTACTTCAAAACCATACCGATACCGAATATTATTAATGATAAAAATAGCCTCGAAGAGAGAGGGTGCTTTTTCGGTATCCGTATTTAACAAAAAAGGAGTAACATCCAATTCATCTGTAGAAGATTGATCGAAAGAATGTAAAACCAAACGTCTCATGGTAGACATAGCTCTGATAAAATTACTTTTACCACTGGCATTGGCTCCATAAATCACGGCTCCTTTTAATAAATCCCTACGCTCAGTAGAGAATATGTTAGTATCCACATGTTCCTTTATAGAGGTTGCAGCAAGACTCAACGTTGTTTTTGCTTTGAATGAAAGAAAATTGCTTACTGAAAATTCGAGTAACATATCTTTATGGTTATGTGAGTTTTTCTCAAAAATACAAATTTTTAATCATTAAATGATTAATTTTGAGAATATTTCTCATTTATACCATTTTTTTAGCCTCCAAATACTATTCCCCGCTATATCTCGCAATCGCTCTCGTTGGAACTAAGTCATATTATATATTAGACAATCTTCTATAAGTGGTTCTATACATCTTCTAAAGTTATTTATATGTACTTTAAGTTTTAGAGCTTCAACTTACATATCTCTATGCGACCTTCCTTGTTTACAATATTTAAAAAATATTTTACAGCCCCTTTAAAAGGCTCTTATATTTTAATCCTCAAAAACTCTTCCCATACTTGGATCCGTCTTAGTAGGCTCTCCAACCTCTACTCTTCCGGCGTATCTTCTTTTAAAAACATCAACTCCACCAACCGTTAATTCAAAATCATACCAATAAAAATTCTTACCGGTATCTAAAATAATTTCCTCTTTTTTACCACTTTTTAAAATGAGGTGTTGCACAGGTTGACCATAAGAACAATCTTTAATGGTAATCTTATGTTTTTTATTTGAATTATTAATAACCTCTACCAAAATATTCCCTGAAATTCTTTTTATCAGTTTTGTATTCTTTTCGTAATTGAAATTAATCAATATTTCAGGATCATTTTTACTTCCATTGAGTTCTCTATAAAAGCCATTCGGGCCGTAAACATTTAAATAGTAATGTCCTTGTTTAAAATTTTTAAGATTCCAATTATTCACTAATCTATCTCCGGATCTTACTGTAATTGGCCAGTTGGTTGTTAATCTTTCATCTATATTATTGGACGAATACACATTAAAAGGAGCCCCGTTAGCTTTATTTCCAAAAACATCATTAGATGCCTCAAAGAATACTTCAACGCTTGTTTTTTCCTTACAAATTCTAGCATCAACATACAATTCATACGGTAAAGCACATGAATCTTTAATCCCTGGCTCTTGCTTTGGTATAAATGAAGTACTTAAACTATTTTTTCTAGCAATAGCGATTTCACTTTTAGATAGTTCTCTGTAATTCGATGGCAATTCCTTCTCTCGTGCATGGACTACTCTACCCATAAATTCATTACGTTCTACAAAATCAGAAAATTTAAACCCTCCATCAGTAAAAGCTCTAAACGCTGAGGTTAAATCTCCGGTAATACATCTTCTCCATTCACTTATATTGGTTTCTCTTATACTTTTTCCATATTTTTTCTGAATAAAATTTTCCAACAATTGAATTGTCGATGTAATATCACATACTTCAGAATTTACCCAACCCCCTCTAGTCCATGGAGATGCTATTACCATAGGAACACGATATCCTAAACCCACTGGACTTTCTCTTGCGTTATGCTCATTGACCTTATCCTTAGCCAATTCTTCTTTAAGGGTAACGTATTCTTGTTTTAGATCTATTCCTTCTGAGGCTAATTGTTCATCTTTTGGATTCGGCGCTACAAATGGAGGAATATGATCAAAATAACCATCATTTTCATCATAGGTTAACACAAAAATGGTTTTTTTCCACACTTCAGGATCTTTAGTGAGAATATCCAACACTTCAGAAACATACCATGCTCCAAACCACGGTGCGCTTGGATGATCAGAAAACTTTTGGGGTGCTACCAACCATGAAACAGTTGGTAAATTGCCACTATTGACGTCTTTTCTAAATTCATGCAAAATATCTCCTTTTGGTATCCTCAACTTCTCTAATTTTCCATCTATCTCACAATCAACCACACTCGTTTTATGGTAATTAGGATCATTTTTATTTGTTACAAAGGCTCTTTGATGTAATTCCTTTTGGTATTTAGATAATTTTTTAAAATTCTCAGGGCTCCAACGTACACTATCGGTTTTTACTTGTGCTAGTTTTGCTTTCTTTTCACTTAGTTCATTCTGGAGTGGTTGAATTTTTGACTTGGGTGTTTTTTTGATTTTTTCTTCTAATTCTTTAATTGTAATAGGCAACTCAATAAGACTCCTTTTTAAGTAATCTTGATATCCTTTTGTATAACGCACATTAAATTGAGAATACCATTCCAAATTATTATCGGTAAAATTAGCCAAATACGACTCGTTCTCTCCTTCTAGACCGTTATAAAAACTTAATTCATTTTGATATACTTTCCATGGTATATTGTGATCTTGTAATCTTTCAGGAAAAGTTTTCCAATCGATTTCTTTATCCCAACCCACCTCAGAGTTTCTTACATGAGAAAATCCCTTCTGATCTTTATGCGTTCCCGACCAAAAAAACAATCTATTGGTGGTAGTTCCTGTAAGGGATGAACAAAAATGTTGATCGAATACTGTGAAAGCATCTGCGAAAGCATAGTAAAATGGTATATCTTGCCTATTGTAATACCCCAAGGTAAAAGGAATATCTTTATATTCTTTTCTTCCTGGTTGCTTTGCTTGTAGCCACTTATCGTATTTTCCATTATTCCTTGCATCTACTTGATTGGTCCAAGAATGAGGCAATCCTCCCATCCAAGTAGCTTTGGTTTCTTTCATGTTCAATCTAAACGGCGCATAGGTTCTTCCTTTAGCATCGCTTTGCAACCATACTGGGTTTTTATTTGGGAGTTTTATAGCACGAGGATCATTAAATCCTCTTACCCCTTTTAGTGTTCCATAGCAATGATCGAAAGAACGGTTTTCTTGCATTAAAAATACAATGTGTTCTGCATCATAAAAATCAGAGCCTATTTCAGGATCTATTTCTAATGCTCTTTTTATTGAATTTGGAAATGTTGGCAAAACGCTCATCCCTCCTGTAAACAATGTTGCCTTTTTAATAAAATCTCTTCTGGTATCCATTTTAGACGCTACTTTACAATTGAATATAATAAAAAGCGAATTCTTTATTACCTGTACTAAGCACTATAATTGCGCTGTTACTTAATAAAGAATCCGCTTTTTAACATAACTGTGTTGATTCATTTTACTTTAAAATCCACATTATTCCATTATTATCATCCACTCCACTAAACTGTCTATTGGTTGCTTCATTAACATGCTCTAAATTATACTGTACCTCATCAGATGGATACATCCACCGTACCGGTAATACATTGGATGGTTCATTCTGATTACTTTCCGGATTAATTTCAAAATACGGATATCCGGTTCTACGATTTTCAAAAAAAGCACTCAATGGTGATTGTAGGAAAGTGCTTAAATATTTTTGAGTGATAATTTGCTTAAGTCGAGTATTTGGCTCTGTACTTAACGCTACCTCAACACTTTGAATATAAGTTTGAATGTAATCGTCAGTAATATCCATGTTGTGATTATAAGTATCTACGGGAGTATTATCCCTTACATATGCCATAGCAGCTTTTATTCCTTTATTATAATGATCTTCTGACCCTGCGTCAATCCACCCTCTGATGGAGGCCTCCGCCAATATAAATTCTACCTCGGCATAACTTAAAAGATAGACCGGCTCTCCTTCAGGGGTATCCTTATACCGTAGATTAATATCGGAATAATCTTTAGATGAAGAAATAGAGCTTACTTCTGAATATTCTAATGAAGGCTCTACTCCAATGTATGCGTCAAAATCAGTTTCTGATAACCCCTCATCAATCTTTACAGGAGATGGTTCCGCATAGTAAAACAATCTATAGTCATTTAATTCTTTTAGCTTATCAATTAATACACTAGACACCATTGGATATATAACAAATTGGTTTCCTTGTTGGAAGAAAGGATACATTTGGTTTTGCTGATTTGAATATATTAAACTAAAATTGTCTTCATTACTACTAAATATAGGACGGCTATTTACAATGCTCTTAAACCTTTGTATCACGTTTATATCACTGTCTCCAGTTTTCTTATATAAGTTTATAAGTACCTTCAGTTGAAATGAATTTATCATTTTCCGCCATTTAGACACGTCTCCACCATAAATTACATCACCTTCAAACTGTACTGCATTTGCAAAAAGATTATCTGCTTTATCTAATTCATTTAAAATGCCTATAAATACTTCTTTTTGTGTATCGTAAGCAGGCTTAGTAACTCCTTCCGTTTCTCCCTTAAGCGCTTCACTATATGGAATATCACCTACTTGCATTGTTAAATTAAAGAAATAATAAGCTCTGATAAAATGCGCTAAAGCTTTATATCCATTCGCTTCTCCTGTTTCTAAATTTTGAGACAATTCGATCATTTTTTGTGCATCTGTTAAACGCGTCATATCTCCAAAACTGGCTCTATTTAAGCGATTGTATTGCGCATCCTCAGGATATTCACTCCATAAAATATATTTACTTCTCATAAATGGAAGCATAAAACTTTTTTCACTTGCGATATCATTATCTGTAATATTTAAAATGAGCTTTGTAGCTAACATTTGAGGAGTTACCGATGAAATCCCATCAGGATTTGTATTGATCTTGTCCATATCTGCACATGCACTAAAAAGTACCACCATGCTTGCAAACACAATTTTATATATCGTATTCATAATATTATTTTTTAGATTCTTTAGCTAATGTTTGTAACTTTATATTCAGTCCGATAAAACGTTGTGAAGGTGACGAAAGATCACTATCTGAGTTCCAATCTGGATCGGCAAACTCAAATTCCTTTGTAACGAGAAAAACGTTTTGTGCAGTTAAAGCAATGGTTGCATTAGCTACGCCTATTTTTTCACTTACATCTCTCGGGAGTGTATATCCAAAGGATAACTCTCTCAATTTGGCAAAGGTTGCGTCTTTAGCACCCAGGCTCCCATCTCCATATCTCCTTGCATAAGTTTCATAGGATACCGGAGTATCATTGGTTGCAAACTCTCTGGTGTCTTCAATTATTTGTCCATATTGATCATAACTTACATTTCCTGAAACCACTTTCACTCCATTTCCAACAAAAGATTCATTACCGTTAACAACCTCATCGTATCTCCATTGGTTATCGCTATCAGGATGAGAACCGGTATCCCACATTTTATATGAAGTATAATTATATAATGTTCCTCCAACACGGCCATCAAAACTTATATATAAGCTAAAGTCTTTATAATTAAATGTATTTGTAAATCCCCATAAGAAATCAGGATCACTATAATCCAAAAACCTAGTGTAATTGCTTCTCATTGGTAAGCCTCCTTCTGTATAGACTACATTCCCACTCGGATCCCTTTCCCAATCTCGAATTGTATAATTATCTATTCTGCCTCCTTCTTTTACCCATAAATTATCCGATGAATAAACCGGGTCTAAGTCTTTATAATAAGCATGTGTTTTTGACCAGTTAAGCGACACATCCCAATTAAAATTTTCGGACTTAATAACGCTCGCATTTAATGTTAACTCCAAACCTCTTCGTTCTATCGTTTCATCTATATTAATTAATGTTTGGCTAAAACCGGATGAAGCCGGTATAGAAGTAGATACTTGACGATTATAGGTATAGATATTATAATATGCCATATCCAACATAATCCTATTTTTAAACATATACGCAGCGGTACCAAATTCCCACGTTCTACTAGTTTCTGGTTCTACAACGGAAGTTTTTATCGTAGATGGATATGCAGCGGTGTTATAACCATCCCAAACACCTAAATTCACAGAATAATTCACATTAGTATCATAAACTCCCAAATCTTTTTTAGATACAGTCCAAGAACCTCTTATTTTCCATAAATCCAACCACGATGGTTTTACTCCCAATTCTGTTAGCAGTAAACTTCCAGCTACTGATGGATAAAAATATGATCTAGATGAAGATGGTAGTGTTGAACTCCAGTCATTTCTTCCCGTTAGATCAACAAAGAAGGTGTCTGCATAGGCAAATGATGCTAGTCCTAAAAAGCTATTAACCTCCTTTCTATAAGTCGAAGTCGCTACATCGGGGCGCTCTACTGAATTATTTAAAGAATAAATACCGGGGACCACAAGCCCATTACGAGTAGAGGCCATATTATACTGATCTTCATACTTATATATTGAAACACCGGTAGTTAGGTCGATATCAAGATTTTTAATCAAATTTTGTTTGTTGTAGTTAAATAACATATCTGAATTTAAGCTGTATCCTCTATATTGTTCCTGCTTATATAAACCGTTTACATACCATCCCCTAGTTGAATTAATACCTGAGGGGTTTTGAGTATTAGATTCATTAGAATAAAAATCGTAACCAATTCTACCTGTCAGTTTGGCTCCCTTAAAAAGCTTGTAATCGGCTGTAATATTCACATTAGTAATATTCTGCTCATCACTTTTAAGTTTTTCATAAGCAATTAAATATGGGTTATCATACCATGCACTATAATGCCAGTTTTGTTGTTCGTTGGGTACTACCCAATAATCCCTGTATTTCGATAAATCATACTCAGATCCTGTCCACATTAATATTTGGTACATATAGCCCTGGGACCCATATCCTGCACCAGTTGTTTGTGGTGTCATACTTCTATTATAACCAAGATTAGCTTTTATATCAAAGTTATCACTAAGCTGGAGTGTTCCAGAAACATTAAAATTGAATCTATTTAGTTTTAAATTTGGATATTGACCTTTATTTAAAACATGTGTAAATGAAGTCCTGAATGAACCCATATCTCCTGTCCGTGCAAAACTTATATTATTGTTCACGATAAAACCAGGTTGTAAGAAATTATTGAAATTATCTTTCCCCCGAGATGTAAGTGGCATATTTTCATATTGCTTAGTTTCTGGATTCCACTGTTCTGCCATTATCCCCATGTCCAATTTCTGACCCCATACATAATCCGTTGCGCTGTATGTACCTCCTAAACCTGCACTGTACGAAGACTGCACCTTCGGCAATGCCAAATACCCGGCAAAGAACATATTATTACTGTTGACACTGAGTCCGTTACCGCCATTCTTAGTCGTAATAATAACGGAACCTCCACTACCTCTAGCTCCGTATAATGCTGAAGCTGTAGCACCTTTTAGTACACTTATTTCTTTAATATCGTCTGATGCAACATCAGATAACTCCATATTTCCATAGGGAACACCATCTATCACCAATAATGGATTGGAACTTCCTCCACGTAATCTTATATCTGGAGATTCGTTAAATTCTGTACTATTTTGAATCCACAAACCTGCTACCTTTCCAGTTAAAGAAGTAGCTACATCGACACCCTTTACTGTCTGTACTTGATCACCTCCTATTTTTTGAACTGAATATCCCAGCGACTTTTCTTCCCGTTTAATACCCAGTGCAGTTACTACAACTTCATCAAGTTGTTGTGTATCCTCTTCTAAAGCAACATTTATTTGCCTTCTAATATTGACTTGTTCTTCGACAGTTCTAAACCCTAAATAACTAAATACGAGAATGTCATCGGAACTATTTACTGATATTTCATAATTACCATCAAAATCTGATGTTACTCCCATATCCCCACCCTTAAGCTGTATGGTTACACCAGGTAGCCCTAAGCCATCTGCTGATGAGGTAATTTTACCCTTTATTAAAATTGGATCTTGTTTAGTGCTTTCTTTAAGTCCTACATTAATTACATTATTTATTTGTTTAAAACTTAAACCTAATTGATTAGACACCTCCGCGAGCAACTTTTTGATTGTCACGTTTTTAGTATTCACATGAACCGTTTGTTGTTCATTCACCAATACTTTATCGTAAAAAAAATTAACTGCCACGTTATCTTCAACAATTTTAAAAATATCACCAAGATTATAAACCTCTTTTTTTAGGGTTATTTTATATTGAGCTAGATCAATATTGTTTTGATTTTTTGGCGTAAATGCCATAATTCCCATGGAGAAAAAACAAGTGAATAAAAAGCATAGTGTATACCTTTTACATAGATACCTCCTGTTAGTTTTAAGTTGCTTCATAATTTAAACTAGTTAATTGTTAATGTATATGGTTATTTGATTGTTATTCATTGTATATTTCACCTTTCTAGCAAATTCAAGACTTTCCATCACATTCTTTATGTTTTGCTTTTTAAACATCCCATTTATCTTCCAATCTTCTTTAGTATCTCCAACCACACTTACATCCACATTATACCATCGCTCTATTTTTGTTATAAACTCCATCAACCCGCTATCTCTAAATACTAGCACTCCATCTTTCCAACCGAAATAATCAATTTTGTCATAGCCGCTTATGACAGCTTTATCCAAATCTTTATTTATTGTAATTTTCTCCTCTGGATGTATAAGGAAATCATTTCTTCCGTTAATCTCTACAGGAGTCTCTACTGCTACCGAACCACTTTCAAGTGCAACAACCAGGGATTCCATTTCAGGGTAGAAACCCACATTGAAGGTTGTTCCATAAACCACAGTTTTAATCTTATTTGTAGTTACTATAAATTTTTTATTGGGATTATGGGATACATCGAAATATGCCTCCCCCTCTAGGATTACATTTCTACTTGTTGAATTAAAAACCGAGGGATATACTAGTTTACTTGCAGCATTTAAAATAACTTTTGTACTGTCAGGAAGTACAACAGTTTTATGTTCTCCTCTATTGGTTGTCACCTCGATATTTGATACAAGGCTATTCTCTTTTATAGAAACCAAACTGTCGTTACCACTTTTTAAAAGTGGATAGGTTATCAAAATAATTGCGAAAAGTGCTGCTGTACTTGCAGCCCAGAAGATTGTTTTATGAAACCGATTTCTACTTGGTTTAGGGTCACCTTCCTGATAATTATCACTTTTAGTAGCTTTTAGTATATTTTTTAAAAGCTCATCCTTTTTTGTAGAAGATAATTTTGCAGTGTTAAAGGTAGATCGCTCTACGATAGCTCTTGCTCTAGATATAGTTTCTTTATCACTTGGGTAAGTCTCTATCCATTTTGTCCAGAATACAGTTCCAGAAATTGTAGGATGATTGACCCATTTTACAAAATGTTCATTTTTTAAAAAAAAATCGATATCATGCTTTTTGTCTTCCAAAGTTTCCTGTCATTTATTACTAGACAACAAAACTTCTATAATGACATCACTTTTTTGAAACTTTCTTTTTCAGCAGCTTAATTGTTTTATATACCATATTTCGAGCAGACTTAATATTGCTATAGCCCAAAAGCTCTTTTATTTCATCATAACTCATTCCCAGATAAAAATAATAATATATAATTTCTCGATGTTTTTTACTCAAAGACTGTAAAGCAGCATCGATTCTTGTAATATCCTGTATTATTTGTTCATTCATCATTAGAGCTTCATCTACGGGAGGTATCATCTCAAAGTCAAAACCCTCCCAGAGATTGGTTTGTGTTATCGGTTTTCTCTTCTTTTTATAATTGAATATCCTTCTTTTAAGACATTGAAATAAAAATAAACGAATTGAATTGGTAATATTTGGTAATCCTGATCTCTTCTCTCTTAGCTGAATAAACAGATCTTGAATTAAATCTTCTACTAATTCTTTATTACAATATTGCATTCCAAAAGAATAAAGGTCATCAATATGAGCCTCATATATAATAATGAAAGCCTCCTCATCTCCCTTTTTAAAAGCTTTCCATAGTTTTTTGTCAGGTGAAAAAGACGTGAGATTACTGCCTATATTAACATTCTTTCGTTTTGAAAGCGCATCTTGGTCAACTAGCTTAAGTTTATATGCATTCGAATTATGCATTCTTTTAGTTGCTTAATAATGTTTTATATGTTAACAAATATATAAAAATTAAAAAGCACAATGAAAATAAATTATTTATTAATCCTTTCGAAATATAGAAACTAAACCATAACACTCCTAATACATAACCATAAGAATCATTTAACATTGTATAAATAATTTTCTTATATCAATTTAAAATTAAGATTTAATGCCAGCTATTTTAGTGTCCCAACAAATGTAGCAAGATCAATGGAGCAAGTTAATCCGTTATATTCACTGGTGGCATGGATACCATGTTTATGTACTTAGTGCTATTCATTTTTATGTATTTTACCATCGATTTTATCAATATCATTCTTTAATTCATTAGAGAAATTAGGCCAATTAAAATAATTAGTTCTTAAGTTAGAAACTTCCCATTGTTTGTCTAAATATTCTCTAAAAATTGCGGCTCTCTCTAACCTACTCTTTATTTGCATGATATTTTGAATTTTATTTCTATCATCAGAGTCAAAAATTGGAGTGTCAACAACCATAGCATCAACATAAGTAAAAGTATTTGATAGAAATCTCAAATGATAAATAGCTAAGTTAGTTGCTCGGATATTTAATTCATTATTTTGAATTGATAATTTATCACCTTTTTGAGAGGTCTCAAAAAGATTTTTAGAATAAGCAAAATTTAAAAGGCTATCAATCTGATTTGGATTAAAACCTACACCTTGCATATAGCTAAAAACTTCTTTAATAGTGACAAATCCATTATTTCGTGAGTTTTTAGAATAATCATCTAATAATGAAATCAACGCTAAAGTAATGAAATGCTCATTAGGGTTGTGGTACCTAACTTCGAATAGGTTTACAATTTCTGAATTTGATGATGAATAGTGAATGTTGTCACTAAAAATTACAGACCTTAATAATTCATGAACTGGCACAGTATAATACCCTGTTTTAGTACAGATATCATAGATTTTTTCCATATCAACATGTCCACTTCCAAAAAACTTTTTCACTAACTCAATAGCTTTTCTAATGTTTTCATTAGAAACATTATTTAAAAATGTTAACAACCCATTGTTTTTATGAAGAGAGTCTTCAAACATTCCAATTAATACATGTAGTTTTGAAAAACTAGTGGATGTATCCAGTTTACTTAAGGCTATGTCCCCACTCGTAATTCTCAACGCAAACTCAAGCCTTCTTTGTATAACTTCATCTAATCGCGGAGGGGGAATTGTAAATGCTTTTGTGTGGTAACCACTTAAGGCGCCAGATTCTTTTTTTGTTCGATGATATGTCTCTGGCCGTATTGATATAAAAACTATCATAGGCCAATCAGAAGCAAACTCTTGTGAAACTAAAAAAGCTGTTTCTTGATCTTGGTCTGATCTTTGGTCGCAATTATCAATAAATACTATAACTTGTTTCTTATGGTTTTTACAGATGTGTAATAATGCTTGTTTTAGATGTTCAATTTCATTTTCAATTTTATTTGATAAAAATTCAATTTCTTTTTCAATTGCTTTATCGGGATTAACTTCATAGAGTCTTTTTACTTTTACACTTTTTTTAAAATTCTCTAAATCAACATGATAACAATGCCGAACAAAGTCATCTTCTTCAATATTAATTCCATAATCACTCAATAGTTGACCTTTTAACACATCGATAATTGCTATTCTTACATCCAATGTCACGATAGCTCTAGAACCTAAATCGACTTTAAAGCTTAATGCTTTTTCAAAAACTTTTGGAGCTTCTACTAAACGTAAATAATCAATAAAAGTTGATTTTCCTACTCCTACATCTCCAACCAATAGTACAGGTCGTTTACTTAGACTATTAGCAAATAATTCTATTAAATCTTGAGAGACTCCTTTTTTTGAAGCGACTTGTTGAAGTGTAGCTTTTCTATCACCAACCTCGAATAGAAAGTTATATCTAGTTGATAAAATTGCCTTACTCACAAGCGAATAACTTGACAATGCACCACTTTTACAATAACAATTTTCTAGAAAATCTTTTTCTAGTCCTTCTTCTCTTATTACATCTTCAAAAACTAAATCACTTATTATTTCTAATTCTGTTTGAAAAGGATTTCGATTTTTAATTCCTGGATAACCATAGATTGTAGAAGATAATTTTGGTGGTAATTCTTGCTCAGTATTACCAATTAACTTTTTAATTAGATACTCCTCTTCGAATCCAGGTTTTGATAAACAATTCCAAAACTCTTTAAATTCTGTTATCGCTGTACTTAATGAAGGTATTACAAAAGCATTACCCTCCAAAGATGGAATTGAATCCGTTCGGTTTGCAATAAAAGCAATAAATTGCCAACCATTAGATACAATTGCAATAGGGATTGATCTATCTTGACAATAACCTTTAACTTGATCAATAGCAGCTTTAATATTCGAATTATCCTTATATATACTTTTTATTGGTTGATATAGATTTTGTTTCCCAGCTGGAAGTTCAAAATAATTGCCTGTTTTTTTTGCTTCAAGTACACAAACTGAGCGAAATAAACTTAGTGTGTAGTCGCTATATTTTCCTTGATAACTATCTTCGCATGAGATATTATTAGTTCCCCAAGCTAAACATTCGGTTAAAATTGAATCAATTAATTTAAATCTAGTATTTGCTTCGTTGAGTAAAGGTTTATCTATATTCAAGAATTCAGAATTCAATTCCTCTAACTTTTTTCTGCAAATTTCGTATTTACTCATAATATTATTTCAGCATTAAGTTCAACGTTTATATAAATAGTCCCTATATAATAATCCATAAAAATGGATTTAATTAAATCTCTGACATTCCAAGGTTCCCAATCAAACTCACGTTGAAAATCCGGAATAACAAACTGTCCTCTTTTTATTTCCCCATTAATTTCCTTAAATGAATTTTTTCTGGTTTTTGAACATTTTTCATGTACTTGTGTTATATATAATCTATTAAATTAACTTTTACCCTATTACCTTAAATATTCACCTGATTATGGCTATATCTAATAATTTATACATTCAATAATTAAACTATTCTAATCCTAATTTTTTCTTCTCATTAAACAATTTATCTAAAGCCACTTGCACGGGTATAGTCAATTTCTTTATGCTTTCTCTATAATTGTTTGATTCGTTGGTGAATTGCTTAGCAATTCTGCTCAAGGCATGATATCGATGTGTTGCCAAATCCTTTTGACTTTCTTTAATGTAGGTCCATAGGTCTACCTCATTTACCACCCTTTCTCTTTCTGCTTTGCGTATCATATCTATTAACTTATCTTTTATGATTCCTCTTTCTGAAAAGAATTGTACAAGTTTAATGCCTTCTACGTGTGAATGCCCCCTTTCCTGTATAGATTCAACCTCTGCTTTTAAGGTTTTATACTGCTCTTCCGCTTCTAAATAAGTGAATTCTTTAACCGATGGCCAAAAGGTTCTTTTTACCCATGAATCTCTTTTAAATTTTCGTTGGTGTTCATAATACTTTCTATCAATCTCTAAAGTTCCTATTTGTTTCATGGCTAGGATTGTCGAAACATGAAAAGCAAAAATTGATTTATTATCCGCCAATAATTGATTTGTCCGTTTATGTATTTCTCCTTTGTGCGTTTTCATCCGACTATTTAGCGCTCTTTGTTCATTATATTTAAAATTATCAAGATTGTTTGTCAATGCCCATGAAGCATTCTTATACTTACTATTAAATTGATGAGTTTTTACTTTATATGTTTTTAAAGCTTCGTTAAATGGTTTGTTTTTAACTCGGTCTGATCCCTTTCTTCCTAAAATAGCTCCTGTTAAACTTCCTATTACTCCACCTATTACAGTACCGGGGCCTGGAACAATAGAACCAATTATAGCACCTACGGCACCTCCACTCGCTGCTCCAAAGCCCGAGCCGATTACATCTAACCCGATATTTTTTGCAGCATTGACAATTGTTGTCTCACCTTTGCGAATTATTTTAAACTCTCTTATTGAAGAACAACTAGCGGTAATTATTGGAACATATGTGTCAAAAAGGTTTGACATAGATCCCGTTAAAAAACCTGTAGCTTCTGCGGTCTGCTCCATAATATCTGAGCCTACCATATCATGATCCACAATAATAGTTTCTGAAGCTCCTTCGTTAAAGGCTTCGATCATCTTTTCAATACCATCCTCGCCCCCTATGTGTATAGCATTTTCGGGAATATTGGTTGCATCGCCCGGTATGATAACAGGAATATCAGGGTATTTATCAAAATGTTCTGATAGCTGACTGGCATCACTTACCGTTTTTATATTAACCTCATGTCCTTCAATCAATAAATCCCAACCGCTTTGATTGGAAACTTCTGGCCACGCAACATCTAAACCATTTTCTAGTAAGTTTTCTGCTGCTACACTTTCGCCTATATGCCCACCTATTTTACTAATCCCTTCAGAAGAAAAACCACTCCAAAAATTGTGATCATAGGTCTGAACTTTGCTACTTAAATCTGCCAGATTATTTAGGTTTTCACCCGAAAGCCTAGACATACCTTCATAAACATGTTGGTCTACGGCTAAGTAAGAAGTTAATATACTGGCTCCCGTAAAAAAAGCTGCTTCCGCGCCTGCAATAATAGCAGAAGGGTCCTTTTTATACTGTTGATCTACTTTGTTTAGTTCTCGTTCTATCTTTTCATTAAAAGCATTATCGCCACTTATGTCGTAGCTTGTTTCCTTGATAAGTTTTGCCAATTCTTTCCGATACCCTAACATTAAACTGTCTAATTTATATGCTTCCGGTTTTAGTTTCTCTACATTTTGTAAAACCTCTTGCTTATGTTTTTTATACAGTAAAAAACGATAAGGCAAGAGATAGTCTGAAATGTTAGGTATGATTCTCATAATTACACTGTTATACTTTTTATTCTTAGCAAGCTTCTATTTGCCTTAACAACAAAACTTTATGTTTTTCAATTGAGTTTGATCATTGTAGAAATTTAAAATGGTAAATCATCATGGTTTTCTATTTTCTCATTAGGTTCTGGAGGTTTTGGTAATTTATATTTATAGAATGAATTTAAAAATAGACCTACTGTTGTAACACTATTAACAATAAAGTACGTGTATATAGAATCTTCGATTACAATATCTCCTTCCGTTTTACCGTGAAATATTGTTTTATCACTTCGTAATTGTTCAATATTCTGATTTAATTTTAATAAAGCACTACCAATAGCTTTAATTTCTTTCGGCATATCTCCATTTGGAAAAAGGGAAAATTCTTTTAGTATTTCCTGAGTTAATTTATACAATGTTTCTTTTCTAGTGGTTTTATATGTAACTCTCTCATCTTTTAAAATTTCGCATATAATACTTTCTAATGCAGAATTAGCTAATCCCACAGCTATATCCGGATGTGATTCTATTTGCTGAAAAGCTTTCTCAAAAGTAGCACTTGCTGTTTTGTAGCTTGATTTAAGTTCATTTTTAAAGGTAGGAATACTTGGTATAAAATTTGGAGTTTCAATTCCCATATCAATTGCAATCTTTAATAAATCTTCGCCTTCCATTTTATGCAATGTGGTTAACAAGTCAATGTTCTCTGTTCCATCTTTAAAATATATGATGAAATTCTCCCATGCATTGTTCCAACTCCCTTCTTCTTGATGCCATTTTTCAATATAGAGTTTCACATACTTATACGTTTTATATTCTTCGTAAATCGCTTCATTAACTTTGTGAGTTAATTCCATTCTATATTTAGGTGAGATCTCCATGAAATAATTTTAAATTATGTTTCTACAGCTGTAGAAGTACTAACTAGCGTCAACATTTAATTGTTTTACTGCATTTGTTTCTTTCATGACTGCGTATATAACAGTTGAAAGTTGATCTCTAATTGAATAACTTCAGCTAGGCCGGTTTCAAGTTTTTGTATAGTCATTTAGTTCAGGTTTAGCGTAATAAATTCTATTATCCAGTTTTATATAATCACATCTGTGCCTTTTTTCAATTTCTTGCTACATATCAAAATAATTCCATTTCGCTCTCCATCTTTGAATTGTCCAGTAATTTTGTGAATTCTATAATTTAATAGTGCTAGCGTAGGAATTGCACAAAATAGATCTGTCCTCATATATATTTTGTTCTTTTTTCAATCAGCTTAATGATTTCTTTAAATTCCTTTTTATCATTCTCTTTCAAGGATTCTATAAATTTCTCGATTCGCTCTTTTGAATTATAGTCCAAATTAAATCCTTTTAATAGATTCATTTCATTTTCTAAACTTCCATTAAATAAGTCTGTTTTCTCTTCCTTTTCTATGCTCAATAATTTTGCAAACCGGCAAAACTGTCCAACTTCAAACTCAACATCTAAAATCAAATTGTATTTTCCTTTTGTCAAAGCTTTTTGCCTATCAATACCTTTAATAGTTCCTACTCCTAATGTTTCAAGATAAACCTTGTCATCTGTTTGAAAGCAATCACTTTCAATTTCTGAAATTGGTTTATACTTCTCATTTTTTAATGCACTTTTAAATTCGGCTCTACTTTCAGAAATCTCAAGTAAGCGAATTGAAATTTCATCCAGGTAATCAACATCTTGAACGTTTTTCCATCTAGACGGAATAATTGATTGACCGTGTAACGCACCAATTAAACCACCTGTAAATGCTGCTATACTGTCTGTGTCAGTTCCAATTGAATTTACAGCTTGTTCGATCCCTTTTAAAGGTTCATTAAAATATTTACAAGCCAAATAAATTCCTGCAATCACTGTAGAAGTTCCTGAACCTTTTGTCTCATTCTTATAACAGCCTAATTTAGACAACACATCAAAATCGGATGAGTTATTATTAATCAATTTATAAGTTGTTCTTAAATATTCTTGAGTTTCATCTACAATGGATTTAAACAAAATTCTAAATGACTCTTTAGAGTTTTTGTTCCATTCTATTTCCCAGCTTTTTAATTTGGGATTATCTAAAAAGTCAATAGAAAATTTTTGATGAATGTCTTTACCTAATTCGGTAAGAAAGTTTGTGTAGTTAAAATTCTCTGGATTAAATCTCAAAATTGTGTCAATAGAATAACCATAAAGCATTGCTCCTAAAATAGCCCTTGGATGTCCGTGAGTTATTATGCTATTCCCAAATATTTCTTCTTTGATTTTGTCAGGTTCACCAAAGTTGGCCAAGGCAATTGGTAGTATTCTCATTGCAGCTCCATTTGCACCACTTTCTCGATAGTCAATTGTTACTTTACCAGCCTTAAATGTAAAAAAATTGTTATTCCATTCTGCCGATTTACGTTCTATTTTCCGAGCTGCATTTTTAATAGTTCTACCTGCACCTCTGGAATAGAGCAACCAATCAGGTAACTCTTTTTTAGCAAAATATTGCTGATCCACAAATCCGTCCTTTTTAATTGAACGAGCTACAGAAAGTAATAATTGAGTGTCATCGGAATATGAACCCGAGTTGAGCTTGTCTATGTATCCGTGAAACCTACCGCCAACATTTTTTTCCCAATCGTGAAAGGAGTTGATGTAATCGGTTCCGAAATTTTTCTTTACTGACCCTTCGCTTTTTTCAAACTCAGTCATCCAACCTAAAGCATCTCCGATAGCCGCAAGCTTTAAACTCCCTTTATATTTAATTTCCGCTTTCATTTCGAGCGATTTGGTGAAAAAATTGCTTTATCAACTTTAAACTTATTGGTGTCGAAAGAAGACATAGCAGCTCTGGCTTCAGCCAATTTCTCTTCAGATTCAAAGCAAACAGATATTATACTATCTGCCGGAATTGAGTTTTTAACTAATATCTCTGCCTGAACATCCGTTGGGTATTTTGGATGAGTTGAATTTCTGGTAAGAGTACGAACACCATTGAAAGTATTTATATTTAGTTGTCCCTGAAATAGCATTTTGAACTTTTCTAAGTCTCCTGAAATCCCAAATTGTCTTTTAGCTGCATTTGAAGCTGCGTTTGTAATTGAGAAAAGAGTTTCGCTATCGTAAATGTGTTTTGGGTTTATTTTAATAATGCACCAATTTATTGTGAAGTCCTCTTTACTTTTTTTTCGAAATTTTGAAAACAAAAAAGTGTTTGGCCCTGATAATGACAAGTTTATATAACTTTTATCATCGTATCTTACATTATCCATGAATTGCACATAGTCCATAACATCAAATTGTTCGATGTCCAAACTTTCTAATTTGTCTCTACTCATTAATTCTTTATTCTCTAAGATGCTAAGTAAGTTGATCGTTGGCGTGAAATGTATGAGGAACTCAATTTCTCTTTTATCTATTTCTTCTTTAAATTCTATGTAATTTGTTTTTAAATTCATATACAAGAGTTAAAATGGTAGGTCATCATCGTATTTGTTAAATGTTCCTTGAGAGGATTGAGAAGAGCTTATATCTTCCAACAAGCCCGCATCAATCTCTTTCAAATAACGTGAAGGATTACTATTATCACTTGAAAACAGGAAAAGTTTATTTCTTGCCCTAGTCATGCAGGTATAAAGCAACCTTCGTTCAGTTGAAATATGAAATTCATCATCCGTTTCAATGAATCCTTGGGGATAAGGAATAATTCCATCATTCAGGTCAAGGATAAATACATTATTAAATTCAAGCCCTTTCACAGATGACATTGTGCAAATCTTCACACTATCATTTCCATAGTTGACGGACAGGTTTGATTTGACTAACTCGGTAGAAAATCCATTTGCATCAAGAAATGCTTTGATTCGCTTCACCCCATTTGTTGACCGATGAAGAACAACAGTACTATTTAGATTATCACTATTATTCAATACAGTGAGTTGGTCGTCAAGGTAGCTCAGTTGCTCATCAAAATCTGAATAGTATGCAATTTTAGGCTTTTCACCTTCTCGAACTGAGTATTCTATTTCAGTAAAGTCTTCATTGTCAGTTTCATTTTCTAACAATGCATTTGCTGCTTTTGCAATTTCTATCGTGTTTCTGTAATTCTTTTTAAAAGCAATAGTTCTCCCACCTCTTACATTAATGCCAACTTCACTCCAAACAAAACCACTTTTAAAAATACGCTGTGCAGCATCAGCAATTATTGACAAACTATTTGTTTCATTATCGACTAAACTCGAAATGGCGAGAATTTGAGCTTTGTTCAAATCTTGAGCTTCATCAATTATTATATGTGTGTAAGGCGGAATAAAATTAGGATCGTTTTGAATTTTTCTCAATGCTAATATTGCATAGTCATCAAAATCAACTTGACCTCTGTTTTTCAATTCATGATTATATTTTTCATAAACCACCCAAATAACCTCTTTGTCAGTTTTTGTAACACGGTCAGACGTGCCTCTTCCTGTTCTTGCAGCTTCAAGATATTCCGATTTGTCTTTAAATAGTTTTCCTTTCATCCAAGAAATTTCTTCTTGAAAAAATTCTGCACTTTTATCTAAAATATTTGAAGTGCTTGATGTCAATCCACTTATGATGTCCTCAATAATTTCAACTTGAGTCCATTGCCGAATTGTTGAGTCAAAAGGAATACCTGCAAAACGAAATGCCCAGCTATGAAAGTTGATGATTTGAACATTTAGTCCATCAGGTGTTTGGGGGGTTATTTCATCTGTATCTTTTTGGTATCCACCATTTATATATGGTTTTATTGCTTTTATGTATGCCGAAAGTGTTTTATTGTATGTAAAAATCACAATTTTAGTTTCCTTGAAAAGATTTGCTTGTGTTTCAAGTAGGTGTTTCGCTCGATAAAGTGCGACCGTAGTTTTTCCACTTCCCGCAACTCCTTTTATTTGAATTGGATTTTTTGGCGGTAGGAATAATACATTTTTCTGTTCCCCTTTTAATGTTATTCTTTTCAGCATTTCAATTCAGTTTAGTTTGGTGTGATAACAAAAATCTGTCCTTCTGCCCCAACAATTATATAAGTCCATAAATATATACATTCAAAAAGCGCATAACTTACGGGAAACCACATATGCAGTGCTTTTTCAAGATATAGGTTTCCACAGTAAAGAATAAAGTTTTGTTGTAAACACTTTAAATCCTGTTGTAAAAGCATGAAAAAAGGCCTATAATGCTTACCTCAAGGAACTGTAACTGTCTTGAAACAACATCACACTGAATATAATCCACTTGCATTTAAACCATCCTCAGTTCAATAAAAATCGTTATCTTTATTTCACTGAGTTTCAGCTTTAAAATTTATGTAGGGCTACCCATTATAGACTTTCGCCGAAGGCCCTATTCATCAAGAAAACAACAAGACAGGAAATTTTTTCCCTAAAAATGCTAGCTAGCTTTAAGCTACCCGGTACCGCATTTTCATGGACAAACTTCAAATCACTCACTGAAGTTCTACTTTTTGTTTTTATAACGAGATCTCGTCAAAGAAAAGTTGGATATGAAAGAGCGAACATTGGAAGCTAAGTTATTGAAAAGAAGCAATGCTGTCATTGCCGAAATTGAGTAACCGGAAAACCTGAAGAAAGAAGTAGGCCTGTGCGAAAAGCAAAGCCACTATTATAAATTCTAATATTTTGAACTATGTACATCGATAATCTCTTTACCGCTCTTCTTACTATTGGCCTTATCAGTATGCTATTCTACGGATTGTACCAAGTCTCTAAATATGCCTTTTTTCTTAACAATCTTCTACTCCTGGCAGTAGCGCTTCTTCTTCAATATTGGAACGATATGGCTTTGGTATTACTGACTGTGGTCTGCCCACTTTTGTTGATTAATACGGTCTTTTATGCTTTCTTACATAAAACTGAAAGATCAAAAAACGCAGACCATCGATATCAAATCAATTTTGTAACGACCAAAGGAAACTTTAAACTGGATAACATTAAACGCGGTGCATCTGTAATTGGTTCTGCAGGGAGTGGAAAAACAGAAAGCGTCGTGTACGGTTTCTTAAAGCATTTCAAAAAGGAAAACTTTTGTGGAATCATCCACGACTATAAAGATTTTGAACTGACAGAAATGGCATATCCCCTCTTTAAGGATGGCCAAATTCCATTTAAAGTCATTTCCTTTGATAAAATCACCCATCGGGTAAATCCCATCGCTCCACGATATTTAGAGAATGAGGAGAGCGTAAACGAAGTTTCACGGGTACTTATTGAGAACCTATTGGAGCACCGGGAATCCGGTTCAACAGGAACCTCCAAATTTTTCAATGATGCTGCAGAAGGATTAATAGGTGGCCTGATTTGGAAACTTAAAACAAGCTATCCACTGTTCTGCACCCTCCCCCATTTGATTGCCATTTATCAATATCTGGATACCGATAGTCTGATACAGTTTCTGGAAACCAATACCACATCAAGAGCTATGGCAGACGCCTTTATCAGTGGAAAGGATTCCGAGAAACAAACAGCAGGAGTCAAAAGTACCTTGGCCAATGCATTAAAACGCATCAGTACACAACGAATCTTTATGGCTCTATCCGCGGATGAAGTGCCGTTAAATATTAATAGTAGCGAAAATCCATACATAATTTCTGTAGTGAATAACCCCAAATATGAAACTTCGTATTCACCGATCATAGCTACCATCATCCACACGATTACCAAGCAAATGAGTGTGCGGGATTCTGAACCGTCATTCTTACTGATGGAAGAAGCCCCAACGATTCGCTTATTAAATATGCACCGTATTCCTGCCACCCTTAGAAGTTATGATATCTCCACAGTATATGTAATGCAGGACAAGATTCAAAACGACATGATGTATGGAGATAAGGCAAGCAAGGCGATATTAAGCAATCTTTCCTATCAATTTTTCGGAAAGGTCAACGACCCGGACACCGCAAAATATTACGAACGTTTTTTTGAGATTGTCAAGGATCCAACCAAAAGTGTAAACCGCGGATATAACCTTGATTTTGATACGCGTATAACCACCGGGGAAAAGGAAATTCCTAAAGTTAGAGCCAATGTCTTTTTCAGGTTAAAACAAGGTGAATTTATCACCTATGCCGATGGAAAGGACAAGAAAGTTCAGTTTAAATTAGATACTATTCAAAAGGAGATACCGGAAGAATCCAGGCAGTTTTCCAAAACTGATTGGGAAGCTAATTTTGAGAGGATTTATGAGGAGGTGAGGTCAATATTTAAATAATCTTCCGAATGAGAAATATTGGTGATATATTAAAGGAGGCTGATTTTTAAATTAAGGTAGTAACGTTTTTGCTTACTGATAAGCAAAAAAAGCGGTACAGGTAAATAGCACAATGGCATTCTGGCAAATAAGTAAACGGATTAATGGAGAAATTAAGAAAAATAAACCCGCAGAGCACGGAAAAATATGGGCAAAGCTTTGGAACTCGAAATTTAATAAGGATGATGCAATTAGTGGGAGAGAATCTTGAAACCTTCTTTAAAAGCCTTTATGGCTAATATAAACTTGAGCGTTTATTATCTCAAATATTTGCCACTAACGCTAAATAGTGGTAATAATTAGATTTCATATTCTTGCCACTTTTTTTGGGCAACGCTAGAGCCTAACAAGTACTGAGGCAATACCGGGTTGATGAGATGGAGACGTTTAAACTGCTTTTCTTCTTTAGATTTGAACAAAACGTTATCATGATTAATTCGAAAGTATGCCATTAAAAGGGCATTAGTTGTTTACGTTTTGTATTTTATCCTTGGTTCTTTATGCTTTTCGGATATGATGTTCAGTAGCTTCAAGGAGGAGTCTGCGTCTGCGATTACAAGTCTGTTTTTCGTCAGGTCAATTTTTCTATGTCGCTCAAAATATCCTTTTCAGTCAGGTGTGAAATCGGAACTTTGTTTTTTGAAAGTTCATTTTCAAATTCAAGCCTTGACAAACCAGAGAGTTGAGCAGCTTTCCCAATAGTAAGTTTTTCCAGTTTATATAGCTGAATAGCCAACGATATTTTAATACGCTCCTTTAAATCATTTTCAGATTCGTTGAGAGCCAAAAGGATATCGTTTGGAAAATCTATGGATATTGTTTGAAAGCTCATTTTCATTGTTTTACTTCAAATTTAATTATTTTAAGGTAAGTTTATTTTAGTTATGCTGTTTTTCCAGACTTCCGTACTGGGACTTCCAAGTTAAACTCCGATTAAGGATGCATAATATTCTTGCTTCTCTGTAAGTCGTTCTAATTTTTTGATCTTAGTGTTCTAATTAGGAACATCAAATGTTATTCCCTCTAAGACACTGAAAACATTGGGTTTATCTCCTTAAATTATTTGGTCACTAACTCCGTTACTAGCTCCGTTACAAAAAGCAATAATATCTTCTAAAGCATTGGATATACTGGCATTGGCTCCATTACCTACTTGGTCACTTACTTAGTCACTTCTGGCAGTTATTGGATGAATGGGAAGTCAAGATTTGAGCGTTTACATTGCTCCCACCCATTTAATTTGGGTTGTTGATAAACCGATGCGATATTTTAAGTTTAATATTCCGCTGACCATCTTGTTCATTTAATACTAAAACGACCCTTCGATCCTTAGCTATTGAGAACTTCGGCATCACATAGACCAATTGGACCGCTTGATTTGCTTTGATTTTTGAAGGAAAATGATGCTTGTAAACAGGATCTCTGTATAACCGTTGTAAAGACTTCTTCTTGCCTTTTTTCTTGGTCTCAGTATAAAGGTTCAAGTAATTTAAATCATAATCCAGCGTAGAATGATTCTCAATCCGGATAACAAAGTAGAGCTCCTCTTTGTCAAAAAAAATGTTCTCAACACGCATAACAATACCCTCACTCTGCTTTTTAAGACTACCTATGCCTTGTTTAGACTTAAGTAGTAAAGAGCAGAACTTTTGGTAATAATAAATTTTGTTGTCGTTATCCGTTTTAGGTGCCACCGCCTGAACTGAATCCTTCACAATCGGCCTTTCATTCCCAATACTACTTGATATTGGAATAAAATAATTAAGCTTTGAGAGCTGTTTTTTATATTTTACAATATACGAGAAAACCGAACCATCAATATTGACCACCAACAGATTACTTTCTTCTCCGGGAGTTGCTTGAAGCAATCCAAAATACTGTTGCTTTTCCCGATTGTAAGAAAACACAAAGTTAGCCGAACCGGTTATACCTTGCTTAATAGGCTCAGGAAAGAAGATGGCTACATTCTTTTGCTCATTGGCATATATGGTATCAAGTTTAAAAGATGTTTGTGCACAGCTTAGATCTGTGGCAAACAGGAATATTGCGATAAAAATAAAATTTTTCATAATAGCGTGTTTAAAAAGTGAAGGATGTCTATAATTTAGGTTTCAGTATAAGTCTGTAATTGTCAAGTACAGTAACCTTGATGTTTCGGTTATTGCGTTGGAATATCTTTTTAAAACCGCCTATTTGCGGTACACCGGCTATATTGATATCATCGACCATATCTCCGATGATCTCGCTTGAAACTTCTGCCCGAAAATTGTTCTCTACATAAATCCCTTCACTTCTATCTTGAAAGTCAAAGGCTTTTAATTGAGTTGGAAGATTTTGGATGTTCTCTATGGTTATCAAAACCCGATTGGGCTGAAACCTTATAAAGCCAAAAATAGGAGTGTTTTTGGGTAGTAGTTTTCCGTTGATGGTAGCCGCCTTGCTAAGGCGCATTCGCAACCTGGAATTGGCCTTTACAACCTGATTACCATCTACAACTGCATAGATCATTGTATCTGTATCACCGGTAGCAGAAACAACATTTTCTTTCGGATCGGAAGCAAAAAATAACTGATGTTCCAACCCTAATTCCTTAGCCTCAATTTTTAGCGCTCTTTTGATTTTGGCAGTGTCAACTTTTGCCGCTTTCTTTTGACTATTTTTTTTCACTCCAAAATTTTGATACCGTTTTTCCGAGTACCTAATTCTTGCCGAATCATAGATGCTATCAACAATCCGCTGTTTTTGGAGTTCTGGCAAGTCAGGATCATAGTAACCGAGATCATCGATCAGCTTTTCATCATAAACACTTGGCATATTAGCCTCTCGCGCTTGTTTGAGATCGTTTATGGCATCCAGTTTTGAATCATATTCCTTCGGATCCTCTTTGAGCTCGGGAACCGATGTTCCTTTTAGATTTGTCTTCTCACTTTTATCAGCACCCATTACCATTATGGAATAAGAGATCAGAAAAATGACCACTACGGCAATAACCGCCGCAAACACTATTTTATTCTTTTCTATTTTCATCAGTTATTTTTTTTAGCGTATTCTCGAAATAATCAGTAACCAGTAATCCATGTGGATTATTTGGAAAATTACGATCCACGGTGATCAGCTTTCCTGAGGATACCAATTCATAGGTATCTGTAACCAAGCCGCGCTTGATTTCAAAAACGGTATGCGTTCTAAATTCATAGGTTCCATTTTGCTGTTGGATCCGTGAATCACTACTAAGCACCTTTTGAACCAGGGAGTATTGTAAAAGACGATTATAGACCCCTTCGGCCTTTTTCTGACGATAGAGGTCACTTACAGAACTATCCGCTAGCCAAAGTGCCTTTTCCAGGTTCTTTTCATAGTTGGCTGCATCAATGGTGTAGAAATAGTTGTGAAACAGTTCTAGGTGTGCCAGTGCTTCAACTTCAAAATTCTCCTTCTGAGTGACGAGTTTCAATGGAATAATACTCCCATCGGTGCTAACGGCGAAGGCATTATTAAGTGAGTTCTTATGCATTGTAAAAGCCAACCACAACGCAAAGATGCTGCATACTAAAGAGCAAATGACCACTGTATAGACAATGAATCTATTTAGTCTTAAAACTTGATAAATATTTTTATATGGCATTCTCATATCATTATGATTTAATGGGTAAACAATCGAAGGGTAAATGAAGTCGCACGTTTGTAGAGTTTAAATTTCAACAGGACTATAAAACTTACCGAACAGAGCTGCACTACCGGGGCAAAAAAGCCTTCTCCGGCATCCGACCCGAAAAGGTCGGTCCAGAAGTTGGTAGTGAGTTCTCTATAGAGCGCATTTACAAATACATTGACTAGAAAAAAAGCAGGCACCAACATATAAACCGCAGCATACAGCTTAAAAAAGGTATAGGCCAGAGAGCGGAACTTTTCAAATACCGCAAGACTTATGACCAACGGAAAAAACGCCTGCATGATCCCAAGTAAAAAATAGCGTTCCGCTAAAAACAAGGGATAAATAAAAAGATCTAAAATCCATAGGATCATACCTAGGGTAAAAGCAACGATTTTAAAACCATAAAGCGGCGTGACTAAGGCTTCATATAAAAGCGTCATTGCCGCATGGGCTACCTTAATCACATTCACATCTTCCTCTATGGGAATATCCTGCATCTTTAAGGGGAGTAATGCCGGTGCTGTGGCCCTGTATTGTCCTTCAATGGACACCAGAATGCTGTCAAAAAATCCCAGAACCTGAGTCGAAAATATGACCAGGAGAACAACAGTAAAATTTTTAGCCAGTTCTCCCGGACTAAGGCCCCATGTATAACCATCCCGTTCAGCAACCCCCTCACTATATTTTTTTAGAATATTGATCAGGAAAAATAACACCGCAAGCGTTTTCATTCCGGCAATTGTATATTGCGAAAAGTCGCTGTTTTGGATGGTCTGAAATACAGTATCTATATATTCCAGTCCTATGCCTAGAACAATGGTAGCTGTCATCTTTAGTAGTTTGTTTGGCGGTTATTGATTTTATCTTGCATTTTCCTAAAAGAAATAATGTCCCGGTACCGTTTGGTTTTCACCTGTATGTTTGATACCATTTCCTTTGACTCTGACTCTTTTTGCTTTAAAATTTCGGCGCGTTCGGCATCACTCATTTTAAGATAGTCACTGGAGAGAATTTGATCTATAAAATCCATGGTATCCAAGGAATTCTCCACAATAGCGCTAAAGGATTCCGATACCCTGGCCACTTCATCCGGTTTAATAAAGGGGGAGTTTAAAATGTTTTTTAAGTCATTTCGCATTATAGCAATAAGGCGTGCGTTGCTTCTTCCGATTTCTTGCACCGCTTTTAATTGCTTTATAACTGCATTAACCTTTTCCAGATTCTCTTTTTGCTGTTTTAAAAATTCAACAGTTCGAATAAGCTGTGAAGTTTGCTTGGCAGATTCTACCAATGATTTTACCAGGCTTACAAAATTGGTATTGTCATACACCGGCATTCCCTGGCACGTAGCACGTGCAGGCAAAAAAAGAATGATTGCTGTTGCAACGATTAGGATTTTTGTTTTACTCATTACTAAATATTTGTTTTGGTATTCGTGAATCTTCGATTTCATGAGACTATGATTTAGATGTAAATTGAAGGATTGCTTTTTCCATATCCCCATGCCGGTTGTAGAACTCCATTATTTCTTGGTTTTCCCTGCCATCAGTCAAATAAGCAGCATATACCGCTTTGGGAACTTCCAGACGAAAAATATTGCTGTGTTTTCCGATCTTGATAAACATTTCTGTGTACTTACGGGGTCCAGAAAGGTTATTTTTGATAGACTTTAATTGATTCAGGTCGTGGCTGGAGAGGTTTAATCTTTTGACCAATTGGTCATAACCCTTTTCATTGTATAGACTATAGATGATTTGTGTGTTTTCCAGTATACTGGCAGATGTACTGTTTTGCGGCAGTTGATTGATGGATTGCAGTACAATCCCAATAGCACCGTTTTGCTTTCGAATCGCTTGGTAGTAGAACTCTACACTTTCAAGGACATTATCAAATTTCAGCTGTTTGGCGAACTCATCGAATAAAATAATTCCCTTTTCAGAACGGTTCCGCCAAATCGTTCGCTGAATGGCCGATTTAATTAACTTCAACATCACGGACAGAATTTCCTTGTTATCCTGCACCTGGTCCAATTCAAACACGATTAATCGCTTGTCCTCGATCTTATAGGTTTGGTCTTGTCCCTCGCTAAACAAAAAGCTGTAAAGACCACCTTCCACATATTCTGAAAGAATGTGCAAAAAATCATAACAACTAAAGTCTTCTTCTCGGATACCTAAGTCTTGAATCAAGCTGTCTTTAGCATCCTTTATAAATGCATATAGAGACGCTAAGCAATGCTGATCCCCTATTTGTCTATAGTAATGCAACAACACCTTTTTCATGGCGACTTCCTTTCCCTTGGAAACAGAATTGCCTTCGGCCAAGAGTTCCAACAGGAACATGGATAAGTCTTCCAAACGCTCCGGGCTAAGGTCATCTTCATTAGAAATATAAAAAGGGTTGATGCCAAGGTTTTTCCCTTGCTCATATCGTAAGATAGTATGGTCATCAGGATAGAGTTTAGCGAATTTCGAGTAGGATCCCCCAAGGTCAATGACCACCAATCTCACCCCGGATTCAAAATACTGCCTAAGGATGTTATTGGCTAAAAAGGATTTCCCTTCACCCGTGGGGGCGAAAATGGCAAAGTTGCGTGCCTTGATACGTTTCTTTTGTTCATCCCATAAATCCTTTAAAACAGGTATGTTATGTTCACGGTCATTGAAGATAATCCCAGTGGTATCTGATGCATAATTAGTATTGTTGAGAAGGAGGCACAATGCATGTTTTAAATCTGTCACATAGAGATCTTCATCTGAAAAATTACTAGAAAAACAGCAATAGCTGTTCAAGATATAATTCTTCCGCTCCTCCCCTCTCGGGTAATATGGAATCATATCCAGTTCCTTAAATTCGGCCTTGATCCTGGAGGTAATTTTATCCAAATTATTGGCCTGTTTAGACCAATAGACGATGTTCAGATGACCACGAACAATTCGGGCGTTATCATCCCCATTGATCCGATCAAGTATGTGCTGAATTTTTCCAAGAACCACCTTGTTCTGAGATCCGAAATTGGAACTTTTTTCAAGCTCCTCAATTTTCTTATCCAATAGCTTACGCCATTTGTGTTTATCATCCAAATAGAGAATTTGGTTGACCATATGATTCTCATTTAGCGTAAGCCCTATACCATCAATAAACCCCTGATGAAACACAAAATCGTCCGAAGTGAATCTATCATTGGTTTTGCTACTCTGTACACTTTCGCCAAAGCACAGTTCGCTATTGATGGCTAGGGCATCAAAATAATTCTCACCTATTGTGACATTCTTTTTCTCAAGGAGCATATCGGTATCCAACCCTTCATTAAAGCCATTGAAGTAACCCATAGTCAAGCTTTCTATACCACTGGAATCAAGTAGTGTAAATTCCATTTTTCGCCCATTATTGATAAAGGCAACTGAATCATGCACTGCACCGATAAAAGACTTTATCTCTTCATCCATTTGCGGGACAATTCCTTTGGAGATCTTGCGAAAAGGATTCACGTATTTAGGATTATGGAATTCCTTGTTTTTGGTTAAAACAAAAAACAGGTAACAGCTGTGCTGCATATACTCACGGCCCTTAAAATGGTTATGGGTGGCCTTCTCCAAAAAAGTTGTATTGGGGAGCTCATGAGAGGTATAGGATTTCTTTAAATAAACATCCTGCTTGTGCACTACAGTGCCAACGGGTAAGGTCTTTAAAGCTTGAAACCAAACACCGTGTATATCTTCAAAATCCTTTTCGGATAATGAATATATTTCAGGCAAATTGCCTTTATAGCACAGCACCACATTACCGTTGTTGGCAAAAATGATATTGTCTTGAATATCCACAATGGGTTTGTATGTCGAAAAGTTAATTTTATTCATAATTGATGGTTGAATTTCTTTTGTTAGTGATAATCTTAGGGAAGGCCCCTTTTATCTGAAACAGCTGCGGATGATTCGT
The DNA here is from genome assembly GCF_048266365.1 of Galbibacter sp. NCBI lineage: Bacteria > Pseudomonadati > Bacteroidota > Flavobacteriia > Flavobacteriales > Flavobacteriaceae > Galbibacter > Galbibacter sp. The sequence goes on along the minus strand of NZ_JBLWZP010000001.1, from coordinate 515,122 downwards.
AATTCGTAATAAGGATAGATACAACCCGCAGTTAAATAGTAGTATGCCTATGATTATTCCGAAACTAAAGGAAAAGATCATGACCAATAATGAGGCTATGATAGAAACCATCATTAGGGCAAACAGGGAAATGGGCAGTGAGAAAATCATCGCTCGCTTCCTGATGTTCCTATAGACTTCGAATCGCTTCATTAGACTACGATTCCAATGAGGTATGTAAAAATACCAACAACGGCACCTGCAATGAGAACAAATACCAGTACGCGTGTAATTCCTTTTTTCAGATCAGCGTTCTCACCAAAGAAATGTCCTGCATTGAAAAGGAAGCCGATAAGGAATATGACCCCCAATATGATTGGAAAAATGGTTCGAATAGTGTTGGAAACATCGTTAACGGAATCTTCAATTCCGCCAATTTGTGCAAAAAGCGATGTGGAGAGCAAGGACAGAAATGTTGTCAAAAAAAGTGATTTCTTCATAATATTAAAGCTTTTGGTTTTGGTTATTCATCTTGTTATAAATTTACATATATTCGTATACAAACTACTGTAAATCAATAATTTATGAAAAAAATTATATTTGAATCAGTTTGTGTTAAATTGATATCATCCGGCATTAAATTCTATGATTATTAAGAATGAAGTACCCCTTAAACTGAAAAACGAATATGAAAAAAGCAGTCAAAAACGTCAGTTTTATCTTTTTGCTCCTAAAAATGTGCTTCATTTTTAGCCAAGAAGGATCTATTCAAAAAAGAATTGTTTTAGATCCCGGTCATGGTGGAAAAGACTTTGGTGCTATCGCCATAAATGGTCTTAAAGAGAAAGATCTTGTCTTGGATGTTGCCCTGGAAATCATAAAGCTTAATGCACAGTCGGAAACACCATTGGATATTTATTTAACCCGTTATAATGACACCCTTATTTCATTATCAGATAGAACAAAATTGGCCCGGGCGCTGAAAGCGGATTTGTTTATATCCCTGCATTGTAATGATGCCTTAAACTCCAATGCCAGAGGAATCGAGGTATACACTTCCAGGAGTGTCTTCGGTTTCTCAGATTCTTCTGTTTGGTTTGCTTACCGCTTACAGAAAAATATTAAAAGGCAACTAGGGTTTGAGAGTCGAGGCGTGAAGTTTGCGGATTTTCAGGTAATACGGGAGGTCAATGGTTTATGTCCTGTAGTACTTTTGGAATTAGGCTTCTTAAGCAACGCCGATGAGCGTAGTTATCTAGTAGAAAAACAGCATATGGAGCGTATTGCTTCAGTCCTATTATCATCCATTATAAATCATTAGTAATATGAGAGATCTTTTTTTAGCCTTAACAAAGAGTATAAAAGCCATTATTGTGCAATATATAAAGCAAGCCGGCGCGCTTTATAAATATTTCAGAAGTTGAATAATTTCCTTTAGTCACCAACTTTTGATCAGGGGCAATTAGGTTATATAATTCCAGAGTTTGACTGTTAAAAAGGAATAATTACGGCCTTCAGGTGCTAAAGAATCAAATACCAAAGCTTCAAGGTCAAAAGCTTCATGTTTTAAAGTATTTAAATTTGCGGTGAGGTGGGTGTGTATTTTGAGCCCCGGTTTAAAGCTAAAGCTTAAAACGGGAAAGCGGTACTTTATTCATTTATGCTAATACACGTCTGGTTTTTTGAGATCTCTAACGTAAAAGTCTAAAATTAAGGCTCTACGTTAGAGATCCTTATTGCAATAGAATTTACTTTTAACAATTTCTTCCAAGGCGTTAAATCTCATAGCACTGAAATTAAAGCCTTCATTTCGGCAGTGGTCTATCCGATTAGAAATTCTCAAAAGTTGTACTGCATCTTTGAATCAGATTTCTGACTTTACTTTGCGCTTTTTATGCACGCGATTCATCTCCATGACTTTTTGAATCTGATTGACCTCATAATAAATAGTCCCACCGATTTTTGTGTAAGGTAAGGTTCCATTTATCCTTAAATTCTGAAGTGTTCCGGGACTTATACCAAGTAGGTCCATGACCTCAAACGACTTAAGGTACATCAAAGGTTTCTCAAGGTTTCGATTGGCGATTAAACGATTGCAATAGTCGCGCATTTCCTTTTTAAATTTTTCAAAATCTTCTAAAGTAATTGTTTTCGTCATCATACTAAGGTTTATATGAATAGCGCCAATCACAAGGAATTATTTAATGTGACGGCCCTATTCGGGTTAAATATTTGTTCTACTAATTTGTGAGGAATTAGCTGCTTTTAATTATGTGTCGTCAATTTTTTAAAGGCTCAGAATTGTAATACTCTTCACTGATAAAGATCTCCAATGAAACAAAAAAAGTAAACAGTGCAAGTATAACTTTTTGATGCACCCTACACGAAGAATTTTTACGTGTGGTGTATCAACAGGTTACAATTACAAATCAGGGTTAAAAATATTTAAAACCCGATTTATAAAGAAAGACTAAGGATTTAAGGTGGTTTTCGCCGATGAGTGGCTTACGCTTTTGAACTGTTCTAATACTGTCTTTGTGTTACTGACATAAATTAATGATGCAGCTGTAATAAGAATTAATACAATAAAGGCTATAATAACCCGGTTGGTATATGCCTCTGCCCTTTTAACAAGCCATTCCAGTCGAGTGTAAAACCGATCCTGATTTTCGCGATGTCTTTCCAAATGGGCATGATAGTCGCCCAATTCGGATTTGAGTTCATCTAAATCGATAGACACCTTTATATTTTTCATGTTTTCATTGATGGTCTCGAGTCTCTTTACATCGCCTTGGAACCTTTCCATTTCAAAGGTCAGTAATTCCAAATGTTCCTTAATTCTTGTCATAATTAAATGCTTTTAAATTTCTATTCCGGTAGAGATGGTATGTTTTATAGTGTTTGTGGCTATTTGTTTTGCAATACTCCGTGCTAAGCTCGCTGCTATGGGAATGATTGTTTGTGAAATTTTAACAGCTGAAATATTCCTTGACCCACTCAAGGATTTACCATAGAGTTGTTTGGCCAAGTTTCCTGCTTCCATGGTCCGGTGGATACTGCTTCCTTTAAGGTTATAACCCTTATATGCAAAACGAAAGCCTTGAAGGTTCCCGGCCTTATTAATACTTGGAATGACCTTGACACCACTGGTTTTCATATCCTTTATATAGCGATCGAAGGTTTTAGGTCGAAAGCGCTTCATGATACTATCGTGCTTGTTCTTGATTTCTACACGTATGAGGGCGAGTTTATCAAGCTTTTCCTGTACAACTTCTTTTATGGTCTTCAAATTCATCTGTTTTGCGACCTCTATTGCCGCAAGTTGGCTACGATTGCTGATAAAGCCTACATGATAAGCATTGCCCTTGAAATCTATTCGGTTTATGTAGAGGTGGATATGAAGGTGCGCCTTGTCTCTATGTACGAAACCTATGCCCTGCCTGTCTCCAAGTTTCATTTGACTTATAAACAGTCTACATATTTTCCCAAGATCCTCATTGCTCAATTTTTTTCCATCCTCAATAGTCGGACTGAGAATAAACGACAAGTTTTTTCTATGACAGTTCACATTCAGATTCTGAATAAAGCGAAATTCTCGGCTAATCTCGATGGGGTTTTCCCCTACCAGGTTTTGTCGAAAAACAACGTCCGCATTTTTTTCTTGGTTCCATCCGTATGCTATGGTGGACGCTGCTTGTAAAATACTATGTCCTTTTCCTATCATTTGGTTATATTTAGTAAGAGTGCTTTAATCTCCCCGGCAAGTCGGTTCACGCCTTTAGTAAACTTTGGGTCTTTTTCGCCAACCAGGTATGCTGCTGACTTTAAATTGTTATGGTACAACACCAGGTTTTTATAGATTTCAATATGCTGATCGGACATGCGTTCTTTTACCTCTACCCGAAATACAGCCCTGCGAAATAACTCACTCACACTAAGCCCGCTGCGTTTAGCGATGAGCTTTAAAAGCTTTTTCTCGTACGCTGAGCATCCGATACGAAAGGATTGATTTCTGTTTTTAGAAAGTCGCTTTTTCTTAGTATGATTTTCCTTGGCCGCTACCGGTACACTGGGCATATCCAACACGGAATTGTCATTATCAAATTCAGGGGTTATGGTGTCATTTTCCCTTAGAACCTCCGATGAGAGTTGTAATTTGATTTTGTTAGGTATTGGCTTTCGCTCCACCACTAAACCGTCTTTTTTCCTGTTATCATAATCTAATTCCATTACATCAAATTTTAAGTTGTATTTAAATCTAGAAGGGGCTGTGGAAAATTCTTTTCCTAATTGAGACCAATGGTTCTATAAACTTTAGAATAGAATGTCATTGGACTTGTTTTGAAGATTAATAATGAACAAATCACTTTGCTGCGGTACCGTAAAAATCTTGTAATAAATTTAAAAACAAACTTGGAATGATCTTAAAATAAAGTGATTTACTTATTAACAGGAATTTGATTTACAAACATTTAAACACAAATAGCACCAAATGATATCAAATAAAATGTGAAGTCTAATAAGAATTAGTTGGATTTAGTGTGTTCCGGGACCATCAGAAGCTCTTAAAGTTGTTTAAATTCGGAATTCTTACCCATAAAAATCAAGATTCTGGAGCATGTTGACCCCTCTAAAGTATTTTTTGATGGGATTTTTAGGGTTTAATTTAAAAACGGAAATGGGAAATATGAGGAGATGAATATACTTTAGTCTAAAGTCTTAGTATAGACTTCCAAGACTCAAATCCCAAGCCGGAGGTTTATAAAATGACCTTAAGGCTGATACATTGCCACTAAGTAGCCATGGTATAACGATCCGGTAGATGGCCTTGTGAATCGTTTTAAAAACATCAAACTTCAAATGCACCATAAAGCTAGGGAATGAAACAGTTCACTGTACACTCCCTTAAACTCTCTCTATCCAAGATTTTGTGTTCTTGAAAAATAATTTTCACTCCTTAAATATGGCATCCAGTTTCCTATAATTTTCTTTTTTGGTAACCATTTTCAATTGCTGAATCAAGTCCAAAGTTGTGGCTGGTTGTAAGGGAAATTTATGCTTAGCCAATAATCTTTTCAAGGCCAAATTAATTTTGTCCTCACCAATTAACATATATAATTCATACATTTTTACCAGACCTTTATTGTATATTACATTGGCATTGGTTGGTTTTGAATTATATAAGGCCTCTTCCCCACTAAATGCTTTCCCGCTATCATACATATTCTTATAAAGTTTGACCATTTCAAGCATTTTTTCCTTACCATATTCATTTTTAAACAGCATTAATTGCGTGTATTGTGCCAGCGTTTCTGTAAGTACACCACTTCCTTCTCTATAGTCGGGTGCCAGTTGTGCATTTCCCCACCATTGATGCGACAATTCGTGTCCTGCCAATTCATTGATAACATCGTGTCCTTCCCCTTGTGATAAGTTTAAATGGAATTGTTTTTCGTTAATAAAAATGGTTGCAGGATAAGCCGTTGCCGCAAAACCCCTCGTAAACGAGCTAATTTCAGCGAATCGAATTGTTTTGTAGGGATATTTTCCAAAATTTGTTTCACAGTACTGCAATGTTTTTTTTATGCTATTAATTAAATGAGAAATATTTTGATTGTGCTTTGGTTCATAAAAAACTTCTATGACAACATCCTTATAATTAGATTTTTTGATGTCATATTTTGCTGATGAAATTGCAAATCGAAACGGAATATCAGTGGCTTTATAATGAAAATAATTTCGATTGCTCTTTGAATAACTTTTCACTAATTCTCCAGCGGAAGCTACCGTTTGGTCAATCGAAGTGGAAACAATAGCATCAAAATTTATAAATTCATAATTGTACGGATCAGCCAACGGCACATCTACTTTTGTAAGTGTATCTTGTAATGGCATTTTTCGTTTCTTTCTTTCAAATTTACCTTCAATTTCATTGTTGAAATCATAGCCGATAGCTGGAAAATAATTGCTGATTCGCATAAAAGCACCATTTCCGACAATGGCATTAAAGGATTGATGCCCTTTTAAGGGTTCTATTTTATATTCAAAATTAAATCTAATTGAAATACTGTCATGCGGTAACAACTTTTTCCTTGTTCTGAAGATATATTGTCCAAATTCTTCATCCTTTTTTTCTAAAGTTAATTGTGATGAACCAATAGAATTCCAAGTGATTTCCTTTGATGTAGCGATTAGGATTTCTGAAATTTCAGATTGGGTCTTGTTAACCAATGTGTAGGTTCCTAGCACCGTATACCTGTTTTCTTCTGGATATAAATCGATACTGGTTTTCACATCGGTGATGCTTAGTTGCGGTTGATTTTTATAGGATTTGTATTTTTCTTCATAATGTTGTCGCCAATTCAATTCAGTTTCTTTGGAAACAGCATCACTCTTTCTAAAAATATGCACGCCCGTCAATAGCATTACAACAAAAGGTAAAATTAAAAAAGTGAGTGATTTCCGTTTTGTTTTTAAAACCGATTTGTTCAAAAAAAGAATAGCCAAAACTGAAAGTAATATTGCAAATGATGAGCTATACAACATATTAATTAAAAACACCTTTGATAAGTATCCAAAACCATTGATGCCGCTAAATGCATCGGGCAGATAATTGGCAAATCGGGACAGTGGATGCTCGAATCCAATTGTTTTTCCCAAAGATGTATTTGTCAAAATCAGGAAAACAGCAGAAATAGAAAGAGCAATGTATTTGTTTTTAATACGATATTGCAAAGCAATAATAACAAGGCCACAGAGTGATGCAGGCAAACCAATGAAATAAAATAAGGACAAATAAGTGCTCCAATCTATAATTGGATATTGAAACCAAACCTGAAAAAGTACACCTAAAACAATACAGGAAATTATTAAAATCAACGAAATGACAGCTACCGTAACAAATTTTGAAATGAACAAGGCTGAATATGAAAATGGTGTTGAATTCTCGATACATGAAAAATTAACACTTTTACTTTTCCAGACCAATTCACTTCCATAAAAAAGCATTGCCAATAACAATATGAAAGGAATTGTTGCTAAAATGGTGTTAACCATTAAGGTTGTAGTAACGAAATATTGTGGCAGACGAATACCGCCTTCTATTGCTCCGTACATTTCCATACCAACTATAAATATGGTTATAGCAATCAGTAAAACAAATGGAATACTTTTTAGGGTTGCCTTTAAATCTATTTCTAAAAAAGAAACAATGGTTGAGATGAAATATTTTTTTCCGCTTGATTTTGTTGCTATTCTGGTATAAACATATTTTCCATTGGTCAATTCATTTATGACTTCAACTTTCTTTTTTTGTTTATTGGAAGTTTTGAATTGGAAGCGGTTATATACAGCATATAAAAATGCAAGTGCCAATAAAATAATCGCAATTCTATTGAACATCAAATTTCCTGAAAGTTCCAGAACCATTGTGTTTTTTTGTAATGCGGTCCAATATCGGGTTTGTTCAAAAAAAGCAGCCATACCGAACGGGTCTAACTTTGCCGAAAGGTTCATTGCATTATCAGAAACAGAGGTAGCACTAGCTAATAAAGGGGAATTTGAAAAAATGGAACCGACCATATACAACACATAAATGCCCAATCCGCTTAAATAAATAAGCATTTTATTTTTGCTCAACCAAGCGGTGCAACAAACGATTACCGTGCATAAAAAGATATTGGGAAGTACAATTACCAGAAAAGAATTTAGATAATAATTCAAATGAAAAATTCCCCAATTTTCGGAGTTGTCGATTTCCATTAAATGCCCCAAGATATAACCTATAAGAAAAAGTAGAAACGATAATACAGCCACTCCGAAAACCAATAAAAACCTGCTCAAAAAATAGTTGCGGATTGTTATTGCTGTTGCATACAATATCTGTTCAAAGTGATTGTCATTTTCCCGCAATAAACTCTGCGAAGCCATTATTACAATGGGGAAGAGACTTGCCAATGAAAATAATCCTAAAATGAAATTTATGGCATAAGGGGAATTATAGGTGATATTTGGAAATGAAATTCCCGCAGAGGTTCCTACCAAAATACCAAAACCAAGAAATGACAATAGCATTACATAAAATGAAATTTTACGACTATAAAATTTCCATTCGAATAAAATTAAATGACGTAGCATCTTACTGTAGTTTTTGTAATGTTGTGAAATAAACATCTTCTAAATCAGCCTCCGCCTGTGTAAATCCATTCATCGGATTTTCGTTGGCAAATACTTTAATGCTCAATTTGCCCCCTTGCAATTGGGTAGAAATAATGTTATACTCATTTTCATATTCCAAAAGTTTATTTTTATCAATATGTTTCTTCCAGACCTTGCCATTAATTTGAGCAACAAACTGTTCAGGGTTACCAGTTAATAGCAATTCTCCATTATTGATAATGGTCATTTGTGTACACAGATTTCTAACATCCTCTACCAAATGTGTTGATAGGATTACGATGATGTTTTGACCAATTTCGCTTAACAAATTATTAAAACGATTTCGTTCTACAGGGTCTAAACCAGCGGTTGGTTCATCTACAATAATAATCTTTGGATTGCCCAAAAGTGCTTGTGCCACACCAAAGCGCTGACGCATTCCGCCACTATAACTACTAACGGCTTTGTTTTTTTGTTCGAGCAAATTAGTTTTTTCGAGTAATGCCAATATTTGTTCTTTTCGAGTAGGTTTATCATTTAATCCTTTTAAAATCGCCAAGTGATTGAGCAGGTCATACGCCGATATATTGTGATAAACTCCGAAATCTTGAGGTAGATAACCCAATTGTTTCTTGATGAAAGTCTGATTTTCTACAATGTTCTCATCGTTGAAAAAAATTGAACCATTATCGGGCTGTTGCAAACCAACGATGGTTTTCATTAAGGTTGATTTTCCGGCGCCATTTGGCCCCAATAAACCAAACATTCCATTTTCGATTTCAAGTGAGATGTTGCGCAATGCCTTTACGTTATTGGCATAAGTTTTTGTGATATTTTTGATTTTTAAACTGTTCATTTTTTGATTGATTTATGTTGAAATTTGGACAGACGAGTGTCTGTCAACTACAATTAAGTAGCTGATATTTAAGTAAATAATTGATTAATTTATTTATTCTTCTACATACTCCATAACATCGCCTGGTTGACAATCTAATGCCTTACAGATAGCTTCTAAAGTATCAAACCTGAATCCTTTGGCCTTTCCCGTTTTTAGTATAGATAAGTTCGCTGGTGTAATGTTCAGAATTTCTGCCAATTCTTTGCTTTGCATCTTTCGTTTCGCAAGCATAACGTCTATGTTTACTACTATCGCCATAACTAGATGTATAAATCTTGTTCATTCTGTAGATTAAAGCCTTGTTTAAAAATGGCATAAAAGAAATAAGCAAAGACACCCAGAAAAAAGTGAATTAAAGCAATCCATTCCAATCCATCCTCTATGTTACCTGTGAAAATTAAGGTTAATATAATGATCAATAAAGGCACAAAAATATTAGCCAAACAAAACCATTTCAACTGATTTACTCCATATTTTGTAAACAGTTTGGGTTGTTTAAATACATTGAATACATTACTTACCAAAAAAAAGAAAATACCATAACAACCAAGAGGAACTAAAAATTCGAAAACTTTATAATCCCAATTGTTCTCCCCAAGTAGAAATCGAGTCTCGGTAAATGGATAACATACGGCAAAATATTTTCCGTTATCAATAGTAATGTAACTCCATTCGAATACTAATGAAAAGAGCGCATAGATTGTAATCAAAATATATACCATGGCTACTATTCTTGTGATATAGAATAAAATTGTAGAAATGATTTTGACATTCTTCATTGAACAAAATTTTAAATTATTACCGCAAATATATAATTAATTATTGTTTTACAATAATTAATTATCATAAAGAATTGATTTAGTTAAGGGAAGAATGAAATATTTTTATAAATTCCTTTCAGGAAAATATTTTGGTAGTCTTTAAGTATGTTATGGTATAAGCGTAGTGCGGGGTTTCGGAGCAATTCATTGTCAGTCCATCGTAAAGTATCATAAGAGCAAAAATGCTCAAACTTAACTGTTCTGCCCGCATTACGCTTATACAATGTTAGCGGTTGCCTTTCTTTATTTTTGATACGCTTTATATACTTCTCTATCCATTTTTATGTTCAGTCGTTCAGTAAATTCTGCCGGATTGAAATTTATTTTTTTATACTCAGCTTCGACTAATTGTTTTGCTTTATTGAAAAAACCTTGATTTTGCCAAACGGCAATAGTCATAAGCGTTATATCTCCATTGGCGTCCTCATAGGCAATTACTTCATCTTTAATGAATCCGGGGATAGATTTGATAAAGTTTCTATTGTATTGCATTCTTTCCGTAAATTCCACTATCGCATTTTTCGGCACTATAAATTTATCGACAAAGAATACATTGGATTCATTTCCCTGTATAAGAGAAATGGGGTCAGAAGGTAAAATGCCTAACTGTTGAAGAAAGCCAAGCCTGTCAGTTTGGATTTGGTAACTGATTATCTTTCCATTTTCGAATTTATAGATGACCATCCCATCATTTGAGATTGCTCTGTTCGTAGGCGAAATATTTTGAAATACACCTTTATGAGTCCCCTGTACTTGTTGTCTTACGAAAACTTTATTTCCTTCGGCGATGATTTCCGTCAATATCCATTTTGCATCAGGGAAAGCATTTATAACGGCCATTATTCCATGTTTAAATGCCTCAATGCCTTTTTCTCCTTGTGCATTTGTATAGTCTTCTGAAACAATACTGCTAAGCAAATCAAACTTCCTGTTATTCATTATGCTTTCGTAAAGGCTATGAATAACCCCCTTATTTGTACTTATAGCTACTTCCATTGTAGTGTTTTTTACTGAATGATTTGATGATTTGACTTGAGTAAATCCATCCTGACTGATTATCAAAGCGGAAAGGAATAGACCCATTTTAATTGCTGATTTCATAATTACCATATTTTGTTATTGCAAAGTTGGCAAGTATCGAAATACATTCATTGTAAAAAATCATTGATTTTACCAATAGGAAGCCGATTTGAAAAAATCTGTTGGAGTTTGCCCAGTAAAAATCTTAAAATCTTTATTGAAATGCGATTGGTCGTAATATCCATTTTCAAGTGCGATATCAAGAAAAGTTGATGATGAAGCGTTTTGGTTGATAATACTTTTCATTCTGACTATTGATGAAAACTGTTTTGGGGAGGCTCCGGTTACTTTCCTAAACCGTTTCTCGAAAGCGTCCTGGCTAATAAATAAGCTGTTGGCTAATTCCCTAATCTGGGTCAATCCGTTATCTAAATAAATACTTGCTATAGCTTCTGACACAAGTTTGTCAGTCGTATTGTGAGAAAGCTTCGAGCATAAGAACTGCTCAATCACAGCTATTCTTTTCTTGTTATTATTGAGTTCATCTAATCGCTCTTCTATGATTGAGATTTCTGAATAGGCAAAAAAGTTATCTAGGGGAACGCTTTTTTCAAACAGTTCGTGAAGCGGTTGCTTGAAAAAAGCAGACACTCCTGTTTCCTTGAACAATACAATTAAAGCTGAAGTTTGTGGAGTATAGTTGATTAGTCTAACGGATTTTCGTAGACCCGAAAAGGTGGTAACGGGCAAAATGGACTATCTAATAAAAATGGGACTAAATTTTTCAGGCCGCATTGTTGATAATCCCTTTTAGTTTCAGCTCCATTTCCAATGGTGTTAAATAGTCCAAGCTTGAATGAATTCTTTTGGTATTATACCAAGTTATATATTGGCTTACTTCGCCAAATAACTGCAAGTATGAAGTAAACTTAAAACGATATAGCCATTCGTGTTTAATGGTTTTAAAGAAGCTTTCCGCTACTGCATTATCCCAACAGTTACCTTTTCTACTCATGGATTGTGTTATATTGCTATTGAAAGAAAAGATATTAGTCATTGTATTGGCTGCATACTGAACACCTCTATCGGAATGAAATATGAAATTATTTGAAATAGTTCTATTTCTTCTAGCATGAATCCAAGCTTTTAATACCGTATTTTGCACAGTCATATCTTCGCTTAACGCCCATCCTACAACCTTTCTGTCTGCTAAATCTATAATAGTTGTTAGGTAATTCCAGTTATCATTTACTCTAATGTAAGTGATGTCGGATACCCATTTCTCTCCTATTGTTGAACTTGAAAATTCTCTATCTAGTTCGTTTTTAGCCAATGGAAAGTTATGCCTGGAATCGGTTGTGTTTACAAACTTTCTTTTTAAAACACTTCTTAATCCCATTTCTTTCATCAATATTGCGATATATGAACGGCAATAATTTAGATTTTCTCGTTCTAACATTTTCTGTATTCTACAGCTTCCATAAATCTCTTTACTATCTTCAAAAATAGCTCTAATCCGTTCTTTTAGTAATATTACAGAGTTTTTAGTCCTTACTGAATTCTTGTTTTTACGCCAATTATAATATGCGTTTTTGCTGACCTGCATACATTTGCACATCTTCTCAACCACAAAATCTGATTCATTTGAGAAAATGAATTGATATTTTAATGATCGCTCTTGGAAAAGATGCTTACGGCCTTTTTTAAGATATCACGCTCCATTTTTACATCACGCAATTCCTTACGTAACGCTTTAAGTTCTTGCTCTTCAACTGTAAGTTCTCTTTTCTTGGAGAAATCTCCAGATTTAGCCTCGTATTCCCTTTTCCAGCGGCTTATAAGGCTGGGTGCAACACCATAATCCTCACTTATTTGTTTTGCCTTCATTCCAGATTGCAATAGTTCTACTATTGTAACCTTTAATTCATTGTTGTATCTTTTTGCCATAATTCAAATATATAATTTATGACCGTAAAAATTCGTCCCAGCTAAACTAGACAATCCAGAAGTGCTGAACCCCCACTTGCGTGTAGCTGCTGTTACCCACAGTTATTTTTCATTTAGTTTCTTTCTGTACATATAGTCAGCAATTTTGAAGATTGCATAATTTTTATCTCGTGCAATTTCATTAAAAAACTGTCCATTTGTTATTTCATCAATTTGTTGTCCAAAGAGAATAGAGTTTGTTCGGAATTTCAAACCTTCAAAGTCAACTACCCAAGGTGTATATAGATAATTTGGCTTGTCGTCAGAGTTCTCTATTATTAATTTTTTCCCATTTTGAAATACAAAAATAATTCTTCTCCAATCTGTCGTAGTGCTCCAATTTCCATAAGCTTGCCAAAAGGCATTATTGATTTCTTCTTCGTTAAGAGTGAATAGTGAGTCTGCAACTGACCTGTAAAAATTGAAGTCGGTGTTTTCTCCTGGAAATGAGTATAAATTCTCAAAGTCAAAACGATCTATGCCTGATTTCTTTATGCGTTGTTCTTCTTTGTCAATGAACTTTTTAAAATTTTTGATGTCACCTTCTGTGATGTTTAAAACGTTCAATGAAACTTTTACTAACCTTGATTTGTCAATTAGCTCAATAATCTGTTCTATTTTGTCAGCGTTTATTTCACTTATAGCACGGGAAAGATATTTTGAAGAACTTGATTTTTTATTAACTACAAATTTGTCCCCTTTTCTAATGTATGACCTTAATGAATTACTGGAATGGAAACAACCTTGACTGCCATTTTCAAAATGTAATTCCTTAACTACGAGATTTGAAAAGATACTTTCAGGCAAATTATATTCATTAATTGACTTTTCTTTTGGGTCAAAGGTGTATTGTTTATTCAAACTTCGGTCTGCCAATACAATTTTGTTGTCAAATAAAGAAGCATTGGCGATAGAGAAATCCACAGACACAAATCGGCACCACTGCTTTTTCTTTTTGTCAAAGCGAAAAATATCTTTATTCCCAAATCCATATTCTTCACCTTCAAAACTTAATTTCAAGTAGGGTTCTTGAATGGGGATTTCATCCGTAAATAAGTGAGAAACTATAAATTCATCAGGATTAATCTTGTAAATGCTTTCAAATGTTAGAACGAAAAGTTTGTTGTTTCTAACTCCAATTGCTCTGGGGATGTTTTCAAGCGATTTCTCTGACTGCCAAGTTTTAGAAAAAGCACTATCATAATGGCTTATACTCAAATCTTGATTAATTGTGTAAAGCTTATTGTTTTCAGAAACTTCAAAATCAATTATTTCAGGCAAATAAGTCCAATTTATAGAATCAGACTTAGTTAAAAACACTCTACCTTGCTGATTGATGATATGGTAGTTTCCAAATATTCTTATTTTCCTAATGTCAGGTCGTTCTTCTTTCGAAAGCCTTTCATACTTTGCTTGACTTAAAGGTGTGGGTAGTTTTTCCCAACTTTGACAGTTATCAGTCGTTTTGTAGAGTACGTTCCAAAAAGAGCCAAACAACCCTGTTTGTTCATCTTTTGCAAAATGAATAGTTGAAAATCTTAGTGCGTTTTCATTTCCTGCCTTATCAAAGGATTTCCAAGTTTTTCCATTATCTTCTGTGTAATAAATGAGCTGCGAATTACCGCTCATCCACGCTTTACCGTTATTGTTTATGTATGCAGCATCAATCCAACTACTTTTTCCAAATATTACTTTTTCCCAAGTCTTTCCGTGATTCCCTGACCAAAAAACAAAGTCTTGCTTTCCACCTTCTTGAATAAACCCTGAAATCATAAGGGTATCTTCTGAGAAAAAGTTTATTCTTTCAAAGGTTTTTCCTGTACTAAAATTGTATGGGTCTAACGAACCATAGGGGCCCATATACCATAGTTCACCGATTTGTTTGGTGTAGTAAACATTTCCCGCTTTTGTTGCTACCCAAATTTCTTCGGATGGTGAAATTCCAAGTTCTGATACACCGCCTACAATTGATAATCTTGATAAATATTCTTCTTGTCCAAAAACTGTCAATGGAATAAGTATGATTGTCAATATGTACAGTATCTTCTTCATAATTGTGGGTAACGTTCAAGTATAAGCGAAGTGCGGGATTAAAAGCACTTCACTTTCTGTTTAAGCTTATGTTTATTAATATTCGATTCGTTTAAATTTAGCACTTTAGCCCGCATTACGCTTATACAATGTTCTCTGCAGGTTTTATTCCTTCACAATGATTTCAATCGCTTTTTCAAGCAATTCATCTTTTCCTTGTTTTATTCCCTCAATTGTCGGTTGCACTTCTATATCAGGAACAATCCCAACGCGTTGAGTTCCTTCCCCATTTGGGTAGTTGACTCCAATTCCTGAAATCATTGTTCTGAGTCCACCGGGAAGCCTAATAGCTGATACGTTTCCGTCCGCTCCTGCAGTGGTACTTCCAATGATTGTGGTATTATCACCAGCTCTAAATGCCATTGAAGTGTATTCTGCTTGACTTTGGGATAGTTCATTGACCAAAACAACTAATTTTCCATTATAAGTCTTGCCTTGACTTGGAATTTCTATATTGCTTGTAAATGTAAATTCTCCTGGATTGTCAACATTTCCATTGGTAAACTTCACAAAAGGTGTCGATGAAGAAACAAAATATGAACCTAAGCTAAAGGGAACAAAAGTAGAGGGATAATTACGAATGTCAATAATGATGCCTTTTGTGTCTTTAAACTCACTTTTTATTTTTGGAATATCTTCTTCTTTGATTGTTTGAAGCGTTACATAACCTATGTTGTTGTCTAACATTTTAAAAGATTTGTTATCACTTTTCCTGTACCAACGATAAATTCCAAGGCTATCTTTCGGGTATAGTTTAAGTGTGTTTTTTTGATGGTTGGAATTTCCCGTAACAAACACAATATCAATTCTATCCGAATTTGAACGTAAAAGGTCAGCCGAAATATCTCTTAGTCTTGTTGGTAGGTTTGAAGCAGGGTAATATCTTAATTTTTCCTTGACAATTTCTTGAATGGGCATACCATTTATCTCGGTAATTATATCGCCAATCTTTAGTCCAACTTCGTTTTTTAGTTCTTGATTGTAATAATCTGTTACAACCAATTGATTTTCAATAAAACGAACGTGTACAGGTGCATAATTCACACCCTTCCATTCATCAATTTTATCAGCACCGCCCCAAAGATTAGCGTGTGTATCTTGAATATCTCCAATAATTTGGATAGCAGCTAATTCATATTCTAATTCGTCTTTTGCATTGATAAATAGAGGAATATATTCACTTAGTTTTTTGTTCCAATCTTCGTCCATTAAGTGTTTATAAGGGAAAAAGTAGTTTATCATATTCCAATACCTGTAAAGGGATAGCAACCTAAAACCATCATCTGGATATGGCATATTTGAATAAGGGTTTTCATTTTTAAATTCAGGGTTACCAACATTAGCAGTCATTCCAATGTAATAGTGTTTGCCTTGTGAACGGTTGTTGTAAACGTATAATAATTTGTTTTTCAAATCTTCATTTTGTTTTTCTATCCAAGTTAAATCTGGTTTAAGAAAAGCATTTTCAGCTGTAGGTTTACATTTTTTACATTTCTTGATTTCGCCTAATAAGTTAATCCAATTGATGATAAAGTTATCTCTCTCGTTGTCGTTTTTTGTCTCAAAATAATTTGGCAAAACTCTAAATAGTTCATAGTCCCAATTATAATTGCCTTGTGCAATTTCAGGGTGATGATACTTAAGAAAGCCCCAAACTCTACCTAATAACTCAAGATTTCGGATATCCTTTTCTTTTAGATTAGATAGTTCAATTAATGACCCATCATCAAATTCCTTATCAAGCTGTGCCTTTGATAATTCTTTTTCTACTTCTTTTAGCGTTTGAACATTTTTACCGTCAATTGATAAAACAAAATCGTCAAACCAAGCATCTCCTTTCCCTGAAAGTATTCCTGCAATAAATATATTTTCTGCTTCTTCTGGGTATTCAAGAGAGATAGTGTATTTCTGCCAATCTCTGGTACCTGTTATGTTTTGGTTTTGCATATTGTCAAAAGCTAATGAACTTCCATTACCATCAACTCGTAATAACAAACCTGCAAATCCATTTTCAACATTTTTGATTTTCATATAACCATCAAGCTGTATAGTCTTACCTGAATAGTTCGCTGGAATTTTATAGGCAATACTTCCAAAGGAACTTCCTGTTTGGTCAGATGTAATTTTCCCTGATTTTTTCCCTGAGTGAGCAATAGAATCTATTGTTAATTCATAATTACCCCATTTGAACCATCCGTCAGAAAGTGATGTGTTCTCACTCTGGTTTTCAAAACTGAGATTATATTTTTCAGGTTCTTGGGCTTGACAACTAATTGAAAAAATTATCAGTAAAACTATTAGTATTTTTTTCATCGATTCGTTTTTTAACTTGCAGAGAACATGTCGCAGCTACACGCATGTGGGGATTTTTAGCAATGAACTTCATTAAAAGTACAGAATTTTGATTTAGCACTTCACTTTCATAGAAGCACTGAACCCCCACTTGAGTGTAGGTGCTGTTATGCACAGTACTTCATTGTTTTAAGTCGGTTAATAACTTGTCAATCTCTTTCAATACGTCCGTTTGATATATGTCTTTTCCTTTGCCTAATGAATAAATATTATCACAGACTTTTATTAAATTTCCCAAAAAAGCCTTTTCATTAGGTGACCAAGTTTCGCCAATTTTTACGTGCCCATTTTGGTCAGTTGTCGCAAAATAGTATATTACTCCGTCAACACCCATTAAATCATTCTCAGGTTTCTTCGTCTGTTCTTCTAATAATCTGAACAACTCAATTATTTTGAAATATAAGTCAGCGGATAATTCAGCCTTGCTTGAAGTTAGTTTAACTTTCTTTTTATTTTTTGCATACCAATAACTTTCGGAAAGTCTATTACTCACAACATAGTTTTTATCTTCTATTATCTCAATGGAAAAAGAGTATTCGTATGAAAAAGAAGGCATTGAAGTATATCTCGCAATTGGTTTTTCAGAATATCCTTTGTACAACAATGGGAAAACATTTTCGTAATATTCTTTTAAAACTCCTTCGTATTGTTTAAAGTCCTTTACAGGTTCCAAATGTTGTTTTTGTCCGAAACATAAAAATGTCGTCAAAACAAAAGTTAATATTAAAATGGTCTGTTTCATTGTCGTTCTAGTATTGTGCATAACGTTTAGTATATGAAAAGTAGGCGGTTTTGATGCACCAAACTTTCGGTTAAGCACAGGGTTTGAGAGAAGCCAAAATCCTTGAATTTATTACTGTTTCGCCTATTTTTTATATACTTTGTTACCTGCTGGCTTTTTTATTGTGGAATTCCTTTTCTGTTGGTGTTTTCTATCCAATTCTTCACATTACCAATATAATCCCAAACATCTCCAGGTTCAGGTTTAATATAATTTACTGATTCTGGGTTATCTCCCATTTTTGAAAAAATATCGATAAGCCAATTTGAACCGTGTCCACTTGCATTGAGTGATTTTAACCAACTTTCAAGTTCTCCTTTTTGAATTACAAAAACTCCATATTCAACCAATTGATTTAAGAAATTAGAACAAGCTTCCCTGTCTTCTCCGTTTAACAAATCAATTCCTCCTTGTGTTTTCCAATTTTGTCCTGTAGCATTTAAAGTTTCATATAAACTCCTACGCTGATTTTGAAATGGTTGATGATTTAATTGAGGAATAAAAGAACCTTCTAATAATTTCGCAAAAACTTGACCTCCTTCTTTCAAAACATCAATATCAATTATACCGACTGCAGGTATACCAAGTTCTCTTAAAGGTTTTACTATTTGCCAAACTGTTTGTTTATTTTGTGCATTGATGAATAAACAGTTGCTAATTCCTCTTGGGTCGCTTTGTGATAAAAGCCTCTCGTTTATTTCTTGATAAAATGCTCTGTCCGAATCGGCTTCAGTAACTATTACCGACTCATAAAATAATCCATTTAATACGCCAGTTGAACGTAATAAAGGATGTCTCATTAGGTGTAGTATTTTATCTTTTGGTAGAATTCTAGAAGTTGGAAAACCATTTTTATATGTTAATCTTATTATGTTAAGTGGGGCACTTGATTGTATGCAACCCATTAAAAATGATGAACTATGAGTAGCAACTAAAAGTCTTTTATTAGAGTTTCTTAAGGACTTTCCAATTTCTTTACCAAGTTTGTTGGATAAAGCAGGATGTAAGAAAGCTTCTGGTTCATCTATTAGTGTTATTTTAGGGTCTCCGGCGAGAAGAGTAGTTAAAATTCCTGTAAATGCCTTTACTCCGTCACTGGCTTCATCAATTAACAATGCTTTTTTGTGAAATTCAATAGCTTCATTTTCCCAGCTTTTTTCTTCTCTCTCATTTAAGGGTTCTCTGTCAGATAATCTTACTCTTAATTTCCCAATATTTGTTGGGTCGATTACATAATATTTCCCAAACGCCTCGTAAACAATCCTCCTCAATTCTTTTCTTAAATTATTATCAATGAAGAGATGGGATAAATGATTAGTAGGAGTGGCTTGTAAGTCTCCAGCAGATTGTTCAGTTAATAAATTCAAACGATTAGTGCCATCTAAACGTAAAGTATATAAATCCAAAAATGAAGAATACCAATAATTTTGTACTGGATTTTGTGCAATGCGAATAATTTCTGCACTTTTAACTTTAATTCTTTTTGCACTATTATCTTGTGAGCTTACTTTACCTATAATTATTTCATCTTCACTTATTGCCTCATTTAAATTTGGTTTCTGCTTAATTTTTTCAAGTTCTGATTCTATTTCATCCTTAGTGAGTGGAGTAAATGAAATATTTTGAAGAATTAAATCGTTAGCTTGACCAACAGTCTTTCTGGAAAATTTTTCAATTTCAATTAGAACTCTACTTTTACCAGAGTTATTGGGCCCTACAAATACAGTTATTGGTGTTAATTCAATTTCAAGGTTCGGTTGTCCTTGAGATGAACTAGATTTTAATTTTATCTTATCTATCATTGGGTTTTACGATTGTTTTCAGCTTGCAGGTAACGGTTAGTATATGAAAAGTAGGCGATTTCGAAGCGTTAAACTTTCGGTTAAACACAAACTTTGATACGAGCCAAAACCCTTGAATTCTGCACTATTTCGCCTATTTTTTATATACATTGTTACCTGCTGGCTTTTTTATTTACTCATAAATTTTCCAACAATATCATTAGGCATTGTTGGTGCGGAATCATCTTTTAAAAGTCCTGTTTCAGCACGACTAAATAATGCTTGCATAATAAGCTGTTTATCTTCTTTATCTACTGTAGATTCCTTTAATAGTGATAAATAAAAATAAGTCAGTGTATGTCTCTCTTCACAGTCGCGAGCCAAATGAAATGAGCTAAACATAACTTTAGTAACTGCTCTAATTGCGAAAGCCATAAATGATATAAAAGTAACGTAAATTATAGACCACCTTATTGCAGAACTTTTATCTCCATCAAAAAATGACTCATAAATTTGTTCTGGTGTTGTCCAAAGGAGTTTACCTAATGAAAATACTACAATCAAAACAAGAATTACTAAAACTGTTAATGCAATCCAACCTTGTTTTTTTAGTTTTTTAGCTCTTTCTGACCAATATTTTGCCGGTTCTTCGAGCTTTAATTTCTCTTTATAAGTGTTTTCAAGTTCCTCTAAACGCTTGTCTGATTTTGTGCTGAAACTCTCAAACTCTCCCTTGGTATTTATAAACCAGTCTGAATACGTTTTTTCTTTATCTTCTTTAAATTCATCTATAGCTTTGGAGTATTCTTCATATTTTTCTGTGCTGTTTTTTAGATGCTCGACTAATTCACTTTCTAATTTTGGCAGGCTATTTTCAAAATTTGCTCGAAGTTTGGAAAGTGATGATTTTTCTTTGTTTCTTCTCTCTGTAATTGCCGTTGAATCTTTTAATGTAAATTCATACGCCAATAAGTATCCGTTGAAATTGTCTTTAACGTTTATATTTTGGTTTAAATTACCAGTCAAATAAGTATACGCTCCTATGAAAGATTCAGAATGGTTTTTATAGACTTCAATCAAAAATTCGGTTTCAGGGCAATTATAAGTGAAATTTGTGCCTGTGTTATTTTGGATTTGATTTTTAGGGTTTCTAAAGTAGCTTTCTAAATTAGATTCATTTTCTTGTGAGCCGTACGAATCGATAAAGCTAATCAATTGGTTTTCTATAGATTCAAAATGTTTTTTTGATGCAAGAAGTTCGTTGGGTAAATTTTCAGTCAATTTATCCCAACCATTGATTTGTTGATTTACAAACTTGTGTAAATGTCCGAATCCCTTAAATTCATAACTCAAATTTAGATGTGTATACCTCAAATTAAATTCAACAGAGTTGAACCAATCGGTATTTACGGTTTGAGATAATTTTTTTCTAAATTCAGTTTGCGTCATAATTTTTCAGCTTGCAGGTAACGGTCTTGTATATGAAAAGTAGCAGATTTTACACACTAACTTTTCGGTTTGGTACTGACGTTAAATTTATAAAAATCACTTTAGATTAAGCACTTAAACCGCTATTTTTTATATACGTTGTTACCCACTGGCTTTATTCCGTTCAGCTTGGTTTTCAGCGTTGGCAAAGACATACTCTTTTGCAATTTTTGGGCTTGAGTGTTGGTTGGTGCGAATTGCAAATGTGTATGGCTTTTAGCGTTGGCTTTTTAACAACAACTTTTATTTTCTTGAATTGGTGGACAAGCAACTGTTCCGTATGAGCAATAAACACAGCAATCTCCTTCTTTTGGTTTCAAAACCGTTTTACAGTTCTCGCATTCGTAGAAAAATTGACAAGCGTTTGTTGGCATATCTTCTACTTTTTTATGTCCGCAATTAGGACAAGTGATTTCTGATTTTAATTTGACTTCCATTAGTTTTCTTTTTTATCGGTTACTTTATAACCTGTTGAGTTTATTGCATTCTCGATTTCTGTTTCGTTGGTTTTGGTTTTGTCAAATTCAACGATTGCATTTCCATTTTCGTAAGACGCTTTCGAGTTCACAATTCCGTTGAGCTTATTTACTTCGTGATTTACGTGTTCTTCGCAACTCGCACAAGTCATTCCGCTTATTTTAAATTCAGTCGTTTTAATGTCCGATTTGTCAACTACGATTATTTGTTTGTCTGTATTTGGGTAAAATATTCCTGAATAGTATGGAAAAGCCAACATTACAATTGCAAATACAGTTACGATTCCTAAAAACTTTTTTGATTGAATAAATTTTGGTTTTTCGTCCGTCTCACATTCGCAGTCAATTTCTTTTTGAGGTTTTAGTTTTTGATACCAAGCAAAACCAAGAACTAAAATTGTCAGTCCGATTAAATAAGGTCTAAAAGGTTCAATCCAAGAAAATGCAGAAGCAATTCCGCTTGTTCCTGCGATTAGAGCCAAAACTGGTGTAATACAACACAAGGAAGCTGTAATTGCAGTTAACAAACCTGCACCAATTAATTTGTTTTCACTTTTCATATCGTTTCTAAAATTTTGTTTTTATCAAGTATCTCAAAAAACGGATTTAGTAATTTTTCATATTCAGTCGTAAGTGAGTAAAAAATCGTTTGAGCATCTCTTTCTGTTTCTAATAGATTTCGGTCTTTCATTTTCCTTAAATGTTGAGAAATAGCTGAAATGTTCATTCCGAGAATGTCGCTCAAATCACAAACACAAAGTCTTTTTTCCTCAAAGAGTAGGTAGAGTATTTTCAGTCGAACGCTATTTCCGACCAATGAAAGTCCGTTTGCCAAATAGTCGAACGATTCGTTTAATTCCGAAACTGTGTCTTTGCAACGGTTTATTTGTTCAATATCGGCTTGTTGTCTTATGCAAGAATTATTTTCCATATAACAAAGTTACGTATATTTCTTATTTAAGCAAATACTTAAATACATAAATTTCAAGCATTGGGAAAATTTTAGCTCTTTTGGTTATTATAGCGTTGGATTTGTGTGTCGGAAAAAAACGAAAGTGCTAAAATGTGCGGTTGGTTTTCAGCTTGTGGGTAACGTAGCCGGCGCTTGGCGCACGTTCGGGCGCATTGCGCCAAGTGCGTGTTAGAGGACAGTCCCGTAGGGCTGGACTCCGTCAAGCGCCGGCTACGTTAAGCGGGAAGCCCGAAGGGATTTCCGCTTAACAATACAATTAGCGAAACGGAATTTCGCTAAACCGTCTCTATATCCGAATTGCGTAATGTGCAGTTATAAAATTAGCAATATTTTTGTAAATCAGAACGATAACTATTATTTATTTCCTGGATAGCGAAATAAACAACTAAGTTTCTTCGTTATTAAGGTATGGATAGCGAAACAATGATATTGATGATGACTGAGCGTATGGCTTTACAACGCTATTCGCCGAATACCATTAAGGCATACAAGCAATATGCTCAGGTTTTCCTAAAAGCGATGTCAGATTATACCAGATTGAAGGATATACCATTGTCAGAAATTGAAGGATTTATCAATCGTATGGTTACGGACAATAAGATCAGTGTTTCCTATCAACGCTCATTGGTAGGAGCGATAAAGAAGCTTTACGAATTAACCCTTGACGAAAAAGTAGAATTGGATTATCTCTACCCTAAGCGTAACTTTTCCAGCTTACCGAAGTTCTTCACCAAGGATGAAATCAAGCGTATATTCGACGCTACAGATAATCCCAAACATAAGGCAATGCTCATGACAACCTATAGCTGTGGATTAAGATTAAGCGAATTACTGAATTTAAAGATTACTGATATTCGGTCAGCAGACAAGCTACTTCAGATCAATAAGAGCAAGGGTAACAAAGATAGAGTAGTATCGCTACCCGATAGATTACTTGAAATTTTGCGAGAGTATTACAGGCAGTATAAACCCTCTACGTATCTTTTTGAGGGAGCAAATGGCGGTCGATATAGCGAACGTAGTGTTCAACTGGTACTCAAAAAATCTTTAGCAAAAGGAAAAATCAATACTTCCGGATCAGTCCATACACTACGGCATTCTTATGCCACACATTTGATTCAATCGGGCGTCGATATCCGTATCGTACAAAAGCTCTTAGGTCATGTGTCAATAAAGACAACTCAAATCTATACCCATATTACGGATATTGACAGTAAGAGAACTCCTAGCCCTTTGGATTTTTTATAAATTCTTAGAAATCTATTCCGCTGGCTATTTCGGAGTTATGACGTCACCTTTATCAAGGAAGAGGGGCCTAATGTTCTGACCTTCTCATCTTCATAAATAAGACCCGATTGATATATTGGTTTGGTTAAAAGCCCGCCACGTTTTTCTTTAAATTCTAGAAAATCTTATTTTTGAAGAGGTTATTATGGTTTCTGGTATTTTAAGGCCATGATTACCCGCTTTATATAGGTTTAAACCTTATTTGTTTGTGTCCGTTGGTTTAGTGCCTCTATCATCCGGACAAAATTGGAGTGTCATTTGAACTCTATACGGTTCATCACTCGAGGCTACCCCCGAAAGGTTTATTAGGAGTAATACGTAAATTTTAAATTTGACGAGTTTACATTCCGGATTGCTATTTAATCTAATTAATCCCAAAACCGATGTGAGCAAAACTCTAATCCATTAAATATATGACCGGTAAAAGACCAGCTTATTTCACAAAATCAGGTCTATAAATCTTATACTTCATTGTCTTTTTTAAGTAGTTTTTTAAATTCCGAGTACGTGGGAGCCCTACTCTTCGACCAATCACTCTCATGTAAAAGGTTTCTAATATACTCTCTTAAAAGTTCGGCAATTTTGTATAGGTCGTCTAGGGAGGGTTTCGCGGCTTAAAACTTATTACTTTTTACCTTTGCTCCTCCTTCTACAATCTTCACAACCTCGACGCTTTTACTTCTTGATTTTTCATTTTCTTTAAGGACTGTTGTAACTTTCAATATCAAACGTATCTTATCGTGTTCCGGCGTAGGAAAATCAAAAAGTTTTGATATAGAATTATACTCAAATGCTTTTGCTATAAGTGTTAAATGCCTGATACTATATTTATGCCTTTGGGTAAACGACTCCACGTTACCTACAAAACTTTTCGTTACGCCCATTCTTTCGCTTAATTCTTGTTGAGTCCATCCTCTTTCTTCCCGAAGTTGTCTAATATATAAAATAAGAAGATAGTCCAAGTGATTCATTTCCCTGTACTCAGTTCTAATTAATGTCTTTTCGTTAGGCATTATTTCCACATTTTAAACCAACGTGTTAGTTTGTTAAATTTGTTACAACAACCACTTCAAAGTATTGATAATAAGATTTATATAGGTTCTATCTGCCACAGTTATAGCCATAAGCGACTCCAAATGTTTTTTCAAGATCTGTCAGTCTAGAGCTTAATATGCCTTCTTTACATAATAAGATTTACTACACTCAGCTAGAATTTGGTTTTCGAAGTATTCTTTTTGCTTTAAAGGATAATTGTAGGTTACGCCTTATTACTTTTTATCTTTGTCCCTCCTTCAACCACCACTATATCAACAACAACAGTGTCAGATAACTTCGAAATCGTACCATCCTTTTTTACTTTGGGTATCTTCTTGTATTTAACTTTTATTAATTCATCATCAGGCAAACCATTTGGAAACAAATCATCTAAGCAGGAAAATCCAAATACCGTTTTTAAAATACGTAAGTGGCGTAAGTTATATTTCTCAGGTTGATCTATTGCCTCGCATTTGCCAACAAACGTTTCCGCAAAACCCATTTTCCCACTTAATGTTCTTTGCGACCACCCTCGTTTTAATCGAAAGTCCTTAATGTTTAAAATTAATTCGTACTCAATTCTGTATATTGCTGAGCTTTCAAAAACATCTTTCATCTATAATTTTTTATGTACCGTATATTTGGTACTTTGAGTTTTATTCTTATATTTGCCTTAGCGATTTGATATTAATGGCTATTAGCCTTGATATACGATGTTTACTCGTTCGAAATCCGCCAGATTGCCACGAGTTGACCGAGTGATCGCCTATTGCTGGAATTTACTATCTTCGCGATATAATCCCAGTATGGCGTTCCTCGTTAACTTATGTGGCAACCTTGATTCCAAGGATGAGAGGGGGTTCGGCGGAACCACGAACTAAAGTTGCGAGGGCGCGTACTGGTCTTATACCACTCAAATCTCCTCACAAGCTTGCTTATCGAGTACACATCGTTTACATAACCAACATGATTATGAAAACGAAGTTTACCATACCGCCAAAACCTTTTATCCGCAGCCGACTTGCAGCGGACATTCCCATTGGTGATTCCAATTGGACACAACCTCTCGTATCTATTTCAAAAAACTCTAATGCATACTTAAATAAAAAAACTCTTCCCGACAGTATCTGTTGGGTAGTACCGATCTTATGTTTGGGTAATCACACGTGTTTACCTCAGGATATTAAAAGGTCACATTTTTCGTCAAGTCGCATTGATTACGAATGTAACCCGTTTTTAACATTTTTGCAAGTCGTTTTTTTAAGGTCTTGCAGCATAGGATCGGTTTTTAGAAATTCTTCATTTTTTAAAGTATTAATACACCTCCGAATCAAGGAAATTACTTCTCAATATTTGAAAGAGATTCAAGTAACATCTTGGTATCTATTATTTCGGAAAAAGCCGAGAAACCCAATATAGAATCGATCATATTGTGATTTGGAGCGGGAAATCTACTGATTTTTGAAATTACCTTCATCCGCATTCATTCCACTATACAACTCTTCACCAAGCACTCGAGTGCTAATCTAATTTTTAAAAAATAGAAAAATTAAGTTTTCTCACGCTTTGTTTTGCCCAATTTCGCCGAGAAAACTACAAAATTCAACCCTAAAGGTCCAAGATATATACGTGGCAAAATACGGCAAACATCATTCTAATTTAATCTAACAAGGATAGGATTTTCTGTGCATTTGACAGGTGGCAGACTTCTTATAATTAACTAAAAACAAGCTATTAGAACAACATTATGCAAAATAAACATATCTTAAGGGATAGGTGTATACTATTGGTACTCCTTCTCATCTTTTCTATTGGGACCTATTCCCTATTCGGAAATAATAAAACCATCAATTTTTTAGAATTAGCTGATTACCAACATCGGGTTAAGGGGCAAGTCACTGATTCCAACGGCATTCCGATTCCCGGAGTGAACGTAGAAATCAAAGGGACTTCTTATGGCAATTTCACAGATAAAGAGGGTTACTTTTACGTGGATGCCGCCCCTACCGATGTTTTAATATTAAGCTATATCGGATTTAAACAACTTGAAGTTACAGTGGGGACTTCAGAGGAACTTTCACTAGTTCTCGAGGAGGATATTACAACCCTGGAAGCAGTCACGGTTAATGCAGGGTATTATACAGTGTCGGAGAGGGCACGAACAGGTAGTATTGCAAAAGTAACCGCTGAAGAAATAGAGCTCCAACCCATAGTAAGTCCATTAGAAGCATTGCAGGGAAGAATGGCCGGTGTCCAAATTGATCAATTTAGCGGCATGCCGGGTGCAGCTCCGAAAATACGCATCAGAGGAACAAACAGCTTACGCGATGACGGTAACTATCCCTTATATATTGTGGATGGTGTTCCTATAAATTCAGAACCTTTAGATGACTATACTGCACTAGGCGGTCATTCAAATTTAATAAATCCCGGAATAGGAATCGATCCGCTAAGTACTTTAAATCTCTCGGATATTGAGAGTATAGAGGTGCTTAAAGATGCAGATGCAACCGCGATTTATGGATCTCGTGGAGCTAATGGTGTCGTATTAATTACTACCAAGAAAGCCGGAATGTATGAACAAAAAACCCAAGTGCAGGCAAGGTGGTATTCCGGAATTGGTCAGGTTGAACGACGAGAAAAATTATTAAACTCTGAGCAGTATGTTGCTTTTCGTAAGGCCCACCTAAATAACAGTGGATTTGGAGTGGACCATCCATTGTATTTTCATTTTGCTCGAGATTTATTGAATTGGGATAATTCAAGGTATACTGATTGGCAGGATGAACTTATAGGTGGAACCGCAGAATTTTCCAATTTAAATATTTCAGCATCCGGCGGAAATGGTAATACTTCATTTCGGTTAACTGGTGGGTATTCTGATCAAGGAACTGTATTCCCTCTTGATATTGGTTATAAAAAACTAACTTTTGGGGTTAAGATCAACCATATATCAGATAATAAAAAATGGAAATTGCAATTTTCTGGAAATTACGGTATAGATAAAACGCAATCGACCCCCACCGCCGATATAATGAATGCCATTTACTACCCTCCTATAGCACCAAAATTATATAATGATGATCACACGCTCCACTGGGAAGAGTGGGAGAAGATGGGGAGTTCGACAATATATAACCCGATACGATCAAAATACAAAATGACTGAGGGTAAGGTTAGTAATTCAATCTCCAATCTAACAATATCTTACAATATCTTAAAAGAGTTAACTTTTAAAGCAAGTATAGGGTATACAACTAATAGAAGGGATGCGGTATCAAAACAAAGCTTATTGTTTTTTGCTCCTTCACAACGAGGAGTGGGAATTAACCAAACTGCGACGTCCATTGATTATGCAGAGAGAACTTCTTGGATTGTAGAACCTCAAATTAGTTATGAAACAAATATATTTCATGGTGAATTAGATATCCTAATCGGTTCTACTTTTCAAAATAATCAACATACATCTTCAAATATCTATGGCCGTGGATTTGTGGATGAATCCTTATCCGGAGATATTTCCTCTGCAGACTTTAGGCTTGGTTTGGGAGGAAAGGTAGAGGAATATAAATATCAAGCAATATTCGGGCGAATAGGTTATAATTGGAAGCAAAAATATTACATCAACCTAACAGGTCGGCGGGATGGTTCTTCACGCTTTGGCCCTGGAAAACGGTTTTCCAACTTTGGAGCCGTAGGTGCTGCCTGGATTTTCTCTGAAGAACTCATGTTCAAAGAACGAATTCCATGGCTGAGCTTTGCTAAATTCAGAGGGAGTTATGGTGTAACAGGAAGTGATCAAATCGGAGACTATCAATATATCGATAGCTATCAGGCGACAACTGCCCCTGGAGGACTGTATCCTACCCAACTGTATAATGATAATTTTGCATGGGAAAAAAACAAAAAGCTGGAAGCTTCCTTGGAACTTGGATTTTTACAAGATCGAATCCATATGGGGTTTAGTTGGTATCGTAACCGTTCTTCAAATCAACTAGTAGGATATACATTACCTTTAATGACCGGGTTTTCCAGTGTACAATCCAATTTACCCGCAACGGTTCAAAATACGGGGTGGGAAGTTGAGTTTTCTACAACACCTATTACAAGTAAGGATTTTCGTTGGGACATCTTTTTCAACCTTAGCCTGCCGAAAAATGAGTTATTGAATTTTCCAAACATAGAGCTCACTCCATATGCTAATCAATACCGAGTTGGTCACCCTTTAAATATTGCATTGCTATTTGAGTATATCGGAAAAAACGAGGCAGGACAATTTGAGTTTACCGATGTTGATAAAAATGGAATTCTTGACATTAAAGATCGTATTTATGTTCAAAATCGTTCTAGGAAATATTTCGGGGGGCTTCGCAATAGTCTATCATACAAGCAGTGGAAGCTAGATATTCAATTGGACTTTGTAAAAAGACAGGCCCAAAGACCAACTGCTTTGTATTACCCGTTACCAGGGAGCACAACTAGAAACTACCCCCTTGAACAATATGAAATGTGGAAAGACAGAGAGTTAAACCCAGATAATACTGATAGTTCACAATACCGTCACTATATATATTCTGGCTACAATATTGTAGATGGTTCATATTTAAGGTTAAAAAATTTGTCATTGGTTTACAGTATGCCGGAATCATGGATTCGGCCATTGGGCATTAGTGGGTGGAATGTGTTTTTTACCGCACAGAACCTGCTAACGCTTACTTCTTACCCCGGGCTTAATGTAGAAAGCGGAGGAGTCGCAACCTTACCGCCTTTGCGCATGTTCTCTACCGGATTACAACTCACCTTTTAAATTCAAATACAATGAAGAATAAAATATATTTTTGGATTACTGGTTTGTCTATTTTATATAGTCTGCAATCCTGCGAAGACTTTGTGGATATCGATTCTCCCAATTTTCAAATGGTAACAGAAGATGTCTACAGTAAAGAAAAAACGACCATTGCTGCTATTAAAGGAATATACAATCAGCTGTATGTAGCGAACTTTTCTACTTATGGAGTTTCACTCCTAGGAGCAATGAGCGGTGATCTATTAATTGCTAGAACAGACACCTTTCTACCCTTTGATCAACATGAACTGTTTTCAATAAATACTCCTGATTCATCATTCAATCAGAATATATGGAGTAGTGCATATAATATTATCTATCTCGCTAACCGAGCCCTAGAAGGATTGGAAAATGCAAATATCAATGATGATTTACGCAACGACCTTCGTGGACAGGTTCTATTTATACGGGCCTTCACCTACTTCTACCTGACCAATTTTTACGGAGAAGTGCCACTTTTACTTACATCAGACTATAACACTAATGCCACGGCGCCTCGTAATCCTACAGAAGAAGTATGGTTACATATTGAAAGCGATTTGGATGAGGCAGCTCTGCTGCTAAATAAACAAACGGAATATAAAGATGGCGAGCGCTACTATGTAAATCGGAGTGTAGTCGAAGCCTTTAGAGCTCGGGTATACCTTTATCGGGAAGATTGGTCAAATGCAGAGATTTTCAGCACTAAAGTAATCGATCGAACTGGTTTGTATGGTCTAGAGGTTAACCCAGAGAATGTTTTTCGAGCAAATAGTAAAGAAGCAATATGGCAAATTACACGGGATGGGGTGAATAATTTTGTACCTGAAGAAGCTACTTATTTTACGTTACATGTTAATGGTACCGGAACCACCATTACAGGTAATACTGCACTTTCTGATAAATTTGTGAGCTCTTTAGATTCTTTAGATTTGCGGCGATTATGGATTGGGGAAGCCAACACCGAGACCGAACACGCCTATTTTACAGAAAAATACTGGTTTGATAATGATGGAGAGGTTCTGCAGTATAGCACGACAATGCGCCTGGCTGAGCAATACCTGATACGTGCTGAAGCACGCGCAATGCAAAATAAACTGGTAGAAGCCATTACAGATCTGGATAAAATTCGAAAAAGAGCAGGTATTGGTTTAATTGCTGAGAGTAACCCCGGCATTAGTAAGCAAGCATTGCTGGATTCAATAATGACAGAACGAAAACGTGAATTATTTGCCGAATGGGGACACCGCTGGCTGGATTTAAAACGGACGGGTAAAGTAAATACTGTATTTGGTAATAATCCAAGTTGGCAGGAAACCGACGCCTTATATCCTATCCCGGGAGAAGAAGGCTTAAAAAATCCTTTTTTAACTCAGAATGATGGTTATGGCAATTAATCAAATATCACAATCTATTTATACAATGAAAAATTTAATACGTTTAAGTCTACTTATATTAGTTTGTTTAATTTTACTTCCAATTAATTCATATGCTCTCCCTGCGAATGATTCAAAGGATTCCTTTATGTTGGAAAAAAGCATTCGTGTTGGGCATTTACCAAATGGTTTTACATATTATTTAAAACCGACAAATGATACAGATGAAATAAGCTTACAATTTTATGTAAAGGTCGGACGATTCAATGAAAGACTATGGGACACCCATGAATACTCCCATTTAATGGAGCATTTTGGATATATAGAGGGTTATCTAAAATCCTACTACTCGGAAAACGATGCAACATTTAAAGAGTCAGGGAATACTACATTTGCTTTGACAGCTCGTATGTATACTCCGTATTGGAGTAGCGTTAACAGCATTGATACTATATCTTTAAAGGATCGTTTAGAATGGTTCTATAATATTTCCAATATGGATCTGAAAGATTCAGTAGTTTTACGAGAGGCTCGTTGTGTAAGGCAGGAAACTTTCTATAAGGGACAAGGGTTTGAATTAAACAGGTTCTTTAACAAAAGCATAAGGGATGCCGCTATATTATTTAATAGTAAAGGAGAAACTCCTTATACAGATTGGATAAAGGCTTATGATATGGGAGGAATATCTGTTTCCTCCTTACGTGAATTTTACCGCCATTGGTACCGTCCTGACCGTATGGGATTAGTTATCACTGGCAATATCCGAGATATCAATAATCTAGAACAACAACTTATTGCTTTATACGGTAAAATTCCAAAAGTGACCGCAAAAAATGATGATTTTGATATGCGCTTTTTTTACCTAAATTCTCCACCAAGGTTTAAAACTGTGGAACGAGTAGAACTAAGCCGATTTTCCAACTGGAATAAGAACCGCTCTCAAATATCTTTATTTTTCCGAGTAAAAGAATTCCATAAAGTCCTAGATACCAAAGAAAAATGGATTAACGAACAATTGTATAAGGCCATCTATAGCATGATTTACCAACGACTCAGAAAAAAGGGGATGCTTTCATGGTCTCCTAAAAAAGGTGATGTTGTAGATGCGGTATTTCCTGACAGAGACTATCCATATTTTAGGATGCCAGCAATAGAAAACAAACCGGGTACAGAACGGGAAAATCTCCAACGGGTAGCCAGCACATTGCAACAACTTTGGGAAAATGGATTTACACAACAGGAGTGGGATGAGCAAAAACATTGGATGCTAAATGGCATTACTTCTAAGGACACCAGCAGCACAGTGTATTGGGAAGATCAGCTGAAAAACCATTTTGTGTATGGTGAGATCTTGCCAGCACATAAAAAAGCGATTACCAAACATTGGACAAATAGTCTTTCCTTGAAGGATATAAACTCCTATTTGAATAAAAATTTTTCAGTTATGCCCGATGATATCTATATCACAGCGTCTGCAGGTCACCCTGCACTAGACTATACGGAAGATCAAGTTCGGGGCTGGATTAAAGAAGCGATAAAGACGCCTGTAGGTCTAAGCGAAACTATTGATATAACTACATTAATACCAGTAGGTGAGAAAAATTCTCCATTAATGAGCCCTAATGAAGTAAAAAACTTAAAAGTGGTGCAATACCGAAAAAAAGGAATAGATCCAGATACTGGCTTAGAGGTTTTGGAACTTGATAATGGGGTGAAATTAATGCTTGACTGGCAAGAACTTAATGGCAATGTTTCCGAAAGCATCTCTATTAGTGGAACCAGCCCAAGAGGAGCGTCCTGTTTTCCAGAAGACGACTATTATACCGCAATCAGTGCAGCAGAGATTGTCAAACTCAGTGGTGCAGGCAGCTTTAATAGGAACTCAATACGAAATAAATTAGGGAGAGAGTTCCGCCCAAGTGAAGAACCTGTACAATTACATATTAAGAGCAACACTTCGACTGTAAGCACCAGATCAAAGTTAGAAGATCTGGAAAAATATTTACAACTAGTATATTTATATTTTACATCACCCCAGCAGGATTCTACGGCATTCGCGCAATGGAGAAGTCAAATAAAAGATCACTATTTTGGTGAAATTTATGGAGGAGTATCTCCAAGAATTGATATGAAAAATTTCATTGCAAAGTTATTAAACTTTAGAGACTTTGCACCATCAAATCAGATAAGTACAGAACAATTTTATCAAAAACAAAATGTTAAATTAGAAGAAACCATGGAATGTTATCAGACTATTTTTGGTAATGCTTCTGATTTTACATTTGTTGTCAAAGGAAGATACGAAAAAGAACGGATTTTGCCCTTATTGCAAAAGTATTTAGGAAATCTCCCTTCAGATAATAATGTAAATTGTTCAGATATGGATGATATTAATAAAATGGATATTGAATTACCTAAAGGTCCAATCTACCATACGTTTTATGCGGATAAAATGAAAGCGGGTTATAAACTTTATACCGTTCCCTATATGTTATCTTATATCGTTCCGATCCCTGAGGATAACTGGAAAGATAGAGTTACAATGGATATTATCCGTATCTACCTAGGACCTAAGTTCAATCAAGAACTCCGTTTTATAAAAGGGACAAGTGTATATTATAACACAGTTGAAGGGAGGTACTCGAAAGCAGATGCTTTATATAGCCTGACTATTTTTGTGGATGCTTTAGATGACGAATTACAATGGGTTCGGAAGGAAATTAAAACCATGATAATCGATCTCAAGGATCATGGAATAGCTATGGATGAAAAGGATATAGTTTTGGAGGATCCGCTTTTTTTTGGTAGATATATGTCAACTCCGAAACTTAAAGAAAAAATCATGGAGTACGCCCGCTCTTTAACTTCAGAAAAAATCAAAGAAGTAGCCACCAAATATCTAAATGAAATCCATCAATATGAGTTTGTATTAAAGGAGAGTAAGAAAGATTTTGTAATACCATAGAAAATTACGCGTAAAATAGAATAAGACACTCAAGTCAAATGTACTTAAAAACTTGAGTGTCCTATCGTTAGTAATAACCATTAATTGTTATTATGAACATTTATTAATTCAATGGAGTCAAAGAAGTAAATTCAAACACCATTGTACTTGGAACACCTGTAGCCGCGGGAACATAGGTTCCCTGGTCCGTTTCCCTTTCCACTTGAACTTCCATTACGTTACCATCTTTAGAGATCCAAGTTGTACAGTTTTGTCCATCCCCCTGACAATCAATAGGAGATTGATACTTAACTCCATCAATTAGAATTACTAGATCATCTGGCGCTTCACTTGTAAACGCAAACGACATACCGATAGCCAATACAAAGGCCAACATCGGTAAAATTAATTTGATATTTTTCATGATTTTATTATTTACATGATTAATAATTTTGCCTACTTCTGGATAGGTTTTCGGCTGGTCTTCCCTGCTTTTGTTGCGCAACAAAATATCTTGATACCTAAAGAAATTAGGTTTAAATTTTAATTCATTAAGTAGGTTATTACCTGAATAAGGGCTTTGCCTCCTATTCCACCTTATCATGAAATAGTTCAACATTTGACAATTTCCTTCTGTGGTATAATCGTATTGCCAATACCGCTAATAAGACAAAACTTATATTAACTATCAGATGCTGTGGCCAGGTCAACAGTGTCAATACTCCTCCACAAGAACAAGGGGTGTATGGGCTAAAAAATACAATCCCTGCAACATAGAGTGTAAACAAAATCATTAGTCCAAGGGCTCCGTACAATCCTTTAAGCCTGCTTCTTGGCCAAGCCACAAAAAAGGCTAAAACAATTTCCAAGGTTGGAACTCCCCAACTCAAAATATAAGCTGTTGCACCACCAGGTAAAATTGGAGAGTTATTCAGATTATTAAAAAAGCGATCCCCTTCCATTAGTTTAGTAAGCCCTGCATACACAAACAACACTATAAAGAGAAAACGTATGATCTCTATAATAATTCCGCTATATTTTTTACCCAACTTCATGACCTATATAATTTGTTGATTTCAAACAAGTTAAAGCTAGGTAATGATTTTTAAAAAGTGCTGTACTCTCAGTACAGAAATGTTGTACTCTTAGTACAAAAAAACTGGACTCTCAGTACAAGAAAAGCTGTACTCTGAGTACAGATCAGTCGAACGAAATGCGCACACTAAACTTTTTTTTACGCCTTTTCATATAAAATTGTGGTTGTAAGTTTGGAAATCTATATCATGGATACTTGATAAGATACTATTTAAAAGGCCTGCCGTAAAGTATCTTTCAACGATCCAAACAAAATTGCTAGAAGTACGATCTAACTTCCTGGGTAGAAATTAAAAATTTAAAACGACCTATTTATGGGTAGAATTATAGATTTACAGATGAGAGATTCTGTGAAGATAAAAGTCATCTTTATATAAAGTTCAATTCACGAGCTTTATCCAATAAATCCTTATCACTGCCACCTTCAACTCCAAAAATAATTTTTAGTTTCCCTTTCCAGTTGAAAACAGTAGTTCTCGAAACTAAAAGATTCTCTGCAATTTTCTCCATTGTAAGCCCCTTCTCAAGTTCAAAAAGTAATTGTCGATCCAGACTGGCAATCCTAATATCGGTATCCAAATTATTGGATAAACATTTTAAAACAGTTTTACTGAAAAAAGGAGTTTCATTGAGTACATCTTTAATCGCACTGACAATCTTTTTCCCGTTCAAATCACCTTTCACTAAGAAACCGTCAGGTTTAACATTACCAAAAATATTTTTAATTCGGGCAAAGTCGTTATAAATAGTGGAAACAATTATAAGAGTTCCGGGATAACGCTTGCGTATCTCCACTCCGAGATCCTCTCCTGAATACATTCCTATTTCAGGCTGCGGCTCCAAGTTTATATCCAAAAATACCAAGTCAAACGAAGGCTTTGTTTTCAATGCAGCTAAGGCATCACCCAAATTATGAACACTATGGGTATTAAATTCAGAACCGGTAGAATTACTAATTTTCATTAAAGTTCTTACGATTCCTTCTGCTAAAAGGGCATGATCATCCACAATAAGGGTTTTGTAGTGTTTTTTCATGAAAGGTTTGAGTTTAAGTTGGTTGATGTTGGGTAAGGAATGGTCATAACTAGCGTAGTTCCTTTATCCGCGGTAGATTCAATAGTGAATTTTCCTTTCAGTTCATCGATGGTGGATTGGAGGTTTTTAAGGCCAATACCTTTGCCTCGTTTTTTAGTTATCCCTACCCCATTATCCGCAATGGTTACCAATAAATACTGTCCCTGAGTCTTCAACTTTAAAATAACCTTTGTCGCCTTGGAGTGTTTAATGCAGTTATGTAAAGCCTCGCTGATGCAGTAGTAAATATCCACTTTAGTAATGTCCTCATAATACGACCAATCAATCTCCTTATCGGCAGCCATGGTAAGCTTAAATTTTCCGGTGACAGCTCTTTCTTTTGCAAGATCTGCAATAACAGCTGTAAAATTTACAGGTGCGAAAATACTACTGGCTCTTAAAGCATGAGAAGCATCCCGTATCTGGTTTTCTATTTGTTCTAGTGCCTCGATATATTCCACATGCTTTGCTAAGCTTTCAGTGTCCCCCTCGAGATTCAAATCATTCCAACCCGTCCGAATGGCATATAACTTAGGAAGGATACCATCATGAAGCATTTTTGAAATTCGAAGGCGCTCCTCTTCTCTGCCCTCTTCGTATTTCTCCAATTGTTTGTTTAATGAAAGATATGATTCCCCAGCAGCTTTTTGCTGGGCGACTTCTAATTGTAACTGCTTGTATTGAACACGCTGTCGGTAATGCATAAATAAAATTATCAGTACTAAAAGTAACAAAGTAGAAAAAATATACATCCAGACATTTATTTTAGCAAGCTTCGCAGTCTGTTGTTTATATTTCTGAGTCTCATATTGGATCGCTATAAACTTATTGCGGGTTTGGCGCTCGTAATCAATTAACTTATCCTTTAATGCAATATGCTCGTTTAGGTACCCCGCATCATTCGAAGGATCAATTGCAGCAAGTAATTCTAAGTTATCAAACACATCACTATTGCCTTGAATTGACTTTGCCAATTGATACGATTCATTTGCCAATTGCATTGCCCTTATGGTATCCCCTGCATAAGCACGATACCAAGCCAGGTGGTGCTTGCTTGTTATTACACCCAATTTGGATTCCAAACTATCCCTGATCTTTAAAACCCTATTAAACTCGGTATAAAGTCCTGTGGTATCTTTAAGTTTTAGTCGGCTATAAGCCTTATTATCTAATAATCGGGCATAAAGCGCTTTATTCGTTTTTTGTACCCTTGGATCCTCCAGTGCCCTATCAAAATAAGAAATAGCATTTTGATAGTCTCCGGACTTATGATAGAGGACTCCGACATTGTTTAGGGTGTGATCACGATAAAGACCGGGGTCTTTCACGTTTTTTAAATACCCTAAACCTTTAGTATAAGCGTCAATCGCATTTTCATATTCCTTTAATTCATTATAGATGATCCCTAGAAGATTATAACACAGGTAAAGCTGTTTATAGTTTTTATTGGGCTCAAATAACTTTATCGCCCTAAACACTTCCACTTCAGCTCCTGTATAATATTTGTTACGGCAAAGGATAGAGGCTTTACTATAATGCATCTTTCCGGCGTAATACGAATGTCCTTGGTTTTCAAAATGATGTTGGGCTTTGTTATACTGATAATACGCACTGTCAAAGCGCTCCTCATTAAGATACCAAATGCCATAGTTCCAATGCGCAAGTCCCATTCTTAACGTATCCCCCGTCTTTTTGGCAAGCGCCATGGCTTTGGCATTGGCCTTATTAAAAAGGACGGAGTCCTTTAACAATATTGCTTGAGCTGTAATCTTCTCAAGATACTTCCCCGCAGTAGAATCCTGCTCTAGCTTATCAACAAGCCCAAAAGCCTCTTTTAAGTATATAACAGTGGAATCAGAGTGATTTGACTTTGCTTTGGAAATTAGCATAGCAGCTTTGGCCTCTGTAGCGGTGTATATCTGATCGGATTTATGGGAAGTCTTTTGACAACGGTTAAAAAGTACTATCAGAAGTATACCAAAAAGAAGTACAGCAATCCGATATTTTACCGTAGTTTTTTTCATTTTTTAGAAAAAAGCAGCAGCTAGATTAAGAGGGTTCTTTAAGATAAATGAACCTTAAACATAATAAAAACTTCAACACTAAACGCTAAATCATTGGATTAAAACCCTTTAAAATCGATGAAACACACATTGTCCGGATTACAATTTGAATTATTTTACAGTAATTTCAACGTTCTCGTCACATAACCATTAAAAAGCGAAGACTGGGTATTTTGATAAAACGAAATCATCTTTTTAATTGATTCTCCTCATTTTGGCTAAAAAATATACCTGAATTGAATAGTTCCCTTTGAACATTACAAACCAATCATATACAATCAAATATCACTTAATAAGCAGAATTGACATCTTTTGTACTTTAAACTATTTAGGCATTGAAATTCGAGTTCTTAAGCCGAAAACACAACCCCAATATTTTCAGTAGGAAAAATACCAATCCCAAAAAAACTCGCCAAGGAAGTCCTCCTCTTATATCCTATTTGTTTAAAGTAAAACACTATAAACAAAGGTTAGCCTGAGATTAGTATTAATTGGTTTTTTCAGTAAAAAACTTCCGCTTATGTTCAGCAGCTAATTCCAGAAGTTCCTTTGCCTTTTCAGGATAGCTGTCTATAACATTCCCTTTTTCATAAGGATCATGGAGAAGATCAAACAAACTTGTATCGATCTCCTTTTGAATATACTTACCTGCCTCACCTCCAACACCTGCTTTGGATAGTGTACGATAAGGATGTTTTAAATGCAATTTCCATCTTCCGTCGCTACTTATTATACCTTGAAAATTTGTATTGTTAGAAAATGGATAATACTGATGTTGGTTTTTAGCACCGGGGGTGTCTAAAATCAAATCCCAAACATCTTTTCCGTCAATCTCATTTTCCGGAAGGGAGCTGCTTGTAAGCCCGCATACAGTAGGTAGAATATCCACAGAGCTGAATGTTTTTCTAGATATGGTACCGCTTTTTATTTGTTTGGGATATTTTATGATCAGGGGATTGCGAACCCCTCCGTCAAAAATAGTTCCTTTACCTTCCCGAAAAGGAGTTATACCTGAATGATCCCCATAGGAAAGCCAGGGACCATTATCTGAAGCTATAAAAATAAAAATGGTGTTCTCCTCCAGACCATTTCTTTTAATTGCCTGGTTGACCTGTCCTACGGACCAATCTAGTTCCATAATAACATCACCGTATGTTCCTGTTCCGGATTTACCTTTAAATGTATCGCTGCCAAAAAGCGGAACATGCGGCATGGAATGAGGCAAATAAAGAAAGAAAGGTTCGTCCTTATGTTTGTCTATAAAGTTTACTGCATCTTCAGTGTACCAACCGGTAAGCTTTTTTTGATCTTCTGCAGTCATACTATCAATGACAACCTTACCGTTTTTCCAATACTGCAGAGGCCATTGCCCCCAGTACTTTGGATCTTCCGGATGTCCTGCCCACATATCATGGGAATACATCAAACCTGAAGATTCCTGAAAACCCCGGTCATGGGATCTATGGCCTGGTTTATCACCCAAATGCCACTTTCCAAAAATCCCAGTTTTATAACCATTCTCCTGAAGTACCTCCCCCATTGTAGCAAACTGCAGATCAAGCCCGGGGTCTCCGGGTCCATGTGCTCCAAAAACTTTAGTGCGGCCCGGATAACTGCCGGTCATCAACACTGCCCGGGAAGCTGAACAAATTGATTGAGGTACATAAAAGTTATAGAAACTACGCCCTTCTTTTGCCAAAACCTCAACATTCGGAGTCGGGTATGGAGGATTCCCGAAAGGAGCAAAATCTTCAAAGGCGCCATCGTCTAGGAAGATTAAAACTACATTGGGCTTAGAAGGATCCTTTTCATTTACCTTGTTTCCCATAAGTAAAAAAGGAACAATGCCTAAGCAGAGGTATATAACAATAAGTCTAAAGCTTTTTGGTTTCATTTTCATAGTTTTCATGCTGAAAATTAATCATTCTTTTTCCTATTTACAATGTATTCAGAAATAGGATACAGAAACATAAGCATCGTGTTGCCTTATTATTGGATAAAATAATGCAGTGATGTATTGGTTAGTATAGATTATTGGTAGTTCAAACTATCATAAAAAATTGACGAAAAAAAATCACATCATCTTGGTATATCCATTAGAGAAGTTCGCTAAAAAATAAATCCAGAGAAAGATTATCGCACCTTATAGTAGCAACATAATATAAATATAACGATAATTATATTGCGTAAAAGTGATGAAAATGTTCTAAACTGAGTTAAAATCAATATATTTATTGTGACCTAAATTAGAACACACCTATTAGTCATGATTATAAATCACATTGTTGAAATTTGCGTTGCAATTGATATTGCCATATTGGGTATCGCTTACCCGATAATAATTGATAAGACTTCTAACATTGGAGATAAATATAACTCTCATTATTTAGCTGAAATTTTTAAGACGGAATTTTTTCAAAAAGAGATGAGGTTCCCAAAAACAAGTTATAGAATAAGTTACTTTGAATTTATTCTGACAAGTACAATTCTCTCTTTTGTGTTTCTAATTTTCCCAATAAAGCCATTTTTTGGCTGGGACAATTTTTTTAT
This sequence comes from Galbibacter sp., assembly GCF_048266365.1. Taxonomy (NCBI): domain Bacteria; kingdom Pseudomonadati; phylum Bacteroidota; class Flavobacteriia; order Flavobacteriales; family Flavobacteriaceae; genus Galbibacter; species Galbibacter sp. The sequence continues at coordinate 474,070 of NZ_JBLWZP010000001.1, read as the reverse complement.
TAATAACTCTGCAAAGTTTTTAACTTTTTCTTTGACAGTAATACTCATTGCTACTTTTGTGATTTGGTTAAAGCAGATTGCAAAGTATAATGGAATGTTTATTCCAATATGGGGGCTACTATTAAAAAAGCATCATAATCGACTTATTAGTAGTGAGTTTACTTTAAAAACAATTAATGAATTTGCAATATATGGAGTAAAAAATCAGGTAGAGAAGATAGAGGAAGAGTTGATAGACTTTTACTCTGAAGAGTTTTCTAAATATCGAGAAAATCATAGTACTGAAACTCCTGTAGAATACCCAGATGATTTGTATTTTATTATTAATAAACTAATTTACACAGTTAATGGAATAGATAATTTTGAATATAAATCAATTGAACACAGAGCTATAAGCGGAGCATGGCTGCTTGGGGAAGATTTTAAGGAATTGAAAATTTCTGTAAAGTCATATCAATGGCTATGGAGAAACATTAATTTAATAAGAAATCGAGAAGATTTTTTAATGATGTTTTGGTCTAATTCACATCAATATTTTCAGTACCGATTGAGTCCTTTCCAGGATGAATTATTTGTGAATAGGAGTGTTGTTGAAGTTGTGAATAAAAATGCAATTAAGGAAAGAGATGAACAGAGAGAACGCTTTTTAGAGTTTCATTATGTATTAGGAGGAATGATGATGTACGAAAAAAACTATGAGGTATTAAATAAGTTTTTTAAATATACCCAGAACACCCCTCCCGTTTATGTGTTACTTCCTAATAACATGAATGAGGTCTTTAAATGGTTTAACTATTTCAATGATAATGATAGGCATTTTAGAGATCCACTGTGTACTAAATATTCATTTAAAGGATTAGAAGGATTGGGTGCTAATGACGAAATAATTAATTGGACACTAAAATATATCGTCGTATTATTTATAAGGTTATTTGGATTGCATTCTTATTATTTGAATGAAAGGTACATCGCTCCACCGGACTTAACGCGTGAAGATGATTTCCACTTGAGAAAATGGGAGCAGAACATACCATTGTTTGTAGAAACCGTAAATAAGGTGTTTGAAAATAAATGTTTACTTGAAGAATTAAATTTCAAGGAGTTATTAAATAGTAAAGGGGAGGAAATTTCAACCTTTGTTGAAGAACTAAAAGAAAGAATAACTGATAATATAAATTATACTCAAGTGGCTGCCATATTATCTCCCGACAAGGTGCAAAATTTCGAATATACTACAAATAGTATTCTGAGTGATGCAATGGATAAATATGAGAAAATTATCAATAAGAATAACTTTTCTGAAAAGGAAGACCTGATGAGGTTTAGGGTTGATGGAAGGATAATTGAGCTTTATTCAAAATCTCCGTTTACAGATGAAGGTGTTCAACATATGAATTACCATAGTTTTATGGCTGATTGGATAGTACGAAACAGGGTAAATGCGTTGATACCAAGTTCGTTTTTCAGTTCTCGTTCAGCTCGTTATTTATTGAAAGAAGACGATATTCCCAAGGCATTAAAAAGATTAAAATTTGATAAGAATAAGCACGTAATCGTTGTAATAAATCAAATAATTAATAGTACTTTATTGAAAGAGTTTGAAAAAAAGGTTATTAGAATCCCTTCTTCTAAGCACCAAAATTTAATATTTATCCTCAGGGAAGATGATTTGCCAAGACTTGAGTATGTTGATATAAATGTAATTGAAGATGAAGTAATGGAAGACAAAGTAAAAATAATGAATCCTACATATAAGATTTATACCTCAATTTTAGACTTAAATGATGCTGGAAATGAAGAGGTTAGAAAAAGATGGAATTCAAAAGGGAATGAGCTTGATTTAGGGAGTCAGGTTCAACTCTATATCTTCTTTGTGTTTAATATAGTTTGGAAGAAAGGGATTAAAATGGTTCAACTTAACATTGAAAATTCATACAGGGAACAAGGTGTTGTGAACAATATAGAGGACGTTTTGCCATTTGATGAATAAAGATTAATAGCCTTAATTATTCAAATTTTTCAACATCACATTCCAAAAACATACTTCCTCAGAAACGGGTATCGCAATACATATTTATAGGTTAACCCAAATATAATCTCCAAACACACGGCTGTTCCATAATACAACCAAAGATTATCAACACCCACTACATACTTTGCAATGAAAATTGGAAGCACATGCCATAGGTAAATTGCCAACGAATGAACACCTATCCATTCCATGGATTGAACTTCCCGAATCATACTTTTGGAAGCTACTTGTACTGCCAGAATAAGCAGAACAATATTTAAAAAATAGAAATTAAAAATAGACAGTACTTTTACGGGATTGTAAAACAAATACCCCGCCATACACAATCCCAGTAAAGGCAATAAGTAGAGCAACCACCCTGGACGCTTTAGCTCTTTATGTTTTAATACAAATCCAAGAACAAAAAAGAATAAGAAATAAGGCCGAAACGTATGAAGTACCAGCTTAATTCCGGCATTGATAATCCGATACTCTTGATACAGTTCGGGATAGTAACTCAGTGTAAGTGATACAACTGAAATTACAAATGCGATCGCAAGCATAACATTATGTTGTATTCCTGTTTTCTTGAATAACCAAGTAATCACTACCCAGCTTAAAAAGGCAGGTATAAACCATAAATGATAGAAAGGATATACTACTGCCTTTACGAGTTCAAAACCACTAAAGTTTAGGGTTTCCAATGTATTATAAATAAAATATCCGACAACAGCTATTCCCCAGGGTAAGATGACCCTAAATCGGTATTTACTAATCAGCTGAAATAAATTGAATTTTACCATTTTATCGGCATTGAATAAAAAGCCGCTGATACCGATAAATAGTGGCATATGGAAACTGTAAATGATGGTTCTCCAGAATGAATTGTCAATAGCCTCGGGAATCATATGTCCCAAAATGACTAATAAAATGAGTACTCCCTTGAATAAGTCAATATTTCTTAATCGCATTTAAGCCTGTATTACTGGTTGATAACTTACACAGGATACAACGTTCTAATCTTCAAAAGTTATATGAAATTCAAAAATAAATTTAGAATTTCAGTTAGAATTTTATTTTTATATACTTGCAGCACTCTTTAGTCCGGCACTATATGCTCCAACAGCACTTGGCAAGTAGACCCGAAACCGCAACGAATTACGTAAATAAATGACCTATACTGAAAACGATTATAAAGAAACCGCTGAAATGGCAAAGCTGATAAAAAAGATAGACCATATAAATGCGGCATATGCAAATAAGGTTTCTGATCAAATCTATAAGCAACAACCTTTCTTCTTAACAGTCCTGTTAGGTTATAGGAAAGATATTTCCATGGTGGAGCTGGAAGATATAATGAAAGTTTATTTTCTAGTATGGGAATATTTTAAGTTAAACCGGAACCTTCCCAAAGAGAAAGTAACCCAAACTAAGTTTGAGAAAGTTCAACATAAAATTATGCAAATGCTTCATTATAGTGAGGGAGAATCCGAAACCTCCAGAGACGAAATATACCGCCGAGAATTGCAAAATCTCAAGTCCAAATCATTATGGACAGCTGTACATTTACGATTCAATAATCAACCAGCACTGATGGCTATGAATCCAGAAAATAAAGGATTAGTCCTCATCGGCATCCTGAGCTTTATTCAGTGCTTTGAAGCGCGTTAGAAGGTTTGTTAGGTTAATCAAAGCAGATGAAAAAATAAAATAGAATTAGCATATTTTTACCTAATACAAAAGACCTTTAACTAAGTGAATATCAGACATCTGTACTAGACAATAACGAAACTATTTACTGTTAATCTAGTCGGCTCGCATGTTTTTTTTGAGCTGCATCGGTAATATAGATTGTTGGAACCTTGAACTTCACGTTTGATACGTCTTTTCTGCCCTATATGCCATCCAAAGAAATCCATGAGTATTTTAGTGCCAAAGCCACCACAGTAGATAATAAATCTGCAATGATTAAAAAGAAGTTTGATTTATGGTGTATTGACTTTCTATTTTAATACTTTGATCTTTTGTTCTCCATCCACTCGTTCAATAAGCACCACCTCACCTGTCACAATCTGATCGTCAACAATCTTATGAGTGGATAAACGGTTAGCTATATCATGTGATACTAATAAAATATACTCTTTTTCATTTACTTTCAAACGAACAGCTTCCGCTTCATTATCGGCAAGCTTCCTGCCATTCCTATTCAATATAGGAATGTTTTCGAATTCCACTTTATTATTTTCCGGGAAATACAACAAGGTGATAAAAGAATGGAAACCTGTCGCCTTTTTTGACAGCTCTGCCCTAGTAATTTCTTCCTTGTAATTATAATCTGGTGAGTACCAAGCATCGATTAAGGTTATTCCTGCCTCTTTGAATGGTTGAATTCTAAGGTTATTCGTGTCGAATGTAGTGGTGAGTCCGCCTTCTTGAATCTTCACTCGTTTATCGGCAAAATTGAAGTACTGCGAATACTGATGTTCATTTTCAGCTTCAAAACTGTCAATCAACAACCAAATATCCGGTTTAAGATACAACACCCTTCTTTTTATAAGCACCGGGTCGTCCAGACGCAGGTACGCCTTATTAAAGACCTCCGCATAGTCAAAATCGTCTTCAATCACGACATAGGCCCCTTCGGACTTTGCCTCGAACGAGTTGCTCCACGAACCGCTATAAACAGAATTCGTTAGTCCATCAACCCCAAGAGTATTATGAGCCGTATTAGACTTAAAGTACTTACGCCATTCACTACTGCCAACATAGGTATAACGACCGCCATCTACCAGATAATCCTTACCGTATGCAAATAAAGTGAAGTGCAATAAATCATCGTGTGAGTGCCCGCCACCAATTCTTCTCATATGAAAACTGCTATAAAATGCGTCTTCTTCCCATGAGGATCTTGAATAAAGATCGCCTGCATTGAATTGGTATGCCGATAAAAAATCAGGTTGCTTCATTGGCAATTGCTGATAACTTTGGTTTGAAGTATCTCCGAAAAGGAAATAATTCTCGTAATCAAGCTGATCATAAGCTCTGAACTTCAATAGCTCATCCTTAGAAAGAATCGCTGCCATAGTAAGTAAACCCCTCAAATCATTGTCGTCACTATCACCCAGCAGAGGTTCATTATAATTAGGCTTTTGCCACGCAACATTGGCATAAGCCATTTGAAGCGTCCGATCAAGAATGCTTCTTGGAAGTTCAATCCTTGCTCGTTTAGACAATAACACCACGTTCAAATAACAATGCATCACCTCATTGTGGTACATGGGAGACTGCTCCCATTGAGTGCCATCATCCAATATTTGATTCCGGATACATGTATCCAGCTTTTCAATAGCGCTTTTCTTCCATTCTTCGCTTTGTTTAAATTCGGACAAAAAAACTGCTGCTGTAAAGAGCCCGTTAAATTCTAGTACGCCCCAGTTACTAATTTGAGAATGCCTATTAAAACCGCTATCAATATACGCTGCATGCTCAACCATACTACTTAAGAACATTTCAAGAAAATCGGGAGTGACGTACTTGGAATGTTTTACATATTCAAAACTTTTCACCCAGTTTTCAATACGGATTCCTGCTTCAATCCTTCTCCAACTAGTCCGCTTAGTTTCATCAGTAATAGGGTTATTTACTATCCAATGTGTTACCTGATCCACAAATTCTTTAGCATATTTTTCCTTTCCGGTCAGCATATATGCTTTTCCCAAGTCGATCCAAAAACGGTGACGATTTAACATAAAGGTCCATTCGGGGTCACCAAAAGGATTTAGGTGCCAATCTATTTCTTTTGTAAACGTATAAGGAACAATCGTCTTCTCCATATCCCACTCATAACGGAATAAGAAATATTTCCGTCGTACTTGATCCGCCACACGAATTGAACTCGCCACTTTTTCAGGAAAATTATTTCTTATATAAACTATATCGTTTTTGTCAACACTTAGGTAAAGATTTTCTTTCTCCCTGTAATATTTCAAAAGCGTCTTTTTTGCCTCCTTGACATTACCGCTGTCATGCCACATTTTCACTTGTTTAAGTCTGGGGTTATCAAAATCCAATTTCCCCATAACATCCATTGCTTGTGCTTTAACTTCCAAGACAGTAAGCAACACTAAAATCAGTGCAATATAATTCTTCATTTGGTCGCGTATTTATTGATTAAAATGTCTTAAGATTCCTTAAAAAAAGAACGATATTTTTTTAAGGTTCCAGAATCAATATATTTACCAAAAGATCCCTGCCAATAACATTGGGAGGGAATCTAATGAATAGCAAAACTATTTCAAACTAACTAATCAACAAGAAGTTCTTTTAATACCTATGTTACGAAACTATGATTTATATTAATCAGTATAAGCACCTATTTCCGCCAAATGTGTATATCTGAAACCTCCGTAGCCATTGGCTGTTACCAGTTTCATATACCTTACAGTTTCTCTGGCGGGTAGTTGAATATATTGCCAGCTTGTCTGTTTCTTTAAAGTATAAGTACCCTGACTAGTCCAGTTTATATTATCATTGCTTGTAAACACTTCACAATCTTTAATGGCTCCGTTTAGGTTTGATCTGTTCAAAAAGGCGAATCCGTCAACAACCGTTGCAGCTCCCATATCGAGAACTACATAATGGGGATGATTTGGCAAGGTGTTTTTCCATTCTGTATGCCAAATAGTTGACTGATCTCCATCAAGTATTTTGTATGCAGCACCGGTATCTTCTTCACTATCTGCTTCAATTACTGACCAACCATCCCTGTCCATTAATTCTTTTATTACCACACCATCCAACAGCGGAACAGCATTCTCAAAATCATATTGGAATGAATATGTTTTCCAGCTGCCGTTTTCATGATAAAAACGAATTCTTAACTGGTAATTGCCTTCCAACTTATAAAAATCGGAAAGTGGTGATTCCACATGAAATGTATTTCCGTCCGGTTTTACTGTCCAGCTAGGGGTATCATAATCCTTATTTCCCCCGGATGGTTCCGGGTCGTGATAAAAATTTATATCAGTAACCTCATAATCGCTGACAAATTGACCATCTATAACAATGCTTCCGTTCTCAACTCTTGCATCTAATTTCTTGATATCGTGGTTAACCTGAGTATACCAATCAAATCTTTCCACAGCACTAAAGGTTTGAGAATTAGCAAAGGTTGCCGCAGATGCTGCAGTGATAAAGGTTGAGCTCTTGCCGTAAGTGTGATTCCCACTACCCATTATCGCAGTCCCTAAAACCGCTTGTTCACTTTTTCTTTCCTTGTTATGAGGACAATTCAAGCCGTGACCAAGTTCATGTATTAACCCTCCAATCCACTTAGTGGCAAGGTTGCCATATATATCATTCTGTCCCAAATATTTCACATCCATAGATGGGTAATCCAGTGCAAAACAATATTTCCCTACTCCATAAAATGGAACACCTCCAGGGTTCAACGGGTCACCGGATCGTGATGGCATTATCACCAAGGTATGCTCACTCTTTTTTGCATTCTTATTTTCTGCAAAATAAGCTTCGATCTCGGGAATAACCTTTCCACTTCCGCCAGAATATGTATAATAGTCTTGTTCCCTAGCTCCACGAATAACATCTACATCTACCAGCTCCTTAGCTAGAAGATCCAACCCAAATGAGGATCTTCCAAAACCTTCTCTATCTAAATTTTCAGCAAAAAATTCTTGGGTTTGCAGCAAAATACCACTGATTCGATGTTTATAGTTTTGAAAAGGTTCTACATCCTTGGGCAGAAAATAAATGACGTTCAACTTATGAGGATTGTTACTCCATTCGTTCTCAAAGCCAGGTTGTTCACCAAGTAAGTAAGTAGCGGTTAAATTTTCCTCTGAGGGTGTAAACTGGTCCTTAGAACAACCCGCTATTATCAATACCGTCAATAATGAAAGTGTTAACTTTTTTTTGATTGTTTTCATTTATAAAGTGTTATTTAAGTTTTTGATAATAGGTCATACTAATCAATGAATCAGTATGACCTGTTATTAGTTTACCATTCCGGATTCTGTTCAAGGTTTTTATTTAAACCCAACTGATCTGTAGGAAAAGGAAATAGATAATCTTTGGAAGGATCAAACTCCCGTAAGCTCGCGTCTTGTAATAGAATATTTCCGTCTGCATCAAAATTAATACTGCTTGTTTCGTCCTCGGACAAATTAAAGTCAGCGAATAATTTGTTTCCAAGCACAGGTTTCGGTAGCTCGATCTCTGCCGTTTTCCATCTTATTAGATCCCAATATCTAAAGCCTTCTAAAGCCAATTCTACTCTTCTTTCCCGACGGATTTCCTCGCGCATGTTTAATCCATTAGCCGTGACCAGCGTATTGGTTAAGCCTGGAAGACTAACACTGGGCCTAGATCTTAACTGATTAATGGAAATATTTAAATCAGTATCACTTATTCCATTTTCCAATTCAAAAGTTGCCTCAGCATAGTTAAGCAATACTTCTGCGTATCTTATAACCGCTCTATCTATATAAGAGCGTGAATTCTGCCAATCCTCAAGATGCGCATACCTTCTATTGGCAAAACCGGTTCGCTGAAAGTTTAGGTCCGGAACCGTAAATACAGGTTTGGTTCCTATATACTCATCACCATCTTTAAAGAAGGTAGCGTTCATTCTAGGATCCCTGTTTTCAAATACCTCAAACGTAGTTGTCGGCTCCTCATACAAAGGAGATTTATCTATTGGCAATCCATCTGCCATTAAATAAGAATCCGCCAAAGCCTTGGTTGGATTTGCAGCTCCTGTCTCCAAGTTACGTTGTGTAACATGAGAAGTAATTGATTCTTCAATACTTTTTCCATATTGATGTACTAAAATATTTTCCTTATTGCTTCTCCCTTCTCCTTCATATTGGAACAAATCAAAATATTCAGAATATATAGCATGCTCTCCGGAGTCCATCACCGCTTTTGCGGCTTGTTTTGCAATAGTCAAATGCTTTTGTGGATTGCCATAACTATGGAACTTAGCTCTGGTTCCTTCAAACAAGGCAACTCTCGATTTAAAAGCCAAGGCAGCGGTACTTGTCACTCTTCCATAGTTTGAAGAACTCTGCTCGCTAGGTGATTCCAATTTTGAGGCAGCAAAATCCAAATCCTCATATATCGCTGTCAATACGTCTTCTCGGGTAGCCTTGGGAGCTTGTAATTCAGGATCATTTTCTTTCAATGTTCTTAAAATCAAAGGAACCCCTCCATAGCGTCTCAGTAAATTAAAATAATTCCAGGCTCTGAAGAATCTGGCCTCTCCAACGTATAAATCGACTACAGCAGGTTCAACTCCTGTCTCTAAAACTTTTTGAGATTTCTCAATAATGTTATTAGCTCTTCTTATCCCGGTATATTGATTTCCGTAAAAACCATCTGAAGAAGGGGTTAATCGGGTACCATCACTAATGGAATTAGGTCCGGTAGCATAACTATCATCAGACCAGTTGTCACTTGTTTCTGGCAAACCCGGTAATTCAAAATATAAAACATTCACAGCTGCTTTAAGATCTGCTTCATTGTTCCAGAAGGCAGGATCTGTAATAACTGTCTCTGGTATACGGTCTACATCACAGGAAGTAGCAAAAATCGATACTATACCAAGCAATACAATTTTTATTTTATTTCTTTTAATCATAATTATCTCTTTTAAATCATTAAAATGATATATTAACACCAAAAGCTATCGAAGCCGTTAATGGGTAATCCGAATGAACTTGATTTTTTTGTTCTGGATCCAACACACCATCAAATACTCCTAATTTGCTGAACGTTGCTATGTTTTCCGCAGAAAGGTATAGTCTGACTTTAGACATAGACATTTTTTCTAAATATTGCTCGGGAATTGAATATCCTACCTGAATATTTTTAACTCTTAAATAAGCGGCGTCAAGTACCCAACGATCTGAAGTAGCATAATTATGGTGTCCTCCAATATAAGGGCGGGGAAAAGCAGCATTTGTATTTTCCGGTGTATAATAATCTGCATTGATTGCCACGGGTTGTATCCAAGAATAGATTAGAGGCTGAGAAACATATCGGGAAGGGAGAATGTTTCTTTTTCCAACTCCTTGCAGAAATAAGCTGAAATCAACACTCTTATAGTTGGCATTAAATGTCAAGCCATAAAGGTATCTTTGCTGAGTACTCCCAAGATTTACCAAATCACCGGGATCTTCTATAGTTCCTCCTCCATTGTTAATTTCTCCATCGCCATTCTGATCTACATATTCTATATCACCTATTCCCGTATTACTACTATAAAATGGTGCTCCATCCAACTGCCCTTGAGATTCTATGTAGCCTGGAACAGTCTGATATCCCCAAATGGTGTTAAGCGGATGACCGGTAATTTTGCCATTAGTTCCTCCATTAACCAAATCGTATCCTTCCCCGTATTCTATTAACTCATTCTGGTTGTCAGATACGTTTACTCCAATGCTAAAATTAAAATCATCTCCTATATGATTCCTGTAAAATAGGGCAGCTTCCCATCCCCAACTTTTAAGTTCCCCTTGGTTTGTTCTTGGAGGGTTTACTCCTAAGGTTGCAGGACGTCTAATCTGAACAAGCATATTGTTATTCGTTTTGGTATAATAATCAAAACTTCCTGTGATCTTGTTGTTTAATATTCCGAAGTCCAAACCGAAGTCAGTCGTTTCAAGTGTTTCCCACCCTAAGGATGAGGAAGGTATGGAACCTTGATAAAAATAAGTAGCTCTGTCTTCAGCTTCTCCAAAAACCAAACCGCTTCCATTTTGGATAATCGGTAAATAATCATAATACCCAATAATGTCCGCATTCGCATTGCCTACTTGCCCCCATGAAAATCTTGGTTTAAACTCAGAAATAAAAGGCAAAGCATGTTCAAACCAGCCTTCTTTATGCATGTTCCATCCGGCAGACGCCGAATAGAACCATTTTATTCTTTGTCCAGGTGCCAACCGTGAACTCTCATCAGATCTAATGGTAGCTTCAATAAGATATTTATCATCATAATTATAATTGAAACGACCAAGTACTGACTGATTAGCAAACTCTATTGATCCTTCTCCTACAGTTTCAGAACCTTCCTCGGCTAAATTTAATGTAGGGAGATTATTACTTACCAGATTACTCACGGAAGCATTGAAAGCGGATTCTCGGTAGCTTTCCCATTGATATCCTGCCAAAAAGTGGAATTTGTGCTTTTCCGCCAAGGTCAGATCATAATCGACCAAAAACTGAAAATTGTCGGTATTCCTTGTCCTAGTGTATCTGTAATAATTATTAGGGCGGTTTAGATAAAAAGCGGGCTGAGAATCATCTAAATCCCATAATTCGACCGTGCGCCTGAATGAAGTAAAGTCTTTTCTGTCAATCTGCCTCCCATATATCGTTTTAAGCTGTAAACCCTTTATAAAATCTTTGGCGGTTAATGTAAATATACCATTGAGCTCATTATAATCATCATCTTGATACCCGCCTTTTTGCAATATAGCATAAGTATTATTACCTGAAGTTCCTGCACCTCCAAAGAGTTTTCCATCAGGAGTAAAGATAGGATAACGCTGCCTGGCTTGGTACACCTGTTGTAACAAACCATATCCACTCACTCCTACCGAAGGTCTATCTTTACCTTCTACAGTATAGCTTAGTTTAGTATCAAAATCAATATGCTTTGTAATCTTTGCGTTTACATTTGAACGTAAGTTCCATCTTTTGTAGCCATCGGGTCCAACTTTAAATACTCCATCCTGATTTAAATAACCTGTTGAAAAAAGATATCTGATTTTTTCAGAACCACCACTAACATTAAGATTGTGAGACTGTAAAAAATACTGATCCCTTAGGACTTGATCTCTAATACTTTGTTGGTTATATGTCCGATATTTGTTAGGGTTGTTCGGGTCTACAACAAACTCAACACCATTTCGTATATTATTTAAATCGAAATCACTATACTCTGCACCAACGCCAGCATTTGCACGTGCCAAATTCGAATATTCCGCTTCTTCTAATAAGGCCATCCTATCAGGTATATTTAATGCCCATTGAACAGTCATTCTACCATCATAATCAACCACCATTTTTCCTTCTTTCCCTATTTTAGTATTGACAAGTATAACTCCTCCCGCAGCCCGTGCTCCATATATAGCCGCTGCTGCTGCATCTTTTAAAACTGTCACTGACTCTATATCATCAGGATTCATTCTTTGCAAAGGAGCCAAAGAAGGCATTGAAACTCCGTCGAGTACCAAAAGCGGATCAACTGCACCGTTCGCTGAGGATACCCCTCTTATCTGTATACTGAGGTTTTCATCTCCTGGCTGACCTGAAGTTCTTGTTATATTAAGTCCCGGAGCGGTACCTTGAAGAGCGTTAATAGCATTGGTCACCGGCCTGTTCTCGATTGATTCCGATGTAATTGTCGAAACAGCTGAAGTCATAGATACTTTCTTCTGGGTACCATATCCAATTACTACAACTTCGCTTAATTGAGCAACGTCTTCCTCAAGTGTAACATTTATCGTGCTTCTACCATCAACCGGTATAGTTTGTGTTGTAAAGCCGACATAGCTATATACTAATACTGGATTATTACCGCTGACAGTTACTTCATAATTACCATCAAAATCTGTAGTAACACCATTACCAGTCCCTTGCAATAAAACATTGACACCCGGGATCGGTGTTCCTGATCCATCGGTAATTTTTCCAATTACAATCGATTGTATTGTGTCTTCAAAAAAGGTATTGGCCGCAACACCATTTATGAAAAATAACACAAGTACCATCAGACTATAGTAACGCCATCTTGGTGAACTTTTTTGTTTTCTGTTCATAGTTTTAATTAATTAGTTAGTTAATAAAATGTTAATTGAAAAACAATGATACAAAAGATATCGTAACAAAACAATCGATTGTATGACTTATTTATAAAAAAAACATATAATAAACAGGTATATTCCTTTTTATTTCTTGTTTTATCACACATTAAATGTATAAAATACAAAATGAAACCTTTGCGTTAACATAAAATAAGTGTTATAGTAATACTTAAGTTTAACTTTATTATATACACAAATATATTATTGTATAAATTACTGATGCACAGATACATACATTATTACAAGCTTATTAAGTATGTTTTTGGCATTGATAAAAATAAGGAACTGAAACTTAATTATTTGTATTTATAAAAAAAGGGTAGCTAAAATTTAATCAAGGTTAACTTGGTATTACTCTATTAAATATCATAGTGTATACTATGATATAAAAAAACTAAATTTTTCTATTTGTAGACTCCCTTTCAATTATAGTAGAGTTCAATATGATAGTCCTACTATCTACTTTTTCGCCTTTTTTATTAATATTGTCAATCAGTAAGTCACATGCTATTTTACCCATTTCAAACCCGGATTGATCCACCGTTGATAATGATGGTTCTATAACTTCAGAAATAGGTTCATTACTAAACCCGAAAACACATATATCTTCCGGAATTCTTTTCCCTATACTTTTTAAATATTTCATTGCTCCTATGGCCGATACGTCATTCGCAGAGAAAATACCGTCAATCGTTTCGTTGGCTTCTATTAATTGTTTGGTAAGATTATGGCCATCCTGCTCCATCAACCTGGATATAAGGACAAGTTCTTTTCTGTATTTTATTTTATTTTCTTCTAGTGCCCGTTTATACCCCATGCGTCTTTTCTTGTATATTTCTAGGTTTTGCGGACCTTCAAAGTGTGCAATGCTTTTACACCCTTTTGAAATAAGATGATTCACAGCATCATAGGCAGCTTGCTCGTCATCTATCAATACCTTATTACTATCAGTTACATTCTCACAACATCTGTCGAAAAAGACTAAAGGAATATTATTTTCTTTAAAATATTCTAAATGATCTCCGGTTGTAGTTTCCATAGAAACCGAAATCAGCACTCCATCTACTCGGTTCGAAATCAAGTTATTTACAATGCGTCGTTCCCGATTCAAATCCTCCATCGATTGGGAAATAACCACATTGAACCCAGCTACATAAGATGCTTCTTCTATACCTGCGATTGTTGAAGATAAAAAATGTCTCGAAATTCTGGGAACCACCACTCCAATGGTGTTAGACTTATTCATTCTGAGATTGGATGCTAATAAATTTCGTTGATATCCCAGTTCCTTGGCCGCAGCCCACACCTTGTCTTTGGTGCTTTTTGCAACCCTGCTGCTATTATTAAGTGCTCTAGAAACTGTTGAACTATCTACACCTAATTTATCAGCAATCTCGTATATGGTAATACCTCCTTTTTTCAAGGGTTAAAATTTTATTAAACTCATTCCGTTTATAAAATATAGCCAGGCAATGGGTAAGCACGGTTTTTAAGAATAACCTACAAATTGTCTTTATCTTGCTTATTCATTGTTGTAGACGATTGACACAATAATTTGCGCTATACTATTTATATTAATTTTCTAATTTTTCCTTTCGAATCAATGCCTCAAGAAAATAATAGTCCGCATAGTTAAGAGGTACATCAATTTCTACCTCATGTGGCTTACTACCTACTGAATGCTTTAAAATAAATCCTTCATTTGCATTTATATTGGCCAGATATTTAGGAGAACCAAGACTTTCCATCACTTGGTTTGCATAACTCAGATACTGTTCTGCAGTACTTTCACCAACATATTGACTTAACTCATAAAGTGCTGAAGCAGTAATTGCCGCTGCCGATGCATCTCTAGGGGTTCCATCTGAGATCGGCACATTGTAGTCCCAATATGGGATCTTATCTTCCGGCATATTTGGATGATTCCTTATAAACTCAGCTATTTTTATCGCTTGATCAAGATATTTTTGATCATTGGTTTCCCTATAGCACATTGTATATCCATATAATCCCCATGCCTGTCCCCTTGACCAAGCTGAATCATCACTTAACCCCTGATGGGTGTTTTTCTTAATGACAGCTCCGGTTTTCGTATCGTAATCCACTACATGGAAGGAACTATTATCTTCCCTAAAATGGTTCTTCATCGTTGTATCAGCATGAGAGACGGCAATATTATAAAAAGTTGAGTCACCTGAAATTCTGGTAGCATGAAACAATAACTCCAAATTCATCATATTATCTATGATCACAGGACAACTCCATCTATTATTTTTTTCCCAAGATTGTAAAATACCTGCGTTAGGCCTGAACCTTTCAGAAAGCGATCTGGCTGTTTGTACGATAATGGAATCATATTCCTTATTATCAACATACTTAAGTGCATTTCCATAACTACATTCCATTATAAAACCCACATCGTGGTTTCCTGTCCAATACTGAATGGAGTCAAGTTTTTCAGTATAGGTAACAGCTCTTTCTTTCCATTTATTATCGTTGGTTAAAGCATATAAATTCCATAATGAACCAGGGTAAAATCCGCTTGTCCAATCGTATATTCCGACTAATTTACGTTTATTGTTCTCTATTGTCCTGGGCATAAATCGCTTGCTGTCAATATGAAGTTCTACACTGGCATAGGTTGTATCATATTGTCTCACCGAATGTTCTAATACTGAAAGTTCAGATGTTGCTTTCTTTTCTGTAGAACTTTGGCATCCAATAAAAAGTGCCATGCAACATAACAGATAGGTTGGTAGTTTAAAGTTGATCATCATATAAAATATTTAGGTGCCTAAATTATAATAATCAGAGTTAAATAAAAACTAAATGAAAGAAATTTTTCAATATTTTATTTCGTTTATTATGTTTTACAATAATTATAGTATAGAAAGATATCTACAATAATACCAACTCCAAAATTTTTTGAACCTGTTTATTATTCTACAAATGGAATCGTGTTTTCAAACCACTTCCATTTTCGTTGTCGATCAATACTTAAGGTTCACAAAATATGTCTATGAATTGAGTATTCCATTTAAATGCCCATACATACATAGGGTATTTACAAGTATATCTTCACACATGCTACGGAAGCATTGGTTTGGGATATAAATTCTAATTCATTACAATATAACATACTCATAGGGAGGCCACGGGCTTCCCTATGAGTATATCTTTAAATCATACCTTGCAAATCTCATTAAGTAGTATAGTAATCAACCAAAAAAACAACCGTAACTATCATCCTTAATAGCTTTAATCAACTCATCTATTTGCGCTGATTTTGGAAAAGGCGCATAGTGCTGCCACTTCCCGCTTGCACGCATCCAATAGAGCTCCCACTGTTTTCGTGTTTTAATAAATCGAAGTTTTGCAAACTCCTGATGTTGAATTTCATCTGGATTATTCCATACCGGACGAATTTCAAAAAGAATGACCTCTTTACCATCGTAAGAATAGCCATAGTCAAGTTGCTTACGAATTTCTAATTCCTTTGGGCGTAATGATTCTACAAAGTTTTTTATGATCGCTTCGTTAATATCCATGATACTGGTCAGTAGTTGAGTTTACTATACACTATGTTTAATATTTCCAGGTTATATTTGGTTTCTAAAAAATCAGATCAATAGAAACCCTCCTGTTTTTTGCTCTGTTATCATGAGATGTATTTGGCACTAAGGGATCTTCCTCTCCTTTGGAAATTAGCTTCATACGATCACGGGAAACACCCTGAGTTTCTAAATAATCTGCCACCGCCTCAGCTCTTTCCAGTCCTATTCGCTGATTTAGGGATTCACTCCCCAAATCACAAGTATGTCCCATAATATGAAGCTTTACGGTCTCATCCTTATTTACCATATGGGCTATAGTGTTTAGCCGTTCTGCTAACGGCTCCGGTACTTGCGTCTGATCAATATTACCAAATATAAGCGGCTCCTTTATATATGTGAATTCAGAGTCGGTAAAGGTAGGCTTCTCAAGTTCTTCTTTGGGCTGCTTAGCAACTACAACCGGTTTCGGTTCTTGTACTTCTACAGCCTCTTCAACAATAACTACATCTTCCTCTTCTTCCAGTGATTGTTTCTTCGCACCTAAACCAAACCCTAATTTTAATTGAACACCAGCAGAGATATAATTACTGTTCTCTACAACGTCTTCCATAGCTAACACCCCATTGGCTGATACTCCTTCAATGCGTTCTGGGCTGTAACTTACAATGTTTGTATATGCATCAGCATCCTGAAGATCCATTAATCCGTAGTCGACATAAATTCCGGTGTATAAATTCAGCCTGTCTTTGAGTTTAAAGACTAGACCTCCTTCTGCACTTAACAACACTGATGTTTTTAAGGATACTTTTGAATCCCCTTCCCAATTGCTTATGCTACCAAATCCATGAGCCGGCAAATCATCGATTTCCAGATTGAGATCCGGGTAGTATCCGCTAAGGGCTAAAGCTTCGGCATTGGCTTCGATGTCTTGTTTACCGGTGAATAAAACTTTCCCTCCAAGCCCAAAATAAACACCTGTCTTATCAGAGAACATTGTGTGGTATTGCAGCATCAAGGGAATGGAAAAACTATAAAACTTTTGATCCTCCTCATAGCCGTCTGCACTTACCCGATATTCAAATGCTGACCCTTGATCGTCTATCTCATAGGTTGTAAACTGCCTGTTGTTATCCAGGGTAAAGGTGTTTCTATTCAGTCTGGCTTCCACTCCTGTCTGCAGGCCCCAATGTTCATTTAAAAAGTGCGTATAACCTATCCCTATGCCGCCCCCGAGTTCCAGGCTACCTTCTCCCACATCACTTTTATAAGAAATCCCGGAGACTCCTCCGTGTAGTGAAACGGTGAGTTCTTGTCCCTGGCTGTATACTATTGATATCAAAAATAGACTTGTAAGTAGTGTTGTTTTCATCTGATACTGATTGATTATACTATAATGAGTTAATTCACCAAAAGGTTAACCGTCTTTCGAGTGCCGTCTCCTAGACTAAGGACCACCACATAGATCCCTGTCTGTGTTGGAGCAGTTAGACTGGTTTGTGAATCTGTAACTGAGACCGTTTGCATAAGCCTTCCGTTAAGGTCGATGATACTAATGGAAGCTCCACTCAGGGAGGCCTCATCAAAACTACAGTCAACCACAAATGTAGAGGATGCCCGAACCGGGTTAGGGATTAGCCTTACGCTTTTAGCAAAGTTCTCCCCAGACAATTCTAAAACGCAGGTGATGATCACTTCACCACTTTGGGTTGTGGCCTCCACATAATAACGTCCGCTTAAAGTTCCGTTTTCAGAATAATACTGCTTCGTAGCTCCCGCTACAGGAGCACCATCCTTATACCATTGATAACTCACAAAATCTCCGCTACTGTTATCAAAGACCAAAACATCATCCCAGTGCTGACGAATGAGTCCGTTTTGACTCACTAGCACCGTCTTTTCAACTGAGGTGGCCGGATGATGATTTTCATCGCCCGGTTGTTGCGCTATAATCGTTGTCGTTCCTGATGCTTTCGCTGACAATACGTTTCCTGTTACCTCGGCAATGGATGTATCTGCTACAGTATAGGTTACAGGCAGTCCGCTACTTGCCGATGCTGTTAATGAAACTTGTGAATCACTCTCACAACCAAAACTCAAATCCTGGCTCCAGGTAATTTCTTGGTCTGCTTTTACAATCTCAAAATCTGCCGATTCAAGGTGAAGGTCATAATTAATCCCAGCGCTTAAGTTTCCTAAAGTTATCGGATAATTGCCCGCATCTTCGCCAGTAGCTCGGGATAATGCTCCCGTTACTATTGCTATATCATCCCCGGTTACAAAACCGCCGGCATGATAAGTGAATTCAGGATCCGTCTCTCCGTAGACTTTTGAATTAGCATCAGCTGTGATATTTAGAATAGCTGGTTCGACAGCAAAGTCTGCGTTAGTGAAATTGATTGTATAACCGGATCCTCCGCTTAAAGTCCCCAGCTCGATAGCATAGGTTCCGACATCTTCCCCTGCAACGCGGCTAAGTACTCCACTTAAAATTGATTCATCGGCTCCGCTTTCAAAACCTGTTACCGTATACGTAAATACAGGATCTGCCTCGCCATAGGTTTTGCTTTGACCGGCATCTACGGTAATATCAAGTACGACTGATGTGATGTTAAAATCTGCACTGGTAAACTGAATAGTGTAATTCGTTCCGCCGCTTAAGGTTCCCTGCTCAATCGCATAGGTACCGACCTCTTCTCCTGGCACGCGACTAAGGGCTCCGCTTAAAATTGATTTATCCTCCCCGTTCTCAAAACCTGTTACGGTATACGTAAATACAGGATCTGCCACACCAAATATTTTGCTTTGACCGGCATCTACGGTAATATCAAGTGTAGCAGGTGAGATATTAAAATCTGCACTAGTAAAGTTTATATTATAATCAGATCCGCCGCTTAAGGTTCCCTGCTCGATCGCATAGGTTCCGACCTCTTCTCCTGCAACACGACTAAGTGTTCCACTTAAAATTGATTCATCGTCTCCGCTTTCAAAACCTGTTACCGTATATGTAAATTCAGGATCTGCCTCGCCATACGTTTTACTTGAACCGGCATCTACGGTAATATCTAGTGTGGCCGGTGAGATATTAAAATCTGAACCAATGAAGTTGATAACGTAATTAGACTCGGCACTTAAGGTTCCCTGCTCAATCGCATAGGTTCCGACCTCTTCTCCAGCTTCGCGGCTAAGGGCTCCGCTTAAAATGGATTCATCGTCTCCGTTTTCGAAACCTGTTACCGTATAGGTAAGTTCCGGATCAAGCTCGCCGTAGGTTTTGCTTTGACCCACATCTACAGTAATATCAAGTACGACTGATGTGATGTTAAAGTCGGAACTGGTAAACTGAATAGTGTAATTCGTTCCGCCGCTTAAGGTTCCCAGTTGAATTTCATAACCTCCAACGGACTCTCCCGCCACGCGACTAAGTGCTCCGCTTAAAATTGATTCATCATCTCCGTTTTCAAAACCTGTTACTGTATAGGTAAATTCCGGATCAAGCTCGCCGAAGGTTTTACTTTGACCGGCATCTACTGTAATATCAAGTGTGGCCGGTGAGATATTAAAAACTGAACCGATGAAATTGATAACGTAATTAGATCCGCCGCTTAAGGTTCCCTGCTCAATCGCATAGGTTCCGAACTCTTCTCCAGCTTCGCGACTAAGTGCTCCATTTAAAATGGATTCATCATCTCCGCTTTCAAAACCTGTTACGGTATAGGTAAGTTCCGGATCAAGCTCGCCGTAGGTTTTGCTTGAACCGACATCTACAGTAATATCTAGTGTGGCCGGTGAGATATTAAAATCTGCACTAGTTAAGTTTATGTTGTAATTAGATCCGGCACTTAAGGTACCCCGTTGAATCGCATAGGCTCCGACCTCTTCTCCCGCCACGCGACTAAGGGCTCCGCTTAAAATTGATTCATCGTCTCCGTTTTCAAAACCTGTTAACGTATAGGTAAGTTCCGGATCTGCCTCGCCATAGGTTTTGCTTGAACCGGCATCTACGGTAATATCAAGTGTAGCCAGTGAGATATTAAAATCTGCACTAGCTAAATTTATATTATAATTAGATCCCGCACTTAGGGTTCCCAGTTGAATTTCATAACCTCCAACGGACTCTCCTGCAGCGCGACTAAGTGCTCCGCTTAAAATTGATTCATCATCTCCGTTCTCAAAACCTGTTACTGTATAGGTAAATTCAGGATCTGCCTCGCCGTAGGTTTTGCTTTGACCGGCATCCACGGTAATATCAAGTGTAATTGGCATACTCTTGATACTGGTATCCACGACTGAAATTCCTGTATTCCCCACAGCATCTTCTAAGGTGGCAGTAAGGGTGATGGTTCCATCATTCAAACCACTTAAATCTATTCCTGATATTTGGTCGGTAGCGGTAACTATAACTCCCGATCCGGTAACAGGTGTGCCTCCGCTTGAACTAGTAAAAGTATAATTATAATCTGTTCCGATCTCCGCTCCCGAAAAGGTAAAACCTACATTCGATTGATTGGAGGCATTGATTTGATTTTGATCTATTAACACCGTATAACCTGAAGGAGCGACTGCGTCTATTAATAAATTCTGAGCGCTCTGAACATTCTGAAGCGTTAAATCTGCATCTACACCATCGTTTTGAATTGTTCCGCCATTAGCTTCTATTGTTGGGGATAGCGCTATCCCGTCTGTATCTTCATCTCCTGATTGAACCCAATAACGAAACACTAAAGTAGATGTACCGCTTCCTGAAACATATACTGCTAATCCGGTGGATGCTCCGATGGTTAGTGAAAGTTCCGGCATTCCAGTGGATACATCTACATAGACATCTTTATCAAAACTAACAATGAAATCCATAGTTTCCCCAGCTATATATGTTCCATCTGCCGGAACAGAAACACTAGTTACCACAGCCACTACAGGTTGAGAAACGATGAGTGTCGTCATCCCGGAATCAGATAAATTCCCACCGCTACCGGTATTTCCGTTATCATCGATGGTAACGTTCAAGTTTTGGTCAGCGGTATTTCCAAACTGATTTTGGAATTTCAAGTTAGATCCTGCTATATAGGCATTAATATCAGCTATTGCACCTGCAAGAGAAATTGACGAGCTGCCACTGCCCGAAATAATCACTCCTCCCCCAGTTGGGGCAAAAAGACTTCCAGTTACCACACTCATATCAACAGTAACACTTCCTGTTTCTGCATCTACATCAGAAAAACTAATACCAGTCAGTGCTGTATTTACATCCTCCGTCACAGTAATTGTAGCAGGCAGAGTCACTTGGGGAGCATCATTCACCGCTGTAATGTTCACGTTGACTGTGCCAATAAATATATCTTCACCACCACCGGCACCTGTATACCCGTTGTCATTTATTGAAACATCTACTGAACCGCCATTATAACCACTAAGATTTTCAGAAGGTCTAAAATAAATATTTGTAGGAGCATTAATATAATTGTTCAAATCAGTCAAATTCCCCGTTATTTGTAATTGACTAGTCAAGTGACCACTTAATGTAATTCCTGTTCCGGCAGCTACATCAAATATCCCTCCGGTAGCAGTCAATGTTAAAGTAAGCTCACCGCTTCCGGCATCAACATCGCTTACTGTCGCTGATGATATATCGAATGGATCCATTGTAGAATCTTCTTCTACTGTAATTTCTAGGGGTAATCCGTTAATAGTTGGGTCATCATTGACCCCTGTAATATCAAAGGTAACTGATGCGGCATTCGAATAGCCGGTACCATCATTGGATACAAATAAGATGGTAGCTGCATTACTGCCATATAGATTTGGATTCGGAGTAAATGTAGCTGCATCCAGTGCTGCATTGATATTTGCTAAAGTACCCGAAGCTGTAAAGTTAGTTGATCCGTTTCCTGAACTACTAAAGGTTATTCCCGAGGTACCTAGACTTAAGGTTCCTCCGGTTATTGTAAATGCTACGGTTTGATCATCCCCATCTTCATCAGTTATATGAATATCATCAGCCAGCTCTACATTACTTTGATCTTCATTAACTATAGGCGCTGAGGGAGATGTTGCTGTGGGAGCGGTATAGGTTTGACTAAAACCTTGTGTTAAGGCTATAAATAAAAAAAACAGGAAAAGAAAGTATCTAATTCTGGGATAGTAATATTGATCCATAATAGTTGGTGCGTTAGTTGGTTTTCTAGGTTAGGGGATAATGCAGTTCAAACTTAAATAGTATTTTTTTTGATTTGTTAAATTTTAACATTTAATATTTCATTTATAGACAAATAGACCCCTTTTATCGGTTCTATGACTAAAAAAGGCTTTAATCAAGGTTGATTAAAGCCTTTTTATGTTTTTCTAATCTTGTCCTTCTCTTTAAAAATGTACATTTTTTCGTTTCACATAACTCACATTTGATAAGGTATTTTCAGTGAGCATAATATCAGATTCATGAACGCTTCCAAGAGCATATTTCTTTTATGATGAAAAAATGTATAAAGAAACAGAAGAACCTGATTTATTGATTGTGTGATTTTATAATTGAATTTTTAATTTAAATTTGCCGATCTAAACCTTAATAAATATACTATGCTTAAAAAACTACTATTTTTAGGTGCTTTACTAACTGCGATGGCATCTTTTGGTCAGCAAGTGAACTTTGGTGTCCAGGCCGGTTACACCAATATGGAAGGTAAGTCTTCTAATTCTAATGAAGATGTCTCTTATTCCGGGAATTCATCCGGATTTTACGTAGGAGCTTTGGCTGATTTTACATTATCAGAAAGCTTTCATTTACAACCATCAGTAAACTATGCCAATGCAGAGGAAACAAATTTATTGATTGTTCCTGTAATGGCTCAATATTATATTGAAAACTCCGGATTTTATCTGCAAGCAGGACCACAAGCAACCTTTATGCTGGAAGACACCTCTATACAAGGAACAGACGTCCTGAACACCTTTGGTCTGGACCTAGCCTTTGGGTTAGGTTATCAGATAAATTCTAATTTCTTCGTAGAAGCAAAATATAGCTTCGAGCTTACCAACAGGTTCTCAAAGGAGATAAAAAACGCCGCTGATGCTCAAGACATGGACGTAGATTCACAAATTAACGCCTTAAGCGTTGGGCTGGGATATAAATTCTAATTCATTACAATATAACATATTCATAGGGAGGCCACGGGTTTCCCTATGAGTATATCTTTAAATCATACCATGCAAATCTCATTAAGTAGTAAAGTAATCAACCAAAAAAACAACCGTAACTATCATCCTTAATAGCTTTAATCAACTCATCTATTTGCGCTGATTTTGGAAAAGGCGCATAGTGCTGCCACTTCCCGCTTGCACGCATCCAATAGAGCTCCCACTGTTTTCGTGTTTTAATGAATCGAAGTTTTGCAAACTCTTGATGTTGAATTTCATCTGGATTATTCCATACCGGACGAATTTCAAAAAGAATGACCTCTTTGCCGTCGTAAGAATAGCCACAGTCAAGTTGATTACGAATTTCTAATTCCTTTGGGCGTAATGATTCTACAAAGTTTTTTTATGGTCGCTTCGTTAATATCCATGATTCTAGTTAGTAGTTCGTTTATTATACATTTTACGATCTTGCTTCCAAAGCACTAATACAATTTAACAGCGCTCTGTAATGATGATAGGTCGCTTTCCAGATATGCCCTTTCGGATTCTTTCTGCTGTTTGGACGCCGATCTAAGCCCCACTCATACCAACCTCCATGGGTATGATCCAACATATAAGAATCTACATAGATCCACAACTCCTTAAAACGCTTCTTATACTGATGCTCATCGTCAGGAAAATAAGAATCCATTAGCAGTAAGGTATTCAAGGCCTCTGCTTGAGACCACCAATTTTTATCACTGTTGACAATCTCCAGGCTATTGGAACCCTCGTAATAGTAACCACCGTCGTATAGCCCTCCAAGCTTATTATCCCAGCCGTACTCTAAAGCATGATCGACCATGGCTTTTCCAATCTCAAGAGTATACTGATGATCTTCCCGCTCCAAAGCTTCAGAGGCCTCTAACATCAAATAAGCAGTTTCAACATCATGACCAAAGGAAACATGATCAAGATAATAATGCTTTGCTATAGTTTCCTTAGAAGTATCCTTAAAGGACAAAGGAGTCCAATCCTCCAAAAAGAAAAGGTTCATATAGTGATCTTCACTTACGATGGTATCACGGATTAAAACCAAAAGTTCTTCCAAGCGTTGTTTTAATAATTCATCCGGCCAAACGTGGTATAGTTCTGTAAAAGCTTCTAACAGATGAATGCTGCTGTTTTGATCCTTATAACCAATCTCCGAGGTGGATAGAAAACTTGCGTCTCTTTTAATAGGTGTTCCATCCAATTCAAGAGATTGATAATAGCCCTTATATACCTTGTCATGGCTGTTTTCTTCAAGCCAATAAAAGGTTTTTTTAGCAAGATCCAGTGCGTCTCGATTCCCAGAGGCCTTGTAATATGCAGCCAAGCCATAAATCCCGAAAGCATTGCCATAAGCAGTTTTTTGAGGTCTTTCATTTTGAATTGGCACCCCTTTTTTATTGACGAGATCATAAAAACCACCATGCTCAGCATCCCACATTTTGGATTTCAGAAACTCAAAACCATGGTCGGCGTAGGCTAGAAAACTACTGTCCTTGTAAAAAAGAACGGCCTTCGAAGTGGCCCAAATATGCCTTGCCTGGGTTACGATCATTTTATCTTGTTCGCTACCCACCTTGAAATCATATAAGATTTCACTAAAATAACCACCATCTTCATAATCCAAAACCAAGGGATACCATTTATCCATTAGCTGCGATGTAGCCTGGTATTTCATTTGTTGAAGGATTTGAGCCTCGGTAGTAGGAATTTCCTGAGCTACTGTATTTGATACGCACAGTAGAGCTAATACGATTGTAAATATTTTCATGAGTTGGCTAGTTTGCCATAAAAATAAAGGAAATTCTCTAACGGTGACTTGGATAAACAACTTAATGAGGATTTGTGAAATTCATTCCCGGATTCATTTCACATAATTTAGAAGTCTAGGTGTTCCCAGTATGTTGATATACCCTAAAAACAACTGTGATTTTTTGTTATATTTGATATATATGTTGTGTTTTTCAGCATTAATGCACTGAATTACATCATGTTAACTGATAGGTGTTTTGTTTTTTTACCTAATTAATTATCAACCATCTGATTATAATGACAGTATATTCTGGAGGTAGCTTAAAAGTGAAATAAACTATTGCATAAAAATTAAGTGATAGTAAACTAGAAATCCTTGTGATGGGAGCTGATCCCGGTCGAACAGAGTTTCTCTTAAAGAGAAAAACCTAAATGAGAGTCGGTATTTACATTAGAGAACATATACTTTCATGATGCCAGTAAGAAGCTCGAACGGTTGGACTGCATAGTTGTTTAATAATGGTGATAAGTAGTCAAGGAGTTCTTCTTCTCCTAAATTTATTAGTAATGGATTGCTTGGGAGAATAAGAAGACTTATGGACACTTTTAAGAAAATTAAAAAGAAACAAATCATACTTTTTAAATCAAAAAATAAAATGCTCTATTCGGTTAATGCGATATTCAAATAAGAAAATACGATTCATCTTTATAGTTAAATTTTTGTTGTTTAGTGTTATTACATATTCTCAAAACACCATTATAAAAGGTCGTGTGATTGCCAATGAAGAAAATCTCTCCGAAATTCATGTTTTAAATATAAGTTCCCAAAAAGGGGTTTTAACAGATAGAAATGGATATTTTGAAATTCCGGTTGGACTCAATGACATCCTATTATTCTCATCTATTCAATTTGAAAAAAAAGAAATAAAAATTGATGCAAACATATTAAAAAACGGGTCTTTAGATGTTTTATTAGAAAAGCAAGTTGTGGAGTTGGAAGAAGTGATTTTAACTCTTGGAAACCTTACTGGGTCATTAGAAGAAGATATTCAGAACATTGAAATTGAGCCTGAAGTTTCTTCTAAAACATTAAGTTTACTTAATGCTGGTGTAAATGTGAAGACACAAAGTGAAAGAAGATTATATACAGCGCGGACATGGGACTTTAGAGGAGCTGCTGTGAAAATAGATCCATTAATTAATGCCATTTCCGGTAGAACAAAAATGCTTAGAAATAGAGTAAAGCTGGAAAACAAAACCGCAAAATATAATAAAGTGTTTGAAAATTATAATGATTCATTGATGGCAATAAAACTAAAAATACCGGTGGAAAAAATTTATGATTTTTATTATTATTGTGGAATGGACTCTACCTTCGATTCTGTTATTAACTTGAATAACAAAGGTCAACTGTGGATGTTCATAATAAAGAAAAGTGAAGAGTATAGAAAAAACAATAGTCTTTTAAGCAAGTACAAATGAAATTCTTCCAACGAATTTCAAAAACAATGTCCTCCGAGAATCACAAAACCTTTCTCTATAGCAAAGTACATCGAAAGGCTTATGTGAATTATTCTATTTCTTAATTGCCGTTACTTCCACTCACCATGAGCAGGATAAGCCCTCTTATACTGATCAGGCCATTTTTCAACGCTATTGCCTTCAAGGACATGAGCGGCATAGAGCGGAAAATAAGGATTCCGAAGGCTCGCTCTGGCAATAAGGATAAGGTCAGCTTCCTCTTTTTGCAAAATATCCTCTGCTTGTTGTGGTGTATTTATAAGTCCTACAGCAGCAGTAGGTATCCCAGCCTGTTTTCTAATTTCAGCCGCAAATGGAACCTGGTAATTGGGTTCTGCTGGAATATCAGCCAAAACATTACCCCCGGTAGAAGTATCGATAAGGTGGACACCTAGGGATTTAAGCCTAATGGCAAGCTTTACGGAATCTTCCAGACTCCAACCTCCTTCTGTCCAATCCGTAGCGGAAATACGAACCAGTAACGCCCTTTCTTTTCCCCAAACTTCCTGTATGGCCTGTACCGCTTCAAGGGTAAAACGCACTCGGTTTTCAAAACTTCCACCGTACTGATCGGTACGCTTATTGCTCAAAGGAGAATAAAACTGGTGTAATAAGTAACCATGAGCAGCGTGTAGTTCTATAACATCATAGCCAGCTTCCAAAGAACGCTTTGTCGCTGCTTTAAAGTTATTCAAACAGTCCTTTATATCACTCATGGTCATCTCTTGAGGAGCAAACTCCTCTGAGCCAAATGGAATTGATGAAGGCCCTTTGGTAATCCATCCATTTTCATCCTCAGGAGCTATTTGTTCTCCACCATCCCAAGGTTTTTCACAACTTGCCTTTCTGCCGGCATGAGCTAATTGTATTCCAATTTTACTTCCCTGTTGATGTACAAAATCTACAATGCTCTTCAATGGCTCAATCTGCTTATCTTCCCAAAGTCCAAGGTCCCCATAGCTAATCCTTCCTTCCGGACTAATTGCAGTAGCTTCCTGAATAATAAGTCCGGCGCCGCCAACTGCCCTGGAGCCCAGATGAACCAGGTGCCAGTTATTAGCCAGTCCGTCTATGGCCGAGTATTGGCACATCGGTGAAATAACAATTCGATTTTCTAATGTAGTATCCCCTAATTGATAAGGGCTTAATAATAATGATTTAGAACTCATAATGATGTTTTACTAGAATTAATTTAATCTCAAAGTTTAATACAAATGATTTGGAATGCTCCTCACTCTAATCAATTTCAATTACAATTTTGCCAACTATATTTCCAGACGCTAAAAGCTCATGAGCTTCCTTTATTTGATCAAACTTAAAACTTTTAAAAATGTAGGGGGATATAGTGTTTTCTTGTAACAACTTAGCAATAATTTCCATATCTCGACCACTGGAAAAAACCGACATAAAATAACAGGCCTTCAAGTTTTTTGCAATTGCTGCTTTTTTATCATCTTCGGTTAAACCGGAAGGCAGGTTAACAATTGTTCCATTATTTCTTAATACGTTAACCGAACGTTTGAAATTTTCATAACCAACTGTTTCTAAGACGAAGTCAATATTGTTTAACCGTTGTTCAAAATTTTCATTTTTATAATCAATATGCTCATCTGCTCCAAAGCTATAAACAAATTGCTCATTCTTACTTGATGATGTACCTATAACGTAAGATCCCATATATTTGGCAATTTGAACGGCAAAATGCCCTACTCCACCTGATGCCCCGTGAATTAATACTTTATCATTCCTTTTTAACTTTCCAAAATGATTAAATGCTTGCCAAGCAGTAAGAGCAGCCAAGGTACTTGCTGCTGCCTCGGAATGTGATATGTTTTCGGGTTTAAGTGCTAAATGTTCTGCCGGTACTGCAACATACTCAGCGTAAGCCTTACCGTGACCTACGAAATTTACCATTCCAAACACTTCTTGACCTATTTGTAAGTCGGTGACATTTTTTCCGATCTTTTCTATAATTCCACAAATGTCCCATCCTAAAATAATTGGGTTATAGTCTTTTAAATTATTTGCCAAAGCTTCACCCTGTCTGGTTTTTATATCCACCGGGTTAATGCTAATCGCTTTGGTTCTTACCAACACCTCATTCTCGGAAATTTCAGGGATCGGGATTTCTGTTAATTTCAAATTTTCAACGCCTCCAAAGTCCTTTAATACTATTGCTTTCATTCTTATTTTATCTATAGTGCAAATTTAAACTATAAAT
Organism: Galbibacter sp.; assembly: GCF_048266365.1. Taxonomy (NCBI): domain Bacteria; kingdom Pseudomonadati; phylum Bacteroidota; class Flavobacteriia; order Flavobacteriales; family Flavobacteriaceae; genus Galbibacter; species Galbibacter sp. The sequence continues at coordinate 444,964 of NZ_JBLWZP010000001.1, read as the reverse complement.
ACGCTGATAGATCGGTATAATTTTTACCTAAATAAGTATGTTTGCATTATGAAAAGAGAACATATTGAAAAGCCGGTTGTTGTTATGTATGAAAAGGTTGACCAGTGCCCTATTAAGGACAGGCTTTTCAGCTTCTTCCAGTTGGTCTATGTGATTTCAGGAGATGGTTTTTATATCATTAACGGAAACAAACAAAGATATGAGCCGCAAAACCTTTTCTTAGTAACGCCGAATGACTCTCATACCTTTGATGTGATTTCAACTACCGAATTTCTATTAATCCGCTTTAATTACGTCTATCTAAACGAATACCGATGGAAGAACATCGATCATCTTGAATGCTTACTGGGTAATGCACGTAATATGAATAGCAATATTTTAAATTTGCAACCAGATCGGGTTTTGGTAAAGTCTATTACCGAATCCATCTTGAACGGTATAAAATTCCCCGATATTTTTAATGAGGAATTAACTAGACATTTAATTAATTCATTGCTCGTAATAGTGGCCAGAAACTTATCAAAATATCAATGTGAAGGAATTGATAGTTCAGATAGCAGGTTTATAGGTATTGTCAATTATATACAGCAAAACATATACGACCCAAGCCTACTGAAAGCCGATATAATTTCTGAGGAATTCCATATTTCCTCGAATTATCTAAGCCGTTTTTTTAAATCTCAGAGTAATGACACCATGCAAGGATATATTGCAAAATATAAAATTAAGCTTATTGAAAACCGACTTAAGTACAGTGATATGCGCATTAATGAAATAGCCTATGAATTTGGATTTACAGACGGGAGTCACCTCAATAAATTTTTTAAAAAGCATAGTGAGATAAGTTTATCCGATTACAGAAAAATGTAAGTCCGATATAAAGAAGGCCAACTAAACGAACCATATCATTATAGACATTAGAAAAAAGCAGACAGCGAAAGGAGCAACGAAAATTAAAATAACGATTTACAGCCTATAAACAGCTTTGTTATTTTCAAAACCGAAGGTGGCAAAGTAAATATTGATGTTTTTTATCAAGATAAAACGCTTTGGTTAACGCAAAAACAATAGCTGAACTCTTTGAAAAAGGACGTTCTACCATAACGGAGCATCTTAAAAAAATATTTGACGACGGTGAATTGGATGAAGCTTTAGTATGTCGGGATTTCCGACACACTGCCGAAGACGGCAAAACATACCAAATCAAATATTACAATTTAAGAGCCATAACAGCGGTTGGATACAGGGTCAACTCACAAAGAGCCATTGAGTTTAGAAAATGGGCAACTGAAATTTTGCACGAGTACATCATCAAGGGTTTTGCTATGGATTATAAGCGCTTAAAGCAAATTAAACATTATGGAGAAGATTATTTTGAAGAAATGTTGGAACGAATCCGAGAGATTCGATTAAGTGAAAGACGTTTATACCAAAAAAATCGCAGACATCTATGCACTATCAGCTGATTATGACAATAAATCGGAAATAACCCAGCATTTTTTCGATTCGGTTCAAAATAAACTTCATTGGGCAATAACAGGAAAAACAGCTGCTGAGATAATCTATACAGAAGCAGATGCTACCAAAATCTATATGGGCCTAAAAATTTGGAAACAAGCCCCTGACGGAAAGATTTTAAAAAGTGATGTAACGATTGCAAAAAATTATTTGAATGATGAACATTTAAAAGCTTTAGAAAGAATAGTGACTTCTTATTTAGACCTAGCAGAAAATAGAGCGAGAAACAGGCAGGTAATGAATATGAAAGATTGGGACGGCTTTTTAGTTCAATTTTTGGAATTGGCAGATTATCCCATTTTAAAAGACAAGGGCAAAATATCAATGTTGGAAGCAAAGCTAAAACCCGAAAGTGAGTACGATAAATTTCGTGTGATTCAAGACCAAAATTATGTTTCCGATTTTGATAAGGAAATGGAAAAATTAATAGGCAAGAAAAATAATGGTGAATGATGAAGTATCGTTAGTTCGCAGATTTTCCTCAATTTGGGGAATGACACAGAATTTTGTTTTACACTCCCAGTTATTTTGATAAATGAGGCAAAACATATTTACTCTTCCCTATTAACCGGCGTTTCTTGCATTTTGTTTTACTTGTTCCCAAGTAAAGGATTTGCTTTCGCCTTTTAAATGAGCTTCTCTGCGTATATCAATCATACGATATTGTTCTTCGCTTAACATGAGTTCCTGCTCGTGGTTCTGATAACTTTCAGCCAATGCCTTTATCATTTTTAAAAGTCTTATATCTGCTGTGTTTATATATTCCTTGACGGTATTTCTTAATCCCTAAAAAAGAGCCAAAAAGAAATGCCTAGTAAAGAAGAATTAGTCTTGAGATTCAAGCCTAAAAGCAAGACAATAGACTAAACCATTTAAATTCAAATGATTCGCCTATTGTCTTAATGCTACTGAATAATCTACTTGGAGATTATACTAATTTCATGTTTACAGGATCCCATTGAATAATTTTTTTGTCAAAATAGCTTTCGTTACAAGCCAGTGATGGTGCAGCAGTTCTAAATCCGAACTCTGCATCTTCCACTACTGTTTTACCTGTACGAATAGCATCAAAGAAGTTAGTAAAGTGATCGACGTGAGAGCTATATCCTTGAGGTGCTTTAAACACAACATCCTTAACCTGTTTTCTTTTGGTTTGCTCCTCAGTCCATTTGGCTTTATAATCTTTGGTGAGTTCTTCCCGCATACTTTCAGAGAAGGTAAACAAAGAATCATATCCGCCAAATCCGGGCGCTTCAGGCATAATGCTGTGTTTAACTGTTACATTGTCCCCATCGATACGCATTAGTCCTTCTGAACCGATAACTTCAATAACTTCCTTTGGACCACCTCCACTTATAAAGTTAACTCTAAGGTTTAGCTGGAATGCAGGGTGCTGCTCACTATCCGGATACTGCATAACCCCGGACATTACATCAGGCATATTACGACCATCTTTCCAATAACTGAATTGACCGGTACTATAAATAGACTCAGGCCCAAGAGAATTGGTGACAAAGTGTGTTCCGCTAAGTAGGTGTACATACAAGTCTCCGGCTACCCCGGTTCCTAATTCTTTATAAGCACGCCACCAGAAGAATTTCTTGGCATCAAACTCCATTTTCTCGGTTACCTCAATAAAGGTTTCCCAATCGGTAGTTTCTGCATTAGCATCATTTGGAATGGTGTATTGCCAAGCACCGATGGAGCTTTGTCTGTCATAAACTGCACTTACCATATTTAAATCTCCAATTTCACCGGAAGCTAATAGTTCTTTTGCCTTGGCATACCCGATACTACTCACTCTTTGACTTCCAACTTGGAACACTTTTCCGGAAGCTTTGGCAGCTTTAATAAGCGGCAATCCCTCCTCTATTTTGTGAACCATTGGTTTTTCAATATACACATGCTTTCCTTTAGCCAAGGCATCATGAGCAATCTGCGCATGCCATACATCCGTAGTACAAATGAGTACCGCATCAATATCTCTACGGTCCAAAATGTCTTTATAATTTCTGGTGGTAAATATCTTTTTCCCGAATTTCTCTTTAGCATTTTGAATTCTTCCGGTATACAGATCACAAATAGCTACGAGTTCCACACCAGGCACTTCTAGAGCAGAATTTAAATCAAATTGACCTTGTACCCCAAAACCTATAACACCGATACGGATCTTATCGTTAGAGGTAAAAGGACGGTCATAACGCATAATACGCTCTTCTGCTTTCTCCTGTGCTGCAGAGGAAGTAAAAGGAATGGCTGCTGATACTAAGGTAGTAGCCCCTATTTGACGTAAAAATTTTCTTCGTGCGTTTTTATTATTCTTCATGTTTATTATTTAATTGTACAATCTTAATTTACTGAGTAGCTTATAAAAGCTATTTTATTACTGTCTGGACTCCAAGAGGGAACATTAATGGTTCCTTGTCCTCCCAAAAACACCGGGGTGATATCCTTAATTTGTTTTGTCTCTAGATTCATAAGGCGTAATTTCACCTGTTTTCCAAAGGGGTGGTTTTGTTTTTGATCCAAAGTATAGGCAATGTAAACGATCCACTTTCCATCAGGGGAGGGATGCGGAAACCAATTGGAATATTTATCAAAGGTTAGCTGCTTGGGTTCTTCTCCACTTTCCAGCATACGCCAGATTTGCATATGCCCAGTGCGATACGAATTAAAGTAGATGTATTTTCCATCAGGAGAATATTCCGGACCATCGTCAAGACCTTCATCTGTAGTAAGTCTTGTTTCTTCTCCCCCTTCTACTGAGATGGTATATACATCGTAATTACCATTGCGCTCGGCGCAATACGTTAGTTGTTTCCCATCCGGTGACCATCCATGCCAGTAGGATGGCACCTTTGAAGTAATCTTTCTAGGCTCTCCTCCTCCTATCGGCAATACATATATAGCAGACTTATAGGACTTGGTAGAAGGATCAGATTCATCATTATGGCTTATTGCAAGCCATTTTCCATCAAAAGAAATCCCGTGATCATTATTACACTGATCGGCAAACCCGGTATTGAGTAATTCTAATTGCTTGGTATTTAAATCCAAAGTGTAGAGTCTACCATTGCTATTTACAATCAGGTAATTATCAGGATGCCAATTGGGCGCCTCAAAGTGGTTATTTGTAATTAGTACGGTGTCTATCTTAGCTGTTGAAATATCCACGGTTAAAATATAACTGGTGGTATCAATATCTTTTTGAGATTGTTTATATGCTTGTATGGGTTGCTCGGCTATTTGCCATTGGGATTTATCTTCCGATAAGCCTGTAATAGCTATGGTATCTTTCGGATATTGGGAATAAAGTGTAATACATAAGAATAAGCTAGCCAGAGCCGAAAACCAATGCTTTGGTGAACATCGATTACTACTTAATAAGCATACCGGACTTTGAAATGGTTTAGTCATTTTAGATTCATTGGCTCATGCAGGATTTAAATATACAATGATTTTCTAAAAAATGGTAATTGACTTATCATTATCATTTTAAATGTTTCAAATGGAGATACTTTAACAAGGGTTTAGCTTTCTTAATAAAGTTAGCGGGAAGACTATGACATCCTATTATTTTTGATTAACATCAAATAAATTAGGAAAACAAAATTTTGCAGAGAGGGCGTGTTTTTTACTCCCTCCCTTTTATTCTCAATGTTTTTCACCTAAGTTCTTTCTATCTACATTGTCATAAATATATAAAACCTGAACAGGCACATTTAGCGTTCTGAATACGTTTACTATCCTCAATAAACTTATGCGTGAAAAAATAGGTAAACCCGAAGATTTTTTATTTTTCTTTTTTGAAATTATACCATAAGTGATACGAAAATCACCCAATTCAATATGCTTTTTCATTTCAGGATGAGACTCTACAAGTTTTATTAATTTGTCTTTAGCAATTTTTTCTCTCCTTAGTAACTCTACAGAGTTTACTCCCTGATTAAACAGGTGGCTTAGACTTGTAGAACGAGTTGACACCTTAATATGAGCTAATTCTAAACAACCATCATACACATAGATTAAATCACAAGGTTCTATTCGATATTGGCCATTTATAGATATATTTTGTTTATCTAAACATATAACATCATGATTATCAGCCTCTACCTTTTTATTGTAATCATCTTCTCGTTTGTGTTCACATTGATGAAGATAATCATGGGTATCGATAAATAAAGGATCCAATTCATTCGCAAGTTTTTGAATGAAATCCCTGTCAATTTGATACCATTCACCTTCGCATAAATGATATACGTTTCCTTCAAACTCACAGTCATACAATAAACTTTTGTAAATAGAGAACTCTTTTATTGGAGTATTATTTTCGTTACAAATTTGTAATTTATGTTTCAACAAATCCTTGATCTCTTCAATTTGAAAAACCCCTTTTTCTTGAAGATACTCTCTATATCCCATTATATAAACATCCAAAAATTCAAGTCTGGAAATACCAGCACCTAAATATTTTATTTTATAATCTGTCTCATAATCAAAGATATCCGGAATTGCTAGAACTAACTCCATTGGCGCTGGATCCTTATTAAATGCATCAAGTAATCTTATGTTTAACTCAGTTAGAATTTCTGGATCCTTAACTGGAACTATGCTTAGTAACTCCGGAAAATTAGTTTTATAATCTTCTTTTCTATAAATTTCTATTAACGATTCACACAACCCTGTTATTTCATCAGCTTGGGAATTTGATGATACCCTCAAGTTGGTTCCGCCAGTAATATTCTTAAACAAACTACTATATTCATTTTTTACAGAGCCTGTCATTTTTTTCAAAATGATTTCATTACTATTTAATGAAAAAAAAGGTAACTCTGAGCCTATTGGGCTTTGGATACGTTGCCTTTTAGCATCTTCTGGTTGAAGGATGTCAGTTGATTTTATTTTTTTTGGGTCTAAAGCGTTCAATGTCGTTTTAATCCCAAAATCATATTCAAAGGCAACATCCTTTAACTGATGATATGTAGAACCGAAAGTTAGAGCAATCCAATTTTCGTGTACTTTCAAAAAGACTAGCGCACCTTTTAGAGATTGTCTTAGATCCATATTGATACCCCAATAATCTTTCCACCAAGGTGAAATAGGTGGTTTATTGGAAATATACATAACAGCCATTTTAGGAAGTTTAGTATTATCACCATTTCGTATAGGTGTTAACGAATGGTCATCTTTAAGAGAATTATTAGGTGTAAAATTTTCCTTTAGCAGGAATATTGAAAAAGATCTACTTTTTGCCATAATATATTGTTTTAGTTGTATTTAGATATTATTTAATCTAACTATTCTTAACTTCCTTATCAGTATTTAAGACAATTAATTTATCACCAGAATTTTCTATCTTTCAAAAAGCATAATACAGAAACATCGCAAGTATTGAACTGAATATAAAAACATTAAATCAATGCCTAATTACTATTCGGGACTGAATTCTCCTCCTCCGATCTAATTTCCTACGTGAAACCTAAACGCCTTTAAAAACGACCAAGAATAGATATCGGTTGTTTTACGTTTTCTCCCAATTAACCGTCGCTAACGAAATTAATTAATAAAAAGAGATAAGCATTACGGAAAACCAGACTAGGAAGCACCCTTTGGTAATTAAAAGCGTCTTACTAAAAACACTAATCATGACCAACTCAATTCCACTACTAAAATCTAGGTTAACCCTATATTTTTCTATTTTCTTTATTTTAGTTTTCACCTCCCGTGATAATGGAGTTGACAACAACACCGAAACCGTGAATACTGCTGGGGATATTCAGTGATAGTAGCAAACAATACTCCATTGATAAGTGCATATGGGTCGCAACATGAAATACGTTCCACAAGATTTTGGATTGAATCCGAAAGCGTTGATGAAAACAGTTTCGATACTAAAGTCCCTATTCAGTCGCTATATCGCAAAGCAATAGGTGAAAATTACAGAATTAACTATGTGTACAAAGACTCAGAAGGCAAAAATCAGTACTTTCAATTTGATCAGGGCAGTCTCGCTGAAAAAGGAGGAATATTTTACTACACAAACGATGTTCTAACATTTATGGATAACGATAGCATTAATATAAATTACATACATTTTCCAACTGTTAATTTTAATACTTAACATTTGGTGCTAAAGAACCACCCGGTGCGGGTGGTTTAAAATATTGGATTGCACTTATTTAGGTTCAAAATAATAAAACAAATCTGTTTTGTAATCTTCATCGGTATCATGGAAATAATTAAAGATCATTACCTGAAGCACTTGATAATCAACATTCTCATAAATCCATCGAAATGGCAAGACCCGAATGATTTCTTCATGAATTTCTTCATGAATTTCTTTAAGTGTTTTCTAAACAGTAGTTTCAGTGGTCTGCAGTGTAGAAGTCACCGGGAAATATAAATAATCGAACACACAACTATCCGAAAGTTGAAAATCAAATAGCCTGAAGAATCCCATATTTTTTTCCGACAAAAATAAATTTTATGGCTCCACGTCTTTTTATTATTGGTTTTAACAACTACTAAATTAGTATTCATTTTAACAGTTAAAATTACTCCGATCCCTCCAATTATTTTATAGCAAGATACTCCACATTTTGAGCACCTATTGCCTTCTATCAGGTATTCAAAACATATGCAAAACTTTGAACATGCTTTGAACAGCGCTTGTTCAGCGCAGTCATTTAAATTATCCTTAAAATTGGACATGCTTTTTACCAAAAGGCAATTATTGACTTACATGCTTTGATGTTTTTCACTTCAAATTTCCAAGCACTAATCCGTATAAACTATACCAACTAAAATGAAACATCTACAACGATTTCGCCCTTTTTATCTAACTGCAGTTTTACTATTATGTTTAAGTACAAACCTCATAGCACAAGTAAAAATATACCAGGGAACCGAAACTATTCCCACGTATAAAATGGGAGCAGATGAAACCAGTCCTGTTTTTTACACCGGACGGGCAGTTCAAGGAGCGGAGGGTCGGGTGTATCCATATCCATCTCAAACCAATTTAGGAAGCGCGCTTGTCGATACCGAATATGAAATGGTATACTTGGAAAATGAGTATATCAAAATTAAGGTTCTGCCTGCTTTCGGCGGTCGTTTATTCTCTGCGATAGACAAAACTAACGGACACGAATTATTCCATACCAATAGTGTCATAAAACCGGACCTGATCGGAACCCTGGGAGCTTGGGTCTCAGGTGGTATTGAATGGTGTTTCCCACACCATCACAGAACTACCACAATGCTACCAAGTGATTACAGAATGGTTAAAAACGATGATGGCAGTGCTACAATTTGGATAGGAGAAACAGAGAAAACTATGGATATGCGTGGGGTTGTCGGTGTGACTTTGCGCCCCGAGCGTTCCTATATAGAGGTTGATTATCGCATTAACAACACTAGTAGTTCAACTCAGAACTTTCTTTTTTGGGCCAATGTTGCCATAACGGCAAATGATGACTTTCGTACATTTTGGCCTCCTAGCAATACTATAGGAGTCTATCATAATAACACAAGTTTTACAGAATGGCCTATCTCACAGCAAAACTATATTGGGATTGATTATACCAAAGGTGTAGATCTTACTTGGTGGAAAAATCATCCTAATCCGGTTTCTATCTTCATGTGGGATGCTAAGCAGGGGTTTATCGGTGGTTATGACTACGCCCAAAATGCAGGGACTGTACATGTAGGTAATCCCATTAAAAATCCTACATCAAAATTATGGCAGTTTGGTCCCGGCTTACAAGGTCAAAACGCCAGAAGAAAACTTACCGATGACGGTAAAGCTTATGTAGAATTAATGACCGGCACATTTTCCAACAATCAGCCCGATTACAGTTGGATACTTCCTAACTCCGTCAAAGACGCAAAGAATTATTGGTATCCCGTTCGGGATCTTGAAATTGTAAAGAATTCCAATAAAAAAGCAGCTATCACCTTACAGATGCGTAATGATAGTACCGTGTTTTACGGATTCAATACCACCGGAGCTTTTAAAAATGCACAGTTCATTTTAAGAAACGAAAATCAGGTACTGGTAAAAAAACGTATTGACATTGCTCCTGATAATCCCTTCACAACCACCTATAAAGGGAAAAGCAAGTTAGATGAGTATAAACTTCATCTCGAACTTATGGACAACAATGGAAATGTATTGATATCATATGCTCCCGTTAAATCTCAAAAACCTGAATTACCCAAAACTCAGGAAAAGGTTAAAAAGCCACAAGAGCTGGAATCTGTGGAAGACCTGTATCTGACCGGACGATTTGTTCAGCAGTTCAAAAGAGCTGGAATGAATCCTGATGATTATTATTTGGCGGCTTTAGAAAAATCCCCAAATGATTATCGGGTGAATATCGCACTTGGTATTCGACGTGTGAACCAAACCAAATACAAAGAGGCGCTTTCCTATTTTCAAACTGCGGCAGACAAACTTCAAATTAAATACTACCAACCTAAAGAAGGTGAACTCTATTATTATATGGGAATTGCCCAAAAAGAATTAGGGCTTAATGAGAAGGCGTATGAGAACTTTGGACGTGCTACCTGGTATTATCAGTGGCTTTCCTCGGCTAGTTTCCAACTCGCTCAATTGGAATCTCAAAACGGAAATTATGAAAAAGCACTGGATTTTATAGAAGCGGCCTATTCAACAAATACTCAAGATGGAAGAATCTCTGTTTTGTATAGTGCCCTTTTGAGAAAATTAGGGAATCCTGAAAAGGCTACAGCATTAATTGATGCTTTGTTGGCCTATGACCCTCTAAACTTCAATGCGCTTTATGAAAAAAGTATTTTAGAAGGGAATCCTACACTTTTAGGGTGGCATAAGAATATGCAGGATGTAGAGAATAACTATTTAGAAGTTGCCACACACTATATGAATGCGGGCTTACTCGAAGAAGGAATTGCACTTTTATCCGAGCTTAAAAAACCAAAGAACCCGTTAATCTCATATTACCGCTCTTGGTTCTATACCAACTCCAAAGATGCGGATATGGCGGATAAAATGCTGAAAGTGGCAGAGAAGGCTTCTTTAGACTATGTCTTTCCGTATAGAAGAGAGACAGAAAAGGTACTTCAACAAGTTTTAGAACGCCACCCTAACGATACTAAGGCAAACTATTTATTAGGAAACTTATTATATGATAAAAGACCTAATGAGGCTATGGCGCACTGGCAGAAGGCCGCCGAATTCAACAGCTCTTTTGCCATGGTGTGGCGGAACCTTGCCTTTGGTGCCTTTCATCTTCAAAAAGATGCTGACCAGGCTATAGCCTATATGACTAAGGCTATCGCTTTAGACCATTCATATCCGCTTTGGTATGCTGAGCTATCTCAATACTATGAAGCATCAGAGCAAGACTATAAGAATATGCTCAGCATTCTGGATGAAAATCTGGACGTGGTTAAACAGGATATTGCTGCTGTTAAGACTTATGTCCAGCTGTTGAATTTAACCGGCCAGTACGACAAGGCCATCAGTTTTCTGGAAACACATCACTTTAGAACTTGGGAAGGTGGGAGACAAACCTACTGGAGTCATGTAAACGCCAATACGCTAAAAGCACTAGAGCTTATCAAAGATAAGCGCTATAAGGCAGCGATTGATCACTTGAATCAAGCATTGGTGTATCCGGAAAATCTTGAAGTTGGAAAACCCATGCACGATGAAAAAAATGCAATGATTTATTATTTCATTGGTATGGCATATCAATACCTCGGAAACTCCAAACAGGCTACCTCCTTTTTCAAACAAAGTGTATCCTCTGACAATGGTCCGGGAATGGCGGATTTGCTTTATTTCCAGGGAAGAGCCTTAGAAGAATTAGGACAATCCGATAAGGCAAAACAACTTTATGAAAAGCTGATCGCCAAAGGAAAAGAACTAAGAAGAGGAGATTCTGATAACATATCGGTCGGTGTTCAGGCTACCCAAGCAAGCAAAAAAACGCTGTCGTATTCCTTTTACCTGGAAGCACTTGGTCATCGTGGATTAAACCATTCAAAACAAGCCCGGGAACTATTGAAATCATCGATTGCTAATTATAAAAACAACCTCTGGGCCAGGGTAATGATCAGCAATGATTTAACTAAATAAGCATCATGTATCATTGAAGCTCAGTGTGGAATTAACCCTCAACTACTTATGCAGCCCCATGAATTCAATTACATAACAATCTAAACTATTTAATTAATTAAACCTTATGAGAAAATTTTTAATCCTATGCGCAGTGTTTCTGTCGGCTCATCTGCGAATGCTTGGGCAAGAAGCATCAATTGAAGTCACCGGAACGATAACTGAAGCACAAACGGGTGTTCCTATTCCCGGTGCTAATATTTTAGAAAAAGGAACATCAAACGGTGTCACGACCGATTTTGACGGGAACTACACCATACAGGTTCCTGTAAATGCGGTTTTAGAGGTGAGTTATATTGGTTTTAAATCCATGCAAATCCCGGTCAACGGCCAAATCCGGCATAACGTTATTTTAAACTATGAGGCTTCTGCCTTGGAAGAAGTAGTCGTAGTGGGTTATGGTACACAACGTAAAAAAGATTTAACAGGGTCAGTTTCTGTGGTTAAAACAGATGATTTTAAACAACAGCCTATTACTCGTGTTGACGAAATATTACAAGGGCGAGCTTCCGGTGTACAGGTCACCCAAGCCGGCGGTGCTCCAGGAGGAGAATCACGCGTACGTATTCGCGGGGCTAATTCTGTTCTGGGAAATAATGATCCGCTATACGTTATTGATGGTTATGTGGGAGCAGATTTTAATATGGTAAACCCAAGTGATATTGAATCCCTACAGGTGTTAAAAGATGCTGCATCTACCTCGGTCTACGGAAGTAGAGGAGCCAACGGTGTGGTGATCATCACCACCAAAGATGGCACCAAAGGAGCTATAAAGGTTACTTATCAGGGGAACTTCTCTGTATCTGAAGTGATCAAACAATGGGATGTACTCGATGCATATGACTTTGCAACAGTGGTCAATGAGCGTTCTGATGCCCTGGGGATTTCCCCGGTATTTACGACAGACGAAATTGCCGGCTTTAGGGCTAATGGAGGTACTGATTGGCAGGACGTGATCTTCAGAACCGCCTGGGGAAAAGAACATAAGATCAATGTTTCCGGAGGTGGAGATAAAACCTCCTATATGGTGTCCGGTAACTATATGGAAAAAGACGGGATTCTTGAAAATTCCGATTTTAAACGTTACGGGATCCGGTCCAACATTAATTCAGAAGTAAATGATAACTTAACCATTGGAGTTAATATCACAGGGACACGTTTAGAGAACCACAATACCGGATTACTAAGAGGAGCAGGAAATCCGGTGGTACAAGCCCTGGCTTGGGCTCCAACCACTCCGGTATATAATGAAAATGGAGGCTATATTCTTTCAGATCCCGTAGGATCTTTTACCTATAGCCCTGCTGCCCTACTCTATGAAAGAGCTAATGACAATCAAAGAAACATTATCAATATCATCGGTAATATCAATTACAAATTACCTGTAGAAGGACTGTCCTTAGATTTAAAATACGCGGTCAATTATGTCAATGCGCAAGGGCAAAGCTTTGTCGGCAATGCAGTGAGTCAAAACAATCCAAGCGCACACCGTTCTTCCAGTGAGCAAATCATATTACAAGGAACCAATGCACTTAATTACAGCAGAACCTTTAATGATGTACATAAAATAAACGCTGTAGCAGTATTTGAGACGCAACAGTTCACAAACAATAGCTTTTCTTCCACCGGAAATACCTTACTTTTCCCTTCATTAGGCTATTATAACCTTCCGTTAGCCGAGTCCTACGCTGTTGGATCAGGTTATACCAAATGGAGTTTATTATCGTATTTAGGACGATTTAATTATACCTATAAAGACAGGTTGCTTTTATCTGCAGCCGTACGTAGAGACGGATCTTCAAAGTTCGCTGAAAACAACAGATTCAGCACCTTCCCTTCTGTAGCAGTGGGATACGTTCTTTCTGAGGAGGATTTTATACAAAACTTAAATGTATTCGATCATTTAAAATTAAGAGCGAGTTGGGGTAAAACGGGGAGTCAAGCCATTAATCCTTACGCAACTTTAAATGCTTATAATAACAATACGCCTATGGCTTTTAACAGTGGTGGCGTTACCAGCGGTATTCAAATCGGAAACCCGGGGAATCCTAATTTGAAATGGGAAACAACTTCCCAAATCGATATCGGATTGGAAATGCAGTTCTTCAACAGAAGGCTGTCCTTGGAAGTGGATTACTTCCAAAAAAGCACAGAGGATTTACTTTTAAACCAGGCTCTTCCTTCTTATGTAGGTGGTGGTATTCAGACCAAAAATGTAGGAGAAATAGAGAACAAAGGTTTTGAATTTGCTTTGATCGCTGATGTTATTGATTCAGAATCTTTTAACTGGTCAAGTCATTTGAACATCTCCACAGTGAAAAATGAAGTGGTAAGTTTAGGTGGCATTGCTCCTAGAATTCCTCAAGGAACACATGTGGGCGGAGGATTATCCACAACCAATGAGTTTATGTTAATGCCCGGGGAGTCATTAGCCTCCTACTGGGGACTTAATTATCTGGGAACCTGGAAACCCGGTGAAGAAGCCGAAGCCAACCGATACAATGCAGTACCCGGAGATTCCAGATATAAAGATCTTAATGATGACGGAACCATTACTACGGATGATTTTCAGATTATCGGAAAAGGAATCCCTACCACAACGGCCGGATGGAATAATACCTTTACTTATAATAACCTGAGTTTAAATGTATTTTTCCAAGGAGTATTTGGTATCGATAAATTGAACTACACCCGCGGTGCAGCCATGACAGGAAGCGGTGATGCACGACAGTTTATTTTATCTAACATTAAAGACCGGTACATCCCGGGTGAAAATGAAACATCTGATATTCCAGCCTTTAGCTCATCCAATGTGATGTACACACAATCCAGCCGATTCATAGAGAAGGGTGATTACATTCGTTTAAAGAACGTTAGCTTGGCGTATGAGTTTCCGAAATCTGTATTTGAAAATACACAATTACAATTATCATTAAGTGCAACAAACTTGTTCACCATTACGGATTATTCCGGTATCGATCCGGAATCAAGCAACATTGGTTCAGGTACGGATACTGCTCAAGGTATCGATTATGGAGCTTATCCAAATTCAAAAACCTATACCATCGGTCTAAACTTAACTTTTTAATTAAAACATCATGAAAACGTTTAAACTATTATATATAGCATCTTTCGCAATGCTACTTCTCGGATGTTCCGATTATCTTGAAGAAGAATCTAAGGGTGCATTAGTAGGTGCTTCGGCGCTCACCAGTGTAGAGGGATTGGAAGCAGCTCTAACCGGAACTTACAAAGGACTGGCCACCACCTGGGGTACCGGTTTTTTACACTCCACATCCATAGCCGCTACAATGGGCGGTGATGATGTCACAACCCACAAGGCCAGTAATAAAGCAAGTTTTAGAGAGTTCGATCAATTTAATGTGTCAGAAACCAATCAGAGAACACAGGCATTATACACAGGATGTTATAAAGCCATTCAAGGGGCAAATAACATTATTGAAAATTATGATCGTACTGAAGGTGACCAACAGATCATCGATGCCATTGTCGGAGAAGCTTATTTCTTACGAGCACTCTCTTACTTTTGGCTGGTGCGATTGTACGGTGAGATTCCATTGGTTACACAGGCGGTATATTCCGAGGATCTTTTAACCATTGAAAAATCCACCCCGGAAGAAATTTATGCCCTAATAGAGTCAGATTTAGCTATAGCCGAGGAAAAAGTTCCAAATACAAAACGAGATCCGGGCCGTCCTAACAAAGGAACGGTTAAGGCCTACCTTGCCAGTGTGTATTTAACCCAGGCCGGTTGGCCTTTAAAACAAACGGATAAATATGCCCTTGCGGCAGCTAAAGCCAAAGAGGTTATAGACAATAAAGCCATTTATGGTTTTGAACTGCTTTCAAACTTGGAGGACGTTTTCGAAAACGACCCGACAAAGAATGGTACCAATGAAACCGTATTTCAACTTTCTACCTTTAGAGGGAATGGTACAACGACCAATGGTAACTATGGATCGGCAGCAATGCCCGGTGAAGAATCAGGATGGGATGATTTTTTCGCTGAATTGGATTTCTTTAACAACTTCCCTGAAGGCATAAGAAAAGAAGTTACCTTCCGAACTGAATTTATCACTGCTGACGGTGAAGTTATTCCTTGGCAAGAAAGCCAAACAGAACATCCCTACTACGAGAAATATTACATTAAAGGAGATGAAAGAACCTGGAGCTCTTCTGTACCGGAGTCCATGATGCGTTATGCTCACGTACTAACTATTTATGCAGAAGCACAGGCACGTGCTACAGCTAGTCCTGATGCTTTAGCTTATGAGAGTATCAATGCCATTCGACTTAGAGCAGGATTAGAACCGTTAAGCGGATTGTCAGGTGATGAATTTGCTGATGCCGTAGTTCAGGAAAGAGCTTGGGAATTTGCTGCAGAAAGAACGCGTTGGTTTGATTTAATTCGATTGGAAATGGTTGAAGAAGTGAATACCAATAAAAATCCGGATGACTTACAGCCTTTAGGTACAATCACCAAGGAGGAATATACCTTCCCGTTACCTTTCTCAGAGACCTCTATGAATGAGAATCTCTAATAATGTTATAGGTCAGATGATCCGTTTAATACCCGGAAAATTACGGCATTGGTATAAATAATTGACCGTTAACCCCGGTGTTGGCAACCTACTTATGTAGTAGAGAACCTTTTGAATTAGATAGCTTTCAAAAGTGTCCCATTTCTCTACATGGCCAGCATCGGGGTTTCTTATTGAAATTACTTATTCGTTTGTACTGGAAAATGCGTTAGTTCACTACCCTATCAAAATCATCAAAAAACTCTTTTTCGGTCTTAAGGTCTTTTAAATGGATATAATCTAGTATTCCGGTTCCTTTAAACAATTGTTCGATGCCTACAATATTTCCATTGGTTCCTTTATAAGCATCGGAGAATACCAATTCTTCGTTAATAAAAACCTGAACCTTTTGGTCTTTTATGATCATGCGAAGAATGTTCCATTGTTCGGAATCAAAGGTTAAAGAGGAAAGGTCTTCATCTACGCCATTTAACACCAACTCACCTACCTTTATCCCTGAATAACTTGAGCATCCCTTTTCCATAAGTTTGATCTCCGTGAAATCATTTTCACAAAATAAGGACAGGAAAAAGTCATAACAGGTGATTCCTCCGATATCTTTTGAGTTTTTGAATCTCACCTTCATTTCAAAGTTATCTCCGTCAATTTCAAAGTTTTTAAAAAGGCGGTGATTCACATAATAGACAGAGTTAATGTCCAGTCCTTCCTTAGCTAAACTCTCCAGTGTATAGTACAGGTACCCCTTTTCTCTTGGCACTCTAATCTGGTTATTTAACCATGAAATTTGATTGTTTTCCGGGTAGTAATAACTAAACCAATCCTTGGAGGTTGCCAGTACATTTTCGGTGGCCAGCTGCTGCCCTAGACCGGTCAATGTAATTTTGTAATAACCGGGGATTTGATAGGTATAATTAAATAAAGAGCGTTGCTTATCCAGGTTCTTTATCTCCGGACCGGTTATGGGATGATTAAAATTAAAATCAAGCCAGACACTATCAGTTTTTAAATTCTTAATATTATAGTTTACAGCAACCGTATAAGGTACCGTGCCGATGGTATCCGTGGTATTAAAAAAGATAGAATCCTTCAGATCGTTTTCGTTAATATCGCTCATGGCATGAGTCCCTTGTGTGAGAGGTAATATAGAAATTATGCCCACCAAAATAACAAGACCGATTACGACTGTTTTTCGCTTCCATTTAGGAGTAGGTATTTCTTCTGCTTCGGAATGGAACTTTTCATTATAATCAATAGTCAAAGCTAGCCAATCCTTAAAACCGATAAACTTGGCTAAGGCATCTTTTGTCGCTCGTTGAGGATTGTAGTGTTCTTTGTATTTGATTTTACCAAAGAGCCTTTTAAGTGTGTGCGGACTAATAGAAATCTCAGTCTCTTGGTAGATGAGTTCTGATAAGGTTAAAAAATCAGCTTCTTTCCAGGATTGAGATTTACCCCAGTCTAATTTCAGTTCGATCTGATTTAAACAATATTGTAAGCGTTTTTGACCTTTCATGGGGGTATTCAAAAATTATGCAAAACTTTGAACAGGTTTTGAATAGTTTATATTCAAGTAGTTCTGAAAATTAGTTAATATTTTCATAAAGGTAAAAATTTTGATAACACAGAAGGCCTTTTTGACTCAAATCTTTATGTATGACATAAAAATGATCGGTTATTAACCATTAACCTTAAAGAAATAATACACCGGCTTAATTAAAACAAAGCATTAACCTTAAAAACCAAAACAAAATGAAAAACAAATTGATGATCTTATCTTCTATCATCCTTATGCTTGGATGTGATGAATTAGAAAAAGAAAATTTTGCTCAGTCAGCATTAGAACCTGAAGCTGTAATTACTGTCTTAAATGTATCCGATGATTTCCAATTGGTATGGGAAGATGAGTTTGAGGGGTCTACCTTAGACACTACCAAATGGAGCAGAGTCCCGGTAGGTCCTCCTGATTGGAAAAACTATATGACCACTGACGACCAGGTCTTTGATATTTCAGGTGGTCACCTGTATCTAAAAGGAATCGTTAATCCTGATACTCAAGCCGATCCAAGGCCTTATTTAACAGGTGGGGTTTGGACTCGAGATAAATTCAATTTCACCTATGGAAAGGTGGAAGTACGTGCTAAAATGGATTCGGCCCAGGGGTGTTGGCCGGCCATTTGGCTGCTCGGAAGCACTAATGAGTATGGCGGTTGGCCTGATTTTGGGGAAATCGATATCATGGAGCATTTAAATTTTGATAACTTTATCTACTCTACTGTACATAGTAATATTAAAAGTTCGCCAAGCAGTAAAACTGCTTCTGTGAATCCGGGTGAATTTAACACCTATGGTGTTGAGTGGTATCCAAACAGAATTGTTTTTACCATTAATGGAGCCACAACATTTACCTATTATAAAGAACAAGGTGCTGATTGGCGTCAATGGCCTTATGACAGAGATTTTCATCTTATACTGTCTCAGCAACTTGGAGGTGCCTGGGTTGGTAATGTTGATGCAAGCCATTTACCTGTGGAGTACGTCATTGATTATGTAAGGTATTACGAGTACATTGAACCTGAAACTCCACCATTGGGATCGAATCAGTACATAAAAATCCAAATGCATGGTAGTACCTCAAATTCATGGGATCACTTGACCGAAGTAACCTTAATACATGATGGAACTGAATTTGTACTTCCTGCAGGTCATGATGCTCCTGCCGTATTAGGAGATGGCGAAGGTGTGGATGGTGCTAGTACCGGGTTCTATGGATTAGATTCCAGCGGATTACTGGTAATTAATCTGGGAGAAGGTTATGATTTTGACGCTGTAAAGTTAGGTGCTCATAATGGAGGTGGTCGTATTTATGAAGGCGTAGAAGTATCCCTTTCAGGAGATGGTAACAACTACAATACACCTGTAATAAAAGATGTACAGGGTTCAAATACCTTTGGTTTTACCAAAAACAGATTTGTGAAAATTCAGATGAATGGCAATACCGTTAATAACTGGAGTCATTTAACTGAGGTTACGCTTATTAATGAAGGAGGTGAATTTCCCCTACCTACCGGACATGATGCTCCTTCCATACTTGGGGACGGCGTAGGTATTAACGGATCTAGTTCTGGTTACTATGGATTAGACTCAAGTGGATTACTTGTCATTGATCTTGGGCAAGAGGTTAGTTTTACGGCCGTTAAATTAGGTGTATTTAATGGAGATAATCGAACCTATGTGGATGTGGAAGTTTCTCTTTCAAAAGATGGAATCACTTATGGGAATGTAGAAACCCATGACATACAAGGGGCTCAGGTTTTCTTCTGAGGTTATTGCCCAATAAGGTATTAGATAAGGAGTAAAAAAGTGAGTTGGGAGATAGGGATTGTCTCATTAAGAGACACTATCCCGAAGTGTGTAAACTAAAAACACCCTCGGGACATCCATTAATTGCAGGTTCTATTTAAATTCCAAAACCATTGAAGTTTTCAGTAAAAATGCGAAAAGTAATTAGTTCTTTTAAAATTGAATTTATAGTTTATATTTGTCCTCTTAAACCTTAATCAATTTACTATGTTTAAAAAATTTTTTTTTTTCGCAACCCTACTAGCTAGTATGGCTACTTTTGGCCAAGAGGTAAGTTTTGGAGCCCAAGCGGGGTATTTGAATATGAATGCCAAAGCTACTTATGATGGAGCTTCAGTTTCAGAAGGTAATTCTGGATTCTATGTAGGTGCTTTAGCTGATTTTACATTATCAGAAAGCTTCCATGTGCAACCTTCCCTAAATTATGGAAATGTTGATGATACGGGCTTCCTAATCATTCCAGTGATGGCGCAATATCATATTCAAAATTCTGGATTTTATTTACAAGCTGGACCTCAAGCAACTTATGCACTTGAAGATACTCCTGATGAAATTAATGGCTTTGGTCTGGATTTAGCTTTGGGTGCAGGATATCAAATTAATGATAACTTTTTCGTGGAGGCAAAATATGCTTTTGAAATTACCAATAGGTTATCAGGAGATGCTGGAAACGATGTAAAGTACCGCATCAACACACTAAGTGTTGGGTTGGGTTATAAATTCTAATTCCCCAAATACGAATTACTTTAAAAAGGAGGCGCTAGCTTCCTTTTTTTATGCCCTACTGTTTTGCACGCCTCTCCTAACTAAGGCCTAGCAACCCTTATAAATACTGTGTTTTATTTTAAATTGGGTGTCCCACGCGTATTTCAGATGCCTTTTTCTATTTTTATTGATATGCTTGTGAGCGGAAAAAGTAATTTGCAGTTCTGATATATCGAATTATTTGAATTTAAGCACTTCTTAATAATGTTCCTATTTTATTTAAAAGCCGATTCCTATTCCTGGCGTGTACTAAGCCAAACAACAGTAGCTTCATTATCGTCAATCCCAATCAAAATCATGCTTCTGTGTATATTGATGTTACCAAATTCTGTGTATTCTTATTTACCGAAAAC
The DNA here is from genome assembly GCF_048266365.1 of Galbibacter sp. NCBI lineage: Bacteria > Pseudomonadati > Bacteroidota > Flavobacteriia > Flavobacteriales > Flavobacteriaceae > Galbibacter > Galbibacter sp. The sequence continues at coordinate 424,244 of NZ_JBLWZP010000001.1, read as the reverse complement.
TGTGCAGATTTATTTACCGATCACATATGCAATGGTGTTGTCCATTTTTTCTGGATATTCGTTCTTACCGACTACATTCTTCCCACTTTGTTGTTTACTCACCTTTATCTGCACAGATATACACTCTGTCATTTCCATTACATGAGAAATCACACCCACCTTTCGACCTTGATTGTGTAATCGCTCTAGGGTATCCATGCCAATGTTTAATGTTTCATGATCTAATGAGCCAAAAACCTTCATCAATGCATAAAGGTTCTACTTTCATACGGGTTGAAGATAAAGAGTCTAAGCTTAAAGCAAGTGCCAATGAAACCAAGAACGATTCTCCACCAGAAAGTGAATACACCGTGCGCACCTCATCGCCCATGTCTTGTTCTAGAACCTGAAAACAGACCTAAGGAGCTTGGAATTCGTTGAAGGATATATCATTTACTCCAGACTTGTCCGAGTGAGTTCGGTCTTTGTATTTTGACGACAAAGCTCATTATTATGGAGATATTTAATTATAATCTGGATTTTCAATGCATTTCACCACATCAACAGCAAGTCTATCTCTTAATACAAAAACCCAAACAACCAAAGCGGCAATTTAGTTATAGGATACTCTACATCATCTGACACCACAAAAGCATTTTTTATGTCGTTTATTTGTTTGTTGGTTTTGTCTTTGCCTCCAACTTCAAAAGTATACATGTCGTCAACTAAAAAATCTCCTTGCTTAGGATATGAAACTTTATGCCAAACTGCAACTTGGGAAATAAAATAGGTTTCCCGTAAATTTCCCTTATTCGGATCAGCTGTCGAAAATGCAAAGGCAAGATTTGGGTTGTCTAAATAAACCTTTTCCGGTTTTTGAAGTGTAGCTAAACTTATTCCCGAGGCATACAATAGTCGTATTAATTGTGCTTGCTCTAAAAAATGAAGATACGTTACTACCGAATTTCTATGAATATCACTTTTTGTAGCGATATTGGTAATATTGGGCTGAAAGGGCACATTGGCAGCAACAACATTCAACAATTGTAACATCTTTTTTGCATTACGAATGTCAAAACCTTTAAGCTCTGCCATATCATATTCCACAATTAAGCGCACCAATTGTTGCAAACGTGTAGAATAGCCTTGTTTATCTTCCATTGAAAATGGATAGTAGCCGTATTGCAAATAATCTTGAAAATGAGCTAATGGTTTAAATTCAGATGGAAACATTTTTGTCCATTTACGATCTACAGATAGTATTTCTTCTAAAGAAATAGGTTCAAAATCATGCAAATCATTAAATCCTAAATATTCACGGTATGAAAGCCCCGGCAAGGTGTACATCAACATTCTCCTACTTAAATCGCCTTCTTCTCTAGAAATATCGATTATGGACGATCCTGTGAATACAATTTTAAGGTCTGGATAGAAGTCGTATAAGTTTTTTATATGTATCGACCAATTTTCGTATTTATGCACTTCGTCTAAAAAAAGAAATTCCCCTCCTTTTTTAAAGAATTCTTCGGCTGTTTCCACCAATGAATGTGTCGTAAAATAAAAATCATCTAAAGACCAATAGGTGCCTTGTGTTGGCGATAACTGCAACGCCTTTAGCTTTTGTAACAAAAGGGTGGTTTTACCTGTGCCCCTTGCGCCTTTAATGCCTATTAATCTGTTATTCCAATTAATTTCATAATATAGATAGCGCTTTTTTTTGGTGCTTACCCGCTTTACTAATGTTGATGACTTTTCTAATAGACCCTCCATAATGCACTTTTATATATGCAATTTAGTGTATTTTTTGCACATTACACTATGCATATAGATATATGTCGTAAATTATTTAGTTAGACTTTAGGCATTTCAAAACTTATTGTAAATCAAAGTATTACGAGTAAATATATCTATATTTCATCTAATTCTCGTCTAAAACCCTATCTACTTAGCTAAACTCTTTATTGCAAAATACATCCAAAAGTTGCAATAGTAAGATTAGCTGGCAAACCAAGGGCGTGTAAATAAACTTCTATGTTAATAGCTTTATTGTCTGAATCTTTTAAGGCAATTTTTTCTTCAATCTTTCTCTTGCTCTTACACGAAAATCAATGAACTCTTAAAGGGGAGCACTCATTTTTCCTTTTGTTTGTCATGTACTTCCTTTATAACTCTGTCCTTACTAGCAGTATTACACCTCTATAATTTCTTTTAATGTTAATATGAATTTTTGCATTTTGAAAGATTAATAAATGACAAATGCTATCCATTAAATCCGTGAATCACCTGTTCCTGTTGACACCTAGTTGGAGATTTGTCGTAAAATCGAGTACAGTTTTAAATAGGTTTCTTGAAATATTTTACAGCCCTCCAATTCTATTTCTAAAGAAAGAACTAAAACTTAAACAATTGGTATAAGTCTACTTCTAACGAATTCGCTATTTCAAGTAAAGTATAAACAGTTGAATTTACTTTGCCATTCTCAATCTTCTCAATAGCTTGTCTGTCCTTACCACATGCACGAGCCAGATCAGACTGACTCCAGCCTTTTTTCTTACGCAGCTCTATAATATTTTCTCCGACCTTCTTTTTTAATTGATCCTTTGTCATATAACAAATGTCATTCTATTCTATGACAAAATTGTCATAGAAAAAATTGACACTGTGAGTTTTTTTCTTATATTCGTCATATTATTGTATGACAGTAAATTTTTAAAAATCAATCAAAATGAATAACGAGCAGATAAAACAGTTAATTGAAGGTCGTGAGCCCATAGCCATTGTACGTTATTTTGAAAGGCCTGTATTTGTACACGATTACACCAATGTTAAATATATCATACTTAAGATTAACCGGAATAAGGATGGTATCAATGAAATAAAGATTCCCGACGGGCTGGTTTCTTTTCTAAGGTCAAAACTTAAAAACTTCGAAGAAGTAATCCGTAAAACCTATAAGAAAAGGAGCTTTAAAAAATATATAAACCCATTTTTTTATTATTATTGTATAATCTTTCAAAGTGGCGCAATTTGACGAAGAACCCATAACTCCGAAATAGCGATGCAAACGGGGAGGATATACGATTATCGAATTTTGCATTGCTTGCCAATGCCTTGGGATTGTCGATTGAGTTAAAACCTGAATAAGTGCGAAGCACAATTGGCTCTCAATCTTAAAACGTGCTGTACTGCTTATTCTGCCGAAAACGAGCTTTGGCATCAAACACTCCGGATAATACGGCTACTTAGAATACTCTTCTTTTTCAAAAGCAGCGGAACAATAATAGAAAAGAAAACAATACCGTTAAAACGTACCAACATCGACTCAAATATAAGAGCAATGAATAAAGCTAAAAATACTGCAAACTCATTGGAACTACGCCTCATATAAAAAGCCAGCCAGGTAAAGACAAATAAAAGAATAAATATACCGACAACCCCTGTTTCAAGCCAAGTTTGTAAAAACTGATTATGGGCGTTATAACGGTGCTTTATATGATTTTGATACTCTACCCCCAGCTCTTCATATTTAGCCACAAGAACATCTTTAGCATCCCCTATTCCGTATCCTAACAAAGGAGCTTCTTCTATAGCCATTATAGCTGCCTTCCAAGTCAGCCAACGATCATGTTCAGATATGGGGAGATCCTGAGTATTTAACGCTGTATCATTAGTCCTGCTTCTATTATGAAAGAAATGAGGATTCTTCACAAAAACAATGGTTCCCAGCAAAAACAAACAAACCAGTAAGTAGCGCTTAGATTTATCCTTAACTTTCCATATAAGCAATATACCCATTACAAACAGCGTATAATAAGCAGCCTCATTAGCTAAAAGAAACAAGTAGGCAAACAATATCAACACACAAAACAATCGCCAAACGGTATTCAATTCCTTTTTAAGATAGTAACTCAGCACCAGTAGTATATACAATGAAACATAACTGGGACTAACCACATTAGAGAACTGATCGTTCATAAACAACCTCCAGGACATTGTAACATACTCCCACAAAGATGTGGTCTCTACTTGTACGGTTGTGAATACATCATAAAGGACTGTAGAGAGGTTCATAAAGAAGGAGCATACCAATCCATAAAGCAAAAAGTCAAAAAGCTTGCGAACTGAACTTGCATCCTCCTTCACAAACAGAAATATAATTGGAAATAACAACAATGATAAGGATCTGACTATAAGATCAACCCCGTCAGAAAGATTATCGGTATAGAACAGGCTAATAAGTAAAACCAGAAAGTACAGAGGAAATACCAGAAGTACCTTATTTTCCATTAATATAGTCCGTTCTACTGTAGATTTAAACATATTGATACAACCAAAAACAATGGCAAGCACAAAGAAAGGTGTTGGGTAGTGAATATCAATAGGCAACAAAAAAAAAGCAATGTAAAGGCTATTCCAAAAAACACGCTGAACAAGCGTACTATTTTCATCGCTGTAGAATAAGCTTTTGATATGTTTTATTGTTTTATCCAACCACCCATATATATTTACAAAATGTATATCTATTATTTCATAAGGCTTTAGTAGGCCTTATCTTCACCCTGGAAGACATTGAGAACGGTTTGGATAATAATCTTAATATCCAAAGCCATGGTCCAGTTCTCCAGGTAAAAGATATCAAATTTTACACGGTTAACGATATCAATATCCGTTTCGATTTCACCACGATAACCACGTACTTGAGCAAGCCCGGTGATACCTGGCTTGACAAAATGACGCACCATATACTTATTTACCTTTTTCGCATAAACCTCTGTGTGCAATACCATGTGAGGCCGAGGCCCTACTACAGACATATGCCCCCAGAATACATTAAAAAATTGAGGTAATTCGTCAATACTGGTTTTTCTGATGAAAGCTCCCATTTTAGTGATTCTCATATCCCCTTTAGTGGCCATTTGTTTATCAGAATCCTTATTGACTGCCATGGAACGAAACTTTAAACAGGCAAACTCTTCTGAGTTTATTCCATTACGGTATTGTTTAAAGAATATAGGCCCTTTGGACTCTATTCGTATTAACAAACCAATTAATGGGGTCAACCAAGAAAGTACTAATACAATCACAAGACCAGAAAAGATGATATCAAAAGTTCTTTTCAAGTAATAGTTAATGGAGTTCTCCAAGGGGATATCCCTCATGGAAAGGATTGGAATGTAATCGTAATACTCATACTTCAAACGCTTGGTAAAAATGTTCTTATTATCCGGAATAAACTTAACAACTTTTAAATTATTATCGGCGAATGCGATAATCTCCTCCAGTTGGCTGTTTTTTAATTCAGCTACGGAACAATAGATTTCATCTATATTATTTTCAATAATGTAATTAAAACATTGCTGTAAAGAAAACCCATAGCCCCCCACATCAAACTTACGCTTAAAATCGTATCCAAATTCCATACGTTCCTTAAACACCCCTATAAGCTGATTGGTTTTCTTATTATCTCCAATAACAACTGTAGTTCTTCGATTGCCTTCTAACGACTCCCGATACTGCAACAATAAAAAATACAGTAATATCTTAAAGAAAGAAACCAGCAATAAACAAAGTAGAAAATACTCAGCTAACAATAACCGGCTAATCATGGTTTCTTTAAAAAACCCAATAAAAGCATACAATAGGAAAAAGAATACAGTAAACTGTTTAAACAACAAGGTTAAAATAAGCGGCAATTTTGCATACCGCTGTACATCATAGAAGCTGTTACGAATAGAAATCACCACCCAACCTAAAGTCAAATAACTAAAAAACAGAATCGGGTTATATAACTTTATTGGCAGGTAATAGGCCAACAATAATATAATCCCTAAATCAATGGTGTAAGAAATGGGTTTTAAAAGTTTTGAATAGCCGCCTTTTTCAGTTTTGAACATTAACTATTGAAATTTTATTCTTCAAATATAGTTAAGCTAATTTAAATTTTTCCCGAAGGACTAAAAGAATAAATTTTGTATTTCCTACAAGATAGCGTTTCCACATACGTCTGGGTTCTTGCGCAAAGCGGTAAAACCACTCTAAACCTGCCTTTTGCATCCAGACAGGCGCTCGTTTGACAATACCAGCTACTACATCAAAACTACCACCAACTCCCATAATGAAATTGACTTTATTAAGTAATTCTTTGTTTTCATATAGGAAATTCTCTTTAGTTGGTGAACTTATGGCAACGAAAAGAATATTTGCACCACTATCAGATATTTGTTTGGCGATTTCCTTCTCTTCATTTTTATCAAAATATCCATTTCGATAACCAGCAATAATGTCAGGGGAATACTGATTAGAATATTTCTCTACAACCGTCTTTACTACCGCTTCTTTAGCACCAAAAAAGAATATCTTATAGTTTTTCTTATAAGCTAATTCTACCAAATTAACCATTAGATCTATTCCGGCGACACGCTCCTTTAATGGTTTTCCCAGGAATCTTGATGCCCAGACTACAGCTTGACCGTCAGCATTAATCAAATCACTTTCATTAACACTATGACGTAATTTCAAATCATTTTGCAAAGCTATGATCTTACCAGCATTTACAACGACATGATGTAGCTGTCCATTGTCTTCAATTGTCACTTCTACTCTAATAAGAGTCTCCTGCATAGATAGATTATCTATATTGGAGTTTAAAATATGAATTCTATTCATTCTCAAATTCTAAGAAATAATAACTATATGCATAAAACATCCACGCTTGAGCCCAACGAATATATGGTATTTTGGATGTTACAATTTTTTTCTTTTGGTAATAAAAATAACCCTTCGATGACTGCATATTCGCAATAGTCCAATTTATAACCCTGTCAACTAGCTCTCTATTCTCTCTTAGCTTATTCATTTTACTTAAGGTTACCACTAATTGAGCAGGAGCATGAATATCAATTGGAAACATTCTATTATTGTAATACTTTGATATCCCATCTTTTGTAAAAAATGTGTTTAAATAATAGTCCAATCCCTTATCAATATATTCTTGAAATGATTTATCTCCTGACAATTCTTGATACTTATGAATACATTCTAAATTATACCCTGTATGAAAATTATCTATCCATTGATGAAAAGACAAGGTGCCATATGACCAGGATCCGTCTTTTGATTGCCTTTTACAAACATAAGAAACCACTTTACGAGATGCTTGCAACAAATTGTCTTCTTTTGTATATTCATATACCATTGATAACAATTTCGCGCCAAGCAAACCCGCATTATATACTTGTGTGCTATCCAGAGGGGAGTAAGAAAAGGTAAAATCATTTTCAGTATCATAGGTCCTCTTTAAATCTTTTAACACAAATTGTGAAGAACTAATAGCCGTCTTCAATAAGTCATCCCTCTTAGTTATTTCATATGCCTTTAACAATGATTCAACAATAAAGGACGTTGCAACAACTGTAGGGGTATACTTGGGTTGATAAAAAGCTCTCGCTTGCCAATCGAAGTTATAACCCCAGCATGCACCGGAGTAACCATTACTCTTTAAATCTAAAATTTTGGATGATAAAAAATTAATCTTTTGTAGATATTCTTCTTTGGGCTCAGTGTTATAAAGATTACAATATCCCGTTAAAAACAACCCTAACCCTTTAGGGTTATACTCTTTTTTAATTCCAAAAAAATTTCTGAAATTAATAGGATTACGTTTAAACAATTGTATCCAAGCTAATCTAAAAAAATTCGATTTACCTAATGGGGTTTTTTGAATTATCCAGCTGTTCAGTCCATCATACGGATCCCAACCACTGTAATTCTCAGAAGAACAAAAATCAGATAATTTCTGAAAACTCCTTTTAAAATTTAACATGTCACTTTCCAAATCCCTTTTCAATTTATTATATAACTTGTGGCAATCCCGTTCGTAAACTATCCTGAATTTTAAAAGTCGTTAAAGTTGTATTATACATTGATTCAAAACTTATGGGACTATCTTTTTCAGTAGTCAAAGCTTCCATAAAAGCTAATACTTCTTGTTTGTGTCCTTTACCTTTCAGTTTCAGCTTTTCGACCTTGTTTGCACTATGAAAAAACCCACCTCTAAAATCATTAATGATACCTACTTTGCCTGCGCAAAACACCTCTATATATTCCTTTGGCAAGGATTTATCTCCATTCGCAACATAAATTAAATTACCGATAGATCCATCATCAAACTTAACAATAACACTAATATTGTCGTCCGTTTTTATTTGAGAGTTTTCTGAATTTATGCAATCTGCATAAACAGAGATAGGTTTCGCATTAGTAAAAAATTGCATTAAATCAATGAAATGACACATTTCACCAACAATTCTTCCACCGCCTATTTCATCCAATTGTGTCCAATGATCTTTTGGAATAAAACCAGCATTAACACGAATGTTTATGACTAACTGCTCATTTGAACCTTTAATGCGATTTTTTATTTCCTGGGCAATAGGTGAAAATCTACGATTAAAACCTACCATAAGTTTTGACGTGCCCTTTTCATAAGCTTTTTTAACCTCTTCTAACTCCTCATAGTTCATAGCTAAAGGTTTCTCGACAAACACGTGTTTCTTACTCTTAACTCCTTCTACAACATACTTTGCATGTGAATTATGTGGTGTTGCAACAAATATTGTGTTTATCTCCGAATTAATAAAAACATCAGATGCATCCGAAGATGCTGTTGTAAAACCAAATTTCTCAGAAACATTTTTTGCAGTAATCCCTTTAGTCGTCACGACTGTATCTACAGAAGCATTTCCTGCTTTAACATTAGGGATTAAATAGCTCTGAGCAAAACTCCCAGCTCCAATAAAACCAACGTTTATTTTTGAAATTGATGAAGTATTAACTTTAAAAAGAGTTTTAAGTTTATTATTGTTATCATCATATTTAAGTAAAATCCCAATATGCGGCTCCTTTACTTTTCCTAATACAATGTCATAGGCTCTTTCGGCTTCTGAGATATCAAAAATTTGTGTGATTAGCGGTTTAATATTAATTGCTTTCTTTGCCAGTAATTGCAAGAAAGCTTCCATGTTTCTCTGTTCCGTCCAGCGTACATAAGCGTAAGGATAATCATTACCTTCTTCCTCATATGAGACATCATAACGCCCAGGACCATACGAACAGGAAAGCTTTAATTCTAGCTCTTTTCTATAAAAATGAGGGTCCCGCGGAACATCCATTTTAACGGCACCTACAACAACCACTTTTCCCTTTTTCTTACTGATTTCAGCCGATAACTCAATGGGGTCATTACTGGGTGCAGCTGCAGTAATAATTACACTATCAAATCCGTAACCTTTTGTGAAATTCTGAATAGAAGACAATAGGTTTGAATCATTTCGAAGCAAAGCTTCCATTGCTCCATTCTCTCTAGACAATTGTACTAACCTTTCCGAAAGGTCAATTCCAAAAACATTACATCCATTTGCATTCAAGATCTGACAGGTTATTTGACCTAATAGCCCTAGCCCTATTACACATATATTTTCTCCCAACGTTGGGTTTGCCTGACGTACTCCTTGCATAGCAATGGCCCCCAATGTAGTAAAACTAGCTTCTTCAAATGAAACACCATCAGGTATTTTAGCAACTAAATTTTGTGGAATGGAAACAACCTCGGCATGTGAAGCATAATCTTGACCAGCACAAGCGACCCTGTCTCCTGGCTTAAAAGCACCTTTGGAATCCATTGAAGCATGTACTACTCCGGATGTGCTATATCCTAATGCTTTAAGTGTATCCAATTTTGTTTTCACCTTATCCAAAGTTGCTTTAATGCCCTCCTTTTTCATATTCTGTAATACCTGAACAACTAAATCTGGGCGCTTTTTGGCTTTTCCAATGATATTGGATTTCCCTACACTAACAGTACTACGTTCCGTTCCTGCACTTATTAATGAATATTTATTTTTAACTAGTACCATCCCATTGGATATCGAAGGCATTGGCACCTCATCTACATATAGTTCTCCCGATTTAAAATTTTGTATTACTTGTTTCATCAGCGGTATGGTTATTTATTTTTTGAATTAAAAAAATATGTTTTCCTCTTTTGGTTTTCGGAATTTCATCTTCGAGTTGCAAAGATATAGTTATTTTATTGTTAACGGAATCAATTAATTTCCTAATAAAGTTATTTTCGTCCAATGAATTATCTGACTGAAGAACTATCTTAATAAGGATATCTCCCATTTTTTCTTGTACTATCTGAAGCTCCTTAATAGAGTTAAATTCATCGAAATGTTGACCAAAGATAAATGCAGTCAAGGAAACTTTAGTTCCGTCAGATAAATAAATATAGTCTTGCTTTCTTCCATAAATATTTTTAAAGCTTGATCCTTTAAAGCCACACTCGCATTCTTTTTTTTCAGAATATTCTGCCTCATCACCAGTGGCATATCGTATCATGGGCATTATTTGATTATCAAAACCGGTTGCTACTATTTCGCCTTTAATGTTTGGTTCAGTTATTATTTCCATATTTTCATTCAATAATTCTGCATAACCGTAAGAAGGATAAATATGTAAATCGCTTGAATACGGACAATTACCTGCATGAATCAGTCTTTCCGAATGACCATACCAATGGGCAACTTTAGCTTTAAAATAATCTTCAATTTGTAATTGATCTGTTAGGTACAAGCCTTCCGAACCTAAGAAAATTGCTTTAATATTTAAATTAGATTGAATATTTGCTTTATCTAAACAACTGATGAAATTTTTCAGTGCAGAAGGATAAGCATGAATAAAACTAGGCTCAAACTTTTTGATCACTTTATAAACTTCAGTAACATTGGTACTATTGATCAAGTAACAAGAAATGGCTAACTTATTTTCGATTACCTGATACTCCCATAACTTATTATCAGCTAAAGGTTCTCCTCTTATCATCAATATCTTGTTTCCGGGCTTATAACCAAATTGTCCCCAATACCAATCAAAATGTGCCTTCTCCTTGGGTCGTGACACCCCTTTCTCTAAATAAAATTCAAATGGTGTCCCACTAGACCCCCCAGTGTTAGCAACCAACCTATTAAAATTCGAAGGATTAACAAACTTGCTTTTATTCTCTCGAATTATATTTTTATTTACAATTGGAAAATCCTCAATTCGAGTAAACATTACTTTTTTATAATAGGGAATATTTTGGTAAGAAAATTTTAGTTGGCTTTTTAATAAATTCTGTTGTATTTCGGAATTGAAATTTTTGAGTCTTTCAACGTATTCGAAATAAAATCGGCCATATTTTATTGAATTTGGTAATAATCTATATAAATATCCTATCCCCAACTTCAAAGGATAGGGTAATTTTTTATATAGGCTCAACATGTTATATAATAAATCTTCCAAAACTGTTATCTAGTAGTTATTTTAAAATGAGTCAATTAAATATAATTTATATAATGGTAATTGTTGAAATGGCTTTTATACTACTTTTTACAAAAAGAAATTCATTTTTGTTGTTAGTGATTAACTTCGAATTTAAAAAATCAACATCCCCAATTTTAAACCCATTGAAATAAAAAAGCATCTTAAATGAAATTTATACTAACAGTTTATTCGTTTAAAATACTCTTAAATGTATCTAACATATTATTCTCGAAAACTTCAATAGTATAAAGTTTCTTATATTTCAGTTTGGCATTGATTGACATTGCTTCAAGTTTGCCAACATTATTCAGTAAGATGGATAATTTTTCAGCCAGATCACTGGGATCATTCATTTTAACTATCATACCATTCACTCCATGATCAATAATTTCAGGTATGGCACCATTATCTGTTGACACTGGCACCAGTCCAACCATCATCGATTCCAGAATTGATAGAGGAAAACATTCATTTCTATAATAAGTGGGGAAACAAAATATTGCAGAACTATTAATCTCAAGAAACTTACTATTACCGTAAATCGGACCAAGAACTTTAACAACATCGTTCAGTCCTTTATCAACAACAATTTGTTTTAATTCATCAACTGTCAAATCTTTAGTGCTACTTCCAATTATTTTAGCTGAAAACTGAACGTTTTGAGATTGGAGCATACTAAGTGCCTCTATCAAAACCAAAACCCCTTTACTTCTTACCAAATTAGACAAATATACTATTTCATGTGTTTTTATATTTCTATTCCCTAAACCATCAATTTTCTGGTAAGGAATACCATTGGAAACGTAATATATTGATCCATTATGGACCTTATCAATATCATAACTTAACATTTTTGAAAGACATATAACACTGGAATCTTTAAAAACATACTTGTACAATATTTTTTTTATCTTGTGTTTTATTTCTGTGGATATACCTTTGCCATGTAAATGATAACATATCTTTAATCCAAATAATTTTAAAATTGAAACAAAAATAGTATCCCTGTAAAAAGCACCACCAATTGGGGAAAGAGTAAAATAAACTAAATCATATTTTTTATTAATTAGCAATTTAATTAATATAAATGAAAGATTAAATGTTTGAAGTAATTTTCCGAAGGTGAATCTTCCAATTTCGCTAACGTTGTTCACAAAGTCTAAATTCAAAACATCAATATCGTAGTTGTCTTTTAGCCTTTCTGAGTTTACCAAATATTCGTTCATCATGGACGCACCATGAATAGGTGGTGGCAATTGGACTAAGAATAAAACGCGAGGCTTTTCATTGTTCTCCTTCATAAAACAATTCAAATTTTGAATTAATGGTTAATATGACACAAAAAAAACTAAAAAAAACTATCCCTTTATTCAACTCAAATACTTCTTCCGTTAAACTCGAAACAGCAAATAAAGTACTAATCCCCAATAACAATATTGATTTATTTCTAATAGAATTTAAGAACAAAAGTAGGATTAAAATAATAAATAACAACAACCCTAAAACTCCAAATTCCATAGCGTAGGTGAGATACATATTATGTGATGTATATTGCCGCTGTGATCCAAGTACAAATCCCTTTTCTTGATATTTATCCAGCAAATACTCCCTACTATTACCTTTTCCCACCCCAAAAGGTAAATTCTCCTTAACAACCTCAAGTGAACAGCTCCAAAGAGCAAGCCTAGAATTAACTGAATTCCAATTTGTACTAGTTACAGAATCCTCATAACTAAATTGTACAATTTCCCCAATGTTTATACTGTTTCTTGCTTTTGAATAAAATATGAAGCACGTCCCTATCAGTAGAATTATGGACAATAAAACCATTTTGGCGCCTTTACTGTACATCCAAAATAATAAGAAAAGAAATATGCAAGCCGAAAATATGACGGAAAATGTGTTTAGGGCAAATAATGCAATACCTAATATTACCAGAGCTATAAACGAAAACAATCTGAGCTTACTGTTTACGACCTGATAATTTCTTAATAAAACTGTACCGAAGATGATCATTGCAAATGCGGTATATATCGATAAGTATGTAGGATGAAAATTCACGTTTTCACTCAACTTATGGTATCTAAATAAATTTTCTATTACTAAATTATTGGGATTGAACTTATAAATAGATCCATTGATATAAGTATTAAAAATGGATATTATTATAGCGATTATAATTGTGAACAAGGTAGAAATTGCAAAAACTAACAATATTTTCTCCAATTGCTTCTTAGTTAATTTAGAGGTAGAGAAAATTAGTGGGAAAATGAGAAGTGATAAAGATTTTTCGACACCTTTCAGCGTAGTACTCACGCTTTCGGAATATAATACTGAAACTATACCAATTGCGAACAACAAAGTCAATACCGCTTGGATAATATTATATTTTACTTTTTGATTTAACAATTTAACAAATGACACGAATAAAAGAAGGATTATAACTATGTTGTTTAGGAGCATAGGCCCAAGTAAAGTAACTACTACACAACAAAACAAATAAAACTGTAGTTTATTCAATGCCTCTCTAGTTTTCCCGCTTTTCATATTCCAATCGTCTATTTAAATCAATTCCCATAAATAATTCACAAAAAACAATAACGGTAAAATAATCAAACCAATAGTCCAAAACAAAATAAGCTAATATTAAAAAAAAAATATGTTTTCCATAAGTGAGGTAACTGAAATTTCTTATCCAGTTTCCTAAATAAAAAATGAAAAACAGAAAAAATCCAAAAAACCCATATTCCCCAAAAAGTTTATTGTAAAATGAGAATGGTTGATTTGCTGTACCGTCTTTAAATGGTACTTTTAATAATTCTGAATTCCACAGAGAAAAATGATTTTTCTCAAATTCCATTGAAATAAATTTATATTTGTCTGGAAACCATTCAGTATAGTCTCCAGCCGTCAAGAATGCTGTTCTTGAAGAGAATTTCCCGCCTCCAGCGCCGAAAAAAGCTTCTGTTACACCTGAGGTAATAAATTTTCCAGTTTGATTGAATGACACCATCTTTCTTGCTTGGTCCGTTTCACTGAACAATCTTTGGGTGATGTTTTCAACTACATAATCTACATTTTTAGGACTTACCAAAGAAAAAATTATAATGCCAACGCTTATTCCTGTTACTATTTTAAATTTGGTGCCTAGAGAAAAATATGCAAAAACCATAAAGAGAGTTATACCTAAAAAAATAACTATCCCGCTCATGTAAGTAGAAGCTAACATAAATATAATCGCAAGAAGCGCATTCAATTTGTCACCAAAGTGATAAAAATAAACTACAAAAAATGAAAAAACGATAAATGATACAGAAGAATTCGTAAAAACCCCTTTAATGAAATCACCGGACCCCATACTAACTAGATGGGGTAAAATTGAATTTTTATCTACTGCTATCAATATGTATTGGAATATCATAATCAATACGTTAAACCAGAAAAATAATTTTAATGTTTTATCGATTGTATGAAAAGGTAAAGCCGACAAAATAGTGGAACCAGATCGTGAGGCTACTAACATTAAGACCCACATACCACTTGCAATAATTGAGTTAATACAATAATTCAGTGAGAATGACTCCTTCCAAAAAAACAACAATTGGAGTGAAGATACTACGATCATGATTACAAAGAACAATTCTTTAGAATTCATTCTAGATTTGAATCCATAGGTCAATATAATAATAAATCCTACTATCGGAATCCCTATAAACTGAATCACTGGATTTCCTACAGACAATACTAAAAGGAACATAAAAAACAAGACAATATGTATCCTAATCTTAGAAATTTTTATGCGGCTCAAATCTTATAATATTTTTTTAATTACCAATTTCGAAAAACATTCTTTTTAATTTATTAATTTGATCATTTGTTGATTGTTTAATTATGACTTTTAAATCCGTGTAATTTGCCATAAAATCATCAATATCACTAAACAAATCATCCTTTTTTAGAGAGCTAATATCATGAACAAACCTCTCAAATCCAATCATTTTCATAACTCCCTGCGTTTTAAACCCTTGATATCTAATTGCAATCACAGGGGTGCCTGCGTTTGCAGCCAAAATACAAGAATGTAACCGGGTTCCAACAAGTAGCTTACATTTAGAATATACTCCAACCATTTCATTTGCATTATAGTCTTCTGTTAAAACTAAATTTTGAATTCCCTTCTCATTCAACTTTTGCTGAATAACATATATTAAATCTAAATCACTCTTTCCATGATGTCGTACTGTCACTTGCGGAATAAACAACGGAAATAAATTGTATTTTTTATAAGACAATTCTATAGCTCCAACAAGATTTTCTATATACCGCTCCTTAGCTTTAACTGGATCTTCAATCCTTGGAAAAGTCCAATTTACTACAGTAATTCCAAGAATTTCTCTTCCCTCCGAAAGCGCTAAATCGACATTGATATCTTTCTTTTTGATATAAAATGCCGTATCAGGAGCAAGTGATACATTTGGTATGTGATACTTCCTAAGTAAATTATAGGAAAGCTCTTCTCTTACTACAATATGACTACATAATGAAATGTACTTCATTGCATACTTTTCACTTTTCTCTGATGCAAACCCCCCAATACTTTGCCCCAATATTATAACTTTCTTTTTTAGTTGACTTGCAACTCTTATGGGTTGTAATGTTCTCCACAAAAACAAATTACCCCTTAAATCCTCTTTATCATTGTAAATAAATTGTCCACCTTTAACTATTACTAAGTCAGCATTTTTAATACTCGTATATGCTTGAAATTGTTTGCCTCCTGCATATCTACCCAATATCCCAAAAAATGAAATTTTCAATTGTATATAATTTAGAAAAAGTCTAAGAACGGCTATTACATTAGTAATAAAGGATGTGTTACCACCTATATAAGGAGTCGGTAGTATACCTTCAATAATTTCTATATCATTTTCTTTCATCTTTCTATTATGATACCAAAAATCTGGATCAGATGATCGAAAAGTTGACATTAAAGTGATTTTTGCGTGTGGAAATTTCTCTCTTAACCCGTCTACTGTTGCCTGTGTTATTGCTAAATCGCCTTTGTTTGAATCTGAATAACCGTGTGTAATTACAATATTTTTTGCTTCCATAGAAAAAATGTTATTTATTTAACACCTATAGCATTTTGTTAAATTTAATTCGTAAAAAAATTAACGCTATGAAACTGACAAGTATAAGTGATATTATATATGAGTATAGCTCTTGCCCGAAAATATATGTTGAACCGAAGAACAAAATAGTCATTAGTATTAAGGGCGGCATAAACTTCGTTCTTTCTAACACAAATAATCTTTCATTAAGTGATCTTATATTTAATAATGATAAAGAAATTTCACCTATTAGTATTGCTAAAGATATATAGAATGGTTGTTGTTCGTTAAAAAAAGAAAATAAAATTCCAGATGAAATAGTAATTCCAGCTGCTACAATCAGATTTCTACTATAATCGTTATCTTTTTTCTTCAATAATAATCTTGTACCTGAACTGGTGGTAAATGAAGATATGAAACCAGCTAAGCCAAGAATTACAAAAGTGTAAGTATAAACCGTATATTTTTGATCAAACAATAATGGGATAATTACCTTTGGGTAAAACACCAAAGTGTTAAGAAAAACAACTCCAGCAATCATCGCAAAACTATCAACTTTTAATGCTACCGACTCATCTTTTAGTTCTTTAAAAAAAGCTTGTACTATAATTCTTCTCACACCTTTAAATACCATGTAAAACTTTAATGCAATATAAGCAACCGCTATTATCCGGTTATCATTAAAGTAAGAAAGAACATTAATCAAACCAATTCCAATGAAGAACATTGAAAAACTAGCAATGCCGATATTGAAATTTGAAATATACATATTTAAGCTTTTCACACTGGGCCTAACAAAATATGAAACCTTAAGATATTTTGACACCAAAATTCCAGCCATCAAATATGTTGCTATCAAACTTACTACAAAAATTTCTATTATCTGTTTTTCAAAAAATATAGATGCCACAACTAAAGAAAG
This sequence comes from Galbibacter sp., assembly GCF_048266365.1. Classification (NCBI taxonomy): domain Bacteria; kingdom Pseudomonadati; phylum Bacteroidota; class Flavobacteriia; order Flavobacteriales; family Flavobacteriaceae; genus Galbibacter; species Galbibacter sp. Next base: position 406,871 of record NZ_JBLWZP010000001.1, on the reverse strand, counting down.
GGATGGAATCATCACTCTCATCAAAGCAATAAATGCCCCAGCAATAGGTTTACCTATACCATATAATGCATAATCTGCATTTAAGGCGATTACAGGGGCAATGAGAAATAGATAGTTTTTAGTAGAATAATAACCCGTAGCACCTAAGACCATTAGTATGAGTGCCAAAGTTATTCTAGCGCACTGGGTTTTATTAAGTTCATTTTCCCAGTTTTCTGCTGTTGCAATATTCCTTGTAGCTGACAATTGAAGTCCAAAAGCAACAACGGATATTATCAGTAATGATAAAGAATCCAACTCACCGATATACGCTAAAGTGGGTTCTTCAACAAATTTTGAAATAAATTTTAGTGATAGCAAAGTGACAACATGTCCTATACCAGTTATACCACCTATTATTAAAAGTCTTTTAATCATTCATCACCCCACAAAAATCCAACAGCAACTTGTCTTTGGATAAGGTTAATTCCTTAAACTCATCATGTGCTACTAAAAACACCACAATATCAGCTTTTTCGGCAGCTTCTTTATAATCCGTTAGCTTGAAAACCTTATGTTCCGTGATATTCGGCTCAACAATGTAATACTCTTCATTATTGGCATTTTGAAGCACTTTCTGGGCTATATACTTAGCCGGAGACTCCCTTAAATCATCGATGTTCGGTTTAAAGGCAAGTCCCATTAGCGCAATGCTTGGCTTTTTACCATTCTTAAGCTCATATTCAAGCTTGGCAGTTTGCACTTTTTCAGCACACCAAAAAGATTTATAATTATTAATCTCTCTGGCTTTACCTATGATTTGCGATTCCATTGGATAATCTGCCACAATGAAATAAGGATCAACTGCTATACAATGTCCACCAACACCACATCCTGGCTGTAAGATATTAACTCTTGGATGCTTATTAGCAAGACTAATAAGTTCCCACACATTGATATCGGCTTTATCACAAATTAGAGAAAGCTCATTAGCGAATGCGATTTGAACATCCCTGGATGAATTCTCTACCAATTTACACATCTCAGCGGTTCTAGCATTTGTTTTATGTAAATCCCCTTTGATGAATTGTTTATAAAACGCAACAGCCTTATCCGTTGACACTTCATTAACTCCACCTATCACCCTATCATTATGAACCAATTCATACATTACATTTCCTGGGAGTACTCTTTCCGGACAATATGCAATATATATTTCTCCTTCTAATTCAGGTCTCTCTGAAAAAATAAGGCTCATCATTTTTTCAGTAGTACCAATTGGAGAAGTCGATTCGATAATATATAAATCCCCTTTCTTTAACAGAGGAATTACCGCCTTAGTAGCAGCTTCGACAAATGAAATATCCGGTTCATTCTTTCCTTTAAACGGGGTGGGTACTACAATTAAATAGGTGTCGGCTTCAACAGGTTTGACGTCAGCTCGTAAATACCCTTTTTCTACCGCACTGGCTACCGCCTGATCAAGTTCGGGTTCTACAATATGTATCTTACCCGCATTAATTGTTTCAACTACTTTGGGATTGATATCTACTCCGTGTACATAGGTTTTATTTTGAGCAATTAAAGCTGCTGTAGGTAGGCCTATATATCCAAGACCAACCATGACCACATCCGGATTATTCATTCGAAATTTCTTTTATAAAATTCACAATTCTTTCACATGCTTTACCATCTCCATATGGATTATGTAAAGCACTCATATTATTATAAGCATCTATGTCATTTAACAACTTCGAAGCCTCATTAAAAATCTTATTACTATCTGTCCCTACCAACAATACTGTTCCAGCTTCTACTGCTTCTGGTCGCTCGGTAGTATCCCTCATAACAAGTACAGGTTTTCCTAGGCTTGGTGCTTCTTCTTGAACACCTCCACTGTCAGTTATAATTAAGTACGATTTCTCCATCAACCAAACAAAGGCAGGATAAGAAAGTGGATCTATTAAATTGACATTATCAATATTTGATAAAAGTTCATAAACAGGCTTCTGAACATTAGGATTTAAATGTACAGGATAAATGATTTGAACATCTTTGTTTTCTTCTGCGATTTTCTTTAGGGCTTTACAAATATTCAAAAATCCTTGACCATGATTTTCTCGTCTATGCCCAGTTACCAGAATCAATCGCTTATCGGACTCTAAAATATCCGTTATTTTTTTCACCTCCTGATCAACAAAATCAGTGTTTTTAATTTTATCTACACTAAAAAGCAATGCATCAATAACAGTATTTCCCGTTATTAAAATAGACTCATCTGATTTACTCTCCGCAAGTAGATTATTTTTGGAGGTTGTGGTAGGTGAGAAATGGTAATTAGCGACTACCCCTGTTACGCATCTATTCATTTCTTCCGGAAATGGAGATTGCAAATTGAAGGTGCGCAAACCGGCTTCTATGTGACATACTTTAGCGCCGGAATAAAATGAAGCTAAACTAGAAGCCATAGTTGTGGTAGTATCACCATGAACATAGACAAAATCAGGCTTAAATTCTTCCAAAACCGGTTTAAGACTGGTTATTATATCAGAGGTTAAAGAATATAAGTTCTGGTTTGGTTTCATTAGGTTTAAATCGTAATCAGGCTTAATTTCAAAGAATTCAAGTACCTGATCCAACATTTCTCTATGCTGAGCCGTTATACAAACCTTTGTATCAAAATCCTCACTTCTATTTTGAAACTCCTTGACCAATGGTGCCATTTTTATGGCCTCGGGACGAGTGCCAAAAATGATCAGGTTTTTAATTCTCATCTAGCTTTTTAAGATTTTATTCACATTTCGCACAAAAATACAATAATACATTGGTAAAGCAAGTTTTTTTAGACTTAATACTATACGCTAGTCTAATCGGCTTTATTCTACAATGATCCTAAATTTCTAATTATGTATCAGCGTTTCTGAAATTCATCATTAAACCCACATCCTATGGTAAATTTTAGCAGACCAGCATCCTAAAACAACACCTTTCCACTGATTGATGTGCATTTTACAGCCAGACAAATAATCTTATCTAATGCCTTTTTATTTAACGCTAACTTTCAAAAAAAAAGACTATCTAAATATAATAATGCCCATGTTAATCTCTAACATAAGGTTACCTAATTGTTAAACATACTTATTTTAAGTACCGTGTAATTGTGGACTAAGAATAACAGAATCAACACTTGTCGTAAGTAATAATTAATTTACATCAGATAAAATGTAAGTTTTCAACCACGAATAGCACAACAATCTCATAAAACCCTCGTTAATAAATAGTGTCAGATCAGATGAAAAGTCTGACAGAATTGGGCTGTGGTGCCCAAGTGTTTTAGGTATTTATTTTAACTAATCAATATAGACTTATATTGAATAATCACAACGAATGTATTTTTTAGAAACTGCAATAGTACTATTGGTAGGTGCATTTTTACTTACCTTTTTTACAATTCCAAAAATAATTGGAGTTGTAGAGTATAAGAAGCTCATGGATAGTCCAAACCATAGGAGCTCACACAAGAAAGTTACACCCACTTTGGGTGGTGTTGCCTTTTATTATGGCTTAATACTGGCAATATTCTTTTTGAAAGGTCAGGATATGTATGATGAAGCTATCTATTTGGTACCGGCAATAACAATTTTGTTTATCATCGGACTCAAAGATGATCTAGTGGTTTTATCCCCACTAACCAAACTGGCAGCTCAGATCATAGCCGTTTCCTTTATACTGGCAAGTGATAGTTTTACCATTCATTCACTACATGACTTTTTAGGAATCAATGAGATCCCGTACTTTGTGTATTTACTCATAGGAGGATTCTTAATGATCACCATTATTAACGCTTACAATCTTATTGACGGTATCGATGGATTAGCAGCTATGGTAGGCATTGTAATACTCACAATGTATACCATCATATTTTACCTTTCGCATGAGTATTTCTATTCCTTATTATGTATAGCGTTAACAGCATGTTTAAGTGCCTTCCTGTACTACAACCTATCAAAGACCAAGAAAATCTTTATGGGAGATACAGGGTCGCTCATTGTAGGATTTATGATTGCCATGTTTACGCTGAAATTCTTGGCATTAAACCCATCTGACTATAGAGCATTACCCTTTCACTTGGATAGTGCACCACTGGTTGCCATGGGAATATTAATAGTTCCGTTGTTTGATACCGCAAGGGTATTTACCCTTCGAATCGCCAACAAAAAGGGGCCGTTCTCACCGGATCGTAACCATACACATCATGTCCTGGTGGATTATTTAAAACTGTCCCACAGACAAGCCAGTTGTACCATTGCAGGTTTTAATTTGATCTTTGTTGTTATCTTAATTATCATGGGTAGTGCATCATCAAATCTATGGATGATCATAATGCTCTTATTTACCTGTATAGCCCTAGCCTACCTTTTCTTTAGGCTAGACTATAGCATACCTAACCTTAAGAGAAAAGTGTTCTTTAAAAGAAAAATAGAAGGTCTTAGACACCGATTACATTTATACCCGCCATTAGCCTGGAGTGGTAGGTCCAAGCAAAAGTGATCCATTAATTTTATACTAAAAAAATACAAAGCATCAAGCGAAAACCCCTGTCGAATTTTATTCAGCCAAGGGTTTTCGCTCTTTTCTTAATTTTTTTGACACAGAAATTTTAATGGGAAAACTACACCTTCACAATTGAAGTAATCTTAAATTTAAAATAACAAAACAAGAAGATTACCATTCTGTAGGCAGATTCAATAAAACTCATGTTTAACACCTTGTAAAACACACTAAAGTTGTATTTAATCAGCTTAAACTTATTATTACTTAATGATTCATTACCCACTCTATAGTAAGACAAGGGTTGCTGAATTCCATAAGACATTTTAATGTCCTTTAAAATCATAATCCAAAGTGACCAATCTTGTCTCTTTCTGATCAGTGGCATATAATACTTCCCAATCTTTTCTGCATCATACATGGCCGTTAAACAGCCGATATAACCATTTCTTAAAATGGCATTATAACTTACTCTCGATGGAGATTTAACCAGCTTCTGTGGTTTAGAGTTTTCATCCACAATATAATACTGAGCATAAGAAAAAGCATAGTCGTTCTTTAACATAAAATCCACCTGGATGTTTAGCTTATCCTTATGCCAAAAATCATCAGCATCCAAAAATGCAATAAACTTTCCCTTTGCAGCCTTAATAGCAGTATTCCTGGCCACACCGGCCCCACCGTTTTCTTTAAGCCGAATCAGTTTAATTCTACTGTCGGTATTGGCATACTGTTCAATGATTTGAACACTATTGTCCGTAGAACAATCATCAACCAAGATATGCTCCAAGTCAGTATATGACTGACCGAGAGTTGAATTCATACACTCCTTGATATACTTGGAAGAGTTATATACTGGCGTTATAATAGATACACTTACACTCATAGCTTCATTTTAAAAAATTAGGTTTGATCACTCGTCCAATTCGTTTATGTTTCCCTTTTGGATTTCACTTCAAACCATGCATAATTATATACGTTTGATTCTCTTAATCTATCTACTTCCCTTCGCCTACGTTTTTCTTTACCTTTTAAGATTCCATGGCATTTTATAAGACCTTAGAGTTATAATAAGGATCACCAACATAAAAAATAAGAATGTCAGCATCGTAGCCTGTGCTGCACCCGTAATACCGTTAAATTTAATCAGAAAGTAATTCAGGATAATATTTAACATTGCCGAACTCAAGGACAATATGGCAACCAATTTGGTCTTCTTGTCATAGAACAAAAAATTCACTAACATTTTGTAGATGCCGTTAAACAAAAATCCTATTAGGACCCAAACGATCAAAGAGGCACCTTCAATATAACTTTCATTTATAAAATACTTATAAATAAGAGGGATCATAAAATAAATCACCACAGTTATAATAATTAAGAATGCAATATATAAGTAGGTTATCTGAACTATTTTTCTTTTACTACCTTCTGTATTTTCATTTAATTTTTGAAAAAAGAAAGGAACCCAAGCCTGATTGAAGGAGTTTTGAATAAGAGATATTACCATTCCGATTTGGTAGGCCACAGAATAAACTCCGACATCACTCATGCTGAGCATGATGAGAATAAAAAATCGATCAGAAAAATTAATCACATAGCTTCCAAAGGTGTGAAAGATAAGCGGCACACTGTAAGCCATGGCCTGTTTCTTATATTCTTTATCAGATTTTAAATTATTTAAGTACCCTAATTTACGTAAACCATACAATGCAATGATTGCAAATACAAATGCTACCACTACCTGAGGATAGATCCTACCCTCCCAACCATAACCTAAACTTGCAATTAAGAAAATAGAAAGCCCTAAATCCAATGCTGTTTTACAGACCCTGAAAATTCCGAAGTGAGCCACTTTATAGGATACGCGCCACAAGGCCAAGAGAATCTCTGAGATTTGAGTAAATAATGTGTATAAGAACGCTAAAAAGATAAGATATGGTGGTATATCGTAAGATAATAGGTAATCTTCAAACACAATATTAAATACCAGAGATAAAGCAGTAATGATCAATCCTGAAGAAAGCAGTATTACTAGAACAGTGGATACAAATCTTGAAAGGACAATTTTTTCAAAATAGAACCTCCCGATGGATTGTACAATACTCAAACCAATTATCGGAGTTATTATAAGCGTGGTATTGTAAAATATATCCACTACCCCATAATGCTCCGGACTCAAATAAGCCGTTAACACAGGTAGTAATAAGAACGGAATTGCTGAGTTCAGTACATTGAAAAAAGCAAATCCGGATATATTTTTCAATAAATTAATGTCCTTCATGCTCTACGCTTTAATTTCCGATTCCATAAAACTCTCCATATTCTGAAGAAAGTTTCGCTTAAAAAATTGATCAGAAGCTGCTTCTATATACGCTTTAGATTCAAAGTGGTGACTTAGAATAACATCAACAAACTCATAGGGCGATTCTATAAATACCGTATGTCTTTTATCGTTAAAGATCTCTTCATAATAAGACTTTGACCAGTTTTGATAATTATACATTACATTAGGAACACCATAGCTTAAAGCTTCAATAGCGCAGGTGGAAAAAATTGTAGAATGAATATCTGAAAAACGCAGACAATCATAGATATTTAATTTTGTCTCCACAATTAAATTATCAGGCATGCCTTCCGGCTGCACTTTAAGATCATTTCTTGGAATCAGCAAGTATACGATGTCATTTGATAACTTAGCAGATTCAATCAGAAAATCCAAGATTTCATTTTCATAAACCTCCTGGTGGGTATACACCACTATTTTTTTGTAGTTCTTCCTTAAGCTTGTGATATAGTCCTCGTGGTTCCCTGTCTGATTATTCAGGTATTGGTCAAGCAAATAATAACCCACCGGCATAACATTTTTAGGATCTATAAAATAATTCTCCGGATTTTGAAACACCTCCATTTCCCTATTACCATAGGTCAAAAAATAGTCCGGAAAGAACTTCCGTCCAAAATCCCCATAAACATTATAGGCATTATGTTCTTTATTAACAACGCCGTGCTGAATTTCAACTACCGGTATATTAAACTCCTTAAGGGCTTTTATATACCCCATAGAAGAAGCAGAATACACAAAAAATACCGCTTTGGGTTTTTTAAAGTATTTCAGTATTAATTTAAAGAGTCGATATTGCCCTTCATAAATTAGAAGGAATCGGTTATAGTTGATTTCATAACCGTACTCTTGTTGAATATCTTTTATAATATGTTCGTTTTCAAGCTTACTCATTTTAAACCCTAAAAAACCCAAAACAAAAACCCCCAGGTACAATATACTTTCACTCATGATATGTTTGGTGGGTATCTCATCCTTTTTATAGTGCTTTCCAAGTGGGAACGGGTTTTCTATAAGCAAAGACTTTGTCGATGCCAAAAAGCCTTCAACCACCCTTTCATGGTACAAATCGTTATAGCGCTTTCTTCGCTCAGAGCCGGAAAAAACCAGATAATCAAATTGGCTTAAATTAAAGAATTCATGAGTTCCGTAAAAGAAACTTTTGAAGATCACCCAAACTGCATTGAAATTCAACTCTCTAGTTCGGTTTACGGTTCCCTTTTGCTTTGCCTCGTATTTATAATAACTTTTTAATCTCAGAACCGGCCATATGGACTCACCCTTATACTTCAAGTTTAAAATACCTGAATCTTTCTCAATTTGCTTTAGTATACTCACTTGATTATGCTTCGTTTTATAATTCGTTTTACCTTATTCCAAACCGGCTAAGGCTTATATTCTGTTTTTAATTTTTAATCTTTTGTGATTTCTCGGCACGCTATATTTAAAAATGTTTTACTCAATTAAGCCTTATTAATTTCCCATCATTTGATCTATGAAACTCATCCTTTTGCTCCTCTTCGTTTTCCTTAATAGTATCATCTTCTATTAATTTATCCTGTATTAACCGCTCTTTGGTTACAAAAAGAAAATAGAAAAAGATTAAGTCCATAAAGGATACTCCCCAGAAGATTACATATTGAAACAGGGAGAATATTAATATTGGAATGATATAATAATAATTATACTTATTTATATTTCTTAGAACCAGATAGATAAAAATCAAACCTATAAAAATACCATTGGTGGCAAATGTCTGCAGGAAGGAGTTGTGACCATGGAATAGTTCACCGTTGATATTCATCCATAACTTATAAGATCCATTTCCGAAAATAGGATTATCCAGTATGAATTGGTAATATTTACCCAAGACAACATCACGCTGCGAAAGATCGGCATTCTCCATCCCTCTGTTCATCTGATAGTACAGATCAGCCCAACTTGAAAAAATGACATAACCCAACACAAGTAATCCTAGAGCGAAGAGTATGTACAGGACTTTAAATCGTTTTGACAATAAATCATTTAAAAAACCTTTGACTTGCGGAATATTTACCAGAAATAGGAACAACACCACGGTTAGTATCACTGATCTGGTAAATGTGATAACCAGACCGGCTGTAAATATTGCGGCATATATAAATAGTTTTCGCCCTTTGAATTTCAGATAATGTAATAATAATATTCCCACACATACCTTATAGGCAAATGAGCTGGAATTGGGACTTAAACCGGCAACCCTTTTATAATAGATCAATCCCTTGTATCCAAAAGGTGCCTCTCCCGCAATACTTTGAGAAATGGAAGGGAAGAATGACTTTACTTCTGAGGCATATTCCAACACCCCCACGAATACCTCAACTGAAATAAATATAAGTACGTAATTGAATACCCTAACATCCGCGTTTTTCCCGAATAAATATGATATAATCATAAACACCGTATAGGGGACCAGACTGGCGTATTTAAAATCGCGCAGTACCACAACCAGATTAAGCACTTGATTAATGGTACAAAGCAGAATAATGAACAGGACTATATAAAAATTGAAATCCAGTTTTGTCTCCCTTGTAATCAATAAGGGTACCAGCAGTAAATAAACATACAAAGGAACAAAGGCATAAGATGGTAAAACCAGCAATATTGCGATTAAAAAGTTTTTAATATCAAAATTTGTTATGCTCATCGGGATGTATTCCAGGTCATCTAAATAGCATTCTCAATATTTTTTCATTATTATGAGAATGCTATTTGACCTAAGGTTAATTACTTAGTTATCGTATATATAACATATACGGTGAAGTAGATTTCGGGGATGTTATAATTGAATTCTTGTGTTTTCGCTTATAAAAGCTTTGAGCATTTGATATTAGAACCACTTAATTATATTTCTAAAACAAGGTTAAGCGATCAACTGCTTACAACACTTTTACTTTGACGTGTTAACAGATCAATTTCCAATACAATAATATTTAAACCCAATCTTTTCTAATTGGGCTCTATCTAAGATCGCTCTACCGTCAAATACACAGGCAGGCTTCAGCATGTTATCATAGATCGCCTGCCAATCATAAGATTTGAACTCATCCCACTCGGTAAGAATGGCAACGGCATGAGCATCTTTACAGGCCTCATATGGATCATTCTGTACTTCCACCAATTCCTTATTCTCCTCTGCACTTCTGCTTTCTAGGTAATTTAGATCTGCAAAAACTCGTTCTTCTTTTACCTTGGGATCATAGACTGCGATACTCGCTCTTTCTTCAAGCAATTCATCAGCGACGTAGATGGCGGCAGATTCTCTGGTGTCATTGGTATCCTTTTTAAAGGCCCATCCGAGAATAGCAATTTTCTTACCGGATACTGTATTGTAAAGGGTTTCTAAAATTTTGGTAGCAAATCTGCTTTTCTGATGATCGTTCATTAGAATAACCTGCTCCCAGTAATCAGCGACCTCAGCAAGACCAAAGGTCTTGGCGATGTAGACTAAGTTGAGAATATCTTTTTGAAAACAACTCCCTCCAAAGCCCACAGAAGCTTGTAGAAATTTAGGTCCTATACGGCTGTCCATTCCAATAGCTTTTGATACTTCACGTACATCAGCTCCGGTTGCTTCACATAACTCTGAAATAGCGTTGATGGAAGATACCCGTTGCGCTAAAAAGGCATTTGCAACTAATTTGGATAATTCGGAGGACCACACATTTGTAGTTAAAATGTTTTCTTTAGGCACCCACCGCGCATAAACGTCAACCAGTGCCTGTATGGCCTCTTCTCCTTTTTCGCTGGTTTCTCCACCGATCAGTATTCTATCCGGCCTTAAAAGGTCCGAAATAGCCGTTCCTTCTGCCAAGAACTCCGGATTGGAGAGAATTTGGAATTCAACACCGTTACCTGTTTCAGAAAGCACACTTTTAATAGCTTGAGCAGTTCTAACGGGAAGGGTTGATTTCTCAACCACGATTTTATCTGATGTGGCTACTCTTGCAATTTGTCTGGCACAAAGCTCAACAAATTTTAAATCAGCAGCCATATTTTTCCCCTTACCATAGGTTTTTGTAGGCGTATTAACAGATATAAAGATCATATCTGCGGCCGCTATGGCGGCATCCACATCCGTAGAAAAGAATAGGTTCCTTCCTCTGGCCTGGCTCACCACTTCTTTTAGACCTGGCTCATATATGGGCAGTGTATCTAAATCACTGGCATTCCATTGTGAAATTCGTTGTTCATTGATGTCTACTACCGTAACATCAATATCGGGGCACTTTTGTGCAATCACAGCCATAGTGGGGCCTCCAACATAGCCGGCACCAATACAGCAAATATTTTTTACCTGCATTACTTATTTAAGGTTTATTCATGTTTCAAAGCAACAATCATTACAGCAAGTAGATTTAGGGTAAAAACAATGTGAATACGGTGTTATCCTTTGGAAATTCTAACCTTGTACAACAACCGTGTTGAATTGTTTGATTGTAGAACGCTCTACATTGTAAGATATTATTAACACCATCAACTTTTACATTTCCATAACATTCTATTTGTTTGCAGTCAGTACTTACACTTTGTCATATCTCAAACAAACCGTTGCACAAACTACTGAATGTTGGATTATTCCAAGGATAGTAGGCCACTTTTAAAGATAATAAGCATTCAAAATCTTATGAACCTTACAATTGTTAAAAAAACCGTCCCTCCTGTTTCAGAGCTTCATAATGTTCAATATCTCTGTGTGAAAAGACTTTGGCAGGATGTCCCCCTGCAATGGCATAATCGGGAATATCACTGACCACTACACTGCCGGCTTGAATGATTGCTCCTTCACCAATGGTAACGCCTCCCATTACCGTAACATTGATCCCGAGCCATACGTTATCTTTGATAACAGTATCTCCCTTTACAATAAGGGTTTCATCATAAGGTATTTTATGGCCTTCGTAATTATGGTAGGAGGTCATAATATGACATCCAAAGCCTGAGTGAAAATTATCACCTATATAGCATGTTCCGATCCCGAAAATTCGCATACCATTGAAATGGACGTTATTTCCAAGAATGGTTTTACCGGTAAGTTTGGTGAAACCATTGGCTTTAATGTTTGCTTTCCAGTTGTTGGCAGTGGACTTGGCATAAGTAGTAAACAGCCAAGTCAGAATAGATTTTACAATACGCGTCATAACTTATTTTTCAGTTCTGTCATAATGATTTGTAGCGGTAAAACTCAGGGCAATACAGTTTTATACTTATTGAATATAATTGGTAATCATCTGGTTTTTAAGCAGAAGCTCTTTAATATCAATATCGTTTTGATAAAGAATCTTCTCGACAAATTCTCTAAAAACCCCCTCACCCCCTTTTTTGGATAATACCCAATCTACCTCATTTCTGATGTAATCCGGTGCGCTGGAAGGACATGCACTTAAACCTACATGTTTCAGAAGATTAAAATCATTGATGTCATCTCCGATAAAAGCCACTTCGTCCATGGAAATTCCTAATTTAGAAATCAGGTCTTCAGCCACTTGAACTTTATCCTTTATGCCTAAAAAAGTATGTTCGATTTTTAATTTATCGGCCCTTCTTTTTACAATATTAGTAGACTCCCCTGTTATGATACAACAGGGGATTCCTAACATCCTGGCAAATAATACCCCGGCACTGTCGTATGTATTGAACTTTTTGAATTCATTATCAAAATTATCATAATACATACCTCCATCGGTCCAAACACCGTCAATATCGGTGATTATTAATTTTGGTAAAGCCATAGATTTAAATTGTATTACTCGTTTGGTCTACTTTAATTATTTACTGTTATGCAATATCACCCGGGTAGATGATTTCATCTTTCTGAATTTCTTTGCTCAGCCTTTTCCCTACTACATTACTTCTTTGCATCCATTTGAATCCGTCACCCGGGCTCAACAAATGTATATCTTCTTCAGTAATAATGTGGCCCTTTGCCAGAGGACGAATAGATGCAACAGATCGCTCTAATTTCTCTCTTGCAGCCTTAACCGAGTCTTCAATAAAGATACCTTCTTCACCGAATGACTTTTCAAGGTTTCTGATATCCCTCATCATTCTGTAAATACCATCAACAGCTAAAGATCCTGCTTGATCTGTACCTTTCATTGCTCTGTCCAGGGTAATATGTTTTTCTATAATTTTTGCGCCCATGGCAACAGCCGCAATAGGAGTGGCAATACCTATGGTATGATCAGAGTACCCAATTGTATATTGTGGATACTGCTTTTGAAGATACGCAATTGTTTTTAAATTTACGTTTGTATACTGAGTGGGGTATTCAGATACACAATGCAATATAGAAACATCAGAATGATACTTTGTGATGGTATCCAAGGCATCGTTCAACTCTTTTTCACCGGCCATACCCGTGGATAAAATCATTGGAATTTTTGTCTCTGCCATGGCAGCCAATAATGGCAAGTTGGTAAGGTCTCTGGAGGCTACTTTAAGCCGATCCGGAGTAAATAACTTTAACAAGCTCAAACAACCTACAGCACATAACGTTTCTACAAAATCAATGCCCCTTTCTTTGGCGTATTTGTATAGCTCGTGATGTTCTTCATCGTTAAGCTCTAAGAATTCTCTGTGCTCTCCATAAGTTCGACCGAAAGAATTTGGGGTATCATAAATTCTATTCATCTGCGAAGCTGACAATTCTTGACTAAGATCCCGCTTTGTAAGTTTCACAGCGTCCATAATCTTAAGTTCGTTACCGAATAACTTGTCATTTACAGGTCTTTTAACTGCATCAATAAGCAATTTTGCAATATCAACGGAACCATTATGGTTCTGGCCTATTTCTCCAATTACGTATGTCATTTTTCGTATTTTTTAATATTATTAATCATCAATTTTAAAGTGTTCGTATGCTGATCAACGTGTTGAATCGTTGATTTTATGTCTTCGTTATGCTGTGTGTAATAGGTGTATAATTCTTTAAGGTTTGAGAAATCCTCCCGATCATCTATGGTGAACCTAAGATCCTCCCTAGCAATAAGATAGTCCGGCATTTTCTCTAAATGCACATCAAATTTGTCAGGGTTAGCATAAATGTAGTTTGTCACATGTTCTCTGTAGAGTTTCTCATCGGTTTGCTGTTGTACACGCTTTAAGGCATCTAAGGTGACGATCTCAGTAAATAGACCCAAGTGGGTTTTTATAGCTGGAGTTCCGTTATGATTTTTAAAACTCAGATAATCTAATCCAGGATGGCTTTTGAAATAATCAATCAAATCTTGAATAAAACCTGAATCGAGGAAGGGATTATCGGCGCAAACTCTAATAACAGTATCTAAATTAAATTCTGTTGCAGTATCCACGAATCTTTTCAATACATCCAATTGGTCGCCAACATAATATTCGATATTATATTTTTTCGCAATGTCTACAAGAACCTTATCATCCGGGGCGTCTGTTGTTGCCAGGATGATCTTATATGTGTCCTTAAACACAAGAAGTTTATTGATTAAAATATCCAAAATGGAGCTCCCGTTGTAGAAAGGGAGCACTACCTTATTGGGCAGTCTGGTAGAACCAGTACGCGCCTGTATAATAATACCGAATTTTTCAGTCATAGCTAAATAGTAATAATCGTAAAGTAATACGTAGATTTAGGGCTAAAACAATGTGAATACGGTGCTATCCTAAGGTAATTATAACCTTATACAACAATCGTATTGAATTGTTTGATTGTAGAACGCTCTACATTGTAAGATATTATTTGCACCTCCACATTTTACACTATCGTAACATGGTAAATTGGAAGGACCATTTGTTTGTGTAGCGCCTAAAGTTGAAAAAGCAGAACAACAACCTATTGGTAGATTGAGGGTTGTAGAATTAGTAAAGCCTCGCTATAAGATTGCTTCTGGAGGCACATATTTTTAGGAAATTATTATCCCAAAACACTATAAACAGGTCTTTTTGCCTTGGTTTTATAGCTGTTATCTTTTATGAGAGTTGTATTTTGGATGTTATTTTTCTCCAAGATGAGCTTCGCAAAATCATACCAACTCATAACCTCCTTATCACTAAAATGATGTATACCGTAGTTGTCACTGCGGTTCATAATTAAATCAAGAATATAACCCATTAAATTTTCGGCATCTGTGGGACAACCTGCCTGGTTGTCAACAATATGTAGCTCTTTTTCAGTTTGAGCTTTTTGGAGTATAGTTCGGTAAAAATTCTTTCCAAATTCCTTACTATACAACCAGGAAGTTCGAATAATGAAATATTGGCTTAAGAATTTTTTAATATTAAGCTCTCCTTGTAGTTTGGAAGCCCCATAGACATTAATGGGATTTGGAATGTCATTTACGTTATAAGGAGTCGTTTTTTGACCATCAAACACATAATCAGTAGAGATATGTATCAAAATACAAGATTGTGCTTTGCATGCCATTGCTAAAAATTCGACGGCGGAGGCATTCACCAAGAATGCTTTTTCTGGATCTTTTTCTGCCTTTTCGACATTGGTATAGGCTGCACAGTTTATACAGTAGTCGGGCCTGAGTTCTTCAAACACCTTTTTCACAGCCATGGTATCCGTAATGTCCAATGCGTTAGAGTCCATAAAAACAAAGTTCAGTTCAGGGTAATGATCTTCATGTTTTTGAAAAGTCATCCCAAGTTGCCCGTTGGCGCCAGTAACTAGAATGGTTTTCTTTTCTGAAGATAATAGACGCTTATGTGATGTGTTTTTTGACATTAACGGACGTTGTATGTTTTAGGTGTGTGATTTTAATTCAGATGGGTTAATTCATGTAAGTCTCATAATGTCATCTCAAAACAATGCTTTAAAACTTAGAAGCAGTTGATCTTTCTCTGAAACAATAATTTCTGATTCCGGAATTCCCCAATCAATGCATAAAGTAGAGTCGTTGTATATGATTCCGCTTTCTGATGCCTTATGATAATAGTTATCGCATTTATAAGAAAATTCAGAGGTTTCACTTAGGGTTATAAAACCATGACCAAATCCTTTGGGAACATAGAGCTGTTTTTTATTCTTTTCTGACAATAGAATGGTTTCATGCTGTCCAAAGGTTTTGGAATCTTTTCGAAGATCCACAACTACATCCAATACTTCTCCCTGTAAAACCCGTACTAATTTGGCTTGTGCATATTCACCTTTTTGGAAGTGAATCCCTCTAAGTACTCCACGTTTTGATCTGGATTGATTGTCTTGTACAAAGTTGACTTTTTCCTTTATGGCTTTTTCAAAATTCTCTTTGTGAAAACTTTCAAAAAAATACCCCCGGTCATCCTTATGGATGGTAGGTTCAATAATATAGCACCCTTTTAATGTGGTCTCTTTTACAATCATGCCGTAATCTGTTCTCTTTTCAATTTCTATTTCCCTATCACAAAGGCTACTACCTAAATCCTCCCTTCTGATTTTCGACAGGATAAATATAACTGCTTTTATTTTTGCCAAAGAACAAAAACAGAAATTTTAAACCCTGAGGCTTTTAAGAACGGCAATATCAAGTGATTTCGGTTCAATTTGCGCCATAGTGGTATTATTACTCGTCTATAAACATTATCAGATGGTGCAAAACCACAATTTGCAACCATAATGAAAGTCTCATAAACAATTGGAAGGCAAATTCAAGTTAGACCATAATCCGCCTAAAAACAACAATTCTACAGTAGAGTTAAAAGTTTCATAAACGCCAACAAAAGGATGCAGCTTGCCATGTACCCAGTATACCTATTTTAAGCTGTAATTATTAACAAAAGAGTCCATGCAAGCGGGGATCTGAAACCTTAAACTAGAAAAAAATGAGCTCTTTCAATAGTGACAATTTTGATTTCGTGTCACAAAACAAGGCTTGTTTTTATTATGTAATGACTTCATTTACACATTTTAACATTCTCAAACCGCAATCTTTAGGCATTGTAGACTACTCTTTTATCAAACTAAGCAGTCGCTTACCATACCCGCTCTTAATAAGTGGTTCAGCCAAAGCTTTTAATTGTTGACTGTCAATATACCCCATCTCATAGGCTGTGGCTTCGATAGAGCCTATTTTAAGACCTTGTCGTTCCTCTATAACCTCAACAAACTGCGAAGCTTGCATCAGCGATTCAAAGGTTCCTGTATCCAACCAGGCTGTTCCTCTATCCAAAATACTCACTTGAAGCTTTCCTTTTTGTAGGTAGGCTTTGTTTATGTCTGTAATTTCAAGTTCCCCTCTATGGCTAGGCTTTATTTGCTTTGCTATTTCTACAACCTGATTGTCGTAAAAATAAATCCCCGGTACTGCATAATTGGATTTGGGATGGCTAGGCTTTTCTTCTATAGAAACGGCTTTCCCCTTTGCATCAAACTCCACTACCCCGTACCGTTGTGGATCATGGACGTGGTAAGCGTAAACAATTCCACCGTTAGGATCACTGTTTTTTTGCAGTAACTCACTTAGCCCAGTTCCATAAAAGATATTATCTCCCAGAATCAGTGCGACCTTATCATTTCCGATAAATTCTTCTCCAATGATGAAAGCCTCCGCCAGTCCATTAGGTTGCTCCTGAGTAGCATATTCAAATCGACATCCGTATTTTTTCCCGTCACCCAACAAATTGACAAATAACTCTTTGTCTTGTGGAGTAGTTATTAGAAGGATCTCGTTAATTCCCGAGCTCATTAGTGTTGAGAGCGGATAATAAATCATAGGTTTATCATACACCGGCATGAGTTGCTTACTTACTGCCAGCGTAAGTGGATGTAATCTAGTTCCTGACCCCCCTGCTAGTATAATTCCTTTCATCTGATTTATTTTATCTTCGTATCGTCTTGTTGGTACTGTTTAATATAATAGTCCTGATAGGCTCCACTGGTGACATGGTCTAACCACTTTGGATTGCTTAAGTACCAATCAATAGTTTTCTCCAATCCTTCTTCAAAAGTTAATGTCGGACTCCAGCCCAACTCCTTATGTATTTTATTGGCGTCAATGGCATAACGCAGGTCATGGCCTGGTCTGTCTTTTACAAAGTTGATAAGCTTTTCTGATTCTCCTTGATTCCTGTCCAATCGTTCATCCATCAAAGTACATAATAGTCTCACCAAATCAATATTCTTCCACTCGTTAAATCCGCCAATGTTATAGGTTTGAGTATTCTCACCTTTGTGAAACACCAAATCGATAGCCTTTGCATGGTCAACAACATACAACCAATCTCTGGTATAGTTACCGTCACCATAGACAGGTAAGGGCTCATTATTTATAATATTATGGATAAATAAAGGAATGAGTTTTTCCGGAAATTGACAAGGACCATAGTTGTTAGAACAGTTGCTGATCACATAGGGAAGTGTGTAGGTTTCTCCATAGGCACGAACAAAATGGTCCGAACCGGCTTTAGATGCGGAATATGGTGAGTTTGGATCATAAGCGGTTTTTTCAGTAAAAAAACCAGATTCCCCCAAAGTACCATAAACCTCATCGGTACTAATATGATAAAATCGTTTTCCTTGCGTATTGTTCTGCCAATTTGATTTGGAGGCATTTAAAAGATTTACCGTTCCAAGAATATTGGTGCGTACAAAGGCTAAAGGATCTGTGATAGATCGATCCACATGGCTCTCAGCTGCCAGATGGATTACCCCGTCAAATTGTTCTTGCTTAAATAGTTCGTCTATGAAGGAAACATCGGTAATATCACCTTTTATAAAACTATAATTAGGTTTACCCTCAATATCATTTAGATTTTCCAGGTTTCCGGCATAGGTTAATGCATCCAGATTAGTTATATGATAATCAGGATATTTGTTGACGAACAAGCGTACCACATGAGAGCCGATAAATCCGGCGCCACCTGTGATTACTATTTTTTTATTTGTTGATTGATGTTTCATATCCATCTATAATCTTGCGGTTGCTTGTCCTTTAGGGAGTACACTTTTAACATCGAACACTACGGTATCTTTACTGGCTTTTAAAGCCTCTAAATCTAATTCTAAAAACTGATTATGACCTATAGCCAATACAATAGCTTCGTAACTATCTGTTAATTGATCGATCAAATCAAGCTTATAATATTTTTTCACCTCTTCCTTATCAGCGTAAGGATCATAAACATCTACTTTTAGCCCAAAGCCTTGTAATTCTTCGACAACATCAATTACTCTGGAGTTTCTAACATCAGGACAGTTCTCCTTAAAGGTAATGCCCAAAACCAAGGCTTTAGCATTCTTTACAGGTAGCTCACTTTTGACCATCAACTTAACAATCTTATTGGCTATAAACACACCCATATTGTTATTTATTCGTCTTCCGGAGAGAATCACCTGTGGGTGATATCCCAGTCGTTCTGCTTTATGAGTTAAGTAATATGGATCTACACCTATGCAATGACCACCTACGAGTCCCGGGCGAAAGGGTAGAAAATTCCATTTGGTTCCTGCCGCTTCCAATACTTCTACCGTATCGATTCCGATACGATCAAAGATCAGGGCTAATTCGTTTATAAGGGAGATGTTAATATCCCTTTGGGTGTTTTCTATGATCTTTGATGCTTCTGCTACTTTGATACTGGAAGCCTTATGAGTTCCGGCTACAATTATGGTTTTGTAGAGCGCATCAATTATATCGGCCGTCTCGGGTGTACTTCCCGAGGTGACTTTTACAATATCACGAAGTCTTCTTTTTTTATCCCCCGGATTGATTCGCTCTGGGGAATACCCACAGAAGAAGTCCTGATTGAATGTTAATCCACTGACTTTTTCCAATACAGGTACACAGTCTTCTTCGGTACAGCCTGGATAGGTAGTAGACTCGTAAATGACAATATCTCCTTTTGTTAGATATTTACCTACAGTAGTACTTGCAGCTATTAATGGCGCTAAATCCGGTTGTTTAAAGTCATCTACGGGTGTAGGAACGGTAACAATATATATGTTTCTGTCTTTTAGGAGTGTTTCATCACTGCTGAAAGTCAAGTTCTTTACTTGTTGTAATTCTTCCTTAGATATTTCATCGGTTTCATCTCTATGGTTTTGAAGGGCTTTAATACGCTTTTCCTTGATATCAAACCCAAGAACATCATAGCCCTTATCGGCAAACTCTACAGCCAATGGTAAACCTACATAGCCTAAACCAATAATACCTATCTTATAGTTTTCAGTCATCTACTTTTCAAATAATATTGTAAAAATAGGATTTATAGGTTGAAGTTGGTAATAAAGAAATATTAATATGGGTTGATAAGTGGATTAAAGAGCACAGCAACTCATTTTATGGCGTTATGTAGAAATACCATTTTCTGGAATTACCTTGCCTTCTTTTCATCCATTATGTCTCTTAAATCAGTTAGAGGAATTAGGTTTTCAATATTGGACTCAACTTATTTAATATATTACCCGTAGTAATCATAAAACTAAACTTACAAGTTTTAAGTTACCTAGCCTACCTTATTCCATTTCCATATAGTTTTGATAACCATATTTTATTTGGAATAATGCGGTCCTATGAAGACATTTACCAATTAAAACAGCTTTTATTTGAATCCCTGTAATTGAAGTTTATCAAAAAATGGACTTAAATTTTTGCATAGATTGTTTTATTAAAAAAAGGACTACATTTTTGCATACGTTGTCCACGTTTAGTGAGCGTTATTATTAAACCTCACCCTATGGGTGTACAAGCACCCGCTAAACTTAAATTATCAAGCTATGATAAGTTCAATACCTGCTTTTTCTGCTTTGTATTCTATTTTATTTATAAGCCCATAATAACTCCAGTTTCTAAGGACAAATTCTTCTTCCTTAGCAATCCCCATTTTGTCCTCTTGATTAACTAACATCAAGGTTCCCGCCTGATTTTTCACGCAAAAATCAATGAGTTTTCTACTGTAAAGATGCAAATGATGAGCTACATAATTACTTTCAGTATCTCGGCCCTTCTCCAAGGCTTTTAATTTGCGCTTACGCCCTTTACCCGATTTACAGTAAGCAGCACCTAGCTGTGTCCTTTTATAAGCCGCTTGCATTTCCATCCTTCGTAGTAAAAACTCTTCCTTGGATCCAATGCTGAGCTTAGCATTATTAGTTTTCACCACAATAGGATAGTCAAGCGAGAGCGATGCCTCTGCTATCTTTTCCGGTTTCAGACTGTGTTTTTCTTTTTCAATTTCAAATACCGCCAGCAAAAAAATCTTTTTGCCTTTGAGTTGAATTTTTGATATACAAAGTTTGATATCTCCGTCAACCAAACGCTCCAATATTTTTCCTTTTTCAATAGCGTACTTTCCTAAATAGGTTTTAAAGGGTATGGAAAACAAACGGAAACAAAAAGCCTTTTTATCGGGATCATAGGAGACCCTGCTTAATGCTGTCGGCTGAAACGGAAATGCCATGTCTTTTTTAAAATTTTCCAGTGAACGCTGCCCTTTCCAATATTCAGATCTGTTTTTATTAAAAGTGGAAATTATACTATTAGTTAAACAGGATAGTATGGTTGAAGGGATTTCTCCTTTAAAGCGATTGGATGCAACCTGATAGGTAGTATTAATTCGGGAACATTTCAAGATGCCGTGTTCATGTTTTTTTTCATCACCCAAATTATAAGTTATACCTTCGGATAGATAAAAAATATCCCTGATCATCTCCTGAACATACAAATGGGAAACAATAAGATTAGCTGACTTAGAGCACAGATCCTGGTATTGATATAGTTTGTCCATAGCCTCTTTTTTTTCTACTTTAGAGGGAAGATCGATCAATATTTGGATCCTATTGGTAAGTTTGAGTGTTGATTTTTCCATACTAATCAGGTTCTAACAGTTTTTATCGGACTCTTTATGCATAGACACTAAGAATAGTTCCATGCGTTGTTTTATTAAAAAAGAAACTACTTTTTTGCATACGTTGTCCACGTTTAGTGAGTGTCATTATTAAACCTCACCCTATGGGTGTACAAGCACCCGCTAAACTTAAATTATCAAGCTGTGATAAGTTCAATACCTGCTTTATCTGCCTTGTACTCTATTTTGGTCAATAACTGATCATAGCTCCAGTTTCTAAGGACAAAATCTTCCTCCTTAGCAATCCCCATTTTGTCTTCTTGATTTATTAATTTCAAGGTTCCCGCTTGATTTTTAACACAAAAATCAATCAGTTTTCTACTGTAAAGATGTAAACGATGGGTTACATAATTATTTTCAGCGTCTCGGAGTTTCTCCAACGCCTTTAATTTACGCTTGCGCGCTTTACCCGATTTACAGTAAGTAACACCTTCCTGTGTCCTTTTATAAGCCGCTTGTATGGCGAGCTTTCTGTATAAAAACTCTTCACGATTTCCAATAGTAAGTTTCGCTGTGCTTGTTTTTACAACTATAGGGTATTCAAGAGAGAGGTAGGCTTTTGCAATGATATGCTGATTTAATTCATGCTTTACTTTTTCAATTTCAAATATCGCCAACCAAAAGATCTTTCCATCTTTCAATATCATCTTAGAGGTGCAAAGTTTTATATCCCCTTTAACCAAACGGCCCATTAATTTTCGTCTATCCGTAAAATCTTTCCCTAAATACGTTTTGAACGGTATCCCAAACAAACTAAAACAAAATGCTTTTTTATCGGGGTCATGTATGACCTTGCTCATGGCTTTTGACGCAAAAGGAAACCCCATGTCATTTCTATAATTCCTCAACGAGCATAACCCTTTCCGGTAATCTGATTTATTCTTATTAAAGGTGGACAACAATGTGCTGTTGAGACTTGACAGAATATCAGCTGAAATCTCTCCCTTAAACTTATCATACACCATCCGGGAGGTGGAGTTTATGCAGGAACGCTTAAATATGCCGTCTTGATCCCATTTTTCATCTGCCAGTTTGTGCTTAATTCCTTCCGATAGATAGAAAAAATCCTTGTTCATCTCCTGTAAATACAAATGGGAAATAATAAGATTAGCTACCCTAGCGCAGTGGTATTGGAATTTATAGAGCTTATCAAGTTTCTCTTTCCGCTCTTCTTTGGTTGGCAGATCTACGACCAACTGAATCCTTCGTTTGAGTTTAAGTGTTGATTTCCCCATAATCAAACTGATACTAATTGTTCTTCTTGTGATGCTTGCGATAATTTATAGGCAGCGACAAACTCTTTATGAACCTCCTTTTGGGTTAAGTTCAAAAGTTCTGCAATAGATTGAAAAGACTGCTTTTCTTTACATCGAAGTTCGAAGACTCTTTTTTGTTCTTCGGTCATAGCGCCTTGGACCTTTATCCCGATAGACGGACTCTTCTTAACTTTTGAAATACCTCCCTGGTGGATGATGTTTTTTAAATCTTCTATAGCTCTTTTCACCTCATTGCTGGTTTCTGTAACACTGGTTCCCATCACCTCTCCTATTGCTTTGTAACGAAAACCGTGTTTTAAACAGAGCTCAATCAAATGCCTTCTCTTATCACTTAAAAGCGGTAATACTTTTTTAATCTCTTCAAACTTCTTCTGTTCAAATTCCTGATCTTGAAGGTGCTTATCGTCATTTGCCGGATCATAACCTACCATATAATCTTGGTAATTTTCATAATTCTCTAAGGAATTAACTCTTCTATAAAACTTATTTCTGGGATTGTTATGGTAGGAGATACATTCTCTTTTCATAACAAACTTTAAGAAAAAGTAAATATGTTTTGGTGTTTCTATCCTGCTGCGAAAAATCCAGAGTTTTAAAAAAACATTCTGAACCAAGGTCTCTATCACAAATTCATCATCAAGCCAACTCTTGCCTACCCAAAAGATGGCTCTATTATATTGAGCATGAATGCGCACTAATGCAGCAGGATCATTCTTTTTTAATAATTCATAATTGGTGTGTTGCATAATAAAAAGTGTTCAAGTATATAATTCCCAGTAGAGTATCATGACAGACATACATGCAATAGCTACGCCTGGTGATATCTAGGAGAATCTTTTATATTAAGTAAAATGTATGGTACATGGCCGGATGCCATGAAGTTTGTGGAATTGCTAATTACAGAAGATAAATGTATTGTGTATCGGAAATTAAATTATAACATCACTGCTGTAACATAATTTGATCCTTATATGTTATACGGGATTTTTTGGCTTCTTCTTAAACATAATTTCAAATACGCTAATTCGTACACCGAAATGATTTAAGAATAGGCATCTAAAGTTAATCTGGTTGGATTTTGGATTTATCATCATCCAATAGTCATTAATTTGTCTTAAATAATTACACATACTCCAATAAGGAGTTCAATACCCTATGTTCAATGATAAGAATCACTGAACATATTAACCTTCATGCTTTCTTAAGAAGCATTAAGGGTAAATATATAAAAAATATCTAACTGTAGGCTGTATTAGCTACATTTATTTTGTTGAATTTTATGAGATTGCTATCTATTTGGCGTTATAAATGGAATGCAATCAACTATATCTTGAACAATTTGGAAAAAATATCTTCAAAAGAAGAACTGAGCTGAAGCTGAGCTATAGGCAGTTGGCGCAAAGATGTGATATAGATTTCAGCGCTATTTCAAAAATAGAAAAAGGTCAAAAAAGTCTAGAGTTCCAAACGATAATTGAACTTGCAAAAGGTTTGGAGATACATCCTAAAGATTTATTTGATTTTAGTTTTCCAATGAACGAAATAGATTAATAATTTTCTAAAGGCGACAGCCTTCACTTTCCAGTGAAATATTTTAACGAACTCTCCTCTACTTTATTTTAATAACGGAGAACCTTTAATATTAATTATTGTAACTACACGGGTCTACTGATTTTATTTTTTTGAACGGAGGGAATTCTGTATCTCAAATTATCTTTGAGTTGAACAACAAAAACACCCTCGCTATGACAATTACAACATTGTTTTCGCAGATTATAGCCAAACAATCCAATATTCTTAACAGTATAATCTTTTTACAAGACCGGTCGTAAGTACCTCAATTTATTTGACATCTCATCTATAGTAATCACAAGGTCAAATATACAATTTTTAGATACGGATATATATTAGCCCAGGAGTAAATACATCCATTGAAATGCAAATCTGAAATGTTGTTTAGACACCCTACCTTTATTCCTTGCTTTCCGAACTGGTCACTAAAATGGAATAAATTGTTCAATTCGTCATGGCTTTAAATTAATGCGTAAGTTTGCTCTACATGGTAAATTCAAATGAACGTAAAAGAATTACTGGCTATAGTTAGTACAGGTGAAACGAGTAAGGTTCAATTCAAGGAAGAACTTCCACATCGTGGTAGTATCGCACAAGAAATTGTTGCAATGTCTAATACTTTGGGAGGTATTATTCTTATCGGTGTGAAGAAATCAACACGAGAACTGATTGGCTTAACTGCAGTTCAGATTGAAGAGTACGACAAGGCTGTATCAGAGGTAGCTGACAACCTAAAACCTCCAGTTTATATTGCAACTGAGGTCGTAAGAACCGACCAAAATAAGTCTTCTAAAAACGTACTTATTATTCATGTTCAAGAAGGGATAAATAAACCGTATAAAACTTCAAAAGGGGAAATTTATTTAAAACAAGGATCGAACAAACGCCTTTTAACAGATAATGCAGAAATCATGCGGTTATTTCAGCACAGTGGTAATCTACTTGCAGATGAGATGGAAGTATTCGGAACTTCGATTGAGGATATTGATGAATCCATATTTTCTGATTATTTTAAAAAAGAATTCGAAAAATCTTATTCAGAACGCGGACTTACTTTTGAGGAAGCTCTTAGAGCAAAGAGAGTATTACGTAATAATCAGTTAACACTGGCAGGATTATTATTTTTTGGAAAAGATCCACAAATGGTTAAACCTGCCTTTACAATAAAGGCTGTCTACTATGTCGGAAACGATATAGAAGGCAATCAATATAGAAACAAACCCAGAGATTTGACCGGAACAATTCCGGAACTCTTTGAAAAAGGAATAAACTTCCTGTACAACAATTTGGATTTTATTCAGTCTGGAGAAAGTTTCAACTCACAAGGGAAACTTGAAGTTTCAAGGATTGCACTTGAAGAACTACTCCAAAATGCTCTGGTTCACAGAGATTACTTTAAGAATTCACCTATAAGGCTATTAATTTTTGACAACCGCATTGAAATAATCAGTCCAGGAAAACTACCAAACAGTTTAACCGTACAAGATATCAAGTTTGGAAACCCCGTGATTAGGAATAACCAGCTGGTATCTTTTAGCACCCATACCTTACCATTTAGCGGATTAGGTTCAGGGGTTAAAAGAGCCATCGCAGAACAGCCTAATATCGAATTAATTAATGATTTTGAAGGCGAACAATTCAAGGTTATTATTCCAAGACCTGTTAAGAACTAACAATTAGCTTTAAACGCAATTAACACTCAAATACAGCTCGAATACAAGCAGACTTAATTCATGGTTTTGGTTTGGAAAATGTGACATTCTTCTGATTCGCAATCCAAAAATAAATCGAAGTGGAGATCCTAAATCGGGGATTGTACCGAACAACTTTTTTTGAGGGCTGTTCTTTTTCCGGGATGGCAAGCATCTTAACATAGGGAAATATAGCAAAGTTATTTTAGTTTTAATGTTCTGAAAATCAATACATAACAAATCATAAACAGCAAACAGGATTTTCTTTGGCACAACTTTTGTTTTTAGATACTTAAGTTTAAAAATTGACAATCATGAAAACCAAAGTATTATTTATATCGCTCATGTTCTTAATAGTAGGACAGGTATTTTCCCAACGTAAGGATCAATGGAAACATAGCAAGAAGCACTATAAAAAAGAAATGGAAAGGCAACGGAAGCATGACAAAAAAATGGCTGAATACCGTAGAGAGATGCAAAAAGATGAACAGGAATATTACCGAGAACTTGCCATGGATGAAAGGGAGTATTATCGAGAACTTGCCAAAAATGAAAGAGAATATTACAAAGAGCTGAGAAAACGGGAACTTGAGCATTTGGAGGATTGTGATGCTTGTAACCATGGCTTTTATCATAATGACGATTATTATTATGAGCAGGATGTTTATTATTCCCGAAGAACTCGTAGACCCGTTACCGTCGATGCCGAAGTCTTGTTTCGAAACGGGTCAATTAGGGTGCAGCTTTGATCAACTTTTTCTCCATAACTTTTAAGTAATGGACCATAATAGCACAAGATTTTCTTAAAACAGATTTGGCTCCAAGGGTCGGATCTGTTTTTTTTAACCCCATTTCCAATTGGAAATTGGATAGGAAGTATTTCAAATTTGTCTGTAAGACCCAAAATGGCCTAGGTGCACAATAATCCATTGGGCAGTTACTTTAGTCCTGTTAGATGCCGTGAATTTGTTCTTGTTACCTTCATCTGTTAACGCTCATATCGCTGCCCCATTCCCTATCCTCTATTTGCGGAATATTATAAACATAAAGCGCATATATCTAAACATTAATTCAATTCATTGAAATTAACGATATTTGTAACTAAACAAGTGTTTTAATCGCACTTCATACTAACGTATAAACCAATCATTAATTAACCTTAAATTCAAACCATGAAAACTATTTATTCCCTTTGCTTAATTTTAATTGTTTCCGTTTCGTGTACCAGTCAAAAAACAGAAAGTCTGTTCAATGGAAAAGACTTAACCGGATGGCATGTGGATGTGCCCGATATGGATAACAACCCACAAGCTATAAATCCTTTTATAGTTCGGGACGGTAATTTGGTGAGTTTAGGAAATCCGCAAGGACATCTTATCACAGATAAATCCTATGAGAATTATAAATTAGATGTTGAATATCGGTTTGCAGGTGAGCCTGGGAACTGTGGCGTACTTGTTCACGCTTCTACCCCACGGGTTTTATATGGAATGTTCCCTAAATCGGTTGAAGTTCAAATGCAACACGGTGATGCCGGTGATTTCTGGTGTATCGGAGAAAACATCAAAGTTGACAACATGGTAGAGCGCCGCGGACCTGAAGAAGGCTGGGGTGTTATAGAAGGCAAAAAGAGACGTATCAAAAACCTAACTGATAATTCAGAGAAACCCTTAGGAGAATGGAATCACATGACCATCGAAGTTAAAGCTGATTCCGTTCGTGTATGGGTTAATGGTGATCTTGTCAATGAAGGCTACGAAGCTACAGCCCAAAAAGGACAAATTGCAGTCCAGGCAGAAGGTTCAGAAGTCGAATTTAGAAAACTGGAGTTAACCCAGTTGTAAATAATTTATTTGAATAAGTAGTTAAGGATGTTTAACAACTTCCTGGCTGCAGTATAACTAAAAACCTATCCGGGGTCGTAACACTTAAAGGATAGGTTTTAATTCGTTTGGGAAAATATACACTTCAAAATGAAAAATTTAGCCCCTGGTAACTTTTAACATTAAATTTTGTTAATTTGGCAGGTGGATAAATTGATATTTTCATTTTCCTCCAAAAAAGAAGATGTGTATGACGGAAAATACTGAACAGTTCTTGGTTTTAAGGTTGCAAAAAGGCAGCGAGGGCGCTTTTCGAAAACTTTTTGACCGCTATCGCAAGGATATCTATGCGTATAGCCTAAGTATTCTAAAATCCAAGCACCAAGCGGAAGAAGTTGTACAAGATGTATTTCTAAAAGTTTGGCTCAATCATGAAAATCTTGACCCTAGCCTTTCATTCAAATCATACATTTTTACTATTGCAAGAAATTTAGCCTTTAATGTTTTAGCCAAGGCGGCCAACGACGTAAAATTAAAGGAACGTATCTTTTATAAAAACCAAATTGGATCTAATATGGCTGACACCCAATTATTAGAGGAAGATTATGAAAAACTAAAAAATCGAGCCATTGACGAACTATCTCCAAGATGCAAACAGGTTTTTCAAATGTCCAGAAACGATGGAAAGAGTTATGAGCAAATTGCCAAAGAGCTAGGTATTTCCACTAACACAGTCAAGAATCAAATGAGTACTGCCCTAGCCTCTATAAAAGAATTTCTAAGCCTAAATGGTGATATAGTCTTTCTATTTATTTTTTTATCAGACCATTTCAGTTGATACTTTAACTGTTTTATTTGGTTATTTCTCCAGTGTTTAAAATTAATTTATCCTTATTTACAGTATAAAATTTAATTTTTTGTAATTATTTCTAAAAATTATGTTTTCGTGACACCCCCCTTCGTTATTGACTTTTCAGCATTATATAACATTTTTCACAGGAGGTTTCTTAAATATTTTAATAAATATTTGGCAATTCAATAGTAGTCCGGCACTTCTCAATTGTATTATGTATAAGAAAAGCCCAAAAAAGAGCGATGGAAATTAACCATAACATAAAACAATTGATCCAAAAATTCGTACTCAACCAATGTAGTCCGGAAGAGATAGAAGAACTGGTTCGATATTTTAAAAAAGGCAGGATCACCGATGAGTTCCCGCAAACCGAGGAGGTTTTAGGAATGTTGGAGAAACTGCCTGAGATGAGTGACAATGACGCCCAAAGAATTTATGACCAAATCATCCGTAAAGCCAAGTCTC
Organism: Galbibacter sp.; assembly: GCF_048266365.1. Taxonomy (NCBI): domain Bacteria; kingdom Pseudomonadati; phylum Bacteroidota; class Flavobacteriia; order Flavobacteriales; family Flavobacteriaceae; genus Galbibacter; species Galbibacter sp. Next base: position 377,475 of record NZ_JBLWZP010000001.1, on the reverse strand, counting down.
AAGAAAAGCCACATAAAAAGACATATTTTTATAAATACGCAGCCGTTGCAGCTATGCTGTTAATGGTTTTTGGAGGTACATACTTTTATAACTCAACAAATATCTCCTTGAATAATTCCGGAACTGTATCTGCTGTCCCGGAAAACGCCATCATTCTAGAAACAGCAGCCGATAAAAAGTTAGTACTCTCAGAAGACGGACAACTCCGCTTAACAGATGATAAGGGTGAGGTAATAGGTAGTCAGAAAGGCAATCAATTAGTCTACACCAGTAATGAGAAACGCTCTGGAGCCATACAGTACAATACACTGAGTATTCCCTACGGGAAACGGTTCTCTGTTCAACTGTCCGATGGTAGTTCGGTGACTCTTAATGCCGGATCTTCACTTCGTTATCCAGTAAATTTCTCTGGAGCAAATCAACGTGAAGTCTTTCTGACCGGTGAAGCTTTCTTCAAAGTTGTTAAAGACAATAAAAGACCGTTTTTTGTTAAAGCTGAAGGGTTGGAAGTTGGTGTTTTGGGAACGGAGTTCAATGTTTCTGCCTATCCGGAGGATGCAACGAGTAAAGTTGTTCTTGTAGAAGGTTCGGTAAAACTTAAAGCAGATCAGAAGAGCACTATTATGAAACCCGGTGAGTTAGCTAATCTTAAACGAGACAATAATGCTCTTGAAATACATAAAGTAGACACCAATCTTTATACCATTTGGATGCAAGGAGGTTTAGTTTTCAGGAATATGAGCTTTGAGGACATCTTAAAAAAAATGGAGAGACATTACGATGTTAAAATCATCAACAACAATAAAGAATTGGCGACAGAAAAATTCAATGCCAGTTTTGATGAAGAGCCCCTAATTAAAATCTTAGAATACTTTAAGCAAACATATGGGCTTAGTTATACCCAAAAAGATGATAACACTATTATAATAAATTCAAAACAAGAAAAATGAAAACTTAACAACCTTTTTACCATAGAAAACGGGGAATGTTCCAGCATCCCCCGTTTATAAAATATGGCCGATTAAAACTAGTATCAACCAATATTCAAGACTTTAAATGTATGAAAAATTTATGCCATCTCACGACAAGGGGTCCCTTGTTTAAATTTGATTTAAGGATGAAGCTTACTGTATTGCTTATTTTTATTTCCTTATTTGGGTTGCAAGCCAGCCCATTCTACTCCCAAAACACTGTTACCCTTGACCTCAATGGGGCTAGCGTGTCACATTTTTTGGGGCTAATTGAATCCCAAACTGATTATCGATTTGTGTACAAACTCAAGGATGTAGATTTGGATAGAAAAGTAAATATTAACGTGAACAATGAAGAAGTTCCGGTTGTTTTGAATAAGATTTTTAAAAACACCAGAACGAATTACAAAATTTACGGAAACCAAGTTTTTCTCACAAAAGCTCCGGAAACAACCTTTATTCCCGGCACAAACAATAGTCTTGTCATGGAACTACAAAGCTTAAGAGTTACCGGAACCATTACAGACAAAGAGAATGGCATGCCCATTCCGGGTGCAAATATTATAGAAAAAGGTACTAACAATGGGGTTATGAGTGATTTTGATGGAAACTATACCATTGAAGTTAGTCCAAACAGCGTATTGATTTATTCATATGTTGGCTTTGTAACCAATGAAATTCCGGTGGACGGAAAGTCACAAATTAATGTGGTGCTCCGAGAGGATGCCGTGGCATTGGATGAAGTGGTTGTTGTCGGATATGGAACACAACAGAAATCCGATGTTACAGGTTCTATTTCATCCATCTCAGAAGATTCATTTCAGAAATTTCCTGTTGCTAATGCGGCACAGGCATTACAAGGATTGGGTTCAGGAATAACAGTAAGTAAGAGTGGCGGGAATAACCACCCGGGCTCAACACCACAAATAAGAATTCGTGGAGAAAGATCCTTAACAGGAAATAATTCCCCTTTAATTGTGGTCGACGGAATTCCATTTGACGGAAGCCTTAACGACATATCAACCAACATCATAGTTGACATGCAAATTCTTAAAGATGCCTCTTCTACTGCGATCTACGGATCGAGAGGATCTAATGGGGTCATCTTAATTACAACCAAAAGCGGAAAACAAGGAAAAACAAACATTACCTATGATACATATATGGGCTTTAACGAGGCTGTAGGGAAGTATGATATGTTTAACGCAGAAGAATACATTCAGTTTAAAAAATGGGCAACCTATAATCGGAATCCTGACATGTATACCGGATTTGAAGATCCTGATTTAATTGAGCAAACTTTCACAGATCCCATAGAAATGCAAGGGTATTTAGATGGAACCGATACCGATTGGCAAGATTTGATCTATTCCAGCGGAATAGTTACCAATCATCAATTGGGTATTAGCGGTGGAAGTGAAAAAACGCAATTCGCCACCTCCATAGGTTACTTCAATGAGGATGGAGTTTATAAAAAACAAGGTATTGAACGGTATGATGTAAAGCTTAGATTGGATCACAGGATAAGTGATCACATTAAAATAGGAATCAACTCTATCAATTCATACAATACCCTTGAAGGCGTGGATATTAATCCACTGCTAAACACTTTACAAGCAAGTCCGCTTATTTCTCCTTATCAAGAGGATGGAACCTTAAGAGGATTTTTAGGGAATGGTGATGGAATATACAACCCTTTAGCTGATTTTGCTGATAATGCTATTGTTGATGACAGAGCGCGACTATCCACCTTTACAACTGGATATTTGAATGTAGATTTTTTCGAAGGCCTGAATTACACATTGAATGTGGGTGTCAACCTTTCCAGAGAAAAGCAAGGTAAGTTTTACGCATCCAATACTACAAAACAATTGGGCACCGAGAATTTCGGATCAAATGTTCATTTCGATAATCTAAGTTACACCATTGAAAATATTATTACCTACGATAAAACCATTGCTGAGGACCATAACCTTAATTTCACAGGATTATTTAGTCTTCAAGAAAATCAAAATGAAGGACTTCGTCTTGAGTACTACGACGTGGTTGCTGATTATATAGAGTATTACAATCCAGAGTACAGCACTTTCAGAAGTAATAGCGGATCTTTTGTCAAGACGAATCTACTTTCCTATATGGGGCGTTTAAATTACGACTATAAAGGACGTTACCTTCTTACCATGACTATGCGTTCCGATGGTTCTTCTCAGCTGGCAAAGGGCAACAAATGGCATACCTTTCCTTCTGGAGCCATAGGTTGGAACATTGACAAGGAGCCTTTTATGGAAAACGCCGAATATTTATCAAGTTTAAAACTTAGAGCCAGTTATGGAAGTGTAGGTAATTCAGCTGTAGGCGCTTACCAAACGCTAGGAGGGCTCTCCGTCAGAAATTATAATTTTGGTGACACGAATGTTTCAGGGTATTATCCTACCACAGCAACCAACACAAGCCTTACTTGGGAGGAGACCTCCACATTCAATGTTGGATTGGACTATGGTTTGTTTCACAATAGAATCAATGGTAGTGTTGAATACTACAGGCAACATACTACCAATCTAATTCTAGACCAGGCCTTACCGGCAACTTCAGGTATAGCCAACAGAATGCGTACCAATATCGGGGAGACTGAGAACAAGGGACTGGAATTTAACATTAACAGTGTAAACTTTAGCGGTGACGGTGTAAACACCCTACAATGGTCGACAAACTTTAATATTTTCTTCAACAGAAATAAAATATTAAAACTGTCTTCAGGTGTAACAGAAGACCTTGGAAATAGTTGGTTTGTAGGAAAGCCGATCAGTGCCATTTATCAATACCAATCTCTTGGAATTTGGCAAAACACTCCTGAAGATCTTGCATTGGCAGAACAATACGGACTTACCACAACAGGATCAAGTTCTGTAATTGGAACGGTGAAAGTAGCGGATTTAAATGAAGATGGTAAACTTGATCAAGATGATCGACATGTTATTGGTGCAAGGGAAGCGGATTTTGAAGGTGGTATCTCCAATAGCTTTGCCTACAAGAATTTTGATTTCTCATTCATCGCTTATTTTAAAGTAGGTGGTTTGGTTAAATCACAAATACATGATGATTGGACTAATAGTTTACAAGGTACAGGAAAGAACAATGTTGACATTGATTACTGGACTCCTGACAATAACTTAAATTACTGGCCTCAACCTAATGCAGGTGTCCAAACACCAAGATATAGATCGACATTGGCAAGAGCTGATGCATCCTATTTAAAAATCAGGAATATTACTTTAGGGTATACCCTACCGGATGCTGTATTGAATAAATTAGGGCTAAGATCAGCACGTATTTATACCTCTGCTACAAATGTCGGTACATTCTTCTCTGACTACATGGATAAATTTGATGGCCTTGACCCTGAGACCAATGGCACTGTTGGAATAAATACGCCTCCAATGCGCTCCTTTATTATTGGTTTTAATGTTTCATTATAAAATTTACGATTATGAAAAATAATATACCTAAGGCTTTATTTAGCCTGTTACTGATTTTGGTTTTTACATCTTGTGAGCATGAATTAGTAGAAGAAAATCATTCGAATCTAACACCTGAATTTTTTAACTCTCCTGAAGGATTGGAGAAAGGCTTGAATGCTGCATATGCAGGTTTAAGAACGTTCTACGGACCGGAGGAAGGAATTGAAGCTTTTACAATTCCCGGGACTGATGAATTTCAAATTTCCAATGGGAGTCGTCCGCGAGAAGTGGCATTCTACAGTAGTAACTATACTTCGGAGAATGAATTCTCGAGAGTCCTTTGGAATAACGCCTATACCTTTATTAACACCTGCAATGGTTTAATCGATTTTGGATCAGAAATAACGGATATTGATCCTGGTGTAAAGCAGCAATTACTTGCTGAGGCAAAATTTCTGAGAGCGTTTTATTATTTCAAATTAGTTCAGTTTTATGGGGACGTTACTTTAAATATACATTACAATAATAGCCCAACGACTTCCGCGACCAGAGAGGATAAATCTGCAGTATATGAGCTTATTATAGATGATTTACAACAGGCAATGCCAGAGCTGGCTCTTAGCCCTCAACTAAGCAATATCCAAGCCGGTCGTGCTACCGTTGCTGCTGCTAAACATTTACTGGCTAAGGTATACCTTACCAGAGGATATTCTGATGTCTCTGAAAGCACTGATTTTGATCAAGCACTAGAGCTTTCTTCTGAACTTATAAATCAAGCAGGCTCAATGGGAATTGGTCTTTTGGATGATTTTGGAAAAGTTTTCGAAGCTCAGAATGAAAACAATCAAGAAGTATTATTGAATGTACAGTATTCTGCAGACAAAACCTATGGCGGGGGTCATCCTTTAAACCATTTGTTTGTTACTAATTACCAACTGCAGTTAGGTGAAAGAACTATTGCAGATGGAAGACCTTTTGTATGGTATAGAGGAACTGATTGGCTTTATAACACTGTGTTTGCGGACAAGGTGAACGATACGCGATATTATAATAGTTTTCAATCCGTATGGTATGCACCAGCTGATTTAGAGGCAACATATACTTTAGAGAATGAAACAGAGACTTTTGAAGTTACAGTGAATGTGAAACAAGGAGATACTGCGATGTATCTTCCGGGATATGAACTTTCAAAATCGGAGATATTGGCAAAGAACTATTATACCTATACTCCTAGGTTTTACACGAATTTGATTTATCCTACAATGACTAAATTCTTAGATCCTAATCGATTAACTCCTAATGAAAATTCGCATCGGCCTATTATAATATTTCGTTTTGCGGAGACCTATTTGATTGCGGCCGAAGCTGCTTTAAACATTGGAAGACTTGATGAGGCAGCGACATATATAAATGTTATAAGACAGCGCGCAGCAGCCCAAGGAAAAGAAGAACAAATGAAAATCGACGCATCCAATGTCACCTTGGATTTTATATTGGATGAAAGAGCCAGAGAACTTGCCGGGGAAAATATGCGGTGGCTTGATCTGGTAAGGACAAAAACCTTATTGGAAAGAGTACGTCTGTATGGTGGTACTGAAGCCGCAAACAATATACAGGATTTCCATGTACTTCGCCCTGTACCGCAAGAGCAAATCAACCGCGTAATCACCGGTACGCCATATCCACAAAACCAAGGTTGGTAATCAAAATAAATCAAAGATTGAATCTAGTGGAACTAGGTTTTTAGCGAAAAATAATACCATGAGAATTAAACAATATATTTTTATAACCATCGCATTTTTTACGGGAAACGTTTTCTTGGCATCTGCCCAAGAAGACGTTTTTACCAAATTTCCAGCAAAAAGTGACCCTGAAACCATTGGAAATATACTGGCGCAGAAGTATATATCGGAGCCGTTTAGAAATTTTGACGGCATCACAACTGCACCTTCAGAGGTTACCTATCCTGAGGTTTGTACATGGTTTGGAGCATTAAAATTTGCAGATGTAACAGACAATAAAAAACTGCTTAAGAAACTGGAAAATCGATTTTTACCATTGCTGGGCAGCAATAAGGAGCTCATGCAAAAACCTGATCATGTAGATCATACAGTTTTCGGAGTTGTACCCCTTCAATTGTATCTTCAAACACAAATTGAGCCTTATTATTACATAGGGATCGATTTTGCAGATCGGCAGTGGCAACTTCCTTCCAAAGCGACAAAGAATAAAGAGAAGTATAAAGAGTATCTTGATAAAGGCCTTTCATGGCAAACTCGTTTTTGGATTGATGATATGTTTATGATATCAGCTATTCAAAGTCAGGCATTCTTGGCCTCCGGTGATATAAGTTATATTGAAAGAGCAGCCAATGAAATGAATGTTTATCTAGATGCCATACAGCAACCAAACGGTTTGTTTTATCATGCTGACACTTCTCCATTTTATTGGTGCCGTGGTAACGGTTGGATGGCTGCAGGTATGGCCGAGTTACTAAAATATTTACCGGAAGATAATCCTAATTTTACACGCATATTAAAAGCCTATAAAAAAATGATGGACACCCTAAAAGGGCTGCGTAACCAAGAGGGTTTATGGAATCAATTAGTTGATGACAAAAATGCTTGGACAGAGACTTCCGGGTCTGCGATGTTTACTTACGCCATGATAACGGGAGTAAAACGACAATGGCTTTCAGCAGCTGAATATGAACCGGTGGTTAAAAAGGCATGGAACCAACTTGTGAGTTATATGGATAAAAACGGGAATATTCAGAATGTTTCGCAAGGCACAAATACCGGTGATACCAAAGAGTACTACTTAAATAGAAAGCAAATAACCGGGGATCTACATGGTCAAGCACCAATGTTATGGTGTGCAGCAGCCCTATTGGAAGAAAAAAGCATTTAATGATGATGAAAAATATAACCATGAGTTCGCAACAATGTACTGTTGCCCTTATAGCAATCCTGACTTTTTTTGGAATAAGTTCGGTTGATGCACAGCAGTTAGAACTTCGTTCGCCTAATAAGGAGTTAAAGATTTCTGTAAATCTAAGTGATAAGATTTACTATTCCATCGCTTATGCTAATGAAGAATTATTACAGGCGAATGGAATAAGTATGGTTTTAAAAAATGAAGTGTTGGGTATAAATCCAAAACTTATATCCAAGAAAACCAACACGGTCGATGAAGAATTTAACCCCGTAGTACCCTTAAAGTACGCCACGGTTAAAGATCATTATAATAGTTTAACCCTAAAGTTTAAAGGAAAATTCAGTGTAGAATTCAGAGCTTTTAATGATGGCTTTGCTTATAGATTTATTACAAATCGATCAGGTGAAATAGAAGTGATCAATGAAAATTTCGCTATCGATTTCCCATCAAACTATGTATTACACCTACAGCAAACATCTTCTTTTAAAACCTCATATGAACAGCCTTATACTCATTTGGAATCGGAGAATTTTAATTCCAAAGATAAAATGTTCACTCTCCCTGTACTCATTGATACTAAAAAACAATATAAGATTCTAATGTCGGAAGCTTCTCTTTTTGACTATCCTGCAATGTTTTTAAAAGGGACACAGAATAACGGATTGACAGCTGTATTCCCAAAAACGCCTTTGGAATATGAAGATCAAGGAGACAGAAGCATGAACATCTTAAAAAGAGCGAATTATATTGCTAAAACATCGGGTAAGCGAAGTTTTCCATGGCGGTATTTTGTGATTTCCAAACACGATACTGAGTTGTTGGAAAACACCATGACCTTTAAACTCTCTCCTCCCAATAAAATTAAAGATCCTTCATGGATAAAACCGGGGCAAGTGAGTTGGGAATGGTGGAACGGAGCATCGGCTTACAATGTTGATTTTGTGTCAGGATTTAATGAAGAAACCTATAAGTACTATATCGATTTTGCTTCAGAGTTTGGGATTCCCTACATCATTATGGATGAAGGTTGGGCTAAAAGCACCAAGGATCCTTATACGCCTAATCCGGATATAGACTTATTCGAGCTCATAGCTTATGGTAAAGAAAGAAATGTTGAGATTGTGCTATGGTTAACATGGCTAACAGTTGAACATAATTTCGAACTTTTCAAAACCTTTAAAGATTGGGGTATCGCAGGGATAAAAATTGACTTTATGGATCGTAGTGATCAATGGATGGTAAACTTTTACGAAAGAGTGGCTAAGGAGGCTGCAAAAAATGAATTGTTCGTTGATTTTCACGGGTCTTTTAAACCGGCAGGCTTGGAGAGAGCGTACCCTAATGTACTTTCTTATGAAGGCGTGCTGGGAATGGAGCAAATGGGAAGAGCACAACCGGATAATAGCACCTACTTACCTTTTATAAGAAATGCGGTCGGGGTTATGGACTATACTCCCGGTGCTATGGTAAGTATGCAACCGGAACTTTATCATAGTCAACGACCTAATTCAGCCGGAGTGGGCACACGAGCCTATCAGATGGCTCTTTTTGTGATTTTTGAAAGTGGCCTTCAAATGTTAGCGGACAGTCCTTCGAATTATTATCGAGAACGAGAATGTGCTGATTTTATAACGCAAGTTCCAACCACTTGGGATGAAACTCGTGCTTTAGAAGCTAAAGTGGGTCAATATGCCATCGTTGCCAAACGTAAAGGAGATCAATGGTTTATTGGTGGGATGACTAATAATAAAGAGAAAGAACGTGTTTTTGAAATTGATCTTGATTTTTTAGAAGGTAACCAATCGTATACAATGACTTCTTTTCAGGACGGTGTAAATGCTCAGAGACAGGCTATGGATTATAAAAAAACAGAATCCAAGGTAAACCACAGTAGCACCATTACTATTAAGATGGTTAGGAACGGTGGCTTTGCAGCGGTAATTAATAAAAGTAAATAAGGCTACAAAAATTGTAATTACCGGTAATACCGGTGAGTTTATTACAAATTCAATAACAAGATAAGGTAGCGACCAATTCCATAGAATATCCTTTTTCCATAACAGCCTTTAACTGTCAGGGAAAAGGATTGGAATTGGCACCTAAGCACTACTACCCTATTGTTTATACACAATCTAGCCGGGAGTAACCAATTCTCATTGTAAAAATTTCTTGTGCATCGTTTGTTATGGGAAAATAGAAGTAACAGATAAAAACCGCCGAAATGATTAAAAATTATATTTTTTGGTTCCTTATGGTATTCATGAGTAATCCAAACTCTGTAGAAGCTCAACAATCTTCAATTGAAGATCAGTATTGGTCAACACCAAAAAAGACTTTTGATCAGCGAAAAGAACTTTTTCTTGATTATACCGCTAAAAACGGGGTGAAAACAGGATGGCAGGGTATTTTCAGTCAAATTGTTCGTCTTGAAATGGGGCAAGAATTAGAACCTGAACAGCTACAAAACTCACTTGATATTATTGATAGTAAAAGAGACTGTGTGGATTTTACAGCCAATGGTCTTTTACGGCTGCTTTACATGGATAAAAAAAGTGAAGTTTTGTCGCAGCATGACCGGAAAAATATAAAAAATACTTTGGTGGATTTTAAATACTGGTGGGATGATTCTCGTAAAGATCCTAGATATAGATGTTATCATACGGAAAATCATCAAGCTCTTTATCATACAGCAGAACTCTTAGCCGGTCAGTATTATAAGAATGAGATATTCGGAGATGGCATGACCGGTTTGGATCATATAGAGCATGCTAAAGAGCGAATAGAAAGATGGTTGGAGTTTCGTTTTAGGTTTGGTTTCAGTGAATGGTTATCGATTTCATATTATGAGATTGATATTTTAGCTCTTACAAATCTATACGATTATGCAGAAGATGAGTCGCTTAGACGTAAAGCTGGTATTGTGTTAGACTTACTATTGTACGACATGGCCTTAAATAATTATAAATCAGTGTTTGGATCAACTCATGGCCGTGTTTACGCGCCTTCACTTATTGATGGCAAAGAAAACACCTCTGGAATTTTTAAATTAATTTTTGGGATAGGCACCTTTTCCAAAGAAGATTATATTGGGGCCTCTTGCCTTGCAAGCAGCACTTACAGAACTCCGCAACTTATTCAAGAAATTGCCACGGATCAGAGTTCCATCATTCGAAACAAACAAAGGGTAAGTATTGAGGTATATGATGCGCCAAAATATGGCATATCATATGAAAGTGAACTTGATACCCATTTGTTTTGGAGTATGCAGGAATTTATTCATCCTGAGGTGGTGGAAATGTCTAAGACTATGTCTGAAAAATATGATACTTGGCCCTATAAAAATTATGATCATTATAGTAAGATATATCAAAGTGAGAAGGAATTGTACGGAAAGGTTGTCAACGCTACCAGGGATAGGTTCGCATTGTCAGAGTCCAATATAGAAACTTACCGAACACCTGATTATATGTTGAGTACCTCTTCTGATTTTCGTCCTGGTGCGATGGGATATCAACAACATATTTGGCAAGCTACTCTTGGACGTAGGGCTATCGTTTTTACGAATCATCCCGGATCAGAAAGCTTAGATGTGACTCCCAATTATTGGGCTGGAAATGCAAGAATGCCGAAGGCTGCACAATTTAAAAATGTAGCCTTAGTTATTTATAACATTCCTGAGGATGAAAGCCTCCAGTATAGTCATGCCTACTTTCCTAAAGATCATTTTGATCAGGTAACCGATAGCAATGGTTGGGTATTTGGAAAGAAAGGCGATGGATATGTGGCGCTCTTCTCATTCCAACCTGCCACTTGGAAAATTGATAGCAAAGGGGTCGAAAATGATCTTCTGGCAAATGGTAATACTAATTTCTGGATATGTGAGATGGGAAGTAAGGATCAATGGGGTAGTTTTGAAAACTTTCAAAAAAACATTTCCTCAGCCAAGGTCTCCGGCTCAGGTCTGGAAATCAATTATATTTCACCGTCTGTCGGCAAAATGGAATTCGGGTGGGATTCACCTCTTAGGGTAAAAACACAGGAAGTTTTATTGAGATACAATTACCGCTTCGAAAATCCGTATAGCAAAACATTGTTTGATGCAGAAAGCATCGTAATAGAAAAAGGTGAAAAAAAGCTTATTTTAAATTTCTCAAAAGATGAGCGCACAATAATTAATTAATAACCGGTTATGATAGAATCCAATTATAACCGTATAAAATAGTGTTGTGTTTTCTATAAACAAAGGAAGTTGATAATGATGACCATATGAGAATAAATTGGTTGTTTATATACCTTCAAAAGGGAGTTTTAAAGTATCACATCTTGAGTTTTCTATCTTATTGCTCCATAAAAAAAGTCGGAAACAAAACGCCCCGACTTTAGTATATTTATATATGAAGTTATTGTCTTAAACAATCATTCCCGCAGCTACCGTTTGATTTGTAAGCGGATCGATAAGAACCAGACTACCTGTATTTCGATTATCTCTATAAGAATCAAAATGTAAAGGCTTAGTCGTCTTAAGTTTTACCTTAACGATATCATTCATATTGAGTTCTTTGTCCTCACTACTTTTGGAAAGGTTATTGATATCTATTTTATAGATCACCTCCTTAATCATAGCTGTTTGCTCATTAGTGGTATGACGAACCAAGTACTTAGCTCTCGGTTTAGCGGATTCATGGTTTAACCAACAAAGCATCACCTCAACGTCTTGCGAAGACTCCGGTTTGTTTTTGGTTCTAACAATCATATCCCCGCGGCTGATATCAATATCATCCTCAAGAGTGATTGACACAGACATAGGCGCATAGGCCTCTTCTAAAGAACCGTCTAAGGTGTCAATTGATTTTATCTTGGACGTTAAGCCCGTGGTTAATACCGTGATCTCATCACCTTTTCTAAATATTCCGCTGGAGATTCTACCCGCGTACCCTCTATAGTCTCTATACTTATCTGACTGTGGTCGAAGTACTGTTTGTACCGGGAAACGACCATCTATCTTATTGATGTCGCTGCCGATATGAAGCGTTTCCAAAGTATGTAACAATGGTGCTCCTTGGTACCAATCCATATTTTCTGAACGTTTAACCACGTTATCGCCGTTAAGCGCGCTTATTGGAATAAAACGTACATCTCTAATGGTAAGCTTTGAAGAGAAGCCCTCAAACTGCTTTATGATATCATTATAGACCTGTTCATTATAATCCACAAGGTCCATTTTATTAATACACACAATAATATGAGGGATCTGAAGCAAGGACGCTATAAAGGCGTGTCTTTTCGTCTGTTCGATTACTCCATGACGTGCATCAACTAATATGATAGCGGCATTAGCAGTCGAAGCACCGGTAATCATATTTCTGGTATACTCAATATGCCCCGGAGTATCGGCGATTATGAATTTGCGTTTTGGAGTGGTAAAGTATCTATAGGCCACATCAATGGTGATCCCCTGCTCTCTTTCATCCCTCAACCCATCAGTAAACAAAGCCAAATCAACACCTTCAAGACCTTTACGTTTACTTGTGTTTTCTATAGCTTCCAATTGATCTTCAAAGATTGATTTGGAATCATACAACAATCTTCCGATTAGGGTACTCTTGCCATCATCCACACTACCGGCTGTGGTAAATCGTAATAATTGGTTGTTATCTATTTGCATTTTTTCCTTTTCTCTGATTAAAAATATCCTTGACGTTTTCTATCCTCCATAGCGGTTTCTGATCGCTTATCATCCGAACGATTCCCTCTTTCGGTTTGACGCATGGTTGATACCTCATTAGCAATTTTTTGCACGGTATCAGCATCACTTTCAATACCACCGGTGATGGTGATATCGCCAAGAGTTCTAAATCGGATTTTCTTAGTCACCACCTCTTCATGATCTTCTAGTATAAGGAATTCAGAATTAGGTATCCAAGAGTTACTTCTCCAAACAACCTCTCTTTCATGTGCAAAATACAATGAAGGTATTTGGATGTTTTCACGATTGATATAGTTCCAAACATCCATCTCAGTCCAGTTACTAATTGGGAACGCTCTAAAGTGCTCTCCTTCAAAACATTTCCCGTTAAAGATGTTCCATAGCTCGGGGCGTTGGTTTTTAGGATCCCATTGCCCAAAATCATCTCGGTGAGAGAAGAAACGTTCTTTAGCTCTGGCCTTTTCTTCATCACGCCGTCCGCCTCCAATGGCACAATCTACTTTGTTGCCCTCAATGGCATCCAATAGTGTTGTGATCTGAAGAGCATTACGGGTAGCATTTTTACCTCTTTCCTCAGCAACTCTTCCTTGATCAATGGATTCCTGTACGGATCCAACAATTAGGTTTACACCCAATTCCTTGATCAAGTCATCCCTGAATTGAATGGTCTCCGGGAAATTATGACCGGTATCCACGTGCATAAGTGAAAATGGAATCTTTGCAGGGAAAAAGGCTTTTTTAGCCAAGTGCGTTACCAATATGGAGTCTTTTCCTCCGGAAAATAAAATAACCGGATTATCAAACTGTGCCCATACTTCACGTAGCACATAAATAGCTTCCGATTCTAATTCGTCTAAATAATTTAAATAATACTTACTCATTGTCTTTGAGTTCTAACTTGTCTTTAATCCTTGTATATATTTTTTCAACGGCAATTTCAACACTGTCCTGTTCCGTAATTTCAACATCTGGGTCTTCAGGTTTTTCATAGGGGGCTGAAACACCTGTCAAATTTTTCAATTCACCCTTTTTTGCTTTTTCGTACAGCCCTTTTTGGTCCCTAGCAGCACAAATTTCGACACTGACATTTACAAAAACTTCGACAAAGGTATTAGGTTTTATGGTAATATCTACATATTCTCTATCTTTTTTGTAGGGTGATACAAAAGTTGCCAATACAACAATCCCCGAATCCAAGAGTATACGCGACATCTCAGCGACTCGCTTAATGTTTTCAGATCGGTCCTCCGGAGAAAAACTCAAGCCTTTACAGAGACTTCCACGCACATTATCGCCATCGAGAACCATGGTCCGAATTCCAATTTTATGCAATTTTTGTTCTAGGGCATCAGCGATGGTAGATTTACCACTACCCGAGAGACCGGTAAACCAAATAAGCAATGAATTATGTCCATTGTTTTGGTTTCTCATCTCACGGGTCACCTTGTAGTTATATGGAAATAATTGAACACCCATTTTATTTAAGTTCTTTATTTGTTCTATGATCCAATCCAAAATTGATTTGATACCAGGCACGTTCGTGTAAGTAATATAAAACCATTTTAGTAAGTACCTCGGTGGCTCCTATTTGCAATCCGGTATAAGGATCCCCCGTAATTATCCAAGCTAAAACCATGGTGTCTAAAGTTCCCAGCATACGCCAACTTACCGCCTTAAACAGGTGACGTTTCTTACTATTTTCAACTTTAGCTCTAAACCATGCGCGCTCATGGAAATAGTAGAGAATCATTTTAGTAAGTACCTCGGCAAATCCAATCTTTAATCCCGTAAGGGGATTCCCGGATATTAGCCAAGATAACATAAAAGTATCTACAGATCCAACTACACGCCAGGTGATGGCTTTAGCAATATGTCTTTTTCTTGAATTATCTGCCATTAAATTACAATAAATGATGGATTTATCAATTCCCTTTTGTTATAACTTAAGGGTTTGTTGGTTGATGTTCCAATAAGCTCTATTCCTACCGCTTTACAAAGTGCATGACCAGCGGCAGTATCCCATTCCATAGTTGGTGCTAATCTCGGATATAAATCCGCTTTACCTTCTGCTAAAAGGCAGAACTTAAGAGAACTTCCAACGGATAGGAGCTCTATATTAGGTTTTGAAGCTCTTAGCTCTTTAATCAGAATGTCAGTTTCTGGGTTTAGGTGTGATCGGCTCTTTAGGATAACGAGTTTTTGATTCGTTTTTTTCTTTGGCCTGATAAAATGTTCTTCTTCCGTAATAGGATTAGATTGTGCAAGCATCTTTTGTTTCCACAATTTTTTTTGTGGAACTATTGATGCGTACATCATTTCTGTGACCGGCACATAAATAACTCCCAGAATAGGTAATGAATTTTCAACTAATGCTATATTTACCGTAAACTCGTCATTTCTATTGATAAACTCTTTGGTTCCGTCTAAAGGATCTACAATCCAACAGCGCTCCCATGATGCTCTTTGGGCATACTCTACTTCTTTATTTTCTTCACTGATGATCGGAATACCAGTTGGTAATAAGAGTTCATTGATAACTGCATTTGCACGCTTATCCGCCAGAGTGATGGGGGAATGATCTCCTTTGTGCTGAACTCCGAATTCATCGGACTTGTACACTTGCATTATTTCTTTACCCCCTTGTAAGGCAGCATCAACAGCAATTTTTAATAAACCTTCCAGCTCCATGGCTTGAATCTCTTTTAAATAGCATCCAAAAGTACTATAATTAAAAAAGACGACAAGTTATATTTAATTTCCTTTGAGAAATAAATGTGATATGTGAATCATTTTATTCACGTCTTTAATCTCATATCAAATCGTATATCATACTATTACTTAGGGAATTTTGAGCTCCGAATAGACATGAATACTTGGATGATTTCCACCAGGTTGTAGACATGTCAAGTCTACACTTGTTTTATGCATTTAAGGAAATACAGCTTTAATACTCATTTCACATATGTTTTGTTCCCGTTGCTATTTATGTAATATTTTCCACCTCTCGAGCCTGTACGAATCGCTCTTCTTCCGTTAGAGTTATTAGAGGGGATAGAATGGTTGTAAGTTCTTGAACTATTTCCAGATTTTATATATGTCTTATTTCCTTTGCTATTTATATAGTATCGCCCTCCCCTAGAACCCATATAAATAGTCTTACCTCTACTGATGGAGCTGCTAGAAGGAGTAGAGTAATATGAATTACTGGATCCTTTATATGTGGAATTTGATTTAAATACTGGATACGCATTATAGGTAGAATTTGACCTACCCATTCGTTCTCTAGCCGTTTTACGCGCATGTTGCCGTTTTGTTAGAAGCTGCATATTAGAAGGATCATCAGTTCCTCCTTCTGAGAGAGGTTTAATATGATCTATCTCGTAACCATAAGGTGTTGAAGAATATCCCTTCCTTCGTAAGAATTCTCTTTTATTCGTTTCACTTCTTTTAACCATTGGTTTCCCCGTAGTTGAATACGTCTTATTATAATAGTATTCGGTATTCCCAACTCTATAGTTGTCTTGAGAAAATATTGGATTCGTTAGAAATAAGCCAACTATGAATAGTAATAATTGTAGGTTGTTCATTTTACACTTTCTTTATTTTTTTGGAGGTATCTATAAGCAGTTTTTGTTCTAAAGTGTTTAAAATAGATCTGGCAAGAAACCTCCAATCTGAATTTTCAATTTTTAACGGCCATAAAAAACACGATGACTTTATAGTACATGAAACTCAGAATTTTTTGAAGGAAAATTACCTGGAAAAAATTTCAATTGAAACTTTGCCAAGGAAACTAAATGTAGGTAGGAGAAACTTAGACCCAAGATTTAAAAAAGCTACGGATCTTACCCCACTTAAATACCTGCAACGGGTAAAGACCGAAGCAGCGAAAAAGGCCTTTGAAAATACCAGGTTAAAAATTAACGAGGTCATGTACGATGTGGGTTAAAGTGACAGTAAGGTTTTTAGGGAGGTTTTCAGCAGAATCACAGCGCTTTCCCCGATAGATTATCGAAAAAATATGGCAAGTGTTAAAGTTTGATATGTAAATTGGGATATTCACTGTTTCTGGGATTTCTCATGGCATTCCAGTTGGCTCATGGAATGAACATATACGTAATCCTTGGTATTTATCACTATGAAAAAAAGCCTACTATATTGCTGCAGTGAAAAACACATTAGACATTGAAACAAAGCTGAAATTAACAATCCAGCAGGGAGTTATAAAAATGTAAAGTAATGTCGGTAATCGGTAGTATGAATGCTTCTTTTGTTAGGATTAAGATAGTATTTCCTTTGACTGTTAATAAAGTATGTAACAAAAATCGTATCTTTAATGGTAAAGATCTTTGTTATGAGCTTAACTAAATTACTTAGAAATCAAGGCTATGATCTAATTGATGGCCCTATACGTATCCATAAATTGCTACAATTATGGTTAAAGAGACCTTTTAACGAAGTACAATTGTATTATTCGACCATCCACCATGCATTTGAAAGCCATATTTCTTTGCCAGAGATTGAGAACTCAGCTTTGTCTATTGATGCCTCAACGACGGACGAATATGAATTTAATATAGGAATTTCCATATTGGAGGATATTTTAAATTCACTAGGTTTAGGGGCTGTAGAAATTAATTCAAAGATACAGTCGGGAAAACGTGTTACTATCAGCTATGACAATGCAGTTAGCAAAGAAATCCCTGCTGGTGATTTGGAAAACTATTTAGCTAATGCTGACTTCCAACATCCCAATCAAAACTTATTGAGAAATGCCAACAGGAATAACATTCTAGTGATTAACGGCATTTTAAAGGCCAAAAACTTAGTTGTTGAAATTGAAACTGACGCTAACTTTGACGCTTCCTTAGTGGCAGAATTAAATCTACTTGCAAGTGGAAAATTAAACTTCACCAAAAACGACAACAATAGAATTAAGATGGTTGCTGATGGTATCGGTCATTTTCCGGTGGCAGTTAAAGCCAGCCGCATAAGTTTTGATAAAGGACATTTTAACCGGATTAATCTTATTACCGATAACCGTGGCTTCTTTTAGACAACATTATTTCAAAACTTTCTACTTAAACTCATTCCTCTGCGACACATACAGGTATTCTTTTCCAGCTATGGATCATAAAAAATAGCATCACAATCAACACACAATAGTGTAAAACTGCAAGAATAGCTCCACCACTTGAAATGAATCCAAAAAACCACTGCTGTTCTTTATGATAATTTTAATAAGATAAAATGCAATATGGCATATCATCCTTCGTTTAGCTTATGTGTGATATAGAATATCATTTATTGACCGTTTATAGCTATCTAAACATTGCGTTACCACTGAAAAGTTTACATAGACATTCAAAAGGTCAAAACAGAATTAAAAGGAAAAGAAAAAGTGATGAAAAAAAATATACGCTCCAAAAAAACAACAGTACAACCTAAAAGCGCTAGCGTAAAATCCAATTTCCAATTTTAAATGATGTATAGAAGTATAATTCTATATCATTCTCCTCTCCGGTATCCCCCTAAATTACAGTATAACCACTACTATATGGTAGTGAGACAAACAACAATAATATAAATATAGTTTAACATGAAATGTTGTCCATTCGTTAATTTAGTGCGAGATCCAATAAAGGAATACTTTAAAAACAGCAATACAGTTTTTGATTCTTATTCATAGGAAGACAATTAAACAATACCCTAACCTACCGCGCTGTATTATTTAAAATTAAGTAAAATTAATCGGTTGAGGAATCCAATTCCACAACAACAAATAAGACCAAAAATGCTCCGATTCAGTTTAATACTTATACTAGCAGTATTCGTAACTTCATGTGCTTCTAAAAAGGATGTACTCTATATGCAGGACATTATAGCTGCACAAAGCAAAATTACCGCCTCAGTCCATGTGACTAAAATCAAACCCAATGACCTTTTAACCATTGTTGTATCTGCAGATGACCCCATGGCTGCTGCTCCTTTCAATCTGCCGATAACACCTTCTTATGCACCTAACGGACCACAGATTAATACCGTACAACAATTACAGACCTATTTGGTAAACGATCAAGGAAACATATCATTTCCGGTACTAGGGACAATATCCATTGCTGGAAGGGAAAGAAATGAAGCTGTAGAGCTGCTTGAAACCAGACTCAAAGAATACATCAAGAATCCTATTGTAAACCTCAGGATTGTCAATTATAACATTTCGGTATTAGGAGAGGTAGCCAAGCCTGGTAATTTTACGGTACAGGATGAAAAGGTCACCGTACTGGAAGCCCTGAGCTTAGCAGGAGATTTAACCATCTACGGGAAACGAAATAACATCCTTGTGATGAGAGACCAAGGTGACTCTACCAAGGTAAACTACCGCATTGACCTTACCAGTTCTGAGTTTATGAAATCACCCGCTTATTACTTGCAACAAAACGACATTGTTTATGTTGAACCAAACAACGCGCAGGTACAAAGTTCTACCTATAACAGAAATACACCTGTGTACATATCCATTGCCTCAGTCTTAATCTCCTTAATTGTACTAATCACCAGATAATAAAAAAATGACCCGAAATCCCAATACACAAACTTCATTCGTAAATGAAGAAATTGACCTCGGAGAGTTGTTCAAAGTACTCCGTTCGAAATGGAAGCTCATCGTAATTGCTTTGATCCTTTTTTCTATTGCAGGATATCTTATCTCAAGTTTATTACCCAATCAATATGCTACAAAAACAACCATATTGATAGAAGAAGATCAACAAAGTGATCCCCTTGGTCAATTGCAGGGTATTGAGTCCCTGGATTTATTTGGTGGCCTTACCTCTGACTTTCTCCAAAATGAGATAGAAATCTTAAAGTCTAGAACGATCATCGGAAATGTGGTAGACAGCTTGAACTTAAATGTGAGTTACTTAAACAATGATGCCCTTGTCAAGGCACCGATATATCGCACAAACATGCCTTTCTTTGTAGTAGCCACTCAGGTAAAGCCTTTGGCTTCCGGTGATGATCCAACGATCAACATTCAACTCAATGTGGATGGTACTACCTTTATGCTAAATTCAGAAGAAGGAGAAAAGGTCTATGATTTAAATACCAGGATCCCATTGTCCTTTTGTAATATCACCGTTGTTCCAAATCCCTTTTACATTGAAAATGAAGCTGGAAAACACGACAACTACGAGGTCACCATTACTGATAGAGAATCTGTTATTGACTATCATATCAAAAATATTCGAGCCTCTATTATTGAAAACAGCTCGGTGATTAACATTGCTATGGAAAGTACTTCTCCCAAGTTATCGGAGGACATCCTAAACAGCATGGTTACATTTTACAATAAAAATGCGATCAAAAACAAGAATGCTATTTCATTGAACACCTCAAAGTTTATCGAAAGGCGCTTACAGATCATCAGCGAAGAACTGGACTCTGTAGAGACCAACAAGGTAGATTTTAAAAGTATTAATAAATTAACCGACATTGCCTTCCAGGCAGAGAAGTTTGTAGAAAACATCTCTGAGACCAAGAAAAAAGAATTGGAGACACTAACTAAGATTGAGCTGGTTAAATCCATCGTTCTGGATTTACAAACAAACAACAATAGTTTAATTCCTACCAATATTGGTGTTGATAATGAAGAGATCAATGTTATTATCAATCAGTACAACACCTTGGTTTTAGAGAAAGAACGACTCTTGGAAAGTTCAACGGAGAAAAACCCGGTAGTAGTCGATCTTAATTCCAAGATCAATAAAATAAAGTTTAATATCATACAGAGTTTAAAGATGTACACCTCCTCTTTAAACATCTTATTGCAAGATATTAGAGGGCAAGAATCTGTCTTAAATAACAGAGTAACTGAAATCCCGCAACAAGAGAAGGATTATCGCTTTATTGAACGTCAACAAAACATAAAGGAAGCTCTTTATCTGTACTTGCTAAGGAAGCGAGAAGAGGTGTCTGTGGTGATGTCATCTCAGGCTTCTATGGCTCGTACCTTAGATGTAGCTTACACGCCTAGAAAACCAATCTTCCCTAACAAAATGCTGTTCACCGCCGGTGCAGGTTTTGTTGGAATGTTTTTGGTGTTCGCGTATTATTTCTTACTCCTATTTCTAAAGAATAAGATAGAAACAAAAGACGATTTAGAGAACATCGTTGGCGATATTCCAATCCTAGGAGAACTACCAAACCTTAAAAACGGAGAACAAAAAGTTATTGGAAATGATGACCGTTCTATTATGGCTGAAGCACTAAGGGTAGTGCGAAGTAATTTATCCTTTTTATACATCAAGAAAGAAAACACAAACGCAGCTACAAAAATATTGGTGACCTCCAGTGTCAAGGGTGAAGGAAAAACTTTAACTGCGATAAACCTGGCTACCATTTTGTCTAATGCGAGCAAGAAAACACTGCTACTTGGAATCGATTTAAGAAACCCTCAAGTTTCAAATTACCTTCAGGATGTTCCGGGAGTTCATCTCAAACATCAGGGTCTTGTAGAGTATCTTAAGGTCAATGGAGAAAAGGATATTTCAAAAATCACGGCTTACAAATGCAAAAACGAGTATCTGGATATTATTCTTTCCGGTCAGATTCCACCAAACCCTGCGGAATTACTGATGGACAAGGCGGCTTTAAACAGCTTTTTTAGTCAGATTGAGAACAACTATGACTATATCATTTTGGATTCAGCTCCACTGATGCTGGTTGCCGATTCCTTGGAGCTATCCCCTCATGTGGATATGACCATTTGTATGGTGCGTTCTAATCACACTAAAATCCATGATCTTAAAAGCGTACTGAATTTATGTAGAGAGGGTAAGATTAAAAATCCGTCCTTCTTATTAAACAATGTGGATATGAAATATATTAAGTATGGTTATGAATATGCTCAACCATCTTAAAGAAGGCAATGATTCATCGTTCATTTTAGTATCAACACCATCTGAATTTATTTTTAGGTGGTGTTTTTGATTATACCTATTTTCAAAACAAAGTAGTCACCAAACATCATAACATATTGAATTATCGCAATGACCATTACGGTAATGTGGGTTACGATAAATCACTTCTTAAGTTTAGAAACACAAAACCTTGCAACTTAATATTGCAAGGTTTTGCGATTGAATGCTATGTAATCCTTAATTAAGGAAGCGTAGGGTCAAATGTACCTCCCCAAGCTTTGTTTTGTTCCAAAGCAGGGTTTCTGTCTAAGACATCCTTTTGAATCGGGAAAAAGTAATAGGTCTCCGGAAGTGTATTTACTTTTACACCACTAAGCGGTACTTGTAAGATGGAATATTTAAAATCATCTTCCACCAGCTGATAGGTATCCGCGAGTGTTCTTGCTTGACTTATTTCCATTTCACTACCATCATCCTGAATGGCTATAGCTTCGACTCCTGATTTTGTAGTTCCATCAAGACGATCCAAGAATCGTAATCTACGTAAGTCCCAAAAACGATGACCTTCAAAACAGAGTTCAATATTTCTTTCAGCAAGGATGGCTTCTCTTACCTGTTCTCTGCCTACAGCAGTGATACCAAAGTTACCATCTGTTCCAGGTTCAATGCCGGCACGTTCTCTGAGTTGTTTAAGTAATTCTAGTGCCAAAGCAGAGTTCCCGGTTTCATTGGCGGTTTCGGCATAATTTAACATCACCTCAGCAAAGCGCATGACCACAAAATCTACATCGTACTGCTGTACCTCTGCCTGGGTTAAATTAAGTAAGCTGTTCTTAACAATAAAGAATCCCGTATAGCGGTCCAAGTTGGTTGAATTGGTATTTGCATTGGGGTTTACTCCAAAATCATCCAATTCATGTGCAATTCCAAGGGATGTATATTGTCTTTTACCTGTTTTCCCTGAAACCTCATATATTTTACCATTCCAAACAATGGACTTATCAAATCTAGGATCTCGGTTCTCCCAATAGTTTTGCAAGAACTCCCCATCTGTCATCTGGTAAGCCCCTTGAGGATCATTGTATAGTCTACCATCCTTCATTGGAAACTGCTTCACAAACTCCCAAGTAGGACAAGCACTTGCTGCACCCCTACTTTCAGATCCCGGACGCACACCGTGATCCCAACTTGCAGTTTTATTCGGGTAACTATTAATAACTGAGAATACAACTTCTTTATTCCCTTCTTCTAAAGCAATATTGGAATAGTCATCCACAAGTCCATAACCTTGTGCCAATAAAGACTCATAGGCCTCTTTATTAACAGCATTGGCCTCTTGCCAGTAGGAGTTATCCCATGGATTTGTCGGGTTAAACTGCGGAGAGGCTTTATAGAGCAACACTTTGGCCTTAAAGGCTAAAGCGAAATTTCCGTCAATTTTCCCATAATCCCCTGATGCAGAATTAATATGCTCCGGAAGTAGTGCTAAAGCCGTGTTTATGTCTTCTTCTATAAAGTTAAAACACTCTTGTGTTGAATTCCTGGGCACATTCAATTCATCCTGGTAACGATCCAAAGGTGTTTTTAGATAAGGCACACCTCCATGGTATTTTACCATTTTAAAATACACATAAGCTCTCATAAAAAGTACCTGACCTCTAATCTTGTCTTTTACTTCCTCTGGAAGTGTTCCTTCTTCAAGGCCGACAAGAGCCTGATTGATAAGTCTTATGGTATCGTAATCCCAGTACTTAAAATTTCCATTTGAAATGGTAATTCGATCCGAGTACCATTCAATACCCGCCAATTGTTCGCTTAGTCGGTCTGCCTGGGCATCCCAATTACCAAATAAGGGGTATAGATTGGCCAGATAGGCTGTAGCGAGATTTTCGTCATTCCAAACGGCATCCGGGTTGTAACTATCGATGTTTTCGATATCGAGCGTATCAGAGCAACTTGATAACGCAATAAAAAGTCCAAAAATATATATAAGTTTTTTCATTGTTCTGATTTAAAATTTAAGGTTCATACCAAGAGAATACGATTTCATCACAGGGTAAGAATCGTAATTCTTTTGTTCAGGATCATGAAATTCTGTAATGTCTGAAATACTAAACAAGTTGGTTCCGTTGAAAAACAACTGGATACTTGATACGCCAAAGGTTTTCAATACATCTTCAGGTAAGCTATAGCCTATGTTTAAATTTTTCAAACGCACATAAGCGCCATTATGAATCCAATAAGAAGTAGAACCCGTGCCTGACTCATACCAGTTTTTTCCAATAACACGAGGATATTTAGCATCTGGATTATCGGGAGTCCAAACATCACTTGCCCAAATTGGATAGTAAGGACGTACGGTTCCACCGTGTTGCCGCATCCCTGCCCCTTCTTGGTTGCTTATGATACGATCGTAATTGGTGACGCCTTGAAAATGCGCTGCTATAGAGAAGTTTCCATAACCCAGATTAAAACCAAAGCCATAGTTTACCCTGGGGATGGCGTTCTCGGATAGGAGTTGAAAGTCATTTCCGTCAATTTTACCATCCGGCCCTTTGGAATAACCATCGCCTCGGACATCTTCAAAAAGCAGCCCTCCCAGATAAGGATCTCGACCGTATTGTGTAAAGCCTTGAGCTATAAGCTCATCAACTTGTTCTTGGGTACGTATTATACCCTTAGATCTTAAACCAAAAATACGGTCAATAGGCTGTCCTATTTTGGATTCGGAAGCTCTTAGCCCTCCAGGTTCAAAAATTGGATCCTGATCGATTTTATCCCATTGATCCTTAGCATAACCAATGTTTGCGTATATGGAATATCTGAACTTTCCATCTTCTGAAAAGTCACGCCACATGATGGAGAATTCACCTCCGCGCCATGAACGTTCCGCATAATTTTCTGGCGCTAAGGCTTGACCATAACTCGCCGGTAAAGTAACCAGTCTCGACCCTAAGATATCGACCTCTTCTTTTTTAAATACATCTATGGATCCGATAAGTTTTCGATCCAATAGCTCGAAGTTTACCCCGGCGTTATAGGTGGTGGATGTCGCCCAGGTTAGGTTCGGATTTGGTGTTGCACCGGGGCCGATACCACGATACAGGTCACCTCCAAAAATATAACTACCCCTATTGCCATAGGTGTTAAGAAACGAAAATGGAGCTATCTTATCGTTATTAATATCTAAATCGTTCCCCGTTGTTCCATAGGAACCTCTTATTTTGAGTTCGTTTATCCAACTGACTCCAGACATAAAGGATTCCTCTGAAATCCTCCAGGCTGCAGAGAAGGAAGGAAAGAATCCCCATCGCTTATGCTCCGGGAATAACGTATTCCCATCATAACGAAATGAAAACTCAGCGATATACTTTTCTTTAAAGTCATAATTCACACGACCTATTAGAGACTGCCTGGCTCCTATTTCTTCGTAGCCACTACCATATCTCCGCTCAGAGTCCGTTGAATACACAAAGTCCTGATCCATATGTGTTAGTGGATCTTCTGCTTTAGCATAGGCTCCGTAGAGTCCGTTTTCAGCCTGTTCAAATACTGCCATGGCTTTGATTCCGTGATTCTCAAACCTGTTATCGTAGTTGATAAACCAGTTAAGCTGATACTCTCTAGCCGTATTGATATCATAACTCAAGAACTCTTGGTTATTGCTAAAGGTAAAGGTGTTGGTCTTATTCGGATCCGGTGCCCCCGGGATAAATCGGTTTCCGTCCGGGTCTGCCTGATTGAAAACGTAGTTTTCCTGAAAGGTCAAATAATGTTTTCTCATATAGTCCTTGGCTACATAGCTTCCTACAAATTTTGTAGAAAGTCCTTTGATATAGGTACCCAAATCAATATCTAATGCAATAAGAGAATTCAGTTGGCGCTTTCTGGTTTTGATGTATCGATCTCCTACGATTTGATCAATAACACTCCAAGCGAGCCAACTTCCCATGGGTGTTTGAACCGGGTAATCCGTAACCTCGTTACTGGGAGTGCCGTCTGCTGTGGTGTAAAACGGATATGTTTTAGGCCAGTTAAATGTTACGCGATAAAGATCGGAAACATCATAATCATCATCCGGTGAGAACGGCCAATAAAACCGATCGTGGTTTTGTTGACTTGCTGCAAGATTCACATCTAAAGTAATGCTCTTTGACAGTTTGGCCGACACATTGGAACGCACATTAAACTTGTTATAATCCAAGCCTTTAAAAGATCCTTGTTGTCCGCGATAACTCGCCAAGGTAAAATAGGTGATGGATTCACTACCGCCGTTAACGCTCATGGTATAATCCAAAGAGTTAGGATTCCTCCATATCATATCATTCACATTATAGCTCCTATTCTCAAAATACGCGAACTCTTCGGGTCCGTTAGGAGGTGTGGTACCGTTAAAGGCTGCCACTCTATTTTGATATATAAGTTCATCCGTTGCCGTGGTCAAATCCGAAAGCAGCGTCTGAGTTGGAGAGGATGTGGTATAGGAGGTTTGAAAATTGAAGACCGGTTTTTGATTACGACCTTTTTTGGTCGTAACCAGAACAACTCCGTTACCCGCTCTAGATCCATAAATAGAAGCTGTAGCTGCATCCTTTAAAAAACTTAGTTGTTCAACTTCATTAGCATTAAGGGCATCGAATGCTTCTTTATCTCTTACTATGCCGTCAATGACATACAGGGGCTCCCCAAACCCTCCTCGGATTCTAATGTCCGAGGAAGCACCGGCTAAACCGGAAGTATTTGTGATGTTAACACCCGGAGCACGACCTGCAAGAGCGTTTGACAAATTACTTGTCGGTACCTCGTTGATTTCTGCAGTATTAATTGAGGTTATGGCACCTGTAATATTTACTTTCTTTTGGGTACCGTAACCTACTACCACTACCTCATCTAAGGCAGCGGTACTTTCTTCTAATATCACATTTAAGGTAGCCCCGGAGGTTGCTGTTACTTCCTGAGGATCAAAACCAATATAAGACACCACTAAAACAGCAGTATCACCTGATATTGAAATGGTAAAATTACCGTCAAAATCAACAGTGACTCCATTGGTGGTTCCCTTCTCTACGACATTCGCTCCTACTAGAGGCACACCATTGGAATCCATCACAGTCCCACTGACTTCTTGTTGGACGGTGGTGGTTGACATGGAAGTTGAGTTGTTGAACGGGGTCTTCTGTTGAGAAGCTTCATCCATTTGTTTTAATATAATGGTACGGTCCTTTAAGATTACCTTGGTGTGGCCCTGATTGAATATCAGTTCCATGACCTTTTTAATCGGCATCTTATTGGCTTTAATAGTGACCTTGCGATCCAGGTCTACAGTCTTGGTGTTGAAAAAGAACTTAAACTCAGATGTTGATTCAATTTCGTCTAATACGCTTTCAACACTCACATCCTCCATATCAAGGGATATCTTAGCCCTTTGGGAGTAGGAATCGTTGGCTTGCATAACAAAGCCTGCGGTTATCAAAAGTAGAAGCGATAACTTCATTTTCAGATCAAATTTTACAACCCAGGTAGAATTTCTACCGGGTATTAATGGTTTTTGCATAGTTTTGAATGTTTTTAAAGATTGTTTTAGATATTCAATCTCTTGACACCGAATCGGGAAATGTTGCACCATTTTCCGATTCTTCAGTTTTTACACGGTACTTGGCGAAAAGAGCGCTATGTAGTTTGGGGAAGGTTTTTTTCATCATAGGCACTTGGTTTTAATTGATTACTATTTTGTTATCGATAATACTATAGTCAATTCCATGGAGGGTATTGAAATAACCCAATACCTGTTCAATGGCTTCATCTTTCGTGGCAATGGTTGCATTGAAATGCTCTTGTGCTAATGCCGTATTGTTATTGACAATGGTAACATTATATTGCCGTTCTAATTTTTTTAGAATGTTCGCAAAAGAGGTGTTTCTAAATACCATATCACCATTCATCCAGCCGGTAAATAAGTTCGTGTCCACCTTTTGGGTGCTAATACGACGATCCTCCTTATTGAAAGCACCTTTATAACCGGGCTCGAGGAAAACTGTTTGTTGCTGCTCCGCTTTCTTGTCTGCAGCAGTGAGCCCCACAGAGCCCTTTAGTAAGACTATTTCGGTATCCTTATCCTCGGGGTAGTTAGAAACGTTGAACTGAGTTCCAAATACTTTAACGGTTATCGGATCCATCGATACTTCAAAGAGATTATCATTATGGATAACATCAAAGTAGGCTTCTCCTTCTAAAAACACCTGTCTTCTCTTCCCCGGTAAAAATGCTGTTGGATAGCGCATAGAACTTCCTGCATTTAAGAAAACCTTGGTTCCATCGGAAAGTGTAAGGTTAAAACGCCTGCCAAAGGGTACCTTTAAGGTATTGTAATGCAATTCTTTTCGGGAAGGTAATTGATCATAACTAAGTTGTTCTCCTTGTTGCTGACCTATTACCTTTCCTTTAGCATCGGTAATGTTAGAGGATCCGATTTCCGGGATAATGACAACTTCTCCATTGTCCAGTTCCAGCGTTATGGCTTCTTGTTTTGGAACTACAGCGATGTTATTGGAGGAGTTTAGAAATTCTTGACCTGCAAAATAGAAAAGTCCTAATGCCACTACAACCATGGCAGCATATTTTAAAAAGTGGCGGAATCCACTACGCTCATTTTCCTTTTTCTGCTCGTTTCGTATCTTCTCCAGTAACCTTTTCCGAATTACACTTGGATCCGGATCGTTTACACCGAGAACCAGTGCATAATCGGCTTCTATATACTCCTTGAAAATAGCTTCATTTTCAGGGAGCTGTAACCAAGTCTCTAATGCCTCAAGTTCTTCCCTGCTGGCGGAGCAGCTTAAAAATTTTTCTATTATAGTTTCGAATTCCGAAGAAATCATAGTATGGTCTTTACTAGTAATACAAGACAAATTTTGATAACCCTAATAGTTTGCAGGATTATTTTGCCGATTTCGTATTAAATCCATGCAATTAATCCTATTTTTAAGCACTTAATCGATAATCCATGGATTTAACAGACAACGCTATTTTGGTTCAGCAGTTAAAAAATGGTAATGAAACAGCATACCTGTATTTGCTAAACACCTACCATAGAAGACTGCATGCGTATGCGCTGTCACTGGTTTGTGATCAAGACATGGCACAGGATATGGTACAAAATGTGTTCTTAAAAACTTGGGATTTTCGTAATCGTCTGGATGAAGCCTATTCGATTCAGAGCTTCTTGTTTAAATCCGTCTATAATGAGTCTATAAACTATATCCAAAAGCATAGGGCTAGGATGGTATTGCAGGAAAAATATGTAGCGTCTTTGGGAGAAATTATGGATCAATCCACCAATGATTCCTTTGATAAAATGCTTGCTATCGTTGATAAGGAAATCAGCCATCTACCAGAAAAGTGTAAACAGGTTTTTATCCTCAGTAAAAAAGAGGGACTCACCAATCAGGAAATTGCGGAACATTTAAGTGTTTCTGTAAAAACGGTAGAAGCTCAGATCACCAAAGCCTTCTCGGTATTAAGAGCAAAGTTGGGTGAAAAATACAAGGCTGTATTTATGTTTTTTCATCTGTTTCACATAAATTAAGGATTCACTT
Source organism: Galbibacter sp. (assembly GCF_048266365.1). Lineage (NCBI taxonomy): Bacteria > Pseudomonadati > Bacteroidota > Flavobacteriia > Flavobacteriales > Flavobacteriaceae > Galbibacter > Galbibacter sp. The sequence goes on along the minus strand of NZ_JBLWZP010000001.1, from coordinate 347,886 downwards.
TAAGTTGATGATAGAATACTTTTAAAGCAGAAAAATGAGATACCCTAGCAGGATACCCCATTTTTCTTTCATGTCAAACCAACCTTTATCTTATCGCTTCTTGAGCGTAATTCATGTTGTTGCATTAAACTTTATAGTGCGTAATCGCAATAAATGTATCCTAAATGAAACATAAGATAGATTGCTTAAGCAGTTTTACTTTTTTCTTCAGCTAATTTTGCTAATGAAAATGCAGCGATGGCCATTACTAAATCTCTAACGGCAACATCTACATAAGTCCAACTAAATATTAAAGTAAGTGCAATGGCTACCAGCCATGCCGAGACCACATAGGCTCCTAGTTTTGTTCTCGTTAAAACTAAAAATCCGGCAACGATTTCTATGATACCCACGATCATCATAAATGTGGTAGGTTCAAAAGGAAGCATAGCTGCAAATCCATCAGAGATGTATTGAGTCCATTGGGTTAGAATGTTGGTGAATTTGTCTAATCCTGCTACAATAGGTACCAGACCAAAGGTGTACTTAAGGATGTTTTTTACGAGTTGAACATTTGAATTCATGATTATAATTTTTTGGTTATTTAAAACGTGTTACTCCTTTTTGATTGTAAATGGGCAAAAAGGATACAAAATTTTGTAACTTATTTCACAGTTTCCTATCTAAAGTAAAAGACACACCATGGAAGCAATACCAATCAACGATGTTAAAAATCACAAGCTGGAAGAAAACGAAATCATTAAACGCATTTTAACCGGAGAGAAGGAGCTTTATGAGATTCTGGTAAAGCGTAACAACCAAAAGCTCTACAGAATCGTCAGGAGCTATTTAAAGGATGAAGCAGAGATTGAAGACATTATGCAAGACACCTATGTCAAGGCCTTCACGAAACTGTATCTCTTTAAATTGCAATCTCAGTTTTCCACTTGGCTTATCCGTATAGGTATTAATGAATCTTTAGCTAGACTGAAAGATAAGGGAAGAATTTATGAGTTAAATACTTCTTCTGATCATTTAAGCAACACCATTTTAGAAATTCCGGATAGCAGGCAATTAAATCCACAGGAGAAGATGATACGCAGCGAAGCAAAACAATTATTAGAAAATGCTATTGACAGCTTAGACCTCAAGTACAGGACTGTCTACGTTATGAAAGAGGTGGAAGAAATGAGTTTAAAAGAAATTGCGATCGCTTTGGATCTGACCGTAGCTAATGTTAAGATACGTCTGCACCGGTCAAAAGATATGCTTAAAGAAAAACTCTACCAGGTGGTCAATGACAAACAAGTCTTTGAATTTGGTTTCAGTAGATGTGATCGTATCACTGAAAATGTCATGAAGCGAATTTAGCCACCGGTCAGTTCACGATTGGTTAGAACGTGAAGAAAGCGGATTTATTGGAGATTTTGACCCGAAACAAAACCTAGGTGAATTATTTCGACTACATTTCTGAGTAAAACAAATATCACATAGGTAATTATGCGATCAATGATTTTAATGATGTCTGGCCGCATACGTTTCACAAATGTCTCAAAGAGCAACCCGACAAGTCCGGAGCCCTAATACCGCAACCCTAAACACGTATATTAAAATTAAACACGTTCCTTTGTTGAAAAGAAAATATTATGAACACTAAATTAACTTTGACAATAGAAAAGGAGGTTATCAAAATTGCAAAGGAATATGCAAAGGAAAAAGGGCAAAGCATCTCTGAAATGGTCGAGAACTATTTCAAGTTTGTAACTGTAGAAAGAGTAAAAATCAAGGAAAAGCAACTTTCTCCAAAAGTTCGAAAACTTAGGGGAATTATTAAAACCGATAACAATTTTGACTACAAGCAAGTTTTAACCGAAGAACTTTCAAAAAAATATGGAATATAAACTTTTTGTAGATTCGGATGTAGTCATTGACTTTTTCACAGACAGAGAACCTCATGCGAACCCGGCAAGTGAAATTTTTGAGCTTAATGAACAAGGAAATGTAAAACTGTATTTGTCTGCTATCAGCATTAATAACATTTACTATATCGTTAGAAGGCTTTTAGGACACAAAAAAACGATTGAAGTTGTTGAGTTATTAACTGAAATGACAGAAATTGTTGGGACGACCAAAAAGGAAATTATCCAAGCTTTAAAAAACAATTTCTCGGCTTATGAAGATTCTGTTCAATATTCGTCTGCATTGACAATTAAAGATTTGGATGTAATAATTACTAGATATATAAAAGATTATAGAAATTCATCAATCGCTGTAATGACACCTTTGAATTTTCTGAAAATGAGAAAAAAAGTGAGTAAATGACAAAACGTTCCCTTGTTCGGAGCTACCAAAAATATGGAGGTAATAATGACTTAAACCGCATTATTACCTTTTCCCTTTTGAATATTTTTATCGATGACTCGTTCCAAAGAATTAAAATTCCATTTAATCGTTCATTCCCCAAGTGTTTTATACAGCATAATAACAATTGTTTTACTCCATTTTATGAACACTTTCAATTAATTTAAAAGGCCTTTTAGGTCTGTACTTTAATTGTCCTTTTTGCATATGCTCTAACTGTATGTTTTTTTCTGAAAACTGTGTATCGAATTGATTGTTTACAATATCTACATTAGCACAATGCTCTAAGAAAAACATGGGCTTTTCGCTCAAAGGAAAATCTTTGGTAGCTTGACCTGTAATGTGATTATTTTCAAAAGTTAATTTTTTTGTTGCTCTGGCAAAGAGTAGCGGTGGTGCGAATAGGGAAAATTCATTATCTGTAATATGAATATTGGAATGTACATACCTATCTTCTGCAAACTCTTTTGCTTCAGGCATAATTGCTATAGGGTAAGTATTTGGAAAAGAATTATAGCCGCACTCGACGAATTTGTTATTACGGATGGTTACATCTGTAACAGGTCCGGACTCATACCAGGAATTCGCATCATCTGCAATCAATATAGCATGCATTCCGGTTCTGAAAAAGGTATTGTTTTCAATCAGTACTTTTTTTCGGGTTGTCATCAGAATACCTCGAGTATTGGTATGTTCAAATCGGTTATTTCTAATGGTCACCTTAGGAGTTTTTGTGAGATTCTCCACAACATGTCCTTCTCTTAATTCTTCAGAAACAGGGCGATCTAGGGTGAGTTCCAGTTCTCTTGGATTAATTTTGGAAACCTTCTTTATTTTGGCAAAATCATAAACAATTAGAGTCTTGTTATTCACAAGACCAATGGAGTCTCCCGGCTCAAAAGCCATCAAATTCCAGGTTTGATGATGCATAAATCGAACTTTAATGGTATTGTCCTTATGCGATATCACTCGAAGATGCGTGCCGTGGACATTAATACCGTCATCATGAGATCCTGAAAACAAACTGTTTTCTACTGTAATTTCACCGTAACACCCTGAGAAATGTAAGAAATCAGCAAAGGCTGCAATAGTACGTCCGGAATCATCTCTAGGTTTTCCGATAAAATTATCAATATGAATATTTTTTGAGAACTGGCTTACCATTCCCATACCGTGCATATAATGTATCTGGATATTTTTAAAAGATATATCATTTGAAAAATGATTTAATATCCCTAAATAATCTCTATAAACATCACGAAAGGTCAGTATATCTCCTACTCGATATTTAACGTTAGAAAAGTCCCCGGTGTACCTTAAGGTATTTGGGGCAATTTCAGCGGCCTTTCCATTGGCTAAAAATGTGTAATCGCCATAATACATCGTCTCTAAAGAAGGGCGATAAATTATTAAGTGCATATTGGCTTTTTTGGCCTTCCACCCCTGCCCATACCAACTAACTTTATCTTCTTCCATCCAGTACTTGGAATCTTTATGTACGCGCACTGTAATAGCATTATCATTCAATTCTAATACCTCCATCTCAGACATCGTTGGTCTTTCATAGTCAAACTGGAGATCTTTTACCTTAATTCCACTACTGTTGTCAATGGCCAGGTGTACCATTTTTCCATGAATCATGACAAGGGTATTATTCCCTTCCAGGGTGATATTATGCATATTATCAAGTAAAATACCAACCGACTTCACCTTAGTTAAACTGTCTGCCTCTGTGGTGTTGGACACAAAGTATTCCTTACTTCTGGTGCCTTGAGGCCATAAATCTATTCGACCCCCGGGAAAGCGGATCACTGCGTTTTTTTCTTTCTTTGCATCCGCTATTGCTCGCACTAGCGCATGAGAAGCATTTTCAAAGGAATTGGGTACAATACCGTAATCTTTGAGGTCTATGATTGTTTGAGCTTTTAACTCAGAACCTGCTGTTAAAAATAAAATGAGCACGATCCAAATTAAAGGGTAGCTGTAAACAGAATTCGTCTTCATAACTTTTTGGATTAATAATGTTGGACTTGTTGTTTCAAGCTTCAATTTGATTGAACATGTATACAAGTTGAGCTTCAATCTTAGAGCTGGGTTGTATGTTGCTCTGTTCAAAACAGAAGCAATTGGAATAGCATATAAAAACACTATACGCTATTCCAATACTTCAATATTGAATTTTCTTTAGAGTACCGTAAAAAACCGAACTTGATCTCCTTGCTCAAGGTCAAGGGTGATAAATTTTGCATCAATTGCGATTCGTTGTTTTGGCTTATTACTTATGGTATAACTCTTAATGGTATGCGGTATTTTAATCTTAAAAGTGTTTTTTGTTGTAGCCCTGAGCCGAGCACTGACCACCTCACCCTTTTCCCATGACACCTCTACTTCACCTCCACCTCGGACTCGCAAACCGTTATAACTGCCATTCCCCCATGCCCTGGGGAGTGCCGGTAGAAAATTAATAAACCCCTCATGGCTTTGAATTAACATCTCAGCGATACCGGCGGTACCACCGAAATTTCCATCAATTTGAAAGGGTGGATGGGCGCAAAATAAATTCGGATAGGTTCCACCGCCATCGGTCATATTAAATCCGGTTTCAGTTACGGGCTTGAGCAAATCGCCAAACAGCTTATACGCCCGTTCTCCATCGCCAAGTCGCGCCCAGAGGTTAATTTTCCAAGCTAATGACCAGCCCGTACTCACATCACCCCTCTTGATTAAGGTTTTCTCTGCTGCTCGGGCCAACTCAGGAGTTTTGCTAAGGCTGATTTCATTACCCGGATAAAGTCCCCAAAGATGTGAAACATGGCGATGATGCGGTTCCGGTTCCTGATATTCTTTAATCCACTCCATCAGACGTCCTTCACTTGAGATTTGGTTAGGAGGTAGTTTTACAATATCGCGCTCTAGCTCTTTTCTGAACTCTTTGTCGGTGTTTAAGATCTCAGAAGCCGTAATTACATTTTGGAATAGGGCTCTTATAATCTGATTGTCCACTGTTGGAGCAATAGTCACATGAGCGGTTTTCCCATTAGGCAATCGAAATGAATTTTCCGGAGAATTAGAGGGTGCTGTTACCAGCCAGTCCTTTTCAGGATACTCAATCAAGGTACTGTTGTAAAATTGTGCGGAACCCTTTAAAATAGGATACACTTTCTCTAGGTATTGCCTGTCTTGTGTAAATACATAATGCCTCCACAACATTTGGGAGAGCCATCCTGAACCGGAATTAGTTGCTCCCCATGAGGGGTGTTCTCCCGGAGAAGTATAGCCCCAAATATTTGTAATCACGTGCGCCACCCAGCCATCTCCATTGTAATAGGTTTTTGCAGTTTTTTCCCCAGGCTCGACAAGACCTTTTATTAACTCGTAATAGGGCTCGTTCAGCATGGGAAGATTGGCAACATTTAAAGGCCAATGGTTCATTTGAATATTTACGTCTAAATGATAGTCACCATTCCAAGGAGTTTGCAAGGTATTGGCCCACAACCCCTGTAGGTTGGGAGGCAACAAGCCCGGTCGGGTACTTGAAATTGCCAAATAACGACCAAACTGAAAGTACAGTTCTGCCAGTCCGGGATCATTTTTAGTTTGCGCAAATTGTGCAAGACGCTTTATTATCGGCAGAGCTTCAGCTTTGGGATTTGTTCCCAGATCTAAGGTAGCTCTGTCAAACATGTTTTTGTAAAACTCAATATGCTTTTGCTTTACCTTTTTATACGCCTTTTTTGCAACTACGTCCAGCACCTCAGTTACGGTGTTCTCAAATTCTGAATCCTTGTAATCGGTGGCTGCAGAAATTAATATCAAGGCTGAATTTGCACCTTCAAGTTCGAGAGAGCTCGTTGTAGCTTCTAAGGCTCCTCCTTCGGGAATAACTCTTAGGTTTACCGCATATTTCATTCCCTTTCCGTCTGTACCGTTATTCAATTGCCCACGCATTTGAAGTTCCTTCCCTTTGGTTGTCGTGGTGAACCTTTCAGGCCTGTCCAAGTGCAGATCAAATGAAATATTTCCCGGCTGACTTGCGGTCAGCTTAATGAGGATCACATCATCTGAAAAGCTGGTGATGTATTCCCTTTTATAGGTTACACCGTTAATCTCAAAGCTGGTGGAGGCTACTGCATTGGAAATATCTAACTCACGGCTATAGTTTTCGACCTTTTCCGGTAAGTCGTAATCCAAATGAAGGTTTCCTAAAATTTGATAACTACCATAAGGCACATTCGCACCATTTCCTTGACCACTACCGGCACCTTTGCTCACAAATGTTTTATACATCAGAGCTTCGGCTTCACTGTTTTTACCCGCAAATAGTAATCTTCGTATTTCGGGAAGGTGTTTAATGGCATTTGGATCATCAGCATCCTGTGGCCCGCCGGACCACAGCGTAATCTCGTTCAATACGAGCTTCTCTTGTGATATTCCTCCATCGGGCATAAGCCCTAAACGACCATTGCCCAGTGGTATTGACTCTTCCCACATTTCGGCTGGGCGCTCGTACCGGAGTTTTAAATTATCCTGAGCAAAGCCTATTTGAAAAAGAGAAATGGCAAATAATAATGTATTTATTTGTATTTTCATTTTCTACATTTTTGTTTCAATATACATTCCAATGAATCTATAAATAATCCGGATTTTGTTCCAATACACCCTGACTTTTATCGATTTCAGTTTGAGGTAACGGCCACAAGTAAAAACGATCTTCAAAGTGGTACGAGAGCACACCGTCGGTTACATTATTTAAAACCTCATCGGCAATTCTCCAACGCTTCAGATCGTAATAGCGCATTCCTTCAAAAGCAAATTCTATTCGTCGCTCGTGCCGTATTTGCGCTCTCATCTCTTCCTTGTTCAGTCCATCCGCAAGTCCTTGCAGATCTGCGCGTTCTCTTATGGCATCCACAGCATCAATAACAGATTGATCAGGCCCCACAATTTCGTTCTGCGCCTCAGCATAAGATAACAATACCTCAGCATAACGCAACATCACCCAGTCTTGCTGGCTTTGGGTAGAATACCCGTAAGGCATCAAACCAGGGCTCAAGAATTTTTTAAGACCATAACCGGTAGGATCATCATTGGAAGGAGAATGAATATTCCCATTGATATCGATGATATCTTCAAAAATGGATTTCTCATATCGCAAATCGCCTTCTTCAAAATCATCAACTAAGTTTTGAAGCGGGCTGACAACCAACCAGTCTCCATACCACTGATCCATTGGTGTTGAATTATCCGGTGCCAAAAATTTAATAGAAAACATAATCTCCCCACTATCTTCTTGTGTACCGTCTCTAAACACATTCTCAAAAGTTGGATCAAGCGAATAGCCTGAATTCATGATTTCTAAGGCCAGATCCCTTGCCTGCGTTAAAATCTCAGTGTTTGGTGAACCGGTCTGATCATAGGCCGTATACATAAGCACACGTAATTTTAAAGCCTGCGCCGATGTCTTTACCGCATGACCCGCATTGTCCGGATAAAGCGATTGTGATAGATTGGCAATCGCAAAATCAATATCAGACAAACTTTGATTCAATACTTCTTGGGCAGGGGATTTGGGTTGAATTTGATTTTCCAAATTAAGGGGCTCGGTGGTTATTGGAACAGCACCATAGCTAAAATATAAAAGATAATAGTAGTACCCTCGAATAAATTTAGCTTCAGCTTCGTATTTAGATTTAGTTTCTGCGTTTATATCTGTCCCCTGATAATTAGCGAGCTGCTTTAGAAATATATTCACGCGAGTGATCCCGTTATAACAGGTATCATACATATCAGTGATGTATCCACCGGTAGCAGGTGAAATGTTTCCCTGTACAAAAGTCTGACTTCCCCAGTAATTATGTTGCCCGTAAGCATTATCTGTAAGTACATCCCAGTTCGGCATTCCATAAGAAATTATCCCTCCTCCACCTTGAGTACTCGAGTACACAGCTGCTAAAGCCATGTCAAAATCTGATTTTGATTTCCAAAACTCAGAAGAAGATAATTTATCTAAAGGATTCTTGTCTAAAAAATCAGTTTCACAACTTCCCATTCCAAGGACGATGAAAACCAAAAAACTATAAATGATATATTTTTTCATAATACGCGCTTTAAAATATGATATTCAGACCAAGTGAATAAACTTTATTTTGTGGATAGTTTAGGAAATTCCCACTACCACCCCTTTCAGGATCAAGGCCAAAATAATTTGTGAATGTTAATAAGTTATCCCCTGAAACATACAAACGTAGTTTCTTAATGTTCAACCGCTGAATCACTTCATCAGGAAGGCTATATCCCAATGTGATGTTTTTTAAACGTAAATATGAAGCGTCCTGCAGATAATAGCTCGAATTTCTTCGAATTTTATCAGGAGCATTAAACCCCCAGTAAATTTTAGGCATTGTTGTCGAAGGATTCTCCTCTGTCCATCTGTCTCTCCAATGTGTAGTCGGAGGCGATCCCTGAACAAAAGGTTGAATCCCCCAATTGTTTACGAAAATTTTTCTACCTTCAACTCCTTGGAAGAAGAACGAAAAATCAAAATTCTTCCAACTGGAACTAAAGTTGAATGAATATTCAAAATCAGGATATTGCCCGTCTAAATAGGTTCGGTCATCATCATTAATCACCCCATCCCCATTTTGATCTTTAAACCGCAGATCCCCGGGTTGTGTATTGTCATTATATTGTTTTGGTGCGGCATCCACCTCAGCCTGGGTTTGAAATATGCCATCCCATTCCAACATATAGAAAGTATTCCAAGGCCGGCCTTCTTCATTAACTACCGTACCTGAGATTTCCTGAGCTCCAAAATCAACTAGTTCATTCTTGAACTTATCGACATAAAAGCTGGCATTATATGACAAGCCTTCAAAAACTCCGGACTGCACGATATTTCTGTATTGCAGACTTAGCTCTAAGCCTGTGTTTTCCATCGTCCCGCTATTTACTGTCGGTGCATTCAGACCAACAATCCCGGTTAATTGGGAACCTCTTAAAATATCTGTGGTTGTTTTCTTATACCAATCAAAGGTAATATCCAGTCCCCTAAAGGCTGTTATATCAATACCGATATCTGTGATTTTGGTAGTCTCCCACATTATATTTTGATTGGAAAGCGCTAATTGCGCAGCACCTGAAGTCAGATTGGTATTATCAAAGGGATAGTTCCCGGTAAATGCAAGGATGTCTTGATAAGGATAGTCTCCTATATTTTGATTTCCCAACTCACCGTAAGATCCTCGTATTTTCAAATTATTTAGCCAATTTATATTTGCATTTTGAATAAAAGGCTCTTCTGTAACTCTCCAACCTGCTGAAACTGAAGGGAATGCCCCCCAGCGCTTATCTTGGTGCAAACGTGAAGTCCCATCATATCGCAAGTTGAACTCTACAAGATATCGTTGTTTAAAGTCATAGCCCAATCGACCGAAAAAAGATTGTAACGCCCATTCGTAGGTCGAACCGTATGCATTTTGTATTGCAGGGCTTCCTGCATCGAGTTCGGTCAGGTTATTCCCGGCATAATCTCGCCTATAACCTTGGAGATATTGGTTTTCGTTATATTCCTGACTATACCCAATTTGAGCGGTAAGGTTATGATGTTCTGCTAAAGTTTCTTCGAATTTTAAATACGAAAAAAGGTTTGTATAGATATTCTGGCCATCATTAACTGTTAATCCACTGCCTCCAACATCGAGATTAGTTGCAAATTCTCCACTATGGAAATTATAAAGCGGGACTTGCGGTCTCCAGTCTTTCCATTTTTCAAAATCTGCTACAATAGCCACTTTAGTGTACCAGTTCAGGTTATCTGTAAAGTTTATATCCACCCATCCTTGAGCATTCACGGTATAATCAACCGTATTTCTTAGGGCGTTATTCTCCACAATGGCAACCGGATTCTTATTATTAGCCTCAAAATCATACGCCTTATATGAGTAGCGTCCATCCGCTAATCGCGGTGAGTAGGTCGGTGCCTGAGACAGGGTAGAAAGAAACAAATCTGAAGCCCCTTGTCTGGGTGCACTTCGATCTCCTTTTTTCAATGCAAGATTGGTCCCGAATTTAATATTATCATTGATCTGTGAACCAAAATTAAAACGAACGTTGTAGCGCTGATAGTCAAATCCTATCATCACACCTGGTTGGTCAACATAACCAAGAGATAAATTATAATTAGTATCTCCTTTGGTACCGTTGATACTCAAATGGTGGGATTGTACAAAAGCAGGGTTAAAGACTGTATCCATCCAATCAGCATTTGGATACCTCACGCGATCTGTCGCATTGCGATACAAGTCTATTTCAGATTGGGGATATAAGCCCGAAGTAATTCCGGTGTTTTGCTTGGCCTCATTCCATAGCTCCATGTATTCAGCTGAATTGGTAATAAGATCAAATAGTTTGGTTGGTGTATGAATTGATGTGTTCAAGTTATACTCCACATTAACACCCTCACCTTTACCCTTTTTTGTGGTCACTAAAATAACTCCATTTGCCGCACGTGATCCATAAATAGAGGCTGAAGCTGCATCCTTAAGCACTGATACATTCTCTATATTATTAGGATCAATACTATTTAGACTTCCTTCAACTCCATCGATCAGCACCAAAGGGTTTGAACCGGCTCCACTAAAGGTACCTTGCCCACGTATTCTCACTGACAGGCCTTCATTACCGGGTTCTCCCGAATTCTGTACTACTCTAAGACCCGGAACCTGACCCTGTAGCATGGAAGCAGAATTCGTCACCGGACGTCGATTAAGTGTCTCTCCGTCAACAGAACTCACTGCTCCCGTAAGATTAACCTTCTTTTGTGTACCATAACCGACCACAACAACCTCATCTAAAGCTTGTGTTTCTACATCAAGCTTTATAGAAATTGTGGTCTGTCCATTAACTTGTATTTCCTGTGTCGCAAAACCAATATAGCTCACCACCAAAGTAGCTTCCTTGGAAACCTCAATGGAATAATTCCCGTCGAAATCGGTCATCACACCATTAGTGCTACCTTTTTCCAATATATTCACTCCCGGAATAGGCATGCTCGTTCCGGCTTCCGAAACGGTACCTGTTACTGTAATTGTTTCCTGCTGTGTGGATATTTGAATTGGTTGAATGCTCTTGCGAGATAACCGTGGGCTATCTGTAGCTGCATGAGCATTAGCAAGGGCTACCAATACTAAAACTGCTGCAAGTTTTAGTCCTAATCCGTCCTTATAAAGCCTTCCGGAATCGGAAAGCTTAGTGAAAACATAATTTTTCATATTTTTGTTTAGATTTAGTGATTGAACATACTCTCATTTTAAATCAAATATTATAACCGGGAAATGCGCCAACATCTTCCGGTTTTTTTGATTTTGAATTAAATTTTAACTCATAGGCGTTTTAAGTTTTATTGATTCGTTTGTTTGCTTATCTATACTCACTATGAAACTATAGTGCTTTCGTTTCCTTTAACTTTTATGGCTAAAGTATTGTAATATTTAACTAATATCTACCACATTATTAACTGAACCTGATATTTTTTTTGCATCTTACTAGAAATTGTAGCATTATTTTGTCAATTTGAATTTAATTTAATTAATTTTTTGTCAAATATTAAATCACACAACTGAACCCAAACACTACAATATATGGAGTTGAATATAAGTACGTAATACGATAGAATTTCGCATTAATCTTAGGTGTATTTATAGTAATTTCTCTGATTTATAACAAAGCTGCTGTCATTGATCTAGTTTGAATTGTTCAAAAGCAGATAGTCGTGTATAAATCTATAAATCAGCCGTTTTACAACAAATTAGTTGCTATTATTTTCAAAATATAAGGTTTGTGAATTATAGTATTTGGTAGTAGGGTAATATAGGTTGTAATAAAATTAAAATTGCATGGTAAACTCTTCTCATTACATGGTAAAACGAATACTTGCCGCACACAACCATAGTACTTTTTGTTCCGTCAGGCGGTACTGAAGTCCAAGAATAAAATGATTCTCCGCCCACAACCTCAGGATGAATTTGTAGATAAATTCGCTACAAACCATGTATAACAAGCTCATATTGAGGCTTATCACGGTATACTTAAAAAGGAGGTATTTACTCGATTTGATTACAGAACCTTTGGTCAGATCGAGCAAATCTTAAAACGATATGTTGTCTTTTACAATAATGATAGGCTCCATGGGCAACTAGGAAGGATCACGCCAATGGAAAAGTGGAATCAGGATCAGCACTTAATTTTAATGAAAAAATGTGTTGTTTAATTAATTTTTGAAATGTAGAATAATTCTCTTGTTTTATAGGGGTCAAAACACAATTGAGACCCCCGTAATATCTTCTAAGGAAGCAATTGCTTGATAAACAAAATCATAATCTTTATACATCTCTGTTCAATAATATTTAATGTTCAGCAGTACTGAACAAGTAAATTTAATGAACAAAATTAATAAATAAAAGCTTTTCCACCTTAAAGTTATCTGTCAGCCAAGATTCTAGAGCTAAAAACAGTAAGACAATCATAAATGATCAACTTTATAATATTTACAATAATCTGTTAAGAACAATGTGCACTATAAACAAAAATAAACGTAAACATTTGTTTTTGATAAAATACAAGGGCTATTAGTTGACTAACGCGCAAAAGAGCGTACAACATTGAAAATAAATAACTCAAAACAAGGAATTACATAACCATAAATCAAAACCAACTAGTTTTGTTCATTAAATTTAGTGTTCAGCAGTGCTGAACACGTAAATTTAATGAACAAAACTGAACAGAAAACAAAAATTGCCCAGGGACACATTGAAGTATTTGGGCAATAGGTTAGTTTTTATCAGTGACTCTTAAAACGGCACATCTCCATCATCATCATTCATAGAGCTTCCGAAAGCTTCGTCAGCACTGGGGAGATCAGTTGTTGCAAAAGGATTGTCGTCATTGGCATTCATCTTTGACTGGAATTCAAAGGGTGAATCAAAATCATCCAAGTTGTCAAATTTACCGAGGTGACCAACGAATTTAAGACGGATATTCTCCAAACCACCGTTACGGTGCTTCGCTATAATGAATTCCGCCTGACCTTGTGTTGGGCTTCGCTCTTCATCATCCCATTCATCAATCTTATAATATTCCGGTCTGTAGATAAAGGACACAATATCCGCATCCTGCTCAATTGCTCCGGATTCCCTAAGATCCGAAAGTAATGGTCGTTTACTACCTCCCCTGGTTTCCACAGCACGTGATAACTGAGAAAGAGCAATAACTGGTACGTCCAATTCTTTTGCAAGCGCCTTAAGGTTCCTTGAAATAGTAGAAATCTCTTGTTCACGGTTTCCGCCTTTTTGGCTACCCCCGGCGGTCATAAGTTGCAAGTAATCAATTACGATAAGTCGAATACCGTGTTGAGAAGCCAATCTTCTCGCCTTTGCTCTGAGGTCAAAAATAGATAGTGAAGGCGAATCATCAATAAATAAAGGTGCGGTTTCTAATCCTTTCACCTTTACATTGAGTTGCTCCCATTCGTGTTTTTCTAATTTCCCCGTACGGAGTTTCTCAGAAGACAATCCTGTCTCTGAAGAAATCAAACGGGTAATAAGCTGTACTGAGGACATCTCTAGTGAGAAAAAGGCCACAGGTATGTTTGAGTTTACCGCAATGTTCCTGGCCATAGACAAGGTCAGCGCAGTTTTACCCATACCCGGACGCGCAGCAACGATAATTAAATCACTGGGCTGCCATCCTGAGGTTAATTTATCTAAACGATCAAATCCGGAAGGAATACCACTGAGCCCTTCTTTGTTTGATATTTCTTCAATTTTTTTCTTTGCCTGGATTACCAAACTCTGAGCAGTCTCCGAGGATTTTTTGATATTCCCCTGAGTTACTTCATACAACTTAGATTCTGCTGAATCTAAAAGGTCAAAAACATCAGTACCCTCATCATAGGCCTCTTCGATAATCTCACTGGAAATTTTAATCAGACTACGCTGAATGTATTTCTGTAAAATAATACGGGAGTGGAACTCAATATGCGCCGAAGAAGATACTTTTTTAGTCAATTGGATCAAATAAAAGTCCCCTCCTACTGCTTCAAGTCTTTTGTTCTGTTTTAAACGCGCCGAAACTGTTAATAAGTCTATGGGCTCGGAAGATTCAAATAACTGCACTATGGCCTCAAAAATGTGTTTGTGGGCCTCCTTATAGAACGCATCCGGGCTCAAAATGTCGATCGCCTCGTCGACACCTTTCTTGTCAATCATCATTGCCCCTAACACAGCCTCCTCTAAATCAGTAGCTTGCGGTGGAATTTTGCCTTTTTCCAACGGAATCACACTGGATTTATTGATTCTGACGCCTTGTATCGGGTTTAAATTTTCCATAGACACGAATGTATATAATTGTATTCTCAACTAGGGTTAAAACGCGCGTGGGTTTATTAACCGGTTGTGAACAATTATAGTGTTAATAACTTGAATTTCTTGTTAATAAAGGTAAAAAAAACCGAAGCACAAACTCCGGTCTTAACATTTTCGTAACAAACACAGGGGCTTATCCGGAATAGACGCCCATCTTTGAATATTTATCCATACGTTTTTTGACCAAATCTGTTGGGGATAACTTTTTAAGTTGCTCATGTACTTCATGAATTTTCTCCTCTACGATTTTAAAAGTCGTTCCACGATCGGAATGCGCTCCCCCTAATGGTTCTTTTACAATATCATCCACTAGGTGTAATTTTTTCATATCACTGGCTGTCAGCTTAAGCGCCTCAGCAGCCTGTTCTTTGTATTCCCAACTTCTCCAAAGAATTGAAGAACATGATTCCGGTGAGATTACAGAATACCAAGTATTCTCTAACATCAGTACGCGATCACCTACTCCAATTCCCAAGGCTCCTCCGGAGGCTCCCTCACCGATTATAAGTACGATGATCGGTACCTTTAATCTGGTCATCTCAAGAATGTTTCTGGCAATAGCCTCACCTTGTCCACGTTCCTCTGCTTCGATACCGGGATAAGCACCGGGAGTATCAATAAGGGTCACTACAGGAACTCCAAACTTCTCTGCCATTTTCATCAGGCGAAGTGCTTTGCGATAACCTTCAGGATTTGCCATCCCAAAGTTTCTGTACTGACGTGTTTTCGTATTATAACCTTTTTGCTGTCCGATGAACATATAGGTTTGTTCCCCAATTTTGCCCAACCCTCCGATCATCGCTTTGTCATCTTTGACATTTCGATCACCGTGAAGTTCTAAGAAGGTATCTCCGCAAATGGCCTCAATATAATCCATGGTGTAGGGTCTGGACGGATGTCTGGACAACTGCACACGTTGCCATGCGGTAAGGTTTTTATAAATATCTTTTTTGGTCTTTTCTAGTTTCTTCTCCAATTGCTTGCAGGTATCAGATACGTCAATTTCACTCTCTGATCCCAACACCACACATTTATCCAATTGTTCTTCAAGCTCTTTAATTGGCAACTCAAAATCTAAATATTCCATGAGTACATTTAATTTATTCTACAGCCCACAAATATAAAACTTTAAACTATTTGTCTTGCTTTATCGCTGTTTTTCTTTTCAGTGTATTCTTCATTATTCCGTTAGCCAGTACTGTGGCTAAAATCACAGCGCCCCCTACATAAAAACCCGGACTCATCTTTTCAGCATCTCCAAAGATAAGGTATGCTAGGAAGATTCCATAAATCGGCTCCAAGTTAATGGTCAGCATCACTGTATAAGGGCTGATAAGCTTCATAACTTTCACTGAAGCAACAATAGCAAAAGCAGTACAAATACTAGAGAGTAGTAGCATGTACATCCAATCTGAAGTTGACAATTGGAAGTATTCAAAAGTGAACTGTTTAGTTATAAAAAGATAGCCGGTAATCAGGAGCACCCCGGCAGTAATCTCATAAAGACCGATTACAGTGGAATCGAGTTTATGTACCAGTTTTCCATTAATTAGAGAAAATATCGAGGAGAGCAATGCCGATACTAACGCCAGTATAATTCCTAATTTATAGTCGGCACCCACATTAAAGATGATATACAACCCGGCAATCACAATAAGACCAAACATAATCTCATACCAAACCATCTTTCTCTTGTAAAAGATTGGCTCCAAAAAGGCCGTAAAAAAAGCGCCCGTTGAAATCGTTGCCAAAGTGACCGACACATTGGACACCTTGATAGCCATAAAGAAAGTGATCCAGTGCAAGGCAATGATCCCTCCTGCGATGACCAGTGTAATAAATAACTTTTTAGTGACGCGTAGTTTAATACGCCTAAAGGCCACATAGATCCCAATGAATACTGCGGCAAGGGACATCCTAAACCACACCAGAGGTATGGCGTCCAAAGAAATTAAGGCTCCCAAAATAGCCGTAAACCCCCATATGAATACAATCAGATGTAAAAGGAGGTAATTTTTTAATTTAGCGTTTAGCATTATTAAGTAGATAAATAGCGAGTACACCAAATATAATATTTGGGAGGGCCACAGCAAGTAGCGGTGAAAAATCCGACTGCTCTGCCAGTGTTCCAAAAACCTTGTCAAAGAACACAAAAATAAAAGCCAGAGAGATTCCGATGGCTAAATTTAGCCCCATACCCCCACGGCGTTTCATGGAAGAAACGGATACCGCAATAATCGTTAAGATAAAAGCCGATACCGGTAAACTCCAACGTTTGTATTTCACCACCAAATAGGTGTTAATGTTTGGAGCGCCTTTGTCGCGTTGTTGCTGAATAAATTCATTTAACTCAAATAAATTTTTGGTCTCCGCTACATAAGAAACGGGCGTCAAATCTTCCAAGTCAAAATCAAAAATGGTATCTAGTCGGTTTTCTTTTATGATAATATCGTCTCTTTCTCCAACGATACGTTTGATATAACTGCTTAAACGATAGGTGCTATCCTTATCTACCCAGCGAATATTACTGGCCGTAATTTTATACTGAAGCTCATTACCCTTAAAATTCTCCAAGGTAAAGTTATAGCCAATCTTGGTACTGGGGGTAAAACTACTCACGTAAATATATTCGTTTTCGTTGATCTGATTGAAAAGGTTGGTTGTCTCCCTACCCTTATCTCGACCTCCCTTAAGGTAGGTGATATAAAAATCATTATAACCCTCACTGGCATCAGGAACGATAAACATCCCCATGATAAAAGCAAAGATTGCAATGATGGTTGCGCCTATAAAATAAGGGCGTAAAAATCGTCTAAAGGATATCCCGGAACTTAGGATCGCAATCACCTCAGTGTTGTTGGCAAGCTTGGAGGTAAACCAAATGATCGATAAGAATAAAAATATAGGGAACAAGAAACTGGCAAAGTAAAACGTAAAGTCAATATAATACGCAATAATTTCACTTGTAGGCGCTTCATTGGCAATCATCTTGTCTACCTTCTCCGAGACATCGATCATGATACCGATGGGGATAAACAAAACCATCATCGCAAAGAAGGTCATTAAGTAGCGCTTTAATATATACCAGTCTATTATTTTCACTTTAATAAATACTCCTTTTGGTTAAAATATATTCCGTTTTTTAAGTCTGTTTGCTCTTGTTTAATGCCAGCTACAACCGCTTGTCCATTTGCTTGACCATGGTATTCTTCCAAGCCGTGAAATCTCCTGCTAAGATATGTTTTCTTGCCTGACGAACCAACCATAAATAAAAACCTAAATTGTGAATTGTCGCAATTTGTTTTCCTAAATATTCATTGGCAGCAAAGAGGTGTCTTAGATAAGCCTTGGTATAATAGGTATCCACATAAGTAATACCCATCTCATCGACAGGAGAAAAATCATCCTCCCATTTTTTATTTTTTATATTGATTGTACCGTGTGCGGTAAACAGCATCCCGTTTCTGGCATTACGCGTCGGCATCACACAGTCAAACATATCCACTCCTAAGGCGATGTTCTCCAAAATATTAATCGGTGTCCCCACACCCATTAAATACCGTGGTTTATCTTCGGGCAATATACCACACACCACCTCGGTCATCGCATACATTTCTTCTGCGGGCTCCCCTACCGATAAGCCGCCGATAGCATTACCCTCAGCGCCGGAATTGGCGATGTACTCTGCGGATTGTATTCTTAAATCTTTATAGGTAGAACCTTGAACTATGGGAAACAAGGTCTGATTGTAACCGTACTTTGGCTGCGTTTGATCAAATCTTTTAATACAACGGTCCAGCCATCTATGCGTCATATGCATAGAACGTCTTGCGTAATTGTAATCACATGGGTAGGGTGTACACTCATCAAAGGCCATGATAATGTCTGCACCTATGGTACGCTGAATATCCATAACGTATTCAGGACTAAAGAAATGGTAAGAGCCATCGATATGACTTTTAAACTTAACACCTTCCTCTTTAATCTTTCGCGTTCCGGAGAGCGAATACACCTGGTATCCTCCACTATCGGTTAGGATGTTTCGGTCCCAATTCATGAATTTATGCAACCCTCCTGCAGCCTCTAAAATAGAGGTTTTAGGTCGTAAGTATAAATGATAGGTGTTCCCCAAAATAATATCGGGATTGATATCTTCTTTGAGTTCACGTTGATGCACGCCCTTTACCGAGGCCACTGTTCCCACCGGCATAAAGATCGGAGTCTCAATGGTTCCGTGATCTGTAGTAATGGTTGCTGCCCTGGCTTTACCGGCCGCATCCTTTGCTGATATTTTAAAATCCATGTAGCTTGTCTGCTCTAATTTGTTTCCTGGGTCAAATCCAACAACTTGCGTCTATTTCCTTTTCTAACGCAGGACTTTTATTTCAAAGATGCAAAGATAAACAAGTTAATCGCTCCACATTACTAAAGATTGTATAATCTGGGCGTATTATATCACAAATAACCCGAATTAGTGTGCTAAATTCCTTTGCTATACATTTTTAAAACTTTATTTTTGTGGGAGATAAATAATAAAGAAAACCAATGTCAGACACACAGAAACTAAAGGAGTTAACAACCCAAGTAAGAAGGGATATTGTAAGGATGGTACATAAAGTAAATTCAGGTCACCCCGGAGGATCTTTAGGATGTGCCGAGTTTTTAGTAGCCTTATATAATGATGTCATGGAAATCAAAGAAGAATTTACCATGGACGGAATCGGTGAAGATTTGTTTTTCCTATCTAACGGTCATATCTCTCCCGTATTTTATAGTGTATTGGCCCGAAGAGGATTCTTCCCAGTTGAAGAATTAGATACATTCCGATTATTAGACTCTCGTCTACAAGGACACCCAACCACGCATGAAGGCCTTCCAGGTATTCGTATCGCATCAGGTTCCTTAGGACAAGGGATGTCCGTAGCCATAGGCGCAGCTCAAGCAAAGAAACTTAATAAGGATAATCATATCATCTACACCTTACATGGTGATGGTGAACTTCAGGAAGGTCAAAACTGGGAAGCAATTATGTATGCTGCCGGTAACAACATAGACAACCTAATTTCTACTATTGACTACAACGGTCAACAAATTGACGGAGCGACTAAGGATGTACTTCCACTTGGAAACTTAAAAGCTAAATTTGAAGCTTTTGGTTGGGATGTGTTGGAAGTAGAACAAGGGAATGACCTCGATGCCGTTTTAGCAGGTCTTGCAGAGGCAAAAAGCAGAACCGGAAAAGGCAAACCCGTTTGTATTTTATTACATACCGTTATGGGGAACGGCGTAGATTTTATGATGGGCACCCATGCATGGCACGGAAAGGCTCCAAACGACGAGCAATTGGAAAAAGCATTAGCTCAAAATCCGGAAACCTTGGGTGATTATTAAGTCACTACCCCATAGACGCATTGTAAAACACAAGAAAATATAAAGATGAAAAAATATACATATACAGAAAAGATAGATACCAGAAGCGGATTTGGAGCAGGACTTACTGAATTGGGACGCACCAATCCAAATGTAGTAGCACTTTGCGCTGATTTGGTAGGTTCCTTAAAAATGGCTGACTTTATCAAAGAAAATCCGGAGCGTTTTTTCCAAATCGGTATTGCTGAAGCCAATATGATGGGTATCGCTGCCGGACTTACTATCGGTGGTAAAATTCCTTTTACCGGTACTTTCGCAAACTTCTCTACCGGTAGAGTTTATGATCAAATCAGACAGTCAATCGCTTATTCCGATAAAAACGTAAAAATATGTGCTTCTCACGCTGGTCTTACACTAGGTGAAGATGGTGCAACGCACCAGATCCTTGAAGATATAGGTATGATGAAAATGTTACCGGGAATGACTGTAATCAATCCTTGTGACTTTAATCAAACCAAAGCAGCTACTATTGCTATTGCAGAATACGAAGGACCTGTATACCTGCGTTTCGGACGTCCTGCAGTTCCTAACTTCACTCCTGCCGATCAAAAATTTGAGATCGGTAAAGCTGTTAAGATCAATGACGGTACCGATGTAACTATTATCGCAACCGGTCACTTGGTATGGGAATCTATAATCGCGGGAGAAGAACTTGCTAAGCAAGGAATTTCAGCTGACATCCTGGATATTCACACCATAAAACCTATCGATAGAGAAGCAATTCTGGAATCAGTAGGTAAAACAGGTTGTGTAGTTACTGCAGAAGAGCATAACTACCTTGGCGGACTGGGAGAAAGTGTCGCTAGAGTACTAGCAGAAAACAACCCAAGCCCTCAAGAATTTGTTGCAACACAAGATACTTTTGGAGAAAGTGGTACTCCTGCGCAGCTTATGGACAAGTATGGTTTAAACAGTGAAGCAATTGTTAAAGCTGTTATAAAAGTGTTAAAAAGAAAATAAACCTCAATAAAAACAGTTTAATAGCAATAGACCGTAAAATAACTTTATTATGAAAAAAGCAATTTTAATGATCTGCCTATTGGCAGGAGCAGTAACCTACGCACAATCAGGTTCAGGTATCGGACTTAAGGGTGGACTTAACTTTGGAGCCAATGGTGACGCCTCAATCCGTGAAAACCTAGGCAACATCGGTTCAGATTCTAAAGTAGGCTTCCACTTAGGTGTATTTGGTAAAATGGACTTTGGAACACTTTATTTCAGACCTGAATTGGTATATACTAAGCTCAACTCAGAATACGATTATGATACAGGTACCAATAAATTTGAAATGAGCAAACTAGATATGCCACTTCTTGTTGGTCTTAACATTCTAGGCCCATTACATATCTTTGCGGGACCTTCTTTACAATATATCCTGGATACAGAATTGGAAAATATTGAATTGGAAGATGTTAAAAATGACTTTACAGTAGGTCTTAACATTGGAGCCGGTGTAAACCTCTCTGATCAATTAGGAGTTGACCTTAGGTTCGAAAGAGGATTTAGCGATAATGAAGCGGAGTTTTCTAGTAACGAAGAATTCCAAGGTAGAGTTGACACCAGACCTTCTCAACTTATTTTGGGATTGTCATATAAATTCTAAAAATAGTATGCTGACAACAAGGCCAATAAGCTGAATTGTTACCATCAATATAAGATTAAGGGCTGCCACATGGCGGCCCTTTTTGTTTTAAATAATTATCATAGCGATTAAGTGATTCAACACGTCTCAAATACCCGGGTCTTCTGCCGGAGTCAACAAAAAACCATAAACAATCGAAATTATACCACCTTTAAAATGAAATTAAAAGAGCCGTAACCTGAGAAATCGTTAATCGTTAAAATGCAGAAAAAGGGAATAGAAATGAAATAAATGTAGGAAAAATCAGTTAAGTAGTAAAACACTGTAATAAAATAACTATTTCATGAAAAAAGCAATTATAATCATCTGCCTTTTGGCAGGAGTAACAACGTATGCACAGACAGGAACCGGTCTTGGAGTTAAGGGTGGTCTTAACTTTGGAGCAACGGGAGACCTCACCCAGAGCATCGGAAATCTAAATTCGGATTCTAGTTCAAAACTAGGATTTCATATTGGAGCCTTTGGAAAAATGGACTTTGGTACACTATACTTAAGACCGGAGCTCATCTATACTCGACTTAATTCTAAGTATGGCGACGATGATTTTAAGATGAATAAACTGGATATGCCGCTTTTAGTTGGTCTAAACATTCTTGAACCGGTACATATTTTTGCCGGACCTGCATTACAATACATTCTAGATACAGAGCTTGAACATGTGAAACTAGAAGATGTTAAAAACGACTTTACAATTGGTTTTCAAATTGGAGCAGGTGTAAACCTTTCCGAAGAGTTGGGTCTTGATATTCGTTACGAAAGAGGCTTTAGCGAAAATGAAGCTAAGTTTGTTGGTAATGATGCCGTTGAACGTAGAATCGACACAAGACCATCTCAAATTATTTTAGGATTGTCATACAAATTCTAAAGATATTAAAATGTCTTAACAAAGCCCATTGGCTGGTAAGTATATGACATTTGATTAAGAGCTGCCCATGGGCGGCTCTTTTACTATTTAATAGGTGAATTGAATCTTTCACAGCCACATCTTCTCTAGTTAACAGTTCAGCACATTAAATTGGAAAAATAGAAGGGATCTGTAGATAATGCAATGGTATCCGCACCATGTTTTCTTAGGTGCAGTTTTTTCCCGCTACCAATATTCAAAAATTCGAGAAATTTTTCCCTTCCTAAATTCAAAAAGGGTCATCTGCGGTTCTCCATCTTTAATTGTACCATCTTTCCTTTCCACAAAACATTTTTGCGTCACCACAGCGTTCAATCCGACAATTTTATTTAGTATTTTAATATCCGTGACTTTTCCATCATACCCTCCATTTTTTTGATTTCGAACGTATCCGTTATACAATTCCTCTCTGGTGTACGTTCCGCCATATTTTGGATGAACATATGTAAAGTCGTCCGAAAAAAGTTCAAAGATGTTGTCGATATCTTCTACTTTCGAATTTGCTTGAAATATTTTAAGATTTAAATCATAATATTTCTTAACAATTGTTTCCAACGAATCCTGATGTGCTTCTGTGGCCTCCTGTGCAACAATTTGATTTGTTGCCAAAAGAACTAGGAAAAAAGAAGCTAATATTTTTAGACGTGTTTTCATAACCGCTTTTTGTTTGTTTTAAATTGTATCTAATGGTTTGGGGCTTGGCGAAGGTGGCGATTTTCACCACAAATGTTTATGCGGAGTACTAAAGAGCCACTTTTGCAAAGCCCGTGTTAGCGGCTGCCAAAATTGAATTATGAGTTACCATAAATGTTTGATTCGCCTCCATCAATAGCAATGGTTTGTCCGCTTACATAGCCGTTGTCTTCACTCAAAAGGAATGCAACTAATTTGGCTACATCACGTGGCTGTCCCAATCGTTTTGTAGGGTTGCGTTGTGCATATTCTGTTTCCGCTACTTTCGGATTGTCAGGATTTACTTGTTTGAATGCTTCTGCAACCATTGGAGTCAGAATTGCTCCGGGTGCTATTGCATTAGTTAGGATTCCGTCTCTGCCATATTCCAAAGCGGCATTTTTTGTCATACCCGAGACAGCGTGTTTGCTCGCCACATAAGGCATTTGGTTTAAAACTCCACGAATGCCACCAACAGATGCCGCATTCACAATACGACCAAACTTTTGTTTTTGCATCACTGGAATTACATAGCGTAAACCGTAGTAAACTCCCATCAAGTTGATGTCAATTACCTTTTTGAAAACATCTATATCATATTCGGTAATGCTTTCCTGTTTTCCCTCAATGCCTGCGTTGTTGTAGAGTCCGTCAATTCTGCCAAATGCCTTTACTGTTTCATCAACATAATTTTTAACGGCTTCCTCATTTGAAACATCCGCCACAACGGTGATTGTTTTTACATCAGGAAACTCTTTGTTTAGTTCTGATTTTGCGTCCACTAACGCTTTTTCGTTGTAGTCAACCAACACAAGGTTTGCACCTTTTGAAGCTAATTCCTTTGCTGCTGCTAATCCAAGTCCCATCCCGGCACCTGTGATAATGATTGATTTGTTTTTCATTTTATTTTAATTGTTTATTGTCAAAAGTTATCTTTATTCTCTGGTCATTCAGCGAACTGTCGTCATTGGTTTCTGCTAACGGTCTCGGCTATGGCCAGTGCGGGATTTCAAAGCACTTTAATGTCCGCCTACCGATATGTTTGTTAATATTCATTTGTTTTCAATTTTAGCACCAAAACCCGCATTACGCATAGCCGCTGTTTTGGGTAGTGGTTATTTTGTACGTCCTTCAACGATTTTATCATACTCAATGTCATTTGGTTCCCACAGTTCTATCTTATTCCCCTCTATGTCTATGATGTGGGCAAATTTTCCATAATCAAAAGTTTCTATTTTATCAACTATGGTCACTCCTTGTTTTTTCAATTCCTCAATAAGCCGTTCAAGATTTTCTACCCTATAATTAATCATAAATTCTTTTTGGGACGGCTCAAAATGAGATGTGTTTTCTGCGGATGGACTCCATTGGGTAAAACCCTTTTTTGTGGAATCCGAACCTTGTCGCCATTCAAAATTAGTTCCCCATTTATCAGTGTCAAATCCTAAATGGTTTCTGTACCAATCTTTCATTTTTTCGGGGTTCTTACATTTAAAAAAAATCCCCCCTATGCCTGTTACTTTTTTCATTTATCCTGCGTTTTCGTATGCGGTTTTAATCCAATCAATTACTTCTTTGTCGATGTCTTTTATGTTAGTCAAGTTCATTTTATGCGAACACATTGCATTTGGTTTTTCGGGTTCTAACTTTCCTTTGGGTTCTTGCCCTTTGAGGTTAATCCCTATTTCAAAACGGTTTTTTGTTGCGGGATTTAAAGTTGCAAACTGCTTTTTTCGCCTTAAACTTACATACGCGTTTTTGGGCGCTATTTCAATGTCATTTCCAAAACTCTGGATTTCAGAAATGAGTTTGTCGTAAATGGGTTTGAAATGTTCTTTGCCTTTGTATTGTTTCGTTATCAAGTCGTCTTGGTTTTTTACAGAACCAGCATCAGTTTCTTTTGCTTTGTGTGCAACAAGATTGGCAAATCCATGAGTAAATTTGTGTTGCTCTTTCAGGTACTTTACAATTTCTCCGTGTTTTGCGAAATTTTGTGCTTTAACAATATCAATCCACTGTGCCAATGTTTTACCTGTGTTCTTGTGCAGGTTTTCAATCATTGTTTGTGTTGCTTTATCCATATTTCGTTGATTTTGGTTTTATTTCGTAGATGTGTTTATACCATTACCCATAACGGTCGTGGCTATGAGCAGTTAGGGATTTTAAACCCCAAACCTTTTAATTTATCACTGTCCTTTATTTTATCATTATGATTTAAATTAAGCATCTAGACCCCAATTGCTTATAGCCTTTGTTATGTGCTGGCTATTTATAGGTTCAGCTTATCAAAATATTCATTCATTGTATCCCAAACCGTATAATATTCTAATTCTTTGGTTCGTTTATCATTACCCATATCTGTGTTAATTACAATGTATCTGCCCGTTTTTTTCTCTTTGTCAAAATACATCCAAGTTGCGACTCCTGCATCTCCGCCTGAATGTCCTATGTAACCCAATGCACTATGTCCAATGAACAAAGCAGGGCTATAATCTCCATTGTAGGGATTACCTGCATTTCTTGATTCAAAGTTATGTTCTTCTAATTGTTCTGTAAAGAGTTCCTTGTAGCTTTCTTTTAAAAGTAATGTACCTTCTCCAGAATAGCCTTTAACTAATTCGGCTAGGTATTTAGCCATATCGTTACTTGATGAAATCAACATACCGTCAGGATAAGTTATAGCGGTATAAAAGGGTAAAAGCGTATTGTCATTTCTATACAATCTCGAATGTTTTTTTATATCCACATCCTCTAGTGACCAACCTGATGAATTCATACCTAAAGGCTTTAAGATATGTTCTTCGGTAAATGAATCAAATGCTTGACCTGTCGCTTTTTCGATAACTAATGCACATAATGTAGCACCTATGTTTGAATAGTTATACCGTTCTCCTGGTTTGAACTTAATGTAATTATTATCTTGGTAGTATTGGCCATTTATTTCTAAATAGCCGTTCAAATATTTTTCCATTGGAACATCAAATTCAGATGAATTCAATCTTTGAGCTGGATAAGCTGTGCTTATATTTGTTAAGTCTTGGTCTTTTGTAAGAATCCAAGCTCTTTCCATATATTGTTCGGTATCATTAATACTTGAAGTATGTGTTGCTAATTGTCTTATTGTAATTGTTTCATCAGGATAATATGGGTTTATTACCTTAAAGGGTAAATAGTCCTGAATTGGGTCGTCTAAATTTAGTTTCCCCATTTCTTTAGCTTTCATTAAAGCGATACCAATTAGTGTTTTAGAAACCGAAGCAATATGTTGTATTGTGTTTTCAGTATACTTTTCTTTGGTCTCAATATTAGCTAGTCCAAAGCCTTTTTCATAGAGCACTCCATTTTGGCTGACCATCGCAACTGCAAATCCATTTATTTGTCCATTTCTTTGAATTGAATCCAATTCTGCTGTCAAAGAATCTAATATAATTTGGTTTTTACTTATCGAATTGGCTGTGTGTTTTTTGCTTTGATTACAAGATGAAAATGAAATCCCGATGATTAATAGTAAAGCTAATTTATTCATTTGTTCTTTTGTTTTTCTTGAAAATCACAAAAATGGATTCCTATTACAGTTTCGTTTTTATTGCTTGCACATAACGTAGCCGGTGCTTGGCACAGGTTCGGGCGCATTGCGCCAAGCGCGTGTTAGAGGACAGTCCCGTAGAGCTGGACTCCGTCAAGCGCCGGCTACGTTGAGCGGGAAGCCCGAAGGGATTTCCGCTCAACAACACAATTATCGAAACAGAATTTCGCTAAACCGTCTCTATATTCGTATTGCGTAATGTGCAGTTATGAAATTAGTGATATTTTTGTAAATCAGAATGATAACTATTATTATTTCCTGGATAGCGAAATAAACTACTTAGTTTCTTCATTATTAAGGTATGGATAGCGAAGCATTGATATTGGTAATGACTGAGCGTATGACTTTGCTTGGACTAATACTATTTAGGCATACAAACAATATGCTCAGGTTTTCCTAAAAGTGATGTCAGATTATCCCAGATTGTAGGATATACCATTGTTAGAAATTGAAGGATTTGTCAATGGTATGGTTAGGTATCAATAATGCGCCTGCCTATAGCTAATGGTATTCAAACAACTTTGAAATATGCTATAACTATAAACTGATGGAATTCTAGTACATGTGCTTATGGGCATAAAACAATCAAAGGTAACTTTGAGGTACACTGATTTGAAAATAGGCAATCATTTATTTGTTAAATAACTTTTAAATAAACCGCTAGGAGAATTTCTGATGTGGTTTTTGGTAACCGATATCTTAAAAAAACGTGACTGCTATTCGTTAATTGTCTTTACCCTTGATGCCTTTTTTCTTTTTTCTATTATAAGCAACAACTACTAGAATGATTAACAATACCGGCAAGCCAATGATAAAGGTAGGTTGCTTCCAAAAAGGCGTTGAAAAATGGATGGGAGAATCATCTCCTGACAAAACAAAACCTGCCCAATAGAAGGGATGCGCTAATTCTTGGTACTTTACGTTTTTAAGGTAACTTAGTTTGGCGTTTTTTAAAGCTTCACTTTTGGTTTGCCCCTGCTTTAAATACTCATAAAACAGTACCATTAATTCAGAAGTCTGTTGATCCGGCACTTTCCACAAGCTCATCACCGTACTCGATGTACCTGCATAGGTAAAGGCTCTGGACATACTCATCACACCATCGCCTCTGTAGACACCGGTTCCTGTGTTACATGCACTTAATACCGCCATATCGGCATTGAGTTGTAAACCATAAATTTCCGAAGTGGTCAGCTCGTTTGAAGCTTGGTCTTTAGAAAATAATATTTTATTGAGCATGGGGTTAAGCTTATCCAATTCGGTATGCGTAGCAAGGTGAATGATAGAAGCCTCATCACTGAGTTGAATGAGCTTTTGTTTGGTCGCTTCTTCTCCCAGGATAGGATTTCCTTCTACAATCTCACTAATAGAATAGACTTCCTTTTCATTGTCAAAAAGACTCGCCGTCTCATATTTGGGTGCAAAACCAACCCAATTATAACCATGCTGCCCTCCTATCTCCTTTTGCTTTTCATAGAGTTGTAGCGATCCTATATAATTGATGTTGTAGCTTGTTACCAGTGGCGCTTCATTGTAGTGCAAGACTTCAAAAGGAATTTGATTCAAAGATCGATCAAGTACAAATATAATATCCGTGATATTCGAAGGTAACTTAGGCAATAGTAAGGTTCCCAACTCGGATGATAAAGAGGTGATTTCTTTATGTCCGATCAACTGATCCCGAAGTTTTGTAACTGATTGCTCCCACCCCTTTTCAGCAATGATTTTATCATATGCGATCTTGCCCTTGGATACGGTTATTCGGTAAATGATCGTATCATTGATATAATACTCGACCAAGGCCTGATTATCAGCAAGGGTGTTTTCTTGATAAAAAGAAAGGTCCTCGGTTTGCTTAAACTCTATGGCCTGAACATATTTTGGATAGTCATCCTCTAAAACGGATGTGATGCTATCTAAGCCTTTTATATAAGCCAGCCGTTTATTGACCAGTTCTATTTGCTGAGCTTGGGTATCTTCTTTTGTTGTGCCAAGGGTATAAATTTGCTTGTTTATATCCGCTAACTTAATCTCCAGGGAATTTTGCTTCTCTATAATACGATCCGGCACCCCAAGTTCTTTTTTGATGCTCGAGTCATTGATACCGTCTAGAAGAACGGATGATTTATTAAGCTCCATCAACTTAAAGATGGTATTGATCACCGAGGGATCTTTACTTAAGTGATATTTTAGATGACACACCTCCATGGCGGTGTTGATAGACCCTACAATACTTTCACTATAATAAAGCTTGGATTCATTGTGTTTATAGAAAGCCTTTCCTGAAATGACTTCATCGATTAGCTTCGCCACATGAGAATAGGCCTTATTAAGACTGGCCGAATCCTGTTGCTCTTTGTATAAATTTAAATACAAAAGCATTTCCAAGGAACGTGATCTTAGTTTTATAACACCATCGGCATCACTGTTTTTCGCATCTAAAACACCTCTTGCACCTGCTATATAGCCAGCTGCACTGTCCAATGCTTTTAAACCCATGTAACCATCGGCTAACAATAATTGCGCATTAACTGTGCTCATATGATCACCTTCCAGGGCTTGTTTGTCTAATTCATAATAAATATGAGCATTGGTCACAGCGTTTTCATAGTCTTCCCTTTCCAGATAAAAATTCACCAGATTCTCATAGGCTGATAGCCTGGAGTAGACACGACCGGTGTTTTCAGCGGCCTCTACTGCACGCTTTAAATACACTTGGGCGGTATCGTAATTTTTGGCTTGAATTTCAACATTCGCCTTATCATTAAAAGCCTGCACGGTAAATTTGTTATCTTCCCCAAAAAAAGCAATACTTTCTTCCACGACCTTATCGATTACCCGGCGCGCATTTTCAAAGTCCCCCTTTGCTGCATAAATCCTGGAATAAGACATAGAAGGCAGTGATCGATAATAGACACTTTCTAATTTCAGGACATCATTTGCCAGTAAATACCCTTTTTCGGCATAGTATTCCGACTGCTCAATATCTTTAAGCTCAAAATAAACATCGGCTAGAAGCGAGTATAACATTACCAGAAAATCAGTTTCTCCTCTTGATTCGATCTGATAGTGAATGGATTCTTTAAAGTAATCTATGGACTTTTGTTTATTTGCAAACTGGCCTGCATTAATTAACGCAATATTAAATGCTAATTGAGATAACCTATAGGCATTAGGATGCTCAAATGTTTTGAGTAAGCCATAAGCCTTTTCCATATATTCCAAACTCAGTTCTGCCTTATCCATCCAGTGATAGCATCCTCCCACAAAATGGATCGTAGCGACATACATGGCCTTAAAACCGGCTTTGTCGTAATAGGTAATAGCCTTTTCACCGTAGGCTGCCGCAATCTCAGCCGCTTCATAGTCGTCTTTCTTTAGGCTGAGACGACTAAGGTTATCATAAGCCATGGCAACAATCTCATAGTTTGGTTGCGCTTTCTTTAATTGATCATCAATAATTTGCAAGATATTCTCTTTAGCACCAGGCTCGCCTACATAAAACCGTAAAAACTGCTGATAATAAAGCAGCATATCATAAAGCTCCTTATCGTCCAAAGCTTCAGTATTATAGGTGTCGATTAATTCTGTGAGAATCTTCAGGTCATCTTCTGCGCCACGAGAATGCCCGATGCGTATAAGATAAAGTTCTGTAGCGATCTTCTCTGAGGTAGATGCAAATTCCCCACTTGCCTTTAAGGCAGTAAATACAGAGTCGGCCTGTTTAAAGGCTTGAGGGTCGCCTGTGTGAAACTTATTATAGAAATAGGTTTCACCTTGTTCAAATAATGGAACATCTGTTGTGGGCTCTTGCGCAGATAATAATATGCAACAAAAGAATATAGCAAGCAAGAATGTAATTTTATCCATATTTAACGCGTAAATTTTGTAGTCCTTAAAGATAGTAAAACATTTCTACCTCAGCGTTTTTAGGATTTCTTTTGCTTGATGAGCAATTGGAGTCGAAGAATTTGCGACTTTTTCTAAATATAGAATGGCTTTTTCTTTATGCTCCAGTTTCAAATAGCCTAATGCTACATACCACTGTGCATTAGTCTTGTATTTTTGTGGTGTACTCCAATGGTGCAGTTCTAAATTCGCAACTGCTGTTTCTGTTTTACTGGCTGCCATTAAACTTATGTTTTGATAGAAGTAGGCGTAATCCTGGTCTGTTTCTTTGTAAAGCTCCCCAAATAATGAGGCAGCCTCGGTGTAGTTTTTACTATCGTATGCGTGGAAGGCTGCTTCCATCATAGGCATGTCAGCCTCGGAGTCTCCGCGCACCGTAGGTGCTATTACATTGGGATAGGCTTCAAAGTTTTGGGCATACAACTCTTGGAAATCAGGTTGCGCGTTATAAAAGAGGTATCCAATACCAACACCAATAAGCACAGCCACTGTGGCGGCATATAAATACCATTTGGTTCTAGGCGCTGATTTTTTATCTAACCCTGCGAATCGATCTTTTAAGAAGGCACTTTTTTCTTGGGCAATAGTCTGCTGGATTTCCAACTGCGCATGGAATTCCTTCTTGAATTCAGGATCTACTTCCAATAAGGTCTTTAATTCTAAGAACTCCTCATTGGATAGTTGTCCAGTAAAATATTGTTCTATTAAATCTTGTTTATTCATATTTTTTTGCCACAAATTCTTTTAATTGTCTTAAACATCTCGATTTTTGACTTTTCAGTACATCTTTAGAGCTATACCCTAAATAGTCTTGTATCTCGTCTAATGTCAAACCTTCGTAATAATACAATTCCAATACTTTTTTACACTTAATCCCCAGCTCGGTAAAGGCGCTTTTTAACACCTGCTGTTTTTCAATATCAATATCAACTTCAAATGTTCTAACCTCTTCATCTGCATGAATAATCAAATCATTGCTGATACGTGCTTTATTACTTTCCATTGCCTTGTACATCTTAAATTTACCGATGGCAAATAAATAGGTTTTTAAGGTGCTGGTTAGGTTATTGAGTTTTCCATTCTGTATGTTTTCATAAAAACTGATAATGGTCTCATGGTATAGATCCGAAATATCTTCTTCCGGAAAAGACAGACTTCTGGCAAATAGAAAAAACTCTTCTTTATAAGTAAGGTAGACCTGATCCAGGGTCTTTAGTTGTTTTTGTTTGAGTTGATCAATTAAATAATGGTCTTCAATCATTAATACGTTGGGAGGTTACAAAGTAAACATAAACAAAGTTAAACTTTTTTAAAAATTAAACTCTATAAGCCAGTGCAGATATCTGGATTAAAACATTAGCACTTAATAACTTCCAGATTTAAGCAAGTAAAAAAATGCAATTCAATCAATTATATTACGATTAATTATCTAAAAATCAATCCTTTATGTGTTTCAACTCATTTTTATTTATAGGATTAGCGGAACATAGAGGGTAACTAATCTTTTTTGTCCCCCTAATGATTTCACAATCAGGGTCTTGAAATTTAATTTGAGGTTTTAACACACTTTTCTTTTAAAAAAATGTTTACCTCCTTTTTCCTATGGTATAAATGGGTAGGAAAAATCGTAAAGAATATGTTGTGTCCTGTAAGATTAAGACTCGCTCATGATAAAATGGTGCAAGCACTAGATAAACTCATTTTACAATCAAGCCCGATTGGTGTTCTTGTTATGGTAAAAAACATGGTTATCAACCGCAATGGGTATAACGCTGGGGGTACTTGTCGCCTATACCATAAGCTGAGTCGCATTTCTACTTCGAAGGCACAAGTTAATAAGACCTACCAGGGCATCTCCCCTATATTTTAAATGTAAACACTAAATATAAAGCTAAACATGAAAACTAATTTTATTAAAATTAAACAAACCGGACGATGGGCCATCCTTTTATTTTTAACGATTACAATTGCAGCGTGCAGCAGCGATGATGATGGCCCAAGTAACCAAGCACCCGATAAAGCGATACTTCTAAACCCATCCAACCAAGCCAAGGATCTCGAGGCTAGTGAAGTCGAACTAAAGTGGCAAGCCACTACTGATCCAGATGGTGATGCTGTATCTTATGACATCTATCTGGACACGATACATCCGCCTGAGGCAAAAATTATGGGGGATATCTCTGAGACAAGTTTAAAGCTCACAGAGGATATTGAATTTGATAAAACCTACTACTGGAGTGTTGTCGCTAAAGATGAAAGTGGGGCTGAAAGCAACAGTAACATTGGGGTATTTTCTACAAGAGAACAAACTACAGCAGAATTGCTTATTGGAAAGTGGATCATTACTGGAGTGGAGCACAACTCAAACCCTGAAGACTTTGAATGCCTAGGCAAGTCCTATTTTCAGTTTGACCCTGATGGAAAGCTTACCCTAAATATATACTCTGGAGCTACATGCAATGATTCCAGTTCCGCGGTATTTGAATTCATCCTAACGGGGGCAAACACCATTACTGCTTCGCGAGGAACCGAACAATATTCCTTAAGCATTCTCTCCATAACAAAAACAAGTCTACGCCTGTTAGAGGAAGGCGTAATGACGTACCAACTCGAGCGCGAGTAATATAATTTATTACTAAAAAAAAACAATAAAATGAAAACTAATTTTTTTAAATTTTATAAATACCCTGCGTGGATACTTATCGCATCCTTAGCACTTATAATAAGTTCATGTAGCAAAGATGACGAACCAAGTAACCAAGCTCCAAGCCAAAGTTCTCTTGTTACTCCATCCAATCAAGAGAAGGATGTAGATATAAGTGAAGTTGAACTAAGCTGGAAAGCCTCTACTGACCCAGATGGTGATACAGTATCATATGACGTCTATCTGGACACGTTGCTTCCACCTGAAGAAAAAATTATGGGAGATGTATCCGAAGTTAACTTGAAACTGCAAAACGATCTTAAGTATAGCACAACTTACTATTGGAACGTTGTTGCTAAAGATCAAAGTGGAGCTGAAAGCAACAGCGAGATTGCAACATTTACTACCCGAGATGCGATGGTAGAAGATTTAATTGTAGGAAAGTGGTTTATGAAAAGTGCAGTTGTAAATGGAAACCAAGTTATCGTATCGGAGTGTTTAAGTCAAACGTATTTCGAATTTACGGCTGACCAGACATTGAGGTTCGTCCTTTATCAAGGATCCCCATGTGGTATTGCTGAGGACGAATTATATAATTACCAGATAACTAATGCAGGTAACTTAGTTCTAACCTTGTCAACAAACTCGACGGTCGAATCAAATGTAGAAGTTATTTCCATCACAGAGACACACCTGGAATTAGTGATCAATGAAGGTACACAATACAATTTAGAGCGAGACCAGTAAAATTCCAAAGCGGATATTAATGTAATGAAAAACAATAAGAAGTTTCATTAAACAAGTAGTGTTAGCTAGAGACACCTTTGTGTTGTTTTAAAGAGCACACACTCACAACACAAAGGTGCTCACTATGATCGAGCATCATAACACAGATTGAAAATTAATAAATCAAAAAAACATTAATCCTTAAACATAAACATTATGAATCTAAAATCAACAGTACTTGGAATTTTTATTATGGCACTTAGCCTAGGGTATTCGGTTAACGCACAAGAAAATACCCGAATTGGAGCATTATTAGCCTATGGAACAGAAATAGAAAGCATTGGTATTGGTGCCAACGCCGAATTTCCGGTTCTTGAAAATTTAACCATCTCTCCTTCGGTAATCTATTATTTACCAAAAGAAGAATCTGGTTTTAAAATGAACTGGATTGAAGTCAATGCCAATGCTAACTACTACTTTGTTTCTCAAGACAACATGGGAGTTTATGCCATAGGAGGACTAAACTATAGTCACGTTAAATTGGAGTACGATACTTCCTTTGCGTTTGCTGATGCTTCAGATGGGCGATTTGGACTCAACCTTGGAGCAGGCGCGAATTTTGAGCTTGGCGGTATCACTCCATTTGCTGAGCTTAAGTATGTTATTATTGATGGCGGTCAATTGGTCATTGGCGGCGGAGTTAAATTTAATTTATAAAAATTAGAGAGGTAATTCCCAACATTAAAATTATCTAATTCAAATAGTATAATATAAAAACAATGAAAACAATGAAAATTTTTAGAAACACACAAAAAGTAGCTACAATTGCTCTTGTATCATTAATGATATTCGCTTGTAGCTCTGAGGACGATGTTGATGAAACATTGGATCCAACCGACCCAATTGAGGAACTAGTAGAACCGATTATTTTGGATTGTGGTATTTTCTCAGAAGCCGAAGTCCATCTAACTGATGACCCAAATGCACCAGTAGATTATATCATGAATTGCGATCCGGAGGTCAATGGAAATCTTACAATTGACCCAGGCGTTGTGATCGCCTTCAAGAGTGATGCTGGAATGCGGATAGGAAAATCAGGTAATGGAAAAGTTCAAATGAAGGGTACAGCTGAGAAGCCGATTGTTCTTACAGGGGTAAATAAGTCCAAAGGATCATGGAGAGGTATACAGATCTCAAGCGATAATACGGCTAACGTAATGGAATATGTAACCGTAGAATATGCCGGACAAACCGGTCGTGGTGGATGGGCCCTGCAAGGCTCTGTTATCGGTACCGTTGGTGGGACGATGAAAATGGATCATTGTACTATTCAGCATGGGAATCTCATTGGTTTACATTGGGTAGGTGGATCACTTAACGCAGGAGACTTAACTTTATCCAACAGTACCTTAACCGGTAATGACACTCCTGTGGTAACTAATATAAATCACGTCAGTTCCATTGACGGCAGTAATTCCTATACCGGTAATACAAATGACTACATTGAATTGAAAAACGGTGGCGGTGCGTATAGAGACGTAACTTTTCATAAAACCGATGTCCCTTTTTTCACTAATGGATTTGGTCCTGATAATGAAGAGAAACGCAGGTTTACCTTTAAACCTGGTGTTACTATGTTAATGGAAGCCGGAAGTTTGATCAGGTTTCAAAATGCTTTTCACTATAACCATGAAATCATTATGGTGGGAACAGAGGATGAACCTATTACAATTAAAGGAAAAGAGGACGTCGCAGGATATTGGACAGGTATCAAAATCGATTATACGACTAACCCATTAAATGAGATGGCGTTTGTGGATATTGCCAATGCAGGAGTAACCACAGGCAATCCTAATGGAGCTGTTCATATTGCAAGTAGCGATGTATATTTAAACATGCATGATGTTAACTTTATTGATTGTTTCGAGTATGCCGTAAGTATTGAGCGCCCCACTGCAATCAATTTCACTTACAACAATCTGAATTTGATCAATACTCCAAAATTATTCTCAGATTGGAGCGGATCTGAATTAGTAAATCCATAAAACACATATTTATTTATGGCTTGTAATACGCAGGAGTGCTGCAAAATTGCGCATTCCTGCAATTACTTACAAAACGGCAATAAAACAATAAATTATATGTCTGTAGGTATTGTTATAAATGCATAAACCAAATTAAAAATCACTATTATGCAACCTTATTTATTCACATACGTTAAAAGAGCAGGAATTCTATTTTTTATATTGTTCTTGTTGTTTTCTTGTTCCAAAGACGATGGACCGACTAAAGATCCTGATCATTTAGAAAAACACCAATTAACGCTTACTGCCAACAACATGGAAGTTGAAAAAGGGGATACTATCACCTTTGAGACCACTGTTGACGGCAAAGCCGTTCTTGCCGATATATATATCAATAACAATAAAATAAGTGGTACAAGTCACATCTTCGAAAAAGCCGGTATTCATCAAATTGTAGCTAAAAAAGAAGGCTATACGGACAGCGAAGCGGCAGAACTAAAAGTATATCAAATAGACGTATATATTGCTGGAAATGAACGCAATGAAACAAAGGCTGTTGCGAAATACTGGAAGAATGGCAAAGCAATAACCTTATCCGATGGAAGCCAAGACGTCTATATAGAATCCATTTTTGTAGATAAGGGAGATGTTTATGTTGCAGGCTACGAAGTTGGGGACTTAGGAAGATATGCCAGATATTGGAAAAACGGTACGGCCATAAATCTTACCGATGGAAGTCAAATATCGAGGGCATTATCCGCTTGGGCAGCTAATGGAGATGTGTATATAGCCGGATACGAAAGAACCGATGGATTATTCATTGCTAAATACTGGAAAAATGGCATAGCCGTAGAACTCACTGATGGAAGTGAACATGCACAAGCTTATTCTGTGTTGGTAGATAACGAAGATGTACACGTTGCCGGAAGTGAATATAATGGTTCAGAAGACATTGCCACTTACTGGAAAAACGGTACGGCTGTTAAGCTTACAGATGAAGGCACGGAGTCATTTGCTTACGATATTTTCATAGATAAGGGTGATGTCTATATAGCAGGAGTGCTAAATAGGGGTTCAGAAGACATTGCCACTTACTGGAAAAATGGCATAGCCGTAGAACTCACTGACGGAAGTCAAGAATCGGCACTACATTCCATTTTTGTACATAATGGAGATCTGTACGCAGTCGGAGTAGAATCTTCTACAGCAAAGTTCTGGAAGAATGGAAAAGCCAAAGCGCTCACAGATGGAAGTAAATCCGCAATTGCCAATTCAATTTTTATAGTAAACGAAGACATCTATATTGCCGGATATGAAAATGGTGACGGCAGATCAAGA
Organism: Galbibacter sp.; assembly: GCF_048266365.1. Taxonomy (NCBI): domain Bacteria; kingdom Pseudomonadati; phylum Bacteroidota; class Flavobacteriia; order Flavobacteriales; family Flavobacteriaceae; genus Galbibacter; species Galbibacter sp. The sequence goes on along the minus strand of NZ_JBLWZP010000001.1, from coordinate 310,252 downwards.
ATCAATCTGAGATACTGGAAGAACGGTAAAGCTATAACTCTACCCGATGTGAACGAAAATTCCTATGCAACATCCATTTTTGTGACACGTTCATTAGGCGAAAATTAAGCGGTTAGAGACATTCAACATGGAAAAGGCATCTTAGTCATTCGATTGGCTGGAATGGAAACCTAAGCTCATTTGGATTATTTCAATACAGTTATCTTTTCCAGCAACAAATGCATCATATATGGCCAATGTGTTATCATTAAAAACCCCAACCTACACTTCCAATAAAATCGTGTTGAAACCTTGATTTAAACATGGAAAACTATGGGATTAGTCGCCATTGCCCCATGATACCTACTGGCTGACTAATTATGAAAACATGAAATTCAGTAATGAAACCGATTTTGTTTTCATAATGTTCCTGCTTTGGCCGATGTACAACGCCAGAGCAGGTTTTTTATACGACAAATCGGCTTTATGAAACTCGGTTTTAAGGCATTCACATCAAAGCCCTTGCAACACTCTAAAGTGTTGATGTTAAGCCTTAATTAGATACCACTCCCTATTTGATTATCGGGATCTAGGTAATCATAGATACCATCACCGTCACTGTCATCAGGAATACCGTCTCCATCACCTTCATCTATAATACCATTGTTATTGTTATCCGGAAGTACATCATATTCATAAATGGTTAGGATACCATCATTGTCGTCATCTGCATCCAAATAGTTTGGTATACCATCGCCATCGGTATCATCATCTCTTGGATCTCCATTACCATTTACATCTTCCATACTTGATGGGATTCCATCGGGTGAGCTTACATTACCCCCTGCAGTATAGTCATATATATAATCTTGATCTATCTGATTAAAAGCTAACATATCTACCTTAAAAATAAAGGGTTTGTAGTTTCCGCTTCTGTAATACGCAAGTCCAGCCGGTACAAAACAGGCTCCGATACCATAATCGTTATTCCATGTCAATGTTCCGTCTGCGTTTTCTACGTAACCACTACCCACGTGTAAATCCAGAATTAAATGAGTGAAGCCTTCTGTGAATTGATACATTTGTTGAGGATCTGTTGATAAGGTTGGACTAGAAAATTCTACTGCTGAAGCATCCACGATTGTACCATCAGGGTTGCTAGCCTCATATTTAACTACGACCTGATCACCTAGAAGTGGCTTGTCACCAGTACCCTGTCGGACATTTAAAATGTACATTTTATGTGGCACGTCATCAACTGAAACCACCATGTCTTTAAGTTCTGGTCTATCTATCAGTGGAATTTTATCGGCATTATCTCCTGCTATAGTATCAAACACAATTTTATAGTCAAAACCTTCTGTCGGGTTTGCAAACTCTTCGTAATTATAAAAATGAGTTTTTAAATAAGCTTGTAATTCTGTCTCATTTTCAGCCGTTACCTCAGAAAGATCTCTAAGTGTCGGTCCATCAGGATTATTATCGTCATCGCTTTTACAAGCCATTAAGGCAAGTAGGGCCATTGCGGCAAATCCTACAAATTTTATCTTCATCAATCTTGCTTTTACTTTCTTAAATGTTATATTCAACATATACAGGTGCGCAAGATACTATTTTCTAGTATTTTTGCTTCAACGTTAACGAAATTTTTTAAATTATCATTATGCGTGTCGATAAATATCTGTGGTGTGTTCGTTATTTTAAAACCAGAAACATTGCCACTACAGCATGTAAGAAAGGTCATGTTCGCGTAAATGGCCAAAGTGTGAAGTCTTCCAGGGAGGTATATCCTACGGATAAAATTGTGGTGCGTAAAGATCAGATCGATTATCAATTAACTGTTCTGGATATTCCCCAGAGTCGTGTCGGTGCCAAATTGGTGGATATCTATCGTATAGACACCACTCCTAAGGAGGCTTTTGAACATTCGGAACTATTGCAGTATTCCAAGGAATACTATCGTAAAAAAGGTACCGGGCGTCCTACCAAAAAAGATCGTAGGGATATTGATGATTATTTGGATGAGACCCCAACGAAAGAGATCTGATTTTTTTCCTAAAGGTTTTAAAGAAAGCCCTTGTGTTGCACAATAGATTTTGACATTATATCCTATCTTTGAAAAAACATTTTTGGTTATGACAACTCTAGAAAATAAAATTCTTTCTCACCAAGAGATTCAGCATAAGATTAAACGTATAGCGTATCAGATTTATGAAACCTATGTAGATGAGGATGAAATCGTAATTGCCGGAATTGCTTCTAGTGGATTGGAATTAGCTAAAAAGATTGATGAGAGCTTTAGTGAAATATCAGATATCAAAACTACCTTTTGTGAGGTCACAATAGACAAAACAAACCCGTTAAACCCTATTATCACTTCCTTGGATAAATCTGCGTACGAGAATAAATGTGTCATCTTAGTGGATGATGTATTAAATTCCGGGAGCACCCTAATATACGCCGTTCGTCATTTTTTAGATGTTCCTCTTAAGAAATTAAAAACTGTAGTCCTGGTCGATCGAAATCACAAGAAATTCCCGGTAAAAGCTGATTTTAAAGGGATCTCACTTTCAACTTCGCTTCAAGAGCATGTTGATGTTGTTTTTGAGGAAGGAAATGACGCAGTTTATCTACGATAGTTTTTCACTTACCTCAGCTGCGAGTTCTTCAGGAGTTTGATTTACTACATTTACAATGTGAGGAGCCTGCATGTAATAAAAATTGCGTTCAAACAGGTGTTTTCTAATGAATTCAGAAAGGTCCGCGTCTGCTATGTCTTTAATTAACGGACGGTATGCTTTTTCAGGTTTTAATCTACTGATGAGTTTATCTACTGAGAGTTTTAAATAGAATACATTTGGTGAGGCTTCTACAATAGTTTGCATGTTGGTGCCAAAACAAGGAGTTCCACCTCCCAGGGATACTACAACGTTTGGATTTTCATCGAGCAGCTCACCTAAGTATTGGGTTTCTTTGTTTCTAAAATACACCTCCCCTTTTTGTTTAAAGATTTCCGGGATACTTCGATTTTCTTTAGCTTCAATATAATTATCGAAGTCTATAAAATCCATTTCCAATTGTTTGGCTAAAACCTTGCCTACAGTGGATTTTCCACTCCCCATATATCCAATTAATACAATCATACAAAAAACTTAATTCGTTAATTTTCACTTCTTTAAAGATGACCCTTAAAAAAAAGACAAATTTATAGTAAAAATGACTTGAAAAATAAATAAATGATCTTATATTTGCACCCGCTAACAGAAAAGTTAGCCAGTGTTAGAATAACATACTGTAATGACTCGATAGCTCAGTTGGTAGAGCACAACACTTTTAATGTTGGGGTCCTGGGTTCGAGCCCCAGTCGGGTCACTAAAGAGCTCAATCGAAAGATTGGGCTTTTTTTATGCCTTAAATTTTAGACAGTATAATTATTCATGTTCCCATAATCCCTTGTCATCTCTTGGACAATTCGTTGAATGTGTTTTCAAAGACTGGGATATCATTCACTGCAGTATCCCAAATTATTCTTGAAAATAAAGGTATTGAAATACAAGTGAGAAAGCCAGTTATCGAAACGATATTTCGGTAACCCCTTTACTAAAGGCTTATGTTTTTAGATAAGGAATTTTTTGAATCAAAACCAAGAAGTTTAATCAGCAATAAACCCCCTGAGAATATTCAGCGGGTTTATCTTTTGAAAAGTAGGCGTAGCGTATTCCTATTTCTTTAGAATTTATAAGTCACCCCTGCATTCAATACCGATACTCCATAACCCAACTCAGCGTAGGCACCGATATGCTCAGTGAAAAACCAGCGTCCTCCTAAAAATCCAGTAAAACCAAGGCCGCTACCATAGCTATTCGCCAATGAGTTATCGCTATCCGACGAGTATTTTACAATATTATATCCGAGCATTATCCCGCCATAGAAGTCTAGCTTTGGCACGTTGGTAAAACCGTTGTAATGATAGGCACCCCTTACTCCCACGATGGTATAGTTCCATTTCGCTGTATACCCCAGGTCGGTATATTTGTACCCGGTGTTTCCTACATAACCACCTAGGCTGATCACGCCCGGGCCGCCGATATCCCACATACCGTGGTCAACGGATATGGATATGGCAGGTCGGGCTTTTCCAAGACCTCCCAAAGCAGTACCTAATCCGATACCGAGATTGGCCGTTGTGGTACCATTTTGAAATTGCTGAGCCTGAGCAGTGACGGCGATAATAACGGCCATAAGTGTAAAGATTGCTTTTTTCATGATTTACGAATTTGTTCTTGAAGTTTGTTATGAATTATTCAATAGGTATGGTAAAACAAGGGCGTTTGATTCTCGCCCTTGTTTTATTCACTAAACTAATTACTCGAGTATAATATGTTCGGGCTTTGCTCCCAATTAGGGATTGCACCATAGGCATTACGAAGGCCTTGCCAATCTCCTGATACTGGGGAAGTGGTGCTCCCGTCTCCGTTAGTATCGCCTCCATGGTCATCGTCTTTGTAAGAAGTCAGGATTGCCGTAGGATTGAGGATAATATTCTGGGGCGCATTTCTTTGAAGTCCTGCACTTGTACTCATAAATTTCACAACTACATCGGGTCCGATATTGATTGTAGCAGAATTGTAGACCTGATAATTCTGATCCACTACATAGGGCACTTCCGTATTGTTCCAATCCACCGTCATATCAAGTACTTGACCGTATAAATAGATGCCATTATTTGTGTTGGTTATCGAAGGGTCTTCCGGGTTGTGGAATACATTGCTCGGATCTAAGGTGTAGAATGCATTAAAATAAATAGGCTTTCCATTATCGTAGAGTGCGTTATTGGTAAACTTACTTACCTTGGCATCTGTCATACCCGTGCTCCCGTGAAAGGCTTGGGAATCGTGTCGGGTACCACTCATCGTGTGTGCGATTCTACAATGGTCGAAAGTAAATGCAACGGACTGTTGCCAACCAATATCTACCGCTCTATTCGTTCCACCGCTGCTTTGCCCGGCATAAAAAATATCGACAAATTTAAACACCGAACCAATTGTTCCTTGAAGGGTTAATGACACCCAATCCCCTTTTTCGGGTCCGGTCGCGTTTTCGTCACCATTAGTATCACCGCAATAATGGTCATCTGCAAGTGAGGTAAAGACAATGCGTTTGTCTGCCGTTCCTTCTGCGATGATTTTGCCCTGTTCAAGAATGCTGATTCTGGCATTCCGTACTTTTATCACAACGCCCGGCTCTATAGTTAGCACCGACTCAACCCTCAGGTCGAAACCGTCAATCACATACACAAAACCTGCCTGCCAAACAGTAGGCTCGTTAATTGTTCCTGATACTTCAATGATTTCACAAAAGGTAACCTGAGGTTCAGGGTTGATGTCGTCGTCTTTGCTACAGCTTGCCAGGGCAGCTGTTATCAATAACATTAGAAATGTTTTTCTGATGGTTGCTTTCATTTTGTTTATTTTTATTGTTTATAATTTTTATCCGGATGACGGTCAACAGAACGCGTTGATCACTTTCCTCCATTTGATAAAAACAAAAGTATGGTGGCAAAACTTCCCCCAATACCCCCCAAAGGGGGTTTTTAACAAAGGTGTCTACCACTACCTTTGTCTTAAGAACAATTAAAATAATCCCGAATAATCAAACAGGATGATAAAAAGATATATACATAGCGTAATACAGCAGGCACAGCATTTATCGCTATATCTATTGATAGCACTTGTGCCGGTTATAACTTTGGGACAGGATCTGGATTCGCTGGAGCATGTATTGAATACAAAGAAGCTGACAGAGGAAGAACGGATTAAAATATTGGATGACCTCAATTGGTTTTATAACAGTATCGATGCCGACCGCTCTATCGCTTTCGGAATACAGGGACTAGCACTTGCTAAGAAAATCGGAAACGAAAAAATGACCGCCACTTTCCTTAAAAATATCGGCATATCCTATTATATGGATGATGCGCAAGATACCGCGCTAGTGTATCTCAACAAAGCCAGGCCAATTATCGAAAAGCTGGATGATTACCGAATGCAGACCTCTCTTTATAATGCGTATGCCAATATCTACCGCCAACAAAGCCTGTATAACGAAGCGATCGCCAATTACCTAAATGCGGTAAAAATTCTCGAATCACAGAATGATATCAAAAGGCTAGGTATCGTCTATTCCAATATTGGTGGAGTTTATCAGATTATGATAAACCTTGAACAGGCATTGATTTACTACAAAAAAGCGGAACAATTGGCTATAGAAGCTGATGACAAAGATGGGGTGGGAAGTGTCTATATTGCTTTGAGCGATATCAGTCTTCATCAAAAGGCCCCTATTGAGGAATCTATAGCGTATGCAAATAAGGCAACAGAATTATTTCGACAAACGGATAATAAACTTTTTCTGAACAAAGCTTTACAGACCCTTGCAAAGGTTCACTATCATCACAATGATTTTGCTACAGCGTTGCCGCTCGCACTACAAGCGGTCAAACAAGCCAGAGAATTAGGTTTTGACCATTACACTGCCGAAGCGATAGAACTGACCTCCAATATTTACTTCTATCAAGGTCAGTATGGGCAATCTGCCGAAGCGGCACTGGCGGTATTAGCCATCGACACGACCGACATCAATCTCACAAGGAGTATCTATTTCAATCTTACTACCGCCTATGCTTACTTGGGGAAACCAGACCTCACCCATCAGTATATGATTAAATATATGGAAACCTTGGATCGCTATAGTAACGAAACGTATCAGAATTCACTCTCGGCTATGGAAGTCAAATATGAAACCGAGAAAAAAGAAATCAAAATTACCGCATTGGAAAAACAACGGCAATTATATATATGGCTTGGTATTTCCGGGGCAACTATTCTTCTTATCGCATTGGCTTTTGCTTTTATCCGCTATCGTTTGGCGGTAAGCAAGCGAAAGCTGGCGGAAAAAGAAACCGAACGACTGGAACAGGAAAAGCAATTGGTCGCCGTGCAAGCCACATTAGATGGTGAGGCGGCAGAACGAACCCGTTTAGCCAAAGACCTACACGATGGACTGGGCGGGATGCTATCTGCTGTAAAGATGAATTTGCCTCAGGTAAAAGGCAATACTCTATTGGAATCAGTGGACGTAACCCGATTTCAAACAGCCCTGGGCATGCTGGACGACTCCATACAAGAACTCCGCCGTGTAGCGCACCATATGATGCCCGGATCGCTACTGCGCTACGGGCTGAAAGTTTCACTTGCCGATTTCTGCGCTGCCATTCCAACAGCCGATTTTCATTATTTCGGAAATGAAGCCCGGTTGCCAGATAAAATTGAGATCGTGGTGTACCGCTGCATCCATGAGCTGGTCAACAATGCGCTGAAACACGCCCAGGCTAGCCATATCAACGTGCAACTGGTACAGGAACCGGACCGTGTTTCCTTTACAGTACAGGACGATGGAAAAGGATTCGATCAGCACACTGTTTCCGAAGGGATGGGCTTGCAGAACATCCGGCAGCGAGTAGACGCATTTCAAGGTAAATTGGATATATTTTCTTCGGCAGGCGGAACAGAGGTACATGTAGAATTGGAACTGACAAAAAATGAACAATATGATTAATGTAGCAATTGTGGACGACCATAAGATCCTGACAGACGGACTAAAAAGTCTTATTGAAGAATCGGGCATAGCGAAAGTAGTCGGTGTGGCGCACAGTGGCGCCGAATGCCGGAACTCCATCGGCTTCTGGAAACCTGATGTGCTGCTCCTCGATGTAGGCTTGCCCGATATCAACGGGGTGGATTTATGTAAGGAACTCAAAGAGCATCTTCCCGAACTCAAGATCCTAGCATTAACTACGCACAATGAATACAGTGTAGTACGACAGATGCTGGAAAACGGTGCTTTAGGCTACCTGATCAAAAACGCCATGACCGAAGAGGTTCTTGCAGGAATACAGGCGGTTGCCGCAGGCGAAACGTTCCTCTGTCATGAAATCGATGTGCTGATGAAACGGCCAAAAGAGACTCATCTCTGGCTGAGTCAGCGGGAACGGGAAATGCTGAAATTGGTGGCCGAGGGACTGACAAACGGGGAAATAGCCGACCGTATTTTTCTTAGTCCTGAAACGATCAAAAGCTATCGCAAAAACTTGTTGCTCAAGCTGAATGCCAAAAACACTGCAGTACTGGTAAGAATAGCTATTGAACAAAAACTGATCTAATGTAAGGTTTAAGGTGTAATATGTTCTTGAAAAGGAGTAAATTGCAGCTAGTGATTACGCGCGCTTTCGTAATCAAATGCTGTAAATCGGTACCATTTTTAGTTCTGTTCGTCTATTCTCCGTACAAATTTTCCCCGAAGCGCATCAAGGAATTTTGAACGGTTCGTTTCGGATTCTAACTCCGAATAAGTTTGATAAAAAGTTACTCCTACTGCCTCTCACTTCCCACAATTGGATTTCATTATTCTGATCTTGCTACATTTGTTAGGACATTGAGTTAAGGGACATAAGTGGACTACTCCCTCTAAATCATAGATTATAGGGGAGAGTTTCGAGATTTTTAGTTAAAAACCTTAACTTTATAAATGATGAATGGAAACAGAAGTAAACAACTAAATTCGAAATTAATATTAAATTCATTGACAATGCAGGACATTGAATTATACTTAAACACTCAGTATTCTTTAGTTCAACAATCAAGAGCTAAAATTTTTGAGTATTGTAAAACGATCTCTACTGATGACTTTGTGAACGAAAATACGTCATTTGGACTTGGAGGTAGTATTCGTAATCTACTCATCCATGTTGCAGATACATACAAATTCTGGATTCAAAAGAGAGCCTTAAATAAGACCGTTAACGAAACTCAATATTCTTCATTGGGTACTGTTGCTGAAATTGAAAATCTATATCGCTCGGTTGACAATGGTGTCTTAGAATTTATAAAGCGCTATCAATCTACTATGCTTGACACCATACGCATTAATAAAGCAGGTGTGGATCATGATATTTCTCCATTGGAATTATTTACCCATGTCACCACCCATGAATTCCACCACAAAGGTCAAATTTTGTCACTAAGCAGACATCTGGGTTATACCCCAATAGATTCTGATATAATAACATTTTAGTTACGTTCATCTTATTTGGGAAAACAGGAGTTAAACATCTTAATTTTCATATTTTTATGATAAACCAAGACTAATCATGGACAAGAAATCAATAGATATCTTTGAACGCTTGAAAAATGGTAAAAATATTGCTCCAAAGGATCCAATGGGTCACCAATTAATGGAAGCATCTTACGCTACCAAGGAATTACTAGTACGGATGAACAATTCCTCGGATCCTTCAGAAATCAGGGCATTGTTAAGCAATATTACAAATAGTGAGATTGACCAAAGTGTTAATGTATTTACACCCCTGTATATCAATTATGGAAAACACACTAAAATAGGTAAAAACGTATTCATCAATTTCAATTGTACAATTTTAGATTTAGGAGGAGTTACTATAGAAGACGGAGTTCTCATCGCTCCAAACGTTAACCTATTGTCGGAAGGACATCCTATTGCTCCACAAGATAGGCAAACACTGGTTCCAGGTCCTATTCTTATCAAGAAAAACGCGTGGATTGGAGCAAATGCCACAATACTTCCAGGCGTTACCATTGGTGAAAATTCTGTCGTAGCTGCTGGGGCAATCGTTTCCATAGATGTACCGGATAATGTCATTGTTGGTGGCATCCCTGCAAAGGTCATACGAGAAATAGCTCAATAACAAACAGGCTCATTGCCGTTTAAATTGCTTTTGTACTAACACAAAATAGCTGTGCTTTAATTATAATAGACCATTTTTACTGATTAAATGGGCAGGACAGACATTATTAGCGGTAGAAAGTTCTTTTTAATCCAATTAAAGGAAATCATTTTAACGTAAACATCTCTATTCAAGTAGATTTAAAGAACTATGCTGATTTTTCTTAAAAAAAAGGAGAAATAAATTTTTATAATTCTTAAAAAGAAAATACATTTGCACCGCTCTAAACGGATAGAGAAAACCGTTTACAAGTTCTATTACATAGTATATTCAATTCTGGAAGTTGATTGAAAAATTAGGCACATGAAAAGTCAATAGTATTCCAGATTCATAAATAAAAAGTTCGAAATTTACTTTTTCACAATACTAATAGCCAAACTGGCTATTTATTTTATTTAGACTCGATAGCTCAGTTGGTAGAGCACAACACTTTTAATGTTGGGGTCCTGGGTTCGAGCCCCAGTCGGGTCACTAACAAAGCTCAATCGAAAGATTGGGCTTTGTTTGTACCCGCCGGATTCGAACAGAAGGGTTGGGATGGGTTCGATTCTAGAAGGTTCAGGCATGAGTTTGGGCAATGTGGGATTGAAGCAATCCCAGCGGGATCACTTCTTGGGACAAGTGTAAAAGAGATAGATTTGTCCCATTTTTCACCTTGTAATTCACGGTTAACCAGTGGATTTTATCAACAACCATCAATTGATTTATTTCAACCTGATTTGTTAAACAGTCCATATGGTTTTTGGGTAAGCTTTTATTTCTCTTCTTTCTATAAGATTCACCTCCAATATTTATTATTAGCTAATTTTCGGTAATAAACTGAATGATACATTATTGCCATTACATCCTCATAATATATATACTACCGACCTTATCAAGAGTCTTGTATTGCTAAAAATTAACCCGCAAATAATTTAGTATAAATTTATACATTTAATAGATTGAGTATAGTATATTTGTAAACTAATATAATTGTATGAAATATGATATTTTAAAAAATGTTGTCAATCTGCTTGAGGAATTTGAAGCGGATATTCTTCAAGGAAGGACATACCCTAATGATATCGAAGGTTTTAAAAGATGGATAGTTGCCAATTATAAAGGTGAGGAAAAAAATATTGAACCTAATTGGGATGGAAAGGAAAAGGGACGTAGTGCAGAAAGTGTTATTAATACTTTAATTGTCCATATAAACAGATACGCTAAGAGTTATTCAAAATCGGCAATATTCGGTTCAGATTTTTCTACGCAGGAAGATTTTATCTACCTCATTAACCTAAAAGCTTTCGGAGAAATGACCAAAATGGATTTGATAAAAAAGAATGTTCATGAAAAACCTGCCGGGATGCAAGTTATCAACCGGTTGATTGCGCAAGGTTGGGTCAATCAAACCGACTCTGAGACCGACAAAAGAAGTAAGATTTTAAGCATCAGCAATAAAGGGCTTGAGGTTTTAGAAAATCAAATGGACAGAATCAGAAAAGCAACTGAAATAGTTACAGGAAATTTAACATATATCGAAAAAATGGAATTGATTAGGTTGCTCAATAAGCTTGATGATTTTCATAAACGGATCTATGATAAAAATATTGAGTCCGAGTATTTGTTGAATGAAGTTTTAAAAGATAAAAGACGATGAAGAAGAAAATAGCCGTTATCGGTTCCGGTTTCTCGGGTTTATCTGCAAGTGCTTATTTGGCAAAAGCGGGCAATGAAGTTCACGTATTTGAAAAACATGACCAGCCCGGAGGAAGAGCAAGGCAATTTTCTACCGGACAAGGTTACGTTTTTGATATGGGGCCAAGCTGGTATTGGATGCCTGATATAATGGAGAGTTTTTTTGCCGACTTCCGTTACAGAACTTCTGATTTCTTCGAGTTGATTTCGTTAAACCCGCAGTTTGAAGTGGTTTTTTCAGAAGACAAAATCAGTGTCCCTAAAAATTTAGAGGAATTAAAAATCTTGTTTGAAGAAATTGAAAAAGGTGCAGGCTTGCAATTAGAGAAATTTATGCAATCGGCCAAGTTCAAGTATGAAGTCGGGATGAAGGATTTTGTGAATAAGCCTTGTCACAATTGGGCGGAATTCATTTCTCCTAAAATAGCCAAAAGTGCGTTGAAATTGGATTTGCTGACCAACTTCAGAACGTATGTTGACAAATACTTTAAAAGCGAAACACTAAGGACATTGATGGAGTTTCCTGTAATTTTTCTGGGTGCTTCTCCAAAGAATATTCCTGCATTGTACAGTTTGATGAATTATGGAGGTTATGCTTTGGGAACGCATTATCCGAAGGGCGGCTTTTATCAATTGGTATTGGCGATGAAAAAAGTAGCCGAGAAGCAAGGTGCTGTTTTTCATTTTAACAAAACAGTTGAAAGCATTAATACACACAACAGTAAGGTAGCCTCTTTAACCATCAATGACGAGATCTATGAATTTGATACTGTAATTGCTTCTTCGGATTATCATCATACAGAAACACTTTTAAATAAAGAATATAGAAATTATTCCGAAGCATACTGGCAAAACAGAACATTTGCACCATCAAGTTTGATCTATTATTTAGGTATCAATCAAGCCATTCCCAACCTAAACCATCATACACTTTTCTTTGAAAATGATTTAGACGAACATATTGATTGCATCTATGGCGAGAAAAAATGGCCCGAGAAACCATTATTTTATGCCTGTTGTCCGTCAAAAACAGATGATGCCGTTGCCCCTGAAGACAAAGAAAACCTATTTCTTTTGATGCCTTTGGCTATTGGGATAAAGGATGATGAGGTCATTCGCGAGAAATATTTAATAGAAATGCTTTCAAGAATTGAAAAACATACAGGCATAACCGATTTATGGTCAAAGATAGAATACAAAAGAAGCTATTGTGCCAGTGATTTTGTTTCAGATTACAATGCCTATGGTGGCAATGCTTACGGACTAGCAAATACGCTCGGTCAAACTGCGGTTCTAAAACCTAAAATAAGAAATAAAAAGCTGAAAAACTTATTCTACACGGGTCAATTGACCGTTCCCGGCCCGGGAGTTCCTCCTTCCATCATATCGGGCAAAATTGTAGCGAACGAAATAATCAAACTTAGACAAGAAGAACGATGAAACAGCTGTTTGACGAACTTTCTTACTCGGTAAGCAAGATAACAACCCAAAAATACAGTACGAGTTTTTCCTTGGGAATTTTAGCGCTGAAACCGTCTATCCGTTCCGCTATCTATGCGATATATGGATATGTGAGACTGGCAGATGAAATCGTGGACAGTTTTCACGGGTACGATAAAGTGAAGTTATTGAATCGATTAAAAGTAGAAACGGACAATGCACTGCATGAAGGGATTTCACTCAACCCTATTCTGCAATCGTTCCAAGAAACTGTAAATCGGTTCAAAATCGACAAAGACCTGATCGAACAGTTTTTACACAGTATGGAAATGGATCTGCAAAAAATAGATTACAATTCAGAACTATACAAAGAATACATTTTTGGTTCAGCGGAAGTAGTCGGGTTGATGTGCCTGCAAGTTTTTACAGATGGGAATATGGAGAAATATAAAGAACTGAAACCTTATGCAATGAAACTGGGCTCGGCTTTTCAAAAAGTTAATTTTTTAAGGGATCTGAAAGATGATTATCAGATTTTGGGCAGAACTTATTTTCCGAATATTGATATGTGCATATTTGATAATTATGTAAAATGTCAGATTGAAGAAGAAATAGAGGAAGAATTTAAGGAAGCGTTGATCGGGATTAAGAAGCTTCCAAATTCTTCGATGTTCGGTGTGTATCTGGCCTATAAATACTACCTCTCTTTGTTCGGAAAGATAAAGAGAAAATCTTCCAAAGAGATAATGAACAATAGGGTTCGCATCCCTAATTCCGAAAAGGCGTATGTAGCATTCAAAAGTTATGTAAGGTATAAAACGGCTTGTCTGTGATGAAATTTCTTGGTTTACTAATATCGGCCATATTCTTTTTGATAAATTTTAATGGAACAGATTTGGATGTAGTAAGGGCTAATTACAACAAGCTGGTATCAGATAAAGAATTGTGCGAAAAAATGATTGCGGATTTGGATAAAGCAAAAAATAACTCAGCTACTCATTTGGCTTATTTAGGTGCTTTGCAAACTATTTGGGCAAATCATGTCTTTAGTCCTGTAAGTAAACTAGGTACATTTAAAGAAGGGAAGAAAAACATCGAGCAGGCAATCAAAAAAGAACCTGACAATGTGGAATTAAGGTTTATCCGTCTTTCGGTTCAAAAAAATGCCCCGTCTTTTTTAGGGTATAAATCAAACATAAATGAGGATACCGAATTTATTAAGGAGAACCGCCACCAAAACGAGTCGGAGATTTTGCAGAAAAATATAGAAACGCTTTTAAAGGACTAAGCTATGAAACACCGGTTATACAGGGAGCAACAATTGTATTGCGATATCGAAGCAGCGTGGGATTTTTTCTCTTCTCCTAAGAACCTTTCGAAGATCACACCCAAAGATATGGGTTTTACGGTGCTGTCGGATTATAACAGCGAACAGATTGCTGAAGGAATGGTGATCGATTATATCGTTTCGCCGTTGCTGAAAGTTCCGTTGAAGTGGAGAACGAGAATTACTCATGTGGAATCAAATAAAAGCTTTACTGATTTTCAGGAGAAAGGACCTTATAAATACTGGAGCCATTTTCACGAATTTATCCCCAATAAAGACGGAGTGCTGATGAAAGATACGGTAGATTATGAATTGCCTTTCGGCTTTTTGGGGAAGATGGCACATCTACTTTTTGTGAAAAAGAAATTGGCGTACATCTTTGATTTCCGATACAACGTTTTAGAAAAACTTTTTAACCCAATAAAAAACTGATATGGCTTTTTTAATCGTATTGCTCACGTTTACATTGATGGAAGGGGCAACCTGGATTATCCATAAATATGTTATGCACGGTTTTCTTTGGGTTTTGCACAAAGACCATCACGACCACAGCAATGAGGGCGTTCTTGAAAAGAATGACTATTTCTTTGTCATATTTGCCATACCCACGATTGCTTTGATGTATTTCGGTTCGCTTGAAAATTTCAACTATCTGTTTTATATCGGATTGGGCATTATGCTGTACGGAATGGCTTATTTTTTTGTGCACGATATTTTTATCCACCAACGGATTAAATTTCTGTCCCAGACCCAAAGTGCCTATTTTTTGGCACTGCGCAGGGCACACAAACAACATCACAAACATATCGGAAAAGAAAACGGTGAATGTTTCGGGTTTTTATATGTGCCTTTCAAATATTTCAAAATGTATTTTAATTCCGCGAAAAAATGATGGCATATACTTATTCAATGATATTATTTTTTACGGTCATCATTTGCTTTATCGCATCTTTTGACAGCCGGATTCTCTTTAACCGTTATTTTGGATCGTTTATAAAATCTGCGATTTTGGTTGCTATACCATTTATTTCTTGGGATATATGGTTTACCGCAAAAGGTGTTTGGTGGTTCAATACAGATTATACACTGGGAATAGTGATAGCGGGTTTGCCTCTTGAAGAATGGCTTTTCTTTATTTTCATTCCGTTTTCATGCGTGTTTACCTATTTCTGTTTTGATAAGTTTTTCAAGTTAGGATGGCTATCCGCCTTAAATAACCTGATCGTTTTTGTCAGCGTCATTATCTGTTCGGTTATGGCTTTGTTGCATTATGATAAAATCTATACACTTATGACGGCTATCGCCACTATAGCAACTTTAATTTACCTGCATTTCATTGCACAGGTAGATTGGATTGGCAAGGCATCTTTGGTGTTTACTATATTGATGTTAGGTTTTTTTCCTGTAAATGGCGTGCTGACGGGGACTGGGATCGAAACACCTATCGTAAATTACAACCCGGGAGATTTTCTGGGTATACGGATACTAACGATACCAATTGAGGATGCCGTTTATGGATATACGCAGTTTCTTTTGGTGCTTTATTTTTTTAAACGGTTTAAACATATAGATGATGAAAGCAAAAAATAAAATTTTAACAGTGGCCTTTTCCATAGCGTTAATTGCTCTTTTAAATTCCTGTGCCTCGATCCCCAAAAAGGCAAAAGCAGTGGAAAACTTTGATGTCGATGAATATTTAGGCACGTGGTACGAAATTGCCCGTTTTGATTCTCGTTTTGAAAGGGACTTGGACAATGTTTCCGCTCAATACAGCCTGAATGAAAATGGCAATGTCATCGTCTTGAACAGTGGCTATAACCATAATAAGCAAGAATGGAAAAAAGCGGACGGTTTAGCAAGGTTCAGAGGAGATAAAAATGTTGCAAAATTGAAAGTAAGTTTTTTCGGTCCTTTTTATTCTGGTTACAATGTGGTCGCATTGGACGAAAATTACCAGTATGCGCTGGTTGCGGGAAAAAACCTAAAGTATTTATGGATTTTATCGAGAACAAAGAACGTTCCCCAAGAGGTTAAAGCAAACTATCTGGGAATTGCAGAAGGGATTGGTTATGATACCTCTAAACTGATCTGGGTAAAGCACGACAGGAACGATAATCCATTTTTGAATGAAAAGTAGGGTCTCCGTTTTTTGGTTTCGCAGAGATCTGCGTTTGGAAGACAATGTGGGTTTGTATCAGGCACTTGCTTCCGAATTACCCGTGTTGCCGGTTTTTATTTTTGATGAGACCATCCTAAATAAATTAGAAGATAAAAAAGACCGAAGGGTTGACTATATCCATCAGGTACTCTCGGCAATAAATAGCGGATTGAAGACATTCAACGCAAGATTGAATACATTTTATGGAAATCCTTTGGATGTTTTTAAAATGCTTTCCGAAAAATATGCTGTTCAAGGCGTTTTCTGCAATCGGGATTATGAACCGCAAGCCATTAAACGGGATACGGAGATTTACCAGTTTTTCAACGAACAGAACATTCCTTTTAAGGCATTCAAAGACCAGGTCATTTTTGATAAAAACGATGTATTGAAAAATGACGGCACACCCTATACGGTTTATACCCCGTATTCAAAAAAATGGAAAGAGCTATTGACAGAAAAAGATTACAAGTCGTATAATCCTGATTGCACTAATTTTTTCAGACAGCGGTTTGCCGAAATTCATTCGTTGAATGAATTCGGTTTTGAAAAAACAGATATCACTTTTGATCCGCCGAAATTAGATGCAAAAATCATTGACGAATACGACAAATTCAGGGATTATCCTGCAATGCAACGGACAACAGAATTGAGCATCGCTCTTCGATTTGGCACCATTAGTATTCGTAAATGTGTAGCTTTTGCATGGAACCACAATCAAACGTGGCTGAATGAATTGATCTGGCGAGAGTTTTTTATGCAGATCTTATATCATTTCCCTAAAGTGGTTAATCAATCTTTTAAATCGAAATACGATAACATCAAATGGCGAAACAATGAATGGGAATTTGAAAAGTGGTGCGAGGGAAAAACAGGTTATCCGATTGTCGATGCAGGAATGCGACAATTGAACCAAACAGGATCTATGCACAATCGGGTACGGATGATTGCAGCGAGTTTTTTGTGCAAACATTTACTGATAGATTGGCGTTGGGGTGAAGCCTACTTTGCACAAAAGCTGAACGATTACGATTTATCGGCCAACAATGGAAACTGGCAATGGGCATCGGGTTCGGGTTGTGATGCTGCACCGTATTTCAGGGTGTTTAACCCAACTGTTCAAACCGATAAGTTTGATAAGAAGTTGGAATATATCAAAAAATGGATTCCCGGATTTGGAACAGATGCTTACCCCCAACAAATAGTAGAACACAGTTTCGCAAGAGACAGAGCGTTGAAAGTATATGGAGAAGCCGTTAAGGAAAACAATCAATAACGCTTTAATTAAAGTAAAATGGAGAGAAACAATGTAGTGTTGGTCGATGAAAACGATAATGCCATTGCTGAAATGGAAAAATTGATGGCCCACGAGCAAGGGCGTCTTCACCGGGCATTTTCGGTATTTATATTTAATGATAAGGGAGAGCTTCTTTTGCAGCAGCGGGCAAGCCACAAGTACCACGGAGCAGGGTTATGGACGAACACCTGTTGTTCGCATCCGCAATGGGGAGAAACTGTTGCTTTAAGTGCAGAGGAGCGGTTAATCTATGAAATGGGACTGAAATGTGATTTAAGATTGGTCTATTCATTTATATACAATGAGCGGGTTGAAAACAATTTGACAGAGCATGAGCTGGATTATGTTTTTGTTGGTTATTCTGACCAATGTCCTGTTTTAAACAAAGATGAAGTACAGGACTATAAGTGGATGAATGCGGATGAAATTCTATCTGATATAAAAAATAATCCATCACATTATACGGTCTGGTTCAGACAGGCCTTTCCGGAGCTGCTTTCAAAAATCAATTCATGAAAAAGATATTAATCGCCGGAGGTACAGGTTTTGTCGGAAAAGCATTGATAAAGCACCTAGTAAATTGTGGTTATATGGTCAATGTGTTAACACGGAGGAACAAAATCAGCAGCATGGAGAACATTCGGTATTTTGAATGGGATATAAAGAAAGGATTTATTGACGAAAAAGCATTTGAGGGCGTTTCGAAAATCATCAATCTAACAGGCGCAAACATTACCGAAAAGCGTTGGACGGAAAAAAGGAAAGTTGAAATAATCGAAAGCCGGACCAAGGCAATAGATTTACTTTTTACCTATGTTAAAACAAGAAATTTTAGCATAGATATCTTCATTTCATCTTCCGCTGTAGGTTATTATGGTGCGATTACTACGGATGAAATATTTACAGAGAAATCCAATAACGGCAGCGATTTTTTGGCTTCGGTTTGCCGGAAATGGGAAAAAACAGCACTGCAATTTGACAGTTTGGGTGTTGCTACCGTGATTTTAAGAAAAGGCGTTGTCCTTGGGAGAGATGGTGGTATGTATCAAAAATTAGCACCTTTGGCGAAGTTGGGCATCAATACATCTTTAGGAAATGGCAGGCAATACTTACCCTGGATTGACATCCGGGATTTAGTCCGGTTGTATGAATTCATCTTGAAGACAGATGAACTCAGCGGGGTTTTTAATGCTGTTTCTTCCGAGCACATTATGATGAATGATTTTTCTAAAGCCCTGCTAAGGTCATTCGGAAAAACGAGTTTTTTGCCCAATGTACCAGCATTTCTGGTAAGGTTATTTTTGGGGGAAATGTCCGTGATGTTGTTAAAGGGTTCTAGGGTCAGCAATTACAAAATAAAACAAACCGGCTTTAAATTTGAGTATAGCTCGATTGAGAAGACATTTTTTATGTAGTAATAAAGCTGGTTGAAGACTTTAGTATAGCTTTCTTTATTGACATTTTTTACAATTTCCGTTTTTCCGTGTTTAAGATGATTTTCGGTTTAGCGGAGCTAACTTTATTTTTATCTAGATCATACTTATAAGAGGTGTCTTTCAATTGGTTCAATCGCCTTAAATCTTCCAATAAAGAGTTCGAGCTTTGTACCAGTGGGTTCACTTGAAAAGCCGTTCTAGTCAAATAGATCGGCTTTTTTTATTACTGCTATAGAAACAGGCATACAGAGCTATCTGCTTAATTTCATGTTCCTCTATTATTCATGTCGATTGATTAATCATGAAATAAGATTCATGTCTGCATATAAAAATGTAAATACTAGACCATATTTCAATCGAAAAGTATACCACTTATTATCTCTGATACAAATAGTTCTGCTGTTGTCATCGGTAAATAAATCTGCACAGTTATAGGTAAATAAGAATATAACCCACCAAGTGATATAAGTAGTATTCTGTATTTCTCAATCCCTAAATTGAGCTCTAAATACCTTTATTTTGGCATTGAAAGATTCTGCTGAAGTATTTGTACTTCTGTTTAAAAAATAATTCTCACTCCTTGAACCAGACCGTAGGCTTTCTTTATTTCCGAATAGTCTTTAAATAATATTATCCTCTTTCTTTTTGATTTAGAAACCTCCCATCGACATAGTGAGTGCTCGGGCAGCACAAAATAATTTAGTATTGGGGTAAACAAAGGTTGACGACAAGTCCAATGAATTAACTGACATTCCCAAACTCTTGGAAGTATTGGCAGATGTAAAAGTCCACTTTGACCTATAAATCAACACTTCCATTGAAAGAATACTAACCTGTAATACTAATCCGATTTAAGTGAAAACTTTAATTATTGATTAATTAATAATAAACTAATGCCTATTAGGAACACCAGCATAAATGAAAACACCAAAACATTTAATGTAAAAACAGTAAACCCGATTAATATACTTTTGAAATTACTAGTGCCGTAAAAACGGTGGTGAGCAATAAAGAAATAAACCCCACTATAAATAACGGCTACCAGAAAAAACAGGGAATCGATGAAATTAAATATTGCATAACGTTCCAACAGCGGTGTCAGTAATTTTAAACTCACTAAAAATGCAACAACAATAAGCAGAAAAGAGAAATAATGTAATGTGAAAACTCCATGGTCGAAATACCACCATTTCTTTTTGTTGTGGAATATCCAAAGGATCAAGGCGAATATAGGTAGAAAAACAAAGAGTGCTTTGGGAAGCGTCTGCATAAAAACTACAACAAATCCTTGTGCAATATCTTTCAAAGGAATCTTTTTTTCTTTGAATTCAAAAAACTTTTTAGCAAATGGACGAAAGAGTTTCCTTGATAATGAACTGTGCGAGTCCATAATGGAATCATATGCTGTGATCGTCTGAGCATCTCCAAATGACACGTCTGTTAAATCTCCTTCTAATCTAAGCATTTTCATTTCATCATCGAGAGTTTCCAAATTTTCCTTCTTTGCAAATAAACTTTGAATAGCAAGGGAATCCTGATGTGTCAGTCCTGGAGTTTCCAAGGCTTTGCGAAGTAAAAACTCTGAATTGTTAACGGAATCAATTTTTGACCCCACCTCATCTTGGGTGCGATCATTACTAGTCTCGTTAACGCTTACTCCTAGAAATGATAATATAAAAAACGTAAGGAACGAGACAAATATATACAACTTCACAGGTGGTACATATTGTTTGCGTTTCCCTTGGGAGTACTCCTTAGTTAGTGTACCTGGAGAAAAGAGCAGATTGTAAATGGTCTTCCAAAATTGACTTTCATAGCTCGTGAAATTTTCAAAAAAGTTTGAAAACAGATAGTGAAATGGTTGTTTTGCTTCGGTGTTTTCTTGCCCACAGTTTGGACAATATTGCTCTTCTACGTTATGTCCACAATTTAGACACGTTTGATCAACTCGTAGGTTTCGGCGGTTCATTTGTTAAAATTTTGAGCCAAATATACTTTTTTTTGACAACAAAAATGATAAAATTAATTTACTGAAATGCAGCTATAATTTTTTCTTCTAAGAAAAACTTAAATACTTCAGCTCTAGGATAATTATTTCCTTTTTCTTCTCTGTTGATTTCTAGAAATGTCGCATTAGGTATAGCACTGACCTCTAGACGAGGTCTTAAATTTATATGACGGCTACCGGAAAAAATAGGAATCGATAAAGTTTATTTACTGAAATACAGCCTTAATCTTACTCTTAAAATTGATACAAGGACATTCACGATTTGAAATTCAATGCCAACCAAGGGTTAATTATACTATGTATCTTTGCACGCTTCAAACTCTTTCAGGCTAATATGTATAATCATCCTCATGCAAAACGAGGATTTTCGTTTCAACCTCTGCGATAAATTACACCCTCACCCCTTTAGGTAATGATTCCTATTCTTTTCTGATCAGTTTGGAGGCATCTTTCGAATTCACGCCGATCATAATAATGTTGCTGGTAAGGCCACAAACATGGTTTCTATATTTTAATCTCGATAGATCCGGATCATCTAAACAAACCATCATAACATTGTTTTAGCCAGATTTCCTAGCTGTTGTAATTTAAGTTTTAATTCGTTTGTCCATGGCAAACCAAAACTAAGGCGCATACAGTTATGAAATTGATCTTGCAGTGTGAACATCCTACCTGCAGAAATACTAATCTTACTTTTAAGGGCAAGGTTGTATAGTTCTCCTGAATCAATCCCCTTAGGGAATTCTATCCACAAAGCAAGTCCTCCTTGTGGTCGACTAATCTTCGTTCCTTCCGGGAAAAATTCTCCTATCGTTGTTGCGTATTGTTGATAATTATCATGCAAGGTTCTACGTAAATTACGAAGATAATTATCATATCTTCCCGTCAACAAAAAATTACCAACCGCCTCGTGTATTATAGAAGTGGACGCAATAGAATGAATATACTTCAATTTCAGTAGTTGTTCTTTGTACTTTCCAGGTGCGACCCACCCTACCCGATAACCAGGTGCAAGGGTTTTAGATACTGATCCGCACCATAAAACATTTCCGTGGGTATCAAATGATTTACAACATTTTGGGCGTTCATTGCCGAAATAAATATCTCCGTAAGTATCATCTTCAATAAGGGGAATATCATACTCGGCCAGCAAGGATACAATTTCTTTCTTGTTATCATCCGGAGTACAATACCCGAGTGGCGTATTGAAATTAGGGACTAAGAGACAAACATCTATTTTTGGTAATAGATTTTTTAAGGCCTTAACATCAATTCCACTTACGGGATGTGTAGCGATCTCCATAACCTTTAATCCCAAACTAGCAGCAAGGTGTAGAATTCCCGGATAACAGGGACTTTCCAATGCAATAGTATCTCCTCGCTTAGCTAACGCCATAAGACAAAGCACCAATGCATTCATACAACCACTGGTTGTCACAAGATCACTTTCTTTTAAACTACCTCCCCATCCCCTTGAGCGAGCTGCTACCATTCTCCGCAGTTTCACATTCCCTTGGAGTGGCTCGTATTCTGTCCCACCCTCTTTCAATGATCTAGTAGCAAGAACGATTTCCTTCTTTAACTTTGTCAAAGGAAGTAAATCCCCAGAAGGGACTCCGAGGGAGAAAAAGGTTAAATCAGTACGACCCATAGCAGAATACACACCGTTTATCAACTGGTCCGGGTCCACGCTGTTTGCAACAGCCAATGGTTGACTAGCTTCCGGTAACGGGAGCTTTAAATACTCCATTGGACTTACAAAATAGCCCGATTGAGGTTTGGACTGCACGAGTGATTGAGCTTCCAATTCAAAGTAAACCCTTTTGGACGTGTTAATGCTTACACCATATTCTTTACTTAGATTCCTTACAGACGGCAAACGCTCCCCTGTTTTCAGTACACCCGATTTAATGTTTATCGCAATAGTACCAGCGATCTGGTTGTATAAAAAATCCTTCCCCATAACACAAATATAGCTGTGTCCATTAAAATAAAAAAAACTGAGACTGTGTTTATCAAATTCCTTTACCCAATTTTGTATTAAAATAATTCACTATGCAAGAATTGACAATAAATCGCATAAAAGAAAAGACAACACAAGGATGGATAAATGGTTTTATCGGTGTTTTACTATTCAGTGGAACATTACCCGCAACAAGGGTAGCCGTCTTAGAGTTTGATCCTGTATTAGTCACTGCTGCCAGAGCTTCCATTGCAGGATTTCTTGCAGTTTTTGCCTTGTTGTTTTTTAAACAGAGACGCCCTGATAAAAATCAAATCATACCATTAACTATCGTAGCATTAGGTGGCGTTGTGGGCTTTCCGCTACTTAGTTCTTTGGCCTTACAACACGTTACCTCTGCGCATTCTATTGTCTTTGTAGGTATACTGCCCGTGGCGACAGCAATATTTGCCATCTTCCGTGGGGGCGAACGTCCACGTCCAATCTTTTGGCTATTCTCTACCTTAGGGAGTTTACTGGTGGTAGGTTATGCCGTTGCACAAGGCATCACTGCCTCACCTCTGAGCGACATCCTTATGTTTGCGGCTGTTATAGTTTGCGGATTGAGTTATGCTGAAGGAGCAAAACTAACAAAAGTACTTGGAGGATGGCAGGTAATTTCATGGGCACTTGCACTCTCCCTACCGGTTATGCTACCCCTATGCTTTATCTATGAACCTTCTTCGATTGAGAATATCAGTACAGAGGCTTGGATTGGCTTAGGGTACGTGTCGCTATTCAGCATGTTCATCGCCTTTATTTTTTGGTACAATGGTTTGGCACAAGGTGGAACTGCAAGCGTAGGCCAAATACAGTTATTACAACCCTTTTTCGGATTGGCACTAGCATCTTGGTTACTTCATGAGAAAGTTAGCATAGGTATGATCGTAGTTACCGTAGGGGTAATCCTGTGCGTTTTCGGGACAAAGAAATTTGCAAAATGATGATGGCCTAAAACTGAAGTTTAACCCTATAAACCATTTAAAAGTCTCTTAAATATCTCATATAGGATTTCACACTTTCTTCAATATCTTGATTTGAACTATTCAATTCGATTCCATAATGTGGAAAGAACGGTTTGTAATCTGCTTTTACATATTCAAAGGTCAACTCAAATGGTCGAAGTAATTCTTGCATAGTATACTTATACTTTTCGTTTTCGTGATACTCATATTGGTCTATGCCAATAGTAATGGCCAAGGCAATCTTCCTCCCTTTTAATTTGTAGCCGCTCTTTTTACCAAATGCCCATCCATAGCGTAAAACCTCGTCCAACCATTTTTTGAAAAACGGAGGGCAATTGAACCAATAAAAAGGAAATTGAAATACAATTTTATCAAATTTTTCTATCAGATTTTGTTCTGCAATTACATCGATTTTTTCATCGGGATAGACCTTGTGTAGTTCATGAACGTGAAATTCGTCCGGGAATTTCTTGAGCTCCTCTACCCATCGTTTATTGAAAACGGATGCATGCATATCGGGGTGAATAACGACAACCAGTGTCTTCATTTTTTCTCAGCGATTTTAAAATTAAGGCACGAAGTTAAATACAAAACACTAATTTTACAGCTAAGCTGCCAATTGTATGGTACTATACAAAATGTAAGTAATGTCAAAAATTAAAGAAACCTCTACCAATTTTGTCAATAAAAAAGCATTAGCGAGAGAATGTCCTGAACTCTACGCTTCACAGATAATTGGCGGGCAGTGGGCGCTTGCTATATGCTGTTATTTGATCAATGGAAAACATAGATTTGGCGAACTGAAAAAATGTATACCAAACATTACCGAACGGATGCTTACCCTACAACTTCGCAAACTGGAGGCCAACAAAATTGTCACTCGCACTGTTTATGCTGAAGTCCCTCCTCGAGTTGAATACGAACTAACTCCGGTAGGCTATGAATTAAAACCAGTTATTGAAGCCCTTGCAAAATGGGGTGAAAGGCATAAAGCACTTCAATGATCCGGAGTTTAATCCTGAAATCACCTTTATTAGGTGTGTTTCCTTTGTGAGCAAGTTCCTTTTTTGTTCAACTTGTTGTTGAAGATATTATCTTTATGGAAATACTTAAGTAAAGCAAAATGGACCAACAATTTACACCCGGGGTAAACATCGCAATTAAAATACCGAAGAGCAAATACGAAAAGACTGTTGACTTTTATAAAAGAATTCTCAAACTTGAGGTCATAGAAAAACCAATAGATAACCCCACAGTTTCGAGAACACATGAAGTTAAATTTGGGAATATTACAATTTGGCTTGATTGTGTTGACAATTACACACATTCAGAAACTTGGTTACAGTTAGCGGTTCCTGATGTAGAACAGGCTACGAATTATTTGCAGTCCAATGGTGTCGAAACATGTGACGAACTAGAAAAATTACCGGAGAATATGCACTGGATCCAAGATCCGGCTGGCACTGTTTTTAATTTACAAGAACTAAAAAAATAAATTTAATGTTTAAAGAGCCTTTAATTCAAGTGCACCAGCGGATTAAACCATACATTCACCATACTCCTGTTTTAACCTCAACGCTCATCAATACCATTGCAGCTGCAAATTTGTATTTTAAATGCGAGAACTTCCAGAAAATGGGGGCCTTTAAAATGCGCGGGGCCACCAATGCGATTATGCAATTATCGGATGAACAAAAAAGAAGAGGAGTGGTCACGCATTCTTCCGGGAATTTTGCACAAGCACTATCCCTAGCTGCTCAAAGTTTAGAAGTTCCTGCTTATATTGTCATGCCCAAAACAGCTCCTCAGGTTAAAAAAAATGCAGTGAAGGACTATGGTGGTGAGATCATCGAATGTGAGCCCACTCTGGAAGCAAGAGAGCAAACCGCTATGAAATTAGAACGCACCAAAGGAGCTAGCTTTATTCACCCTTCAAATGATTTAAATGTCATTTTAGGTCAAGCAACAGCTGCCAAAGAACTACTAGAGAAGCTTCCAAACTTAGACTACATTTTTACTCCTGTTGGTGGAGGTGGCCTAATTGCCGGAACCGCTATTGCTGCAAAGCATTTTGGAAAGCATTGCAAGGTCATTGGCGGCGAACCGATGGAAGCAGATGATGCCTATCGCTCTTTAAAAAGCGGAAAAATACAAACCAACTCGACCACCAACACTATTGCCGATGGACTAAAAACCCAACTAGGATCCATTAACTTTCCAATTATTCAGCAGGGTGTAGCGCAAATTATTCGTGTTGAAGAACACGAAATCAAATATGCTATGCGCCTTATTTGGGAACGCATGAAAATCATATGTGAGCCTTCTTCAGCGGTAGCCTTGGCCGCTTTGATAAAGGAAAAGGAAGCATTTAAAGGTCAAAATATTGGTGTTATTATTTCTGGAGGAAATGTTGATCTTAGCCAATTGCCATTCTAGAGAATAACCATTAATCATGGTGGTAAGCTCACTTTTGCTTGCAGTAACTAAAATCATAGACCCAGGTCAACAACTACCCGACTACCACCCCTTCCATTACTATTAAAGCACTATTTCCTATTTTAAAAATAAAAAGTGTTCGACAATCGATAATAGCATCTTTTCTCATTTCCATGTAAAGGGCTACAATCACAGCTACTGCAGTGATGATTACAGTATTTCAAATTTTGTAGACGTTTTGTAGACAAGAAAACTGAATTGGTAGTCAACATATAAACGTTTGAATTACGGAGCAATTAAAGGAGCATCTTAAATTTGCTATTTGAGAATTTAACGTAATTATAAATTTAGAGACATGAAAACAGTTCAAATAATTATAGTGGCTTTTCTGGGTTTGCTATGGGCTTCTTGCGGAAATAGTAACCTTAAAGATGTTTCCGATGAGCCGGAGTTTAAGGGCATGAGTAACAATATCTTCTTCACCAATCAACCCATGTATTATTACAAATACAACAACGAGGGTGGAGTAATTACAGATCACTTCTTAAGCCTCCAGCATGATGATTCCAATGGTACAAAAATCCAAGACATTCCCAAGGGTAGCCATATCAAAGTATCCAAGGTTTACAAATTAGCCTTGAAAGATGGTGATACATTAATCTGGATTACGGGTGAGGTATTTCCAAGTCCAAATGTGTCACTTCCTTATGAAACGGCATTAATAGAATCAGAATCCTTTTTTGAACAGCGAAACTAGAGAGATCCTGATTTTCAAACAATAGATTATGTGGGTGCTATTATATCTGATATACATTCAGTTTTTGGAGGCTATTATGAATCTCTTACAGCCACTATTGATACACGTATTTTTGTAAACCAGACAGATATAATAATTAATTAAACACCTAAGATTAGTGGAGTTACTTATTCCAAAAATAGAAATTGAATCCTTAACACCGAAAGAGCTGGAGATTTATAAACACTTAAATCAATCTCCTTATGGAATGGCACTTGCTACTCAGGTGACCGCTAAACTAAAGAAGAATCCAAATGAGAGTGGTGGATTATATCTTTCACATCGAGATTATTGTGGGCATGGTATTTATCTACTTCGCAACAGGTTTTGCTTGGGTATTGTAAATGATGGTCGTGGACCTTATCCGACAATTATGAGCTTTGACCATAGCCATGAATTTATTAATTGGCTAGCTTCTGAAAACGATCAAAGTATGGCATTATATGGGGAACGTTTTAATAATCAAACCATCTCCAAAATTCGGCTAGAATGGTATTTAGACAATGCGCACAGTCCTATTTGGAATGCCTATTGTACTTATATTAGAGAGAACCATAGATCGGCAGAATGAGGTAAAACAATCCATAGCCATCCACATGATAAATTATCACAAGTAAAACATGAACTAAAGAAACAATCACAATCTAATTTTTATGATGCATTTTATTAAAACACTAAAAAACATAGGCCTTGGCATTCTTATATTGGTAATAGGAGTATCCTGCAGTAATGATGACCAGGCCACAAGTGAGCCTCAGATGGGGTATTTCGTGAAAGAAATAGTAACCTTTGGAGAGCATGACAGCTTGGTGCTTAGCTTTGAGTATGATAATCACAATAGAATGATTAGCCAGAGATCAAATGATCTATTGATGGAATTTGGATATAACGATCTGGGACAAATGACCACATATAAAGAAGATGGGAAACTACTTTTTGGTTTTGAGTATAGCAATGATCTGATCACAAAACAATTGATATATAGTCCTGTTTATGATTCGATAACCGAAGAAATAGCGTTCACTTTTTCTAATGGTTATTATATATCACAACAAGATACAATTATCAAAATAGGACAGAATAAACAAATTTTAGAATATGTAGTTGATCAAGTTGAATTCTTGTATGGAGAAGAAACGGGGGTTCATCCACACCTATCTCCTATACCGGCAAGATTTTTAATTGATCCTGATGCATTACTATATGATATGACAATTTCAAATCAAGAACTTCAAGGTTTCAGTACCCTCACACGTCTTGCTATTGTAATGAGCTCCCGAAATGACAAAGGATTAATAGAGAGGATCGACATGAAGAACATGCCAGATGAACGGATTACTCAAAGTTGGGAAATCACCTATGAGCAAAGGATATTGAACCCGTAGTGAGCGGCTGCATTAACAATAATTCAAAAGACAGTTAACGGCTGGTTTTAATTCAAAGGAGAGCTCTAATTCCGAATTTTGAAGCCTGAAATTCTTCAAGGAGCCATTCAGAATTAATTACTTTTATAAAATCACAAAAAAGTTGAACTTATCGCTATATTTTTTTTACTTTTGCCAACCATTCACCGGGGTGCTGGAACTGGTAGACAGGCATGGTTGAGGGCCATGTGTCCATTAGGGCGTGTGGGTTCGATTCCCATTCCCGGTACAAGACAGGAAACGTGATTCTATTTATCGCTTTTCCTGTTTTTTTTAAGATTTCCTTTATAACTCGGGTCAATCTAAACAACTGTATTTTAAAACTGTAAATTTAAAATATAGCCAGATGAATTTTAGTATTTTTGCCTTTTTTCCAAAGGGTGTGTTTAAAAAATTCTAAAGTTGGCAGCCATGAATGTATTCGACCTTACCATAAACGATAGAGAACAAGTAGCTTTAAATGATGTAGTCCTAAGTCAAACCAGCAGGCAGCAGCTTGAACAGCTGGTTAAAGAACATACCTATATTGAAGAATTACACCCCTATGGTCTTCCGGTAAACAACAAGATACTACTGCAAGGAAGTTCAGGTTGTGGTAAAACAATGACGGCAAAAGCTATCGCACAATCATTGGGCAAAAAGATTCTTATCCTTAATTTGAGTAATGTGGTATGTTCACGCATCGGTGAAACTTCCCAAAACATCAAACAGGTGTTTGATAAAGCCGCCAGAGACAAAGCCATTCTTTTCTTAGATGAATTTGATCAGATTGGCAAAGCGAGAGGCAACGATGATAAAGATGTCGGCGAAATGCGAAGACTGGTAAACACCCTGATTCAACTCATCGATTATTACCCGGAAAATGCACTTTTGATTTGCGCGACCAACCACCCTGAAATCATAGATAATGCTTTATTAAGGCGCTTTCAACTTCGAGTCAATTACGAGCTCCCAAAGACTGACGTTTTAGATCGCTATTACGATGAACTATTAGGTAAATTTCCAGAGGAATTACAACACATAGATCGTCTTTACAACATCTCTTTTGCAGAGGCCAAAGATCACGCTTTCACCATGGTAAAGGCAGCCCTAATTCAACACTTGGAGGCTAAAAAAGAACTTGGATAATAGTTGACATTGCACTAGGATTTGTATTTCCTAAGAACAACCTTAGTCCTTTTGACGTGTTTTTTTGCAAAGAAATGTAACCTCTCATTGTACAAGAACCACCCTCCTACGGCTCCAATAATACTTCCTACTACGATATCGAAAAATCTGGTAATCATTAAATGGTCCGGAGTCTCTAATAGACTGATGTTTGGTTCGGCCAGTAATATAGTTAAGGTTGTGATAAACATAGCGGCAATGGCGTAGTTTCTGACAATTAAGAACTCTACAATTGTTTGAAGGATTAGAATGCTTATACAGATCCCGAGCACAGTAATGTCCATTTCTAAGATGAGCCAGGTGAGTCCAAGACCAAGAAAGGTACCAAGGACCCTTTGCATAGCCCGAGTCCAAATATGCTTGGTACTAATGCCCTGCATCACCGCCATACAAGAAATTGGAACCCAATAGGGGTTTTCAAGTTTTAACAGGATTCCGACCAGCAACGCCAAAGCAACCATGACACTATATATTATAGATTCCGTAATGTTGACATATAGGTTCTTTTGTACCACCACTACTGCCGGAGCGTCGCTAATTTTGCTTAGAACAATGATGCTGTATAATAAAGCAATAACACAGGCAATCATAACTCCCATAGCAAAATTTCCTATACTACCGGAGATATCTGAATAATGCGCCGGCATCGTAATGGCAATGGAAGCCACCATAATAAAAAAAAAATTACCTGGAGGCTTGGTAAGTTCTAGTCGATTCAAAGCATAGTGAACCCCAAAGGTATAGAGTCCTAAAAAGATTGGAGTCAACCAAAGATTAAATGAGAATATCAGTCCATAGGAAAAGGAAAGAATAAACCCAAATCCACAAACCATCAGAATCATCATGCGATTCACAAGTTTATTCGATTGGATGTATAAGATGGTCAGCGCCCCTAGAGAGGCTAATTTTCCAGCTTCTATATCATGGATTAAAAATCCAATCAGCAAAGGAATACCTACACAGGAACCAGCCACTATAGGAAGGTGCCAGGCACGATTTGTCTTATTAAATCTAAATAGTTCTTTCCACATTGCAAATGCAAAATTACTTAAAAGAATAGACCCGAGCTTTATTTAAGGTAGCATTACCGTTAATTCGATAAACTTTTAATAGCATCTGAGAGCTGAGCAAGCATATTGACCATCCGCCCCTGATTACACTCGTAGATAAATGCCTGTAGACTCTCTGAGTTATAGGATTTGAAATCTCCTACGATCACAAGTCGCATACGGTAGTTGGAGAATTTTTGCAGAACCTCCCCGGCTAGTCCGTTTTTGAGATCAAAAAATTGAGCTGCGATATTCTCCTTATAAAGAATTACCCTATCATAGCCCTGAAAATACAGTGTTCCAACAAGATCTAATCCATCAGATTCGTTGGTAATCAGAAGATCGTCGGATATAACTTCCGCAATGTCAATCCCATTACTACTATGCTTTTTTACAACCATCTTTGCTTATTTTAATCAAATATAATGAAGCCCTATTGAATACTGTATCTTATAAACCTACAGAAGTAGTTTTAAAATAGTGTATCTTGGGGGTCACTTTTAATCAACCACCAAAACCAGGTCTATTATTTTTGACCAACCATGGATACACTTAGAGCTTATATAGAAAACTTCGTCGATTTAACCCCTATTGAAAAGGAATCCTTTACAACATTGTTTACTGAAACCCAACTTGAAAAAGACGACTATTTTGCAGTAGAAGGTCAGTACGCATCCACCCTCTGTTTTCTTAAAACCGGAGTAATGCGAGCATTTTATCGTAACAGCGCCGGCAAAGAGTACAACAAAACTTTTTTTACGAATTCAAATTTTGTGGCGGCCTATGTTTCCCTGACCACAAAGCAGCGCAATTCCATCAACATCCAGTGCCTGACAGACTGTAGTGTGCTGATAGCGGATTATGATAAAGTCACCGGGCTGTACGCAAAATTCCCAAAGATTGAAAGCCTGGCGCGAAGATTAGCAGAATACAAATTTGCACTCAAAGAAAAGAGAGAAATTGAACTAGCTACTTTAGACGCCACCAAGCGTTATGATATCTTTAGAGAAGAGCACCCGGGTTTGGAGAACCTCATCAACCAATACCATATTGCGTCGTACTTAAGCATCACTCCTACTCAATTGAGCAGAATTCGATCCAAAATTTAAAATCTTTACCTATGTAAATGCACCGCTGTAGATGATTGATGATTTTTGTTAAAAAACAAAACCATGATCAATCTGAAAACTTTCATTATTATGATAATCATCACCGGGTGTACTGCGAATTACCTAACTGCGCAAAATAAAATAGTTATGGTATTAAGCGCAGCAGACACTCTTAGCCTGAATCAAGGAAAAAAATTAAGACAGACCGGTGTGTTCTTAAACGAATTCTATCTGGCGTATCACGCCTTAAAACAAGCAGGCTACCAGGTCGATTTTGCTACAGCTGAGGCTAAAGCCCCTAGTATAGATCAGGAGAGTCTTCATGATAAGTATTGGAAAGAACAACTGGAATTAAAGATTAAAGCCATGGATTTCATTAGAAAAGATAGTAGCTTCTTGCATCCTAAATCTCTAAAGTACATTCTTGAACATCAAAGTGAATATATGGGTTTGATCATCCCTGGAGGCCAAGGCCTAATGGTTGACTTGGCCCATTCCAAGCATATCCCACTGCTATTACAGCAATTTGCTGCAAATCAAAAGCCTACGGGACTAATCTGTCATGCACCTAGTCTACTGCTGACTATAGATAAAGACAAGCATCCTTATATAGGCTACAAGGTAAGTGCCGTCTCTCCAATAGAGGAATTTGTAATCGAACGCTTTATCATGAAAGGTAAGCCCGTTTCCAGAAAAATAGGAAAGCGACTTCGCAGACTTGGTCTTAAATATCGTTCCGGATTTCCAAAGGCTAATTTTGCAATAAAAGATAGAAATCTAGTGAGCAGTCAAAATCCATTTTCTTCTGCAGCTTTTAGCGAATTGTATCTAAAGGCACTCGTGGAATACGGCAATAACAACTAAAAAAATATACATTAGTACGCGGAATCCTTACGTACAATAGGCTCACTAAATTTCTTATTTTAATAACAAATTTTTAACTTAAGTTTGGCTATATCAAATTTTTACATATATTTGCTTATGTTATACATAATACATATATATGAATTTACTAGCAGCAACATATGCTCCCATGAGGGAGGATTACAGTTTAAATACTGAGCTTATAAGCACCTATGGAGAGTTTTTGAAAAACAACGCTATTAAAGGCGCCTTTATCAATGGGTCCACTGGAGACTTTGTTTCACTTTCAACCAAGGAGCGTATGGAGCTTATGGATGCTTGGAGCGGGCAACGCAGTGAGGATTTTAAAGTGATAAATCACGTTGGACACACCTCACTTATTGAGGCTGTTAAGCTTGCCAAGCACTCTGCAATCCTAGCTGATGGTATTGCGGTACTTGCACCCTATTATTTTACCATTAAATCCGTAGGTAAACTCGTTGAGTATTGCAAAGAAGTAGCTATGGCTGCTCCTGAGCTTCCATTCTATTATTACCATATTCCTGTTCTATCAGGAGCGAATTTAGATATGAGAGACTTTGTTCCACATGCTGTTGCAGAAATCCCAAATTTTATGGGTGTTAAGTTCACCCATAATGACATTATCGATTTCCAATTCTGTATGGAACTAAAGGACAAATTAAAACCGGAACTGGAATTTTATTTTGGTATCGATGAAATGTTCGTCGACAGTATCTCTTTAGGCGGACATGGTTGGGTAGGTAGTACTTATAACCATTTAGCACCTTTATACCGTACTATTTCAGAATGTTATAAAATACAGGATTACGAGCAGGCTAACGAACTACAGCGTCGTGCTATAAAATTTGTTCAAAACTTAGATGCCTTTGGTGGCTTTAACGGTGCTGGAAAAAGTTTTATGAGAGCCCTCGGAATAGATTGTGGCCCCAGCAGATCACCGCACATCACATTAACTGATGCGCAGTTAAACCAAGCTTTAGATCAAATGAAATCTATTCAATTAAATCATGATGATTTTGCAAGAAGCGAATCTTAAGTGATTTTTTTGATCAAGCATGTTATACATAATACAATTAAGCTATCAATATTCAATAACTAAACTACACATTTCATGAAGAATTTCTATCATTTTATCAGGACCAAGTTCCTGATTTTAGAAAATCATCTTCGCTTTGGAAGAAGCATACAGATGATGCTCTTAGTATGTTCGCTAGTAACATCTTCCGCATTTGCTCAGAGCAAGCAGGTGAGCGGAACCGTCTTAGACGAATTGGGGACTCCTTTACCGGGAGCCACTGTATTAATTAAAGGAACCACTACTGGAACTCAAACCGATTTTGACGGGAATTTCAGTATACAAGCTAGTGCTGAGGATGTACTTGTCATTAGCTATGTAAGTTATAAGGC
Source organism: Galbibacter sp. (assembly GCF_048266365.1). Lineage (NCBI taxonomy): Bacteria > Pseudomonadati > Bacteroidota > Flavobacteriia > Flavobacteriales > Flavobacteriaceae > Galbibacter > Galbibacter sp. The sequence continues at coordinate 275,870 of NZ_JBLWZP010000001.1, read as the reverse complement.
TCAGGAAGTTGTCGTTGGAAATCAATCAACTATCCAAGCGAGTCTTCAATTAGACACCGCCATGCTGGACGAGGTGGTTGTAACCGGATATGGTAAACAATCCAGGGCTAAACTGACCACATCGGTATCTAAATTAGATACTCGCGTTATGGAAACCTCAACAAGATCCAATGCTGCTACCGCGCTACAAGGTACCATATCTGGATTAAGAGTAACGAACACTACAGGACAACCTGGGGCTACACCACAAATTACACTTCGTGGTGGAACTAACTTTAACGGTACAGGTTCACCACTGATTTTAATAGATGGCGTCCCTGGTAGTTTTTACGCACTGAACTCGGATGATATCGAATCCATCGAGGTACTAAAGGATGCAGCTGCTACGGCTATCTACGGTGCACGTTCTGCCAATGGGGTAATCTTGGTTACCACTAAAACAGGAACACCCGGACGATCCAGCATCAACTTCAAGCAGAAGTTCAGTATGAACCACAAAAGAAAAACACCTACCTATCTTGGCGCTGCTGATTTTATCAGATACAACAGACAAGCTGTTGCCTACTACAGGGAGGCTACTAATAATCCAAATGGTTTTGGTGCTTTTGTTGACGGAGCTACTGGTTTTGGAACTGGTGGAAACACAACAGACTCTCCGTTTACGACCCAGTTTTTAACTCCTGATAATAGATACTTATTACAGTATCCAGGTTGGGGAACTGTAGCAGATCCACTAGATCCTAGCAGACAGATTTTATTTATGGAGAACGAGGTTGGTGATAATATTTACCAATCCAGTAGAACCATTGATAATTACCTTTCCTTTGATGGGGGTAATGAAAAAGGGTCTTATTACTTAGGACTAGGATATTTAGATAATGAAGGACTTATTCTAGGTTCTGGGTTTAAACGAATTTCAGGTAAATTTAGCGGAAGCTATAAAATCACCGACAAGTTCAGAGTAAACTCGAACATCATTTATTCGCACTCAAATTTAAAACAGAGCCCACTTGGAGGTGATGATACCGTATTTAGACGTTTTGCCGGTCAACCACCAACATCACGTGTATTCAACAACAATCCTGATGGTTCATTATCTGATATATACAATCAAGGTACAAACTCCGGATTTGGTAACCCACTTTACTATCAGGACAAATTTGTTCGTAAGAACTTAGAACAACGTTTGCAAGCCTCTGTAGGAATGAATTGGGAGATAACTGATGAATTAGAGGCTGCTGTAACAGCGAGCCACTTTACAATCAACAACCATAATGATCGATTCAACAAGGCCTATTTGAATGGTGGTACTTATATCACTACCAGAAATGCCTCTACAAGCTTGGAAAGAACCCTAAGGAATCAAGTGACAGCAACCTTAAACTACACCAAAGTTTTAGGAAACCACACCTTTGATTTACTTGGAGGTACAGAGTATTACCAAGATAATTATTATTCTTCTTCGGCGGGAACTAAAGGCTCTCCTACAGACTTCATCTACACCCTTAATGCGGGAAGTGAAGCTAATGGAGTCCCAAGCAGTTTTGAAACCGAACATAGAATTGTATCCCTTTTCGGTCGTTTAAATTATGACTTTGATGACAAATACCTTTTAAGTCTAACCTTTAGACAGGATGGTTCATCCAGGTTAGCTAATGATAAATTTGGATTTTTCCCGGGAGCATCCTTTGCATGGAATGCACATAAAGAGCCTTTCTTTATGAATTCAGGGATCAGCGATGTCGTTACAACATTCAAACCTAGAGTTAGTTACGGGGTGAACGGAAACATCGATGTGTTAGGAAATTACCAAGTTTATGGTTCTTATGGATCCCAAGGTGTATATGATGGCCAAACGGGTTACGCCAATACCGGTCTAGCGACTCCGGATCTACAATGGGAGCGTTCAACAACGCTAAACTTTGGTTTGGATCTAGGATTGTTCAATAACCGTGTAAGTGTTATCGGGGAATATTTCATCAGAGATGTTAAAGATAAATTGGCAGGTTTAACCCTTCCCTACTGGACTGGATTTAGTTCCATTACCACTAATAACGGTACCCTTAGAAACAAAGGTTTTGAATTACAGTTAAACGCAGATATTATCCGTACTCAAGACTTTACTTGGAATTTTGGAGCGACCATGTCTCAAATCAAAAATTATGTGGTTAATCTTCCGGAAAATGATAATGAAAACAACCGTCAAGGTGGACACCAAATCTACAACCCGGATTCAGGAGAATTGGAATGGGTAGGAGGATTACAAGAAGGACAACGCGTTGGAAACGACATGGTTGTTACTTACGTCCAAGATTATATCTATGCCGATCAGGCAGAGGTTGATGCTCATGCTGAGCGTCAGGATGATTTACTTCCGGATCCATTCAAAAGATATCCTGGAGATGTTGCTTGGAAGGATTTTAACGATGATAATATCATCAACTCCTATGACCGTAAGGTGATCGGTAGAACGACTCCTGATTTTGTCGGAGGTTTTACTACAAGTTTCAAATACAAAGGGATTGGTCTTTATGTGAAAACCGACTTTGCAACAGGACATATCGCTTACAACCACATCCGTGGTAAAGGAATTGCACAAACACAAGGGAACTTAAATCAAGACGCTTTGGTTTTACAATCTTGGACTCCTGAAAACAGGGATACAGATATTCCACGATTTGTTTTCACTGACGTACAACGAAATATTTTTAGAGGCAGCGAGGCCTACATCAACAATAACTTCTGGGAAAAAGCGGACTATCTGGCATTAAGGGAAGTCACATTGAGCTATGATGTACCTACTGTTGCTTTCAGTGATAAAATCCAAGCGCTGAGTCTCTACTTGACCGGAAGTAATTTACATTACTTTAAAAGTTATAGCGGTGATACTCCGGAAGAGGGTGGCTACCAGGCTGGTGAATTCCCAATGCCTGTAACTGTAACTCTTGGACTTAATTTAACCTTTTAAAGAACGAGAAGATGAAAAATATATTTAAAATACTATTGGTGTTGCTGCTGGTATCCTGTGAGAGCGAGCTGGAAATCACCGCTCCGAGTGAATTAAACACCAACGGCTTCTGGACCTCAGAGGAAGGAGCCAAAGCAGCACACACAGGACTCTATGGATCATTCCGTGGAATGCAGAGTAACTTCTGGTTACTCGGTGAGCTAAGAAGTGATGTATGGGGAGGACAAACCTTTGAATCTCCTGCTAACGAACCCTTAATTGAATCCAACATTACGGTTTCAACAGCTCCATTTGGAGGTTGGGCAGGTATTTATACCAAAATCCATCAGCTTAATGATTTCATCGAAAATGTTGCTGAAATCAGCTTTAGTAATGAAGCGGACAAAAAACATATGTTAGGACAAGCTTTCGGGTTAAGGGCGTTTTATTATTACACCCTGACGAAAACTTGGGGAGCAGTTCCAATTTCTACGGAATCGCTTTCAGATATAGATCCTTCCTCTCTAAGTAAACCAAGATCTTCTGAGCAAGAGGTTATGAACTTGATCAAATCAGATCTTGAAATTTCTTTGGAATACTTTGGAGGTGATGCCTCTTACTGGCAAGGAAAAAGAATCTATTGGTCTAAGGCAGCAACCCTAGCGCTCAAAGGAGATGTTTACATCTGGTCTGGAAACCTTTTAGGAGGTGGAGCAGCAGACTTTAACACCGCTAAAACGGCATTACAGCAAATCGCTGCTATGGATGTTGCACTAGAAGCTAATTTTGCGGATCTATGGAATACTGAAAACGAAGCAAACAAGGAATTTATCTTTGCTGTAGATTATGAACAAGATCAAGCAACGAATTACTATTCTCTTTTAACAGGGAGAACCACAGAGATTCATCCACAATTTGATCAACATGGAAACCCTATGAATGAGTTCATCTCCAATGGAGGAAACCGTTATGGACCTTCAGAGAAAACACTACAACTTATAGATGATCCATTAGATACTCGTAAGGATGCTACCTTCACGCAGCTTTATAAAGATGATAATGGTGGCGAAGGATATAGCAGTTATAATGCTGATAAATATTTCGGTGCAATAACTAGCAAGTTTGTCGGAAGTGTAGACGGAAGTGTTCGAATTTCAGACAACGACGTTCCTGTATATCGCTATGCGGACGTATTACTTCTATTAGCTCAAGCTAAGAACCTGTTAAATGAAGATCCTTCTACGGAAATCAACTTGGTTCGCGCCAGAGCATATGGTAGCAATTACGATCCTGTAATCCACGGGTATGTCAACGGATCTAAAACTGATAATGCCAATGCTATATTGAATGAGCGTTATAAAGAATTCTTATCAGAGGGTAAACGCTGGTGGGATTTAAGACGCGCCGGAAATCAGTATGTATTTAATAACATCGAGTACATTGACGCCTCAGAAGAATATTTATTAGTGTTGCCGATTACCCTTGATATGATAGGTCGTAATCCAATGCTAGAACAAACTGCAGGTTATCCTGAGTAGGGGTTAAATCATAAAACCCTGCATTTTGAAACATAACAAAACATAGGGTTTAAATATATTTTAAACTCATGTGCAAAGTTTAGAATTGGTTAGTTTTTATTATGTTGTTGTAAAGAGGGAGCTGTTTCGCAGCTCCCTCTTTCTTTTTAAGTCTATTTGAAACGCATCGTTATGTCATGCGTAATCCAAATGAGACTTAAATTATACTAAACGAGATTTAAACTATCTTTTTTTAAGGAAGATTTGATCAAAATGAGGTTCTAAATGCCTTCTCATCGCATTTCTGAAGGTGTCCGGAGTTCCTGTCTTCAGATGATCTAATAGCATTTTATGATTGACAAACTTACCGGAAGAATACTGATAATCTCCGTTGGTCTCCATGCGTTGTTGTTGGTAGTGGTATTCAAATACTGGAAGTAACAAATCTTGGAAACGTTGCAGGGTTCTGTTTCTGGAAATCTGATAAAGCTTACCGTGGAAAGCAATTTCCTTGTCTAATGAGAACATATTCCTGTTGTAATTGGCAGCAGCTTCTTCAGCAACAATTTGCTCTAATTCTGCGATGTCATTGGAGGTAACATATTCAAATAAAAAGTCCGCCATCCCCATTTCCAATATAAGTCGAAGTTCAAATAAACTTTTAAGGGTTTTTTCTCCCAGTAAATTCGGCTCTAAAATACGCTCAAAATTATTGATAATATCTGGTTCCTGGAAGGTCATTCCTTTGTGCTTTTTACTATCGATAAATCCTAAGGTCCTGAGTCTTAGAAGTGCTTCCCTGACAACAGTCCTACTCACCCCCAAGGACGCTGCCAAATCCATTTCCTTGGCGATGGGATCTCCCGGTTTAAGATTGTTTTCTTTAAAATATTGCATCAAACGCATCTCCACTTTATCCACTAAGGATAATGTGTCTATCGGTCCTAACTGTTCTCGGTTTTTCATTTTTTAGTGTTTTTGTACTGCTTAAGCCAAACTCCTGCAAATCTAACACGCTTTGTATAAAGTCCAACAAAATTATCTGTATTTAAATGTTAACACTTAAACATTAGCAATATAATTAAAAAAAAGTTATATTTGTGCATTATGTATAACATAATAAACTATGAAATACGCAAAAATATATAAAGACGCCCTTTTAGATGATATTATCCCTTTCTGGGAGCAGCATTCCATAGATTCGCAACACAGTGGATTTTTTACATGTTTAAATCGTAAAGGTGATGTTTTTGACACCGATAAGTTCACCTGGCTCCAAGGGAGACAGGCCTGGATGTTTTCGGTATTGTACAACGAAGTAGAGCCTAAAGAGGCTTGGTTGGACATCGCAAAATCGGGAATTAACTTTTTGGTTGATCATGCGATGGATAAAGATGGAAATTTTTATTTTTCTACAACTCGAGAGGGAGAACCCTTAGTTCAGCCTTATAATATCTTTTCAGATTGTTTTGCAGCCATGGCTTTTGCCCAATATGCGAAGGCTACAGGAGAGGACACCTATAGCGAACTGGCTAGAGCTACCTATCACAACATTCTAAAAAAGCAACATAATCCAAAAGGGAAATACGAAAAAAGCACTGGAAATAGAGCTTTAAAAGGTTTTTCACTTCCGATGATTCTATCGAATTTGGTATTGGAGCTCGAGCATATACTGGATCATGATGAGATTGAAAAAACTTTAGATCAGTGCATTTCAGAGGTCACCAAAGATTTTCTAGATCGTTCTACAGGGCTAATTCGGGAAAATGTACAGTTGGACGGAAGCCCGTCAGATACTTTTGAAGGTCGCTTGATTAATCCCGGACATGGAATTGAAGCCATGTGGTTCTTGATGGATATTGGCGTCAGACGCAACGATAAATCACTTATGAAGTTGGCTGCCAATACGATAATAACTACCTTAGAATATTCTTGGGATAAGCAGTACGGTGGGATCTTTTATTTTATGGATAGCGAGGGACGTCCTCCACTCCAATTGGAATGGGATCAGAAACTGTGGTGGGTACACTTAGAGACTCTAGTAGCCTTAACCAAGGCCATGGAACATATAGAAGACGAAAGATTACAGCATTGGTATACTAAGGTGCACCACTACAGCTGGGATCATTTTCCGGATCCAAAATATGGGGAATGGTACGGGTATTTAAATCGTCAAGGTGAACCGCTTTTAGAACTTAAAGGTGGAAAGTGGAAAGGGTGTTTCCACGTACCTAGAGCGATGTATCAATGCTGGAAAACTTTTGAACGAATTGAGAACAAACAATAGATTACTACATATGAAATTTTTTAAATCACTTAGACTACTAAATGTGTTGTGCATAGCTTTTGCTATAGTCTTGACGAGTTGCACAACAGTTAAAGAAACAGATCAGGTAACCGCAGAAGTTACCGATTTTGAAATGCCGATATTGTTGCGAAAAGCCGATAACAAGGTGGTCAAACTAAGCCTAAATCTCGCAGATAGCGCAGCGGCAAAAACATTGGTTGGAGTTCATCTGGATATCCTTGGGGATTTACCAGTTTCTTCCATTGAAAACATCAGTGTGTATAGTGATACTACTGCACGAGTGAATTTCAAAAAAGCAAAACAGTTTGGTAGTGCACAGCCAGCACAAACTGTTGCAGTTCAGGGGAAGCTTCCACTGACTAAGGAGCCACAGAATCTGTGGGTATCTATAGCTCTAAAAGAAGGTGCTGATATCACTAAAACAACTGGAGTTGCTATTGACTACTTAGAGTTTGAAGATGGGTCAAGACTTAGCTTTGATGCTAAAGAACCTCATTTATTAAAGCTAGGCATTGCACTTAGAAATAAAGGTGATGATGATGTACATACCTACAGAATTCCCGGACTTACCACCACTAAAGAAGGCACCCTAATTGCAGTTTACGATATTCGATACAACAGTGCCGTGGATTTACAGGCACATGTTGATGTAGGGATGAATAGAAGTACCGATGGTGGTCAAACTTGGGAGCCTATGCAGGTGATTATGGATATGGGTACCTATGGTGATTTACCACAGGATGAAAACGGCATTGGTGATCCGGCAGTACTTGTGGATCAGAACACGGGTACGATCTGGGTAGCGGCACTATGGTTACACGGAAATAAAGACAAAAGAGCTTGGTGGGCTTCAGACAAAGGAATGACTCCTGAGCAAACAGGCCAGTTTATCTTGGTGAAAAGTGACGATGATGGTAAAACCTGGTCAGCACCAATTAATATTACCCAGCAGATTAAAGATCCTTCCTGGAAATTATTCTTCAACGGCCCCGGGAATGGAATCACCATGAAAGATGGAACGCTTGTTTTTGCAGCACAATACAAGGATGAGAATGCGATTCCTCACTCTACCATAGTTTACAGTAAAGATGAGGGTGAAACCTGGCATGCGGGTACCGGAGCAAAATCTGAAACTACAGAAGCACAGGTTGTAGAACTTAGTGATGGTAGTCTGATGTTGAACATGAGAGATGACAGAAACCGTTCGAATCGTAAGGATTCTTTAAATGGCCGCTCTATTGCTGTAACCAAGGATTTAGGGAAGACTTGGACAGAACACCCTACTTCTAGAAAGGCACTTATTGAGCCTAACTGTATGGCCAGCATCATTTCTTTTGAAAGAGAAGGTCAACAGAATGTATTGTTCTTTTCAAATCCAAATTCAAAGGTTGCCAGAGATCACATGACCATTAAAACAAGTTTTGATGACGGGGCAACTTGGCCAAAGAAAAATCAAGTGGAGCTCTATCAGCAAGGAGGCTACGGATATTCGTGCCTTACTCAGATTGATGAGAATTATATCGGTATCCTATACGAAGGCAGTGGAGATTTATACTTCCAAAAGGTTGCTGTAGAAACGCTATTGGATTAAAAAACTGAAATCAACAGCCTTGCAATTTCCGTTATTGGTATTGCAAGGCTTTACCTTAAATCATAAACACCAAAGAGATGAAAACACCAAGACCGTATGTTTTACAAGAAAACAATTGGAAAGACGTCAAAGATCAGGCCTATACCACAGCGGTACTCCCTTGGGGTGCAACCGAGGCGCATAACTATCACCTTCCTTACGGTACCGATAATTATCTCGCTGAAGCGGCAGCCATAGCAGCAGCAGCTATCGCCTGGGAAAAGGGTGCTCGACCGGTTGTCTTGCCTGTAGTTCCTTTCGGTGTTAACACAGGTCAATTGGATGTTCCCTTGTGTATCAATATGAACCCAAGTACCCAATTAGAGGTGCTTAAGGATATTGTACAAGTCTTAGATTTACAAAACATCGATAAATTGGTAATTGTAAACGCCCATGGCGGAAATACTTTTAAACCTATCATACGCGAGTTAAGTGCACTCTATCCAAAAGTATTTGTCTGCGCCTTAAACTGGTGGCGTGCTGAAGATGGGAATCAATTCTTTGATGACCCGGGAGATCATGCCGGAGAACTCGAGACCTCAGCCATAATGCACCTGCACCCTGAACTGGTTCTTCCTTTGGATCAGGCCGGTGATGGTGAGGCAAAAACATTTAAAATACAGGCCTTAAGTACATGGGTAACCACGCAAAGAAAATGGACTTCAGTCACCAAAGACACCGGCGTTGGTGATCCTTCAAAATCTACGGCTGAAAAAGGTGCTGCTTTCTTTAAAGCCACCACTCAAACCATTGGAGACTTCCTAGTGGAGCTTCACCAGGCTGACACCAAAGATCTGTACCAATAAACCCAATAGCTACAATGCAAAACAACTAAACGTAATTTTTATGCGATTTCCTACTTTATTTTTCTTTTTATGTTCCTTAGTCTTATTGTGTAACCACACTGATCTGCGAGCACAGTCTCCAGCTTTTAAAACAAAGTTCAGTGCAGAAGAATTAAAGGAGGCACCGGTAAAATTAATCCCCTATCCACTACAGGTTAAATGGGGTAAAAAAGCGGTGGCCATTAATGGAATCAAGCTATCTGGCTCAACTCCAAAGGCACTTCAAAACGTATTATCTGGAATTATCATTAGCACCAAAGGAATACCTGTTCAAATCCAAACGAATTCAGAAATCCCTGAGCAAGGCTATTCTCTAGAGGTAAAGAGAAATGGGATCACCATAGAAGCTTCTTCAGAAAATGGGCAGTATTACGCCCTACAAACCCTAAGACAACTTTTTTCTCAAAACGATGGTAAGCTGTCAGTACAGCTGTGTAGCATTTACGATGTCCCGGCTTATGATGTTCGAGGCTTGTTACTGGATGTTGGTCGCAATTACCAGACCATGGACTTTTTAAAGCAGCAATTGGACATCATGGCACAATACAAGCTCAATGTCTTTCAATGGCATCTTACAGATCGACCGGCATGGCGTATTGAGAGTAAAGCATACCCACAACTTACCGCTGCTCAAAACCACCGTCCTACCAGAGATCCCGGTCTATTTTATACCTATGATGAGATCAGAGAACTATTCGCCTATGCTAAGGAGCGGCAGATACAGATCATTCCTGAGATTGATATGCCGGGTCACAGTGATTCCTTTATCACATCCATGGGTTTTAAAATGGAATCTGAGCAAGGTATGGTGGCCTTAAAAGTTATACTGAAAGAGTTCTTTACAGAAATCCCAAAAGAAATGGCTCCGATAATTCATATCGGATCTGACGAGGTGAAGATTGACAACCCCGAGGAATTTCTAAATACCATGATTACCTATTGTAATGATTACGGAAGAGATGTCATGGTTTGGAATCCCGGACTTAACACCGATATGGATGTGATCCGACAGGGATGGCGACCGGAAAAGGTTTCAGGGGATAAGCCTTTTAGGGAAATTGATTCCTGGAATAGTTATGTCAACAACGGCGAGCCTTATGTTCATATTTCAAAATTGTTCTTTAAACCTATTGGTGCAGGTTCAAACAACACTATTTTGGGTGGTATACTTTGCCTGTGGAATGATGTGAATGTGAAACAAGGACCTGACATCATAAAAATTAATCCCCTCTACCCTTCACTATTGACTTACGCATGGAAAACATGGACCGATGATGTCAGTGAAGCATCTAGGGAATACTTAACAAAAATCCCTCCTTATGGCAGTGAAGAGAATACTTACTTTGATGCCTTTGAAGATTATTTAATAGCACATAAGGAGCGCTATTTTAAAGATTTACCTTTTCAATACACACCTCAATCTCATGCGCAGTGGAAACTCGTAGGACCGTTTAAGGACAGTACTGACATTTCCCTTGCTCAGGTCGAGCAGGCTTTTCAAAGCTCAGATTCTGTGAGGTTAGCCACCGGAAACACCATTTATATCCGTGATCGCTTTCAGTTAGGCGGTTATTATCCAGCTGCCAAACCTGGCGAGGTCTACTTCGCCAAGACCAACATCTACAGTGAAACGAATCAACAGCTGCAGGCTTGGGTCGGTTTTGAAACCCCTTATAGAGCCAACAGAGCTTATAATGGTATTCCAAAGGCAGGACAATGGGATGCCAACGGAGGAACCTTTTGGATCAATGGACAGCAATTGCCTGCACCAAAATGGATTAACCCAGGTTGGAAACCACAGGTGACCCAAGGTTGGGGAAACAAGCATGACCAAGAAATTGCATGGGAAGACGAAGAATTGTATTGGACACGAGAGCCAGTGTCCATCCCTCTTAAAAAGGGTTGGAATACTGTGATTTTTAAGGTTCCCGGAAAAAACACCTATCAGAATTGGATGTTCACTTTCGCTCCATTATCTTCTGAAAACCTAAACTATAGCACTAGTAATAAAAATTAAACTCATGGCCTATAAATCATTAAAAACCATACGAAATACATTATTTATTTCCTTGGCGATGATCACCACGGTCTTGGCACAAGAAGTCAAACCAACTCATCTAGAATACAGCAATCTTAAAGATATTCCTACTACAGAATCAGCTCAAAAAAGCATCGGTTATGCCGGAATGTTAGGAGGTATTTACCAACAGCATATTATCGCTGCCGGCGGGGCTAATTTTCCAGACAAAATGCCCTGGGAAGGAGGAGCAAAAGTATGGCATGATCAGATTTTTGTCTATTCCAACGGGCAGTGGGTAACTTCTAATCAAACCCTTCCAGAACCTTTAGCATATACTGCCAATGTTTCTACAGAAAAAGGGATTTACAGTATTGGTGGAAATAATAAAAACGGGCCGAATAAAAGTGTTTTCATTTTCACATATGATGCCATCCAAAAGGATGTTGTAGTTAAAAACGGACCAGAATTACCTCAACCACTTGCCAATGCCGCGGCTGTGTATTTTGAAGGCTACATTTATCTTATAGGAGGAAGTGATGTCAATGGCAGCACCAACCTGTTTTACAGGCTTAATCTTGAAACAGGCACCACATGGGAACAGTTAGCTGATTTCCCGGGGGATCCCAGATCTGTACACTCTGCAGTGGTTCAAGATGACTCCTTTTCTAAAAAAATATATGTCATTGGTGGGAGAAATGAGCAAAATGGGCAAAAGTCCAAAGCGCTTTCCAGCTTTATCTCCTATGACTTGAAACACAGTGTATGGGAAGAAGAAGGTCCTATTGAAATCCAAGGCAAACCTCGCGTTATTATGGGGGCTGCGGTAGAACGTAGTGGTTCAATGCATATCTTAGTTTATGGTGGATCTGATGAAAAATTATTTGATCAGATCGAAAACTACACCCTTAAGGCTAGTGCAAGTATTAATGATTCTATCAAATCATCCTTAACGGCAAAAAAGAATGCCATATTTAAAAATCATCCCGGTTTTCAAAAAGAGGTATTGGCCTTTAATACCATGACCGACACTTGGTCCGTGTACGACACTCTAGAGGATCAAATACCAATAACTACCCTTTCTTTTAAAGCTAACGATCGATTTTATATCGTTTCAGGAGAGGTTGCCCCAGGGGTGCGAACTCCTAAAGTGTATGAATACCACTCCAGTAAAAGCGCCAGTACATTTGGTTGGTTAAACTACGCTGTTATCGCAGGCTACTTTGTAGTTTCCTTGGGAATAGGATTGTATTTCTCCTACAAACAACGCTCCACAAATGATTACTTTGTGGGTGGTGGAAGAATCCCTTGGTGGGCCTCCGGACTTAGCGTTTTTGGAACCCTGCTTAGTGCCATTACATTTATGGCTATCCCTGCTAAGTCGTTCACAACGGACTGGTCCTTTTTCTTTTTAAACATCGCGGCCATTGTGGTGACACCAGTGATCGCCTATTTGTTTATTCCGTTTTTCAACAAACTAAAAATTACCACCGCATATGAGTTTTTAGAGGATCGCTTCAACTATACCGCTAGAGCCTTTGGAAGCTTGTCCTTTATTTTATTCCAACTGGGAAGAATCGGAATTGTATTATTACTTCCCTCACTTGCTATTTCTATCGTTACTGGAATTTCAGTGGAAACAAGTATCCTGATTATGGGGATCATATGTATCGTGTATACCACTTTTGGAGGTATTGAGGCGGTAATTTGGACCGATGTATTCCAGGTCATTATTCTAATGGGCGGAAGTATATTGGCAGTGATTTGGATTTTGAGCCATACCGAAATGCCGTTTGGTGACATGATAACTTATGCCGATGCCAAAGAGAAATTTAATGTTATAGACCTCAGTTTTAATTTCACTGATTCCACCTTCTGGGTAGTCTTTATAGGAGGACTTGCCTCGGCTATGGTGAGTCAGGGAACAGATCAAACTATTGTTCAACGTTATCTCACCAGTTGTGATCTTAAAGATTCAAGAAAAACCTTATACACCAATGCGGTGCTTATCTTACCAGCTACCATTATATTTTTCGGGGTAGGAACATTGTTATTTATATTTTACACCGAGATGCCGGAGCGACTTAGCCCTGGAATCTCCAATAACGATTCAATCTTCCCGTGGTATATTGTCAATGAATTACCCAAAGGTATCTCCGGACTATTGATCGGTGGTATATTCTCCGCTGCCATGTCTAGCATCTCTAGTAGTTTGAATTCTGTTTCAACGGCGTTTTGTAATGACTTTTACAAGCGTTTCAATCCAAAAGGAAGTGATCAAAATTTATTAAAGGTCGCACGTATTGCTACTGTTGCCATTGGAATATTCGGAATTATATTTGCGTTATGGATGGCCAATTCCAATATCAAATCCCTTTGGGATCAGTTCTATAAATTCTTAGGATTATTTACTGGTGGCCTTGGAGGTATGTTTCTTTTGGGAATGCTTACCAAAAGAGCCAATTCTAATGGTGTTATCATTGGGCTTGTACTCAGCGCCCTTGCAACTTGGTTCGTCAGCATGTATACTGATATTAACTTCCTCATGTATTCACTAATTGGTATGGTGAGTTGTTATGTATTCGGATACCTATTTAGTTTACTATTTAAAAAACCAGCTCATGTATAAATCTGTAATGCTTTGCCTTCTATTTCTTGGCTCACTCTCAAAAACCTATAGCCAGCTCACTGTAGACAAACACTTCAGTGACCATATGGTTCTGCAAAGAGAGCAACCAATTACCTTAAGCGGAAATGCGCTGCCTGAGGCATTAGTTCGTGTTGAGTTTGGTGTAATTCATTTGCAAACCTCAGCGGATTCTAATGGGCATTGGTCTCTAGTGTTGCCTTCACAAAAAGCACAAAACACCCCGGCCTCACTAGTGATTCGGACTGAAAAAGAACAGATCGAACTAAAAGATGTTTTAGTTGGTGACGTATGGCTGTTAATAGGACAATCTAATATGGAATTTGAGCTGCAAAAGGAATCCCACTACGAGCAAGAAAAAAACAAGCTTCAGCAGCCTTTACTTCGATTTTATAACCCGAGTTTTGCCGGAAAATATATTTACAATCGTCATTTCAAAGATTCTGTCTTGAATCGCCTTACCCCTGAACTCTTCTATAGTGATGTTGATTGGCAAGTCAGTGACTCCACTAGCGCACCATCAATGAGCGCGGTAGGCTATTATTTTGCTCGTCGTATAATAGCGGAAGAAGAGATTCCTGTCGGACTAATACACCTAGCTATCGGAGGAGCTCCGCTTGAGAGCTTTATTTCAGTCGAAGCTTTGGCAAGTGATCCTGGATTTTCTAAAAAAGTAAGGGGGAATTGGTTATATAATGATGCCTTACCCGATTGGATTCGTGAACGTGGTCGACAAAATGTTGGCAAGCGATTTATTTACGCAGATCAATTCGGTCCTAATCACGGATATAGACCTGGATTTGCATACACCAGCGGAATTAAAGGCTTAAAAAATTATCCTATTCGCGGAATTCTTTGGTATCAAGGTGAGAGTAATGCACAGGAAGTTGATAGGGTTATGGAATATAACGATCTACAGAAACTTATGGTTTCACAGTTCAGAACACTGTGGAAACAGCCCGAGCTCCCTTTCTATTATGCGCAGCTTTCCTCCATTGACACCGTACGTTATAAGGGACAGCTTTGGCCTTTGTTTAGAAATGAGCAGCGACTGTTTTTAAATAGTACCGAGAACACAGGAATGGCGGTAACATCAGATATCGGTGCGCAGCATGATGTACATCCAAGGGATAAAAAAACAGTAGGTGAACGCTTATCTCGTTGGGCACTCAGAGATGTCTATCATCATGACATTATAGTATCGGGACCACTAGTGAGCAAGGTGGAGTATCGTGGTAACCAACTGATGATTCATTTTGATTCCGTTGGAAAAGGATTGACATTTGAAGGAGATCGTCTTGTTGGTTTTTACCTTGACGGTAAACCGGTCAAGGCACGAATCAAAGGTCGCATCGTAGTCATCCATGTGAAAGAAAAGCCAACTGAGGTAGCCTATGGTTTTGCCTCTTTTAGCAAGGGTAATTTGACCAATAAAGAGGGACTCCCAGCTTCGAGTTTTATTTTAAAAGTGCAGTAAAAAGAACTGGATAAAAATACAATAATAAAATGTTCGTAACATCTATAATTCTAAAGTTGCAGTTTTTTGGACGGGATCAAGCAACTATTGGAAGCGTTATACTAGGGCTAATGTTTGTACTATGTACAAGCGCACTCTCAGCTCAACACAAGGATGAGGACTTAAATTGGAAGTCTATTTCTGAATTTAAAGTCTTTGGAAGTTTAAACACTTTTGATAATGGAGCGGTTAGACGTTTTCCGGATTCCCTACATAAAGATCTTCGTGAAAGGTTGTGGAATCTTTCCGGGAATACTGCCGGATTCTATATTAAATTCAAAACAGATTCACCTTTCATTAAAGTGAGCTATACCCCTAGTGGGGAATTGAGTTTTCCACACATGCCTGCCACCGGGGTAAGTGGTGTGGATCTTTATTTAAAAACCGACCAAGGGTTTGATTGGGTTCGCGGAGGATATTCATTCGGAAAAACCGTTAATTATACCTTTTCACATATAAAATTAGCAGATGGAAAGCATGAGTTTTGGCTCTACCTTCCGCTTTATCAATCGATAGCAGACTTTAAGGTTGGAACCCCTAAAGCATACTCCTTAGTTCCTATCCGAGAATCAGGGGATCAAAACCCCATTATCGTATATGGAACCTCTATCGCACAAGGGGCTTGCGCCAGCCGAGCCGGTATGGCTTGGACTAATATTTTAGGGCGTAAGCTTCCCTACCCTGTGGTCAATCTGGGGTTCTCAGGGAATGGGCGATTAGAAACTGAGGTCATTGATTATATGGCAAATTTTAAGGCGAGTGCTTTTGTCTTAGATTGTATGCCTAACTTTACCAGTGGACAAGGGTTGAGTCCTGAAGCGGCTATAGCCCGATTAACAGCTTCAATCACCACACTTAAAAAGAGTCATCCTAATACGCCAATTCTTATCGTGGAGCACGCAGGATACTCAGATGGGGAAGTTCAAATAAATAGATACCACACCTATAACCAGCTCAATAAGGCAACAAAAGAAGTGTACAACCAATTAAAATCGACCTATGATGGTTTGTACTTACTGACTAAAGAAGAAATTGGTTTGACTTCCGATAGCTTTGTTGACGGAACCCACCCAAATGATCACGGTATGTTGCAATATGCCCAGGCCTATGAAAAGGCTTTGAACGAATTATTGAAATAAACAACCTTGAAGTTTTTGATTAATCTCATCATAAAGCATTTATTTTTCATATTACTTAAGGGTATCTTTGTAAGGATTTAAGGAACCATACCACAATTAGAATGGTGTGGTACATTTAGCATACCCATAAAAAATGAAATAATGGTTAAAGAAGATATTCAAACGCTGGATGACATTAAACTTTTGGTTGACCAGTTTTATGGCAAGATCCGTGAAAACAATCTACTCGGCCCAATATTTGATGGCGTAATTAAAGATAAATGGCCAGAGCATTTGGATAAAATGTATCGGTTTTGGGAAAGTATCCTCTTAGGAAACAACACCTATAACGGAAGACCTTTTCCTCCCCACGCCGAACTTCCAGTACAGTTAAAGCACTTTGATCAGTGGAAGGCTCTGTGGTTTGAAACGCTTGATGAACTCTACCAAGGAGAAGTTGCCGATATGGCCAAATGGAGAGCCACGAAAATCGCAGAAGTTTTTCACGCTAAAATCAGTTACTTCCAAAACCAATAGTTAGTACGGACTTGGAAGTAATCCATTCGAATTTCTGACTTTTATTTATCTCTTCATTCTCTTGCCGAATGGATGTCCACCCGTGTTTCAAAGCTACTTCGTGAGCTGCTCGCTGAGCTTCGAATCCTATGCAGTAATCCAGCATTGTCTTTCCTTGTTCGTCGATCCGATTGACTAAAATATGGATGTACCTATATTTCACTTCTATAGATATCTGTAGATAGGGATCATAAAACATCCGTTTGCAATTCGTTAAAGAATGTAGTTAAGCTATATATCTATTTCTTGAACTTGCTTTAATATTTATAGCTCATTTATGTTGCTTTTATAGCTCATGTTTTCATCTAAATGAGCTATATTTACATATTAAAATGAGCTATAAGGAATGAAAGAGGAGATTGTATTAGATTTTATCAGGAATAATCCATTGACCACTTCAAGGGATATTTACCATGGATTACAAGAATCTTTTAGTTATGCGACTGTTAAGCGTATTTTAAAGAAGCTGTATGATGAGGGGCTTATTGTTACTGACGGTAAGAAGAGAGGCACGAGCTATGCCCTGAGTTCACCTTATGATCTTTTTTATCCCTTAGATATTAATGAGTATTTTAAAAATGAACAGGATCAAAGAAAGATAAAAGATACGTTCGATTTTGGCATTCTAGATGTTTTAATTAGTGTTAGCTTATTTACTCCTGAAGAGGATAAGTATCTAAATAACTTACACGAGAAGTTTTTAGAAAATATTTCAAAATTATCTCCTTCGTCATACAATAAAGAATTAGAGCGTTTGGCTATTGATCTTAGTTGGAAATCTTCTCAAATTGAGGGGAATACCTATTCGTTATTGGAAACGGAGCGGTTGCTTAAAGAAAAAGAGACAGCGTCTGGTAAACCGAAAGACGATGCATTAATGTTGCTTAATCATAAGGAGGCATTAAATTTCATAATTGAACATCCCGATTATGTTGTTCCTTTAAACATAAGAAGTATTGAGGATATTCATAGTATCTTAATCAAGGATTTAGACGTTGACCGAAATATCAGACAACACAGAGTAGGTATTTCAGGTACCAATTATGTGCCTCTGGATAATGAATATCAGATCCGAAAAGCTTTAGATGCGATGTGTAATTTGATTAATATAAAAGAAAATCCTTTAGAGAAATCTTTGTTGTCCCTAATCTTGCTTTCTTACATTCAAGCATTTGTTGATGGGAATAAAAGAACGGCTAGAATTGTAAGTAATGCTATTTTAATTGCTGCAGGCTATTGTCCGATTTCTTTTAGGACTGTAGATTCTATTGAATACAAAGAGGCTATGCTTACCTTTTATGAACTCAATAATATTAGTGCGTTTAAACGTATTTTTATTTCGCAATTCGAATTTGCTGTAAAAACTTATTTTTAAAGACTGTACCTGATTTGTCCCTCTAGTGCTTCAACTGTCTGTAAACGAGGTTGAGTTACTTTCTGTATCGGGTAAATAGGCTCTGGTAAGTTTTTTCTGCCCAAAGTTAAACCCCTGTATACAAATGCAATGTCTTTCCTGTTACCTGATTTCATTTGCTCCATAAATCTGCTGTCCTTGATATTTCAGTTAGATTTTATCTAAGTGTGTAACTAAGTTAGGGCAGCAGATAGAGCTTTTTACCAAAGGTATACTTCATAATTTATTTATCTGTTATTATTCTTTAGAGGGCAAAATAACGATGTGTGTAAACATATTGGTAAACGAACTGCCAAGCACTTTAAGTGCAACAACTTTGGAAGCCATATGGACGCGGATGTAAACGCATCGATCAATATCGCTACCCTTGGACGCGCCGTAAACCGCGATGAAAAATCGAATGCTATGTGTTGCGATATTGCTCATCTAGCTTCAGGTTTAAAACCCAATCCATCGCTATGCGTGGTTGGGTAGTTTATTCAAATTAACCTATAAGATAAATCAATAGCGTCCTAAACGTTTAAAAAAAAAGAAAGGGAATTCTGTATCTCAAATTAAATGTACTGTAAAAAAATTACGGCAAAATATTGTTTTTGTATTTAATTCTTCAATAATTTGAAAACAATACGGTTTACGTTTACAACTACATGATATCGAGTAATCTAACCTTGTTTCAAACAATTCAGACAGACAGTTTTTTTTCAATTTGATAAGTGGGGTAGTTAAATAGGAAAGCCCCTAAACATCGAATTTTATATTTTATTTTCCTAGAATACGAAAAAGAATGACAGAGTAACAACAGTGGAAGGCTCTGTGGTTTGAAACTCTTGATGAACTCTACCAAGGAGAAGTTGCCGATATGGCCAAATGGAGAGCCACGAAAATCACAGAAGTTTTTCACGCTAAAATCAGTTACTTCCAAAACCAATAAATAGTACGGCCTTGGAAGTAATCGAATCGAATGCCTATTATAATTTGAACAGATCGAGGTACTAACCGATATGTTTTAATATATCTTCAGTCATCTGTTCTATGCCATAGTCATGTTGCCAATTCCAATCTAGGCGTGCCTGGGTATCATCGATACTATTTGGCCATGAAGATGCGATCTGTTGTCTAAAATCCGGCTTGTATGTAATCTTAAAGTCAGGATATCTTTTAACGATGGCTTGATGAAGATCCTTAGGGGTAAAGCTGATGGCAGCAACGTTATACGAAGAACGTATGCTAATATCTTTAGTTGGAGCTTGCATTAAATCTATAGTTGCTTTAATGGCATCTGGCATATACATCATTGGAAGGTACATGTCTTCAGCTAAGAAACACTCAAAATCTTGTTTGTTAACCGCTGCTCTAAAAATATCCACAGCGTAATCTGTAGTCCCTCCACCGGCGAGTGATTTATATCCAATTAAACCAGGATACCGAATACTTCGAACATCCACTCCATATTTTTGGTTATAGTATTCACACCAACGTTCACCTGCTAATTTAGAAATACCGTAAACCGTGGTCGGATCCATGACACAATGTTGTGGCGTATTATCCATGGGGGTGTTTTGTCCAAATACAGCAATGGAAGATGGCCAATAAATTTTGGAAATTGCACCAGTTCTACCGAGCTCCAGTACACTGAGCAAACTATCCATATTCAATTGCCAAGTAAACAATGGATTTTTCTCTCCAGCAGCAGAAAGGATGGCCGCTAAATGATATATCTCCGTAACCTGATGGGTTTCGACCAGGGATACTAAACGATCCTTATCCATCACATTCAGGGTTTCAAAAGTACAGTAATCAAATTTCTCAGCTGCTGCCTCATTAATATCCGTAGCAATGATATTTACAGCACCAAAAGTACTTGCTAATGCTGCTGTCAATTCGGACCCTAATTGTCCTCCTGCCCCAGTAATTAGTATTTTACCCATTAAAAAGTTATTAATTTTAGTAAAAAGTAAGTAATTGAAAATTTATTGTTTTCGTTTACACAAATATCTTTAATTTTTTCACACCTCCTAGCATTCCCAAAATATTTTTATTTCAAACGTTTGAAATTACATTGTAGAATTATCAAGAGTTTAGATGATTTTTTAAACACAAGTTCCAACTTCTTATAATTTGATTAAACTATTGCTAATGAAATATCAAAATTAGATACTATTTATTAAAAGTTAATCTTGCCTTAACCGTAGCGTTGCCTGTATTGCGTATAAAACCAAGATTTAAGAGAAAATGGTAGTGTTTATACACTGTGAAGTTGTCAAAGGTAAAGGACATGTATCCTATAGGTTTAATAACGTTGTAATGGTCTGCCTAACGCTTTTACTGTTCCAGTTGGCTGCACCATTTTTATCAATAACGATGTTACCGGCTTTATCGACCAGATAGGTTTGAGGAATACTTTTATGGTTAAATGCAGCCGGGGGTTCACTTATAGCTTGGTATACCGGGAAGTTGTAATTGTGTTTATCTAAGAATCCTTGAATCTTTTCCTTGGGTTCTTGGGAGACAAACACAAAGACGATTTGATCCCCATAGTCATTGTAGAGCTCTTGCATACTTGGCATTTCAGCAATGCAGGGCGGACACCAGGTTGCCCAGAAGTTTAACAGCACTACCTTGCCTTGAGTATCTTTAAAACTATACCTGTTTCCTTCAAGGTTTTGTAAATCCCATTGGTAAGTCGTTACTTTTGACCTGTGATCCTCTGCCACCACAGATGGTGAAAAGGCTAGCAATCGGTTGAGCTGTACTTTAATTTGAGTTCCTAAAGGCGTGAACAAAAGCACCAGGATCCCCACTAGTAATAATATGTTCTGAATCTGTGATTTATTGAGTTTCATCCCTTGGAGTGGCTTTAGTAACAGGGGTTAAAAACAAAAGCCTCCGTTGTATTGGAAGCCCTTGTTTTATAAAAAGTTATATTAAATTCTTCAAGTCCTTTGAGGCTTATAAAGCATTTTCCTTTTTGATAAGATTCAATGCTGATCCTTCTTTAAACCAGGCAATTTGAGAATCGTTATAAGTGTGATTTAATACGATCACATCTTTAGATCCATCAGCGTGAACAACCTCTACATTTAGTGGTTTTTCAGGCGCGAATTGATCTAGATCTAAGAAGTTGAAGGTATCATCTTCTTGAATCAAGTCATAATCACTCTCGTTTACAAAAGTAAGCCCTAACATCCCTTGCTTCTTAAGGTTTGTTTCATGGATACGCGCAAATGATTTTACGATCACCGCAGCAACACCTAGGTGTCTTGGCTCCATGGCAGCATGCTCACGAGAAGATCCTTCACCGTAGTTATGGTCACCTACAACTACTGAATATACATCAGCAGCTTTATAAGCACGAGCAACATCCGGAACTCCACCATATTCACCTGTCAATTGGTTCTTCACAAAGTTAGTTTTCTTACCAAAGGCATTCACAGCCCCAATCAACATATTATTAGAGATGTTATCCAAGTGTCCTCGGTAACGTAACCATGGTCCAGCCATAGAAATATGGTCAGTGGTACATTTACCAAAAGCTTTGATAAGCAATTTAGCTCCTTTGATTTGGTTATCAATTGGTTTGAATGGCGTTAGTAATTGTAAACGCTCTGAACTTGGACTTACAGATACTTCAACACCGCTACCATCAATTAAAGGTTCCACATAACCAGCATCCTCAACAGCAAATCCTTGTGGTGGTAATTCAATTCCGGCTGGCTCATCCAATCTTACTTCTTCTCCATCTTCGTTGATAAGCGTATCTGTCATTGGATTAAAGTCTAAACGACCTGAAATTGCAATTGCAGCAACCATTTCCGGAGAACCTACAAAGGCATGTGTATTAGGATTACCATCAGCACGTTTAGAGAAGTTTCTGTTAAACGAGTGTACTATGGTATTTTTTTCTTCCCCTTTTAAATCACTACGATCCCATTGTCCAATACATGGACCACAAGCATTGGTGAATATTGTAGCATCCAAGTCTTCAAAAATCTTAAGGATACCGTCACGTTCTGCAGTGTATCTAATTTGTTCTGATCCCGGGTTAATTCCAAAATCAGACTTTGCTTTTATCTTTTTATCAACCGCTTGTTTGGCAATAGAAGCCGCACGGGTTAAATCTTCGTATGAAGAGTTGGTACAAGATCCTATCAGACCCCAATCAACTTTTATCGGCCAGTCATTTTTAGCTGCTTTTTCACCAAGCTCTCCAACCGGAGTAGCTAAATCCGGTGTAAAAGGACCGTTTAAGTGTGGTTTAAGTTCATCAAGGTTAATCTCGATCACCTGGTCAAAATACTGCTCCGGGTTTGCGTAAACTTCATCATCTCCAGTAAGGTATTCTCTAATTCCATTAGCCGCATCAGCAACTTCTGAACGATCTGTAGCTCTTAGGTAACGCTCCATAGAATCGTCATAACCGAAAGTAGAAGTTGTTGCTCCTACCTCAGCACCCATATTACAGATGGTTCCTTTACCGGTACATGATAAATTTTTAGCACCTTCTCCGAAATATTCAATGATAGCACCGGTTCCTCCTTTTACAGTAAGAATACCGGCAACTTTTAAGATCACGTCTTTAGCAGAAGTCCAACCGTTTAGTTTACCGGTTAGTTTAACACCGATAAGTTTTGGGAATTTTAATTCCCAAGCCATACCCGCCATTACATCAACTGCATCAGCACCTCCAACTCCGATGGCAACCATCCCTAATCCACCAGCGTTAACTGTATGTGAATCCGTTCCGATCATCATTCCACCCGGAAATGCATAATTTTCTAATACCACTTGGTGAATAATCCCTGCTCCCGGCTTCCAAAATCCAATACCATATTTATTTGATACTGATCCAAGAAAATCAAAAACCTCATTACTGGTTTCATTTGCACGCTTTAAATCTTTTGCTGCTCCTTGTTTAGCCTGAATAAGGTGATCACAATGCACGGTGGTTGGTACGGCTACCTTAGATTTTCCAGCCTGCATGAATTGCAACAAAGCCATTTGTGCAGTAGCATCCTGGCAAGCAATTCTATCCGGTGCAAAATCTACATAATCTTTACCTCTCACAAAAGCCTTGTTTGGTGTACCATCCCACAAGTGTGCGTAAAGTATTTTCTCCGATAAGGTTAACGGTTTACCAGTGAGTTCACGTGCCTTGTCAACACGTTCTGCCATGGTGTCGTATACCTTCTTAATCATATCAATATCAAAAGCCATATTAATTGTATATTTTTTAATTTGAAAGTCCTGCGAAAATACAAAAAACCATAGAGTTATTAAAGTTTTTAAGAAAACATTCGGGAATTGAGAATGTTTTAAAAATACCACATTTTTAGCGCTTTAAAAAGCGTTGAATGCAAGGAATGACAGCTCTTTTTACAGAAATGCTAATTTAAAACACTTCGGTTAAAATGATCGCTATTCTTGATAGTGTTTGGGAATCAAATTATTGCGAAAATCGACTTTATTATCAAAAAAATAAAGCCAAAGATACCGGAAGACCTTATGGTTTCTAAAACAAAGAAGTAATGATTGCGTCTATGGAAACATTTTCGGCTTCGGCCTTGTAATTTTTAAGGACTCTATGACGTAAAATCCCGAGAGAGACTGCCTGAACATCCTCTATATCCGGAGAGAATTTACCTTGAACTACAGCATGGGCTTTGGCGGCTAGAATCAAATTCTGTGAAGCTCTTGGTCCGGCGCCCCAATCTACGTACTCATTAATGGTGTTGGTGGCAAGTGAGCTGTTTGGCCTAGTCTTACCTACAAGGGTTACTGCGTACTCCACTACATTATCAGCAACCGGAACACGTCGTATTAGTTTTTGGATCGCTATAATCTCAGCAGCGCTGAACATAGGTTTTACCTCATAGCTATGATCTACAGTGGTGGACTTTACTACAGCGACCTCCTCTTCAAAACTAGGATAATCCAATTCTATAGCGAACATAAAACGATCCAACTGCGCTTCAGGTAGTGGATAGGTTCCTTCTTGTTCAATGGGATTTTGTGTAGCCAGCACAAAATATGGCAACTGCAAAGGATAAACAGTTCCTGATACGGTTACTGATCGCTCTTGCATGGCCTCTAGCAATGCGGATTGTGTTTTCGGAGGGGTTCTATTGATTTCATCTGCCAAGATGATGTTGGCAAACACCGGGCCTTTTATGAACTTAAAGGCTCTGCTTGAATCCAAGACTTCACTCCCTAGAATATCGCTAGGCATTAAGTCCGGAGTAAACTGTATGCGTTTAAAATCCAGCCCAAGAACCTTTGCAATGGTATTGATCATTAGGGTTTTTGCCAAACCCGGCACCCCAATTAAAAGCGCGTGCCCACCAGAATAAATTGAAAGTAGTACTTGGTCGATCACGGAATCTTGACCAACGATTACCTGGGCTATTTCTTCTTTAAGTTTTTGGTGTTTGACCACCAGATTTTTGGCGGCAGCTACATCTTGCATAAGTAAATTATTTCTTTAGCCAGTTATTGGCAAAATCACAATCACGGTTATCCGGGGCTACACTTATATAAGTATCTTTTATTTTCTCATCCATCCATTTACCGATTTCCTCAAGTTGCTTTTCCTTAAGAGCCAAATCTTTAATTTTAATATAATCCTTGGCGTAATCGGCTTTATGTGCTTCGTGTCTTGAAATCACCTTTAGAAGTTTAAACTGAATTCCAGTTCGCGTCTCTTCAAGTAATGGTTGTGAAATCTCTTCTCCCTCTAAAGGATTGATTTGCGAATAAAGTGTAGGATCCATTTTAGTCAACTCAAACTTGGTATCAAAGGTCTCGGGGTTTCTAAGGACTCCACCTTCGAATCTCGTTTCTTTTTCATCTGAAAAATTACGCGCTGCTTCTGAGAATGTAAACTCCTCATCTACGATTTTTTGACGAATATCCTCTAACTCCTTTTTTGTCTCATCAATGGCTTCTTGAGAAATCTTTGGACGAAGTAGGATATGGCGTACCAGACGTTCTTGACCTCTAATTTTTTCTACTTGAAGAATATGCCACCCGAAATCACTTTCGAAAGGCTCAGAAATACCACCTTCAGGAGTACTGAAAGCTGCATCTTTAAATGATTGAACAAATCCGGAGCTTTTGGTAAGCACATAAACTCCACCATTTTCTGACTTCCCCGGATCCTCTGAATATAAGGTTTGCTTAATAGCAAAGCTAGAGCCACTTTCCAGGACATCCCTTCTGTAGGACTCTAATTTATCGATAGTTTCTTGTACTGCCTCTTCTGTAGGCTTTGGTATTTTAACGATCTGAGCAATTTCTACCTCGTCTCCGAAAACAGGAAGCGCTTCCTCGTCCAAACTGTTGTACCATTGACGTACTTCTTCAGGAGTGATTTCTATTTCTTCAACAACTTTTGCCTGCATACGTTGTGATAACTGAATGGCTTTTTCCAATTCAGTCATTTCTTCTCTAAGGCTTTGTTCGCTATCTTTTCGGTAGTATTTCAGTAGCTTCTCCATAGAACCTACCTGAGAGACAAAAAATTCCATTTTACGATCGACAATACCACTGATCTCCGCGTCAGAAACCAGGATACTATCCTGTATCGCTTGATGAGCATACATCTTATCTTCCATCAATCTTCCCAAAACTTGGCATCTTGTGATATTAGCAGTAGAAATCCCTTGGGTTTGCATATCGATAAAGCTTTTATCGATATCCGATTCTAAGATTACGTATTCACCCACTACAGAGACAACACCATCAACCTTTTCTCTTTTGGAGTCTACAATT
This sequence comes from Galbibacter sp., assembly GCF_048266365.1. Taxonomy (NCBI): domain Bacteria; kingdom Pseudomonadati; phylum Bacteroidota; class Flavobacteriia; order Flavobacteriales; family Flavobacteriaceae; genus Galbibacter; species Galbibacter sp. Next base: position 249,568 of record NZ_JBLWZP010000001.1, on the reverse strand, counting down.
TGAACAGTATCAACTGCAGCTGTAGCAACCGTATCGGTGACAGCCGAATCAGAAACCGCTAAGGCGAGATCCTCTTGGGACTCAAGTTGAGCCGTGGAAGAATCCGCAGCATTCGTTTCCTGCCCCATAACTGGTGCCATACTCAATATTGATATATATAAAACAGTGAACAGTCCTTTCATTCTCATTTTCTAGAATCTTGTTTTAAGTCAAAAATTTCAAATTCTTTATTTCCAGTGGCCTCATCTAAAAGCTCCCGCTCCAATTTTTTGATAAAATCCAACTTTCTTTTATTCAATATAATTTTGCGTACAGTAGGCTCTACATACTCCAAGGGAGCAATGTCATTACGCTCAAGCACTTCATTTACAGTGACCAAATATACTCCTAAAGAATCGGAAAGCTCAAAAAAATGTGATTTTTTTAGATAACTTCCGCTATTCTCTATATTGATTTTAGGTAATTTCTGTATAATGGAAGATGACTTCACCCATGTACTATCATTTAATGAATAGGATTTAAAGGTAATCGCCAGTGAATTCAGCAGGTCCTTATCCTCTTGGTTAAAGCGCCGAATTGCTTCGCGCAATTGCTTAATGTCATCGTATTGATTGGCTACATTGATATATCGTATTTTCACCAAACGCTCATTGAGTTTAAAGTTTTCTTTATGATCTTCGTAATAGGTTTCAAGCTCCATATGAGACACTTGTGTATCCATGGACTTAGCCACTAAACCCTCCTTATAAGCATTGATAAAAAGATCCGCTCTGTATTGTTTAACCAAATCTTCAAACTCCTTTTGTTTGATCTCCGGAATGTTCAGTTTAGCCCTGGAGAGCATCAGTTGCTGCTGTGCCCAATCCTGTATGTAGTTATTGGCCAAAATAGTACTGTCTTGAACCGAAATATTCTCGGGTATTATTTTATCTATATCTGAGAGTACTAAGTAGGACTCACCTACTTTAGCAATAGGGTCCTCAACCGGTTGCGATTTAAAGTAATCGCACGAAACCAGAAGAAGCAGTGCAATTCCTAAACTTAATTTTTTCTTGTATGTTGATACCATGGGAAACCTTAATTCTGACAAAAATAATAATTCAGCTAAAGTATTCAAGCTTTTTAACAACGCTATAAGATAGTTTTAGCACACTATTTTAGTTAATTTTGCAATCAAATATAACAACACTCAGATGGAATATGTAAAAATGATTTGGGATTTTATGGGAGAGGCAGGTCAAAACACGGCGAAACATTTTGAAATCCACCTTAAAGAATTCTTATCCAGGGATCAAGTTCCCTATAAAAAAATCGGGATGGAAACCCCTATAGAACAACAACACAACTTGATTTACTTAATTGTCGAGATGTCTTATGTAGATCAGCTTAGAGCAGCACTAAAACCACATCGAGGGCAGAAGGTCACTCTTGAAGATTAAAAACAATATGAGATTGCTTTAGAAAAGATTTCTTTTTGGTATCGTCCTAGAGTGCCCAAAACTGCCGTTTAAGTGATTTAAAGCATGTTTTTTTGTCCTAATTTATTAAGCCCATTTTTCTTCAAAAGCCTCTCTATCTATAACCTTAGAATCGAAATTAGCTTTAAATCAATCCTGCATAAATAAATTTGAGACACCCTAAATCTAACCATTTTACTGATTTATAAGATTGTTTTGATTGATTTTTAAAAAAGAAGAACCCCCAGTATGTATTCATTGGGAGGTGTTGTTCCTTCATAAATGGATTCTCAAGGCATTTGTGCAAATCTACCTTCACAGAGTATTGCACTGATTTTTCAAATTACCCTTAAATGAACAAGGAGACAGTTAAATCCATGACTGTTGCAAAGGCATGGGCTCTATTAATTTTTTGCAGGTATCGAAAACATCAGCTTTATTTATACATTCAACTTTCATGTCAACAGAATATATCAGCTTCCAATTTTTGCAAGGCGAATACCAATAATAAATTATATGCTGTCTTAGATTTCTTAATTCCCACACTAGCTCCTATAAGAACAAAGGAGCATTTTAGTTTATAAATCTAAAACGCTCCTTTGTTTATTTTTAAGTAAAAATTACTTTGCTCTTATTATCTACTGTAATTAGGCGCCTCATTGGTGATGGTAACATCATGAGGGTGACTTTCGTTAATTCCACTAGCTGTGATTTTCACAAAACGTCCATTTTCTTTTAATGCCTTAATGCTTGCAGCACCACAGTAACCCATACCAGCTCTCAGTCCTCCAATAAATTGGTGCATGCTCTCAACAAGCTCACCTTTATAAGGTACTCTACCAACAATTCCTTCAGGTACCAGTTTTTTTAGATCGTCTTCCACATCCTGGAAGTATCTGTCTTTACTACCGTGTTGCATAGCTTCTACTGACCCCATACCTCTATAAGATTTGTATTTTCTACCATCGTAAATAATGGTTTCACCCGGCGATTCTTTAGTACCGGCCAAAAGTGAACCTAGCATTACGCAATCAGCTCCGGCAGCAATAGCTTTTGGAATGTCTCCGGTATATCGAACACCGCCATCAGCAATCACAGGTATTCCTGTTCCTTTAAGCGCAGTGGCCACTTCTAACACTGCGGAAAACTGTGGATATCCTACACCTGCTACCACTCTAGTGGTACAGATGGATCCTGGTCCAATTCCTACTTTAACTGCATCCGCACCGTGCTTAACAAGATATCTGGCAGCCTCAGCAGTGGCAATATTTCCAACAATTACTTCGAGGTCAGGAAATTCTTCTTTGACTTCTTTCAAAATACCTACAACTCCCTTAGTGTGCCCATGAGCAGTATCAATAACGATGGCATCAACGCCCGCATTAACAAGAGCTTCAGCTCTCTCAAAAGCATCACCGGTAACTCCAATGGCTGCTGCCACTCGTAGTCTACCGAATACATCTTTATTTGCTATTGGTTTTTGAGTAAGTTTGGTAATATCTCTAAAGGTAATAAGTCCCACAAGTTTGTTATCCTTATTGACAACAGGTAGTTTTTCGATCTTGTGCTCTTGTAAAATTTCTTCAGCGTCATGAAGTGAAGTACCTTCACCGGCAGTGACTAAATTTTCATGAGTCATCACCTCAATGATAGCACGATTGTTGTTTTTTTCAAACCTCAAATCTCTATTGGTAACGATTCCTTTAAGGTGTCCGAATTTATCCACCACAGGAATCCCTCCAATACTATGCTCTTTCATGCTATTTTTAGCATCCTCAACCGTCGCCGTCAATGGCAGGGTAACAGGATCTATGATCATACCACTTTCCGCTCGTTTTACTCTTCGAACCTTAAGGGCCTGCTGTTCAATAGTCATGTTTTTGTGCAGTACACCTATTCCACCCTCTCTAGCCATGGCAATAGCCATTCTACTTTCGGTCACAGTATCCATTGCAGCGGATACTATAGGCACATTAATGGTAATATTTTTTGTGAATTTTGTTTGAATGTTGACCTCACGTGGTAGAACTTCAGAATAATTCGGAACGAGTAGTACATCGTCGTAAGTTAATCCTTCGCCAACAAACTTTGCATTGTGAGCTTCCATATTGCAACTTGTCATTTAGTTGCACACAAATGTACTGCTTTTTTTATTTAGATTTTAACAATTTAGCATTTTATTGGGATACGGAAAATTTTGGCTCTAATTCGAAGAATCTCACAGTGATTCACCCAAAATACTGCAGGTATTAATGGTATTGATTGAAAATCTTAATCGCCTCGTTATAAGCACTCTCAAAACTCATAGCGCCGACATTAAATTCTGCCTTTTTTGAAGTTAGATAGGAGATCAGTTTCTCAGTTGGCATGTTCCCTGTAAGAGCATCGGCAGCCATTGGGCATCCGCCGTAGCCCTGTATAGCTCCATCGAATCTTCTGCAACCTGCCTTATAGGCAGCATCCACCTTTTCATACCAAGCCTGAGGAGTGGTATGTAAATGCGCACCGAATTCAATCTCCGGATAGGCTGGAATTAGATGCGAAAACAGATAATCAATAGAATCTGCGGTGGAAGTCCCTACGGTATCCGAGAGTGAAAGGATTTTAACTCCCATTAAAGAAAGTTTTTCTGTCCAACCTCCTACGATATCGACATCCCATGGATCTCCATATGGATTTCCGAACCCCATGGAGAGGTAAGCTACAACTCGTTTGTTGTTTTTATCCGCCAATTCAAGAATTTCTTTGAGCACGTCAATACTTTCTGAAATTGTCTTATGCGTATTACGCATCTGAAAGTTCTCAGATATGGAAAACGGATAACCCAGATAGCTAATCTCGGGATACTTGACAGCATCCTCAGCGCCTCTAACGTTAGCTACAATGGTAAGAAGTTTACTCCTAGTTGCACTAAGGTCTAGTTGAGCGAGAACCTCAGCAGTATCCTTCATCTGCGGGATCGCTTTAGGAGAGACAAAACTCCCAAAATCAATGGTATCAAATCCACAACGTAAAATCGACTGAATGTACTGCACCTTTTTATGGGTTGGAATAAAATCTTTTATTCCCTGCATGGCATCCCTAGGACATTCTATGAGTTTGACGTGTTCCATTAGCTTATCAACTGCTTAATTTTAGAGTTGTCTAACTGCAAAAATGAGCTAATAACCTCATCAGCCAAAGACAGATCCTGTTGACCGGAATTTGGATTATTATAACCTACACATTGCATCTGTGCAGATTTTGCAGCTCGGACTCCGTTATTACTATCCTCAATCACTAAAAAGCGATCAGGCTGTAAATTATAAAGTTCAGCGACTTTTAAAAATATATCCGGAAATGGCTTACTTCGCGTTAGCGATTCGCCACTGACAATAAAATCAAATTTTGAACCTATATTAAATTTATCTACAAAATGATGTATCAATTTCTCTGCAGAGGATGAAGCGAGTGACATTTTAAGCTGCATATCCTCTAATCGCTGCAGCAGTTCAAGCGCACCCGGTACAAGTTGAATGTCTAGCTCTTTTATTGACACATACATAAATTCCTTATGGAAATTCATCAACTCTCTTGCGTCTGTTTGAATATGAAAATCTGAACGGATCTTTTCCCACATCGGAACTGCAGCCATTCCTACAAGGGTGTGGTGGTATGCTACGGAAAAATCTAAGTTTAATTCCTCGAATACTTTTTTGAATATTTGTTGATGAGCAGGTTCACTATCGATCAACACCCCATCCATATCAAAAATAAAATGATCTCTAATCAAAATTACATACGTTTTAATCAAAGGTAATCAACCTTAGTAGTATATACAATAGTTACTTTACTGTTCACTAGTCAATAACAAAAATACCAAGCTTCTTATAGCACTATATAAATAGCGATAGCCACAAAGACTATAACCTGCATCCATTTGAGTACTATAGGAGCGGCTTTCTGCTGCTTCACGTAATTGGATATTTTACCTGCCAGATAAGCCAAAGTCGAAAATACAATCAGTGAAACCAACATGAAAATAAGGCCTAAAATAAAAAATTGTTTGACATTACTTAGCTGCTGATGAAATAGAAAACCCGGGAAAAATGCTAGGAAAAATATAGCCACCTTAGGGTTGAGCACATTCATCATAAATCCCTTAACATACAAGGCCATATAGGATTTTTGAGGCTGGTCCGAAGTATCAATTGAAACAGCAGCTTCACTTTTGTAAACCTTATATGCCAAGATCAATAAATAGAGAGCTCCAACGCTTTTTAAAATCATCAATGCCACTTCGGATTGTTGAATTAAGGCAGAAACGCCGAAGGCCACTAATGAGGTATGAATTAAACAGCCGCTTATCAGTCCGAAGGTCGTCGCCAATCCACTTCTAACTCCATAAACCATACTTTGAACCATCACAAATATATTGTCTGGCCCAGGTGCCAAGGCTAAAAGCGTTGAAGCCAAACAAAATAAATATAGGGTTTCCCAGCTCAAGTGTTATTTTTTTAAAAGAGCCTTATTGATGCTTTTTATAAGACCAGGTCCCTGGTAAATAAATCCTGTATAAATCTGTACCAAAGATGCTCCAGCCTCCAGTTTTTCAATAGCGTCTTTTGCACTGTGGATTCCTCCAACACCAATGATCGGAAAGGCCTGATGGCTCGCTTGACTTAAAAACCGAATAACCTCAGTGGATCTATCTTTTAGCGGAGCACCACTTAAACCTCCTGTTTCTTGTTTGTTTTCTGATTGCAAACCTGTTCTTGAAATAGTGGTATTGGTTGCGATTACTCCTGCGATTCTTGTCTGGGCAACAATGGCAACAATATCCATGAGCTGCTCATCGGTTAAATCCGGTGCAATTTTTAGAAGTATCGGTTTTGGTTTATCTTTTGCTTTATTTAAAGCCTGCAATTGCAGCAGTAGTGCTGTTAGCGGTTCCTTATCTTGCAGGGCTCTTAAATTCGGCGTATTTGGGGAAGATACATTCACCACAAAGTAATCCACATAGGGATAAAGAGCATCAAAGCAAATGGTATAATCTGAAATCGCTTCTTCGTTCGGGGTGTTTTTGTTTTTTCCTATATTTCCACCAATCAGAACACCTTTGTTACGTTTAAGTCGCTCTACTGCATCTTGAACACCCTGATTGTTAAATCCCATTCTATTGATGATACCTTGATCTTCTTTTAATCGGAACAAACGCTTTTTTGGATTCCCCTCCTGCCCCACTGGAGTAAGGGTTCCAATTTCTACAAAACCAAAACCAAAATTACCCAGCTCATTGAAAAGACTGGCGTTCTTATCAAAACCGGCGGCAAGTCCAACCGGATTTTTGAATTTCAACCCAAAAACCTCTCTTTCTAATCGTTTATCCTCCACACAAAACATGGCTCGGATCAAAGCTGAAACGCCTGGAATTTTGTTTAAAAAGGAAATAGCTGCGAAACTAAAATGATGTATTTTTTCAGGATCGAATTTAAAAAGTATCGGTCGAATAATTATTTTATACATAGGTATTCTCAAGTTTGCACAAAAATACTTGAAACCAAAGAACTTCAAACTATTTTCAGGGAATAATTATCTTAGATCCAATCCTCGCGTTTAGCAAGGGAAGTGATGTGCGCAAAATGGTGCTCACTGTGCCATGCGTACATTGCTATAGTCTGAGCTAAACTTATTTCCTTTTGCGATACTGGATGGATAAAGATCCTCTCAAGCTGATCTGAAGTCAAACTTTTCAGCATATATACCCAACGGCGGTGCAGAGATTCGATAAGATTAAGTGACATCTCTATATCTGCATCCTTGGCATCTTCCAAAGTGGCCCATCGATCTTCATGGTACGCCTTTATGGTCGGCCTGTCTTCTGTGAGAGTCCACTTGAAACGGATATATGCATTGAGATGACTGTCGGCCATATGATGAATAACCTGACGTACAGTCCAGCCTTCTGGACGATAAGGCGTATCTAGTTGCAAATCATCAAAATCTTCTACAAGATGTTCGAGTTTATGCGGTAAATCTGCAATAGTATTGATCCATTGCTTAACACTTTCATCTGTGTACTTCTCAGGAATCTGCATTTTCCCGATTGGGTATTTGAGGGATTCTAGATCATGTTTTTCCATGATACAAATGTAATGAACCAAAATCAGGAAAAGCATTCAAATCAAGGCAAATTATTCTTAAAATTTAGGAGGTAAACCTCCTTTAATAAGGACAACCTTTTAAGTGCTGACAACGAACTTAATTAATACTATTTAATCTTTTAAACACAACTAAATCAGACACCTCGATATCCTATAAATTGTATTTTAATAATTCTGAAAATTTAAGTCTACAGATGAAAATTTTACTCAATAGAACAAAAGTTTTGTCGCTACTAAAATCCCTATGATCAAATTTGAAGAAGTGGACAATTACTTGGCTCTAGAGAATGCAAACTAATTAACCTTAGTTAAAAAAATTAACGTCTTCTAATATTCCAACGAGCACAAAATTCTGGAAGTATCTAGTATAAAAAAAACGGAAGCTCCTGTACTGGAAATTCCGTTCTTTTATTATGAGTAATTGCTCCTTTTCGGAAGTTATTTCACTTTCATAAGTTCAACATCAAAGATAAGGATTGCATCTGGTGGAATAACTCCTCCGGCACCACGTGAACCATACCCTAAATGTGGTGGTATAACAAAACGTGCTTTATCTCCTACTTGCAATAGGCCAACACCTTCATCCCATCCGGAAATTACCTGGCCAATACCTAAGGTAAAATCGATAGGTTGTTTTCTCGCATATGAAGAATCGAATACTTGACCATCTTGCAATTGTCCTTTATAATGTACAGAAACCATTTTACCTTTTTCTGCCTGGGTACCGTCACCTTTTTGAATGATCTTATATCTTAGACCAGAATCGGTGCTTTCAAAACCAGCAGCCAATTTATCCAAAGCCTCTTCAGCTTCTCTTTTTGCCTCTGCTATTCTTTTTTCTCTTTCCCCTTCAAAAACTCTAAATGCTTCAATGGCATTCCATCTTTCAGCTTCTTGACCTACACGTACAATTGTAAGAGATTCCAATTTATCACCTTGCTCGATAGTGTCCACTACTTCCTGACCACTCTCTACAAATCCAAATACAGAATGCTTACCATCCAACCACGGTGTAGCAACATGAGTGATAAAGAATTGAGACCCATTGGTACCAGGACCTGCATTAGCCATGGATAATACTCCGGGCTTATCGTGTTTTAGTTCCGAATGGAACTCATCATCAAATTTATATCCGGCATCTCCGGTACCAGTCCCAAGTGGACAACCACCTTGAACCATAAAGTCATTGATAACTCTGTGAAAGCTCAAACCATCATAGTAAGGCTTACCTTGTGGTTTTACACTATTCTCCATATTTCCCTCTGCCAAAGCGACAAAGTTCCCTACAGTACCAGGAGTTTTATCATAGGTCAACTTTACTAAGATCTCTCCCTTAGTCGTTGCGAATTTTGCATAGATTCCGTTATCCATAAGTTCTTTTTTTAGAGATTGCTCCAAGATCTTAGAGCAATTTATGTTTTTTAAATAAAAAAAGCCCCACGTAGAAGCGGAGCGATTTTATACCTTTAAAATTAATAATCTGATTAAAGAGCGTTGATGCTTTTAGTCAAACCAGATTTTAAGTTCCCCGCTTTGTTAGCGTGGATAATATTTTTCTTAGCTAATCTATCAATCATTCCGGATACTGAAGGCAATAAAGCTTCCGCTTCACTCTTATCTTCAATCCCACGTAATCTCTTAATAGCATTACGCATGGTTCTGTGTTGATATCTATTTCTTAAACGAACTGCTTCGTTTCTTCTAACTCTCTTTAATGCCGATTTGTGATTTGCCATCTTGCTACGTTATAAAATTTTTACAAATGTACAGATTTTTAAATCTGCTTAATTGTTCTCCTGTAGTCCGTAGGGGAATCGAACCCCTGTTACCAGGATGAAAACCTGGCGTCCTAACCCCTAGACGAACGGACCAAATTAATTGCGAACTTTTAATATCGCGTTATTTTAAAGAACTCTATTCTTAGTAGTCCGTAGGGGAATCGAACCCCTGTTACCAGGATGAAAACCTGGCGTCCTAACCCCTAGACGAACGGACCATTATTTTCTCAAATGCGGATGCAAAAATACAACTATTTTTAAATCATGCAATACTAATAATTAAAATTTTTGAAAATTTTGAAATTAGTACGCTTTTGCAAAGAGAACACGTCTTTTTGAAGGCTTTCCGGTATAAATACAACTGCCATTTTCTTCTTTCGCATCTAGTGCGATACAACGGATACTCGCCTTGGTCAATTCTTTTATTTTAGCTTCTGTCTCTTCTGTTCCATCCCAATGCGCTGACAAGAACCCTCCTTTAGTTTCTAATAAGGCTTTAAACTCCTCAAAAGAATCAACTTCGGTAATATGTGAATTTCTGTAATCTAAGGCCTTTTGATGAATGTTCTCCTGCATTTCAATCAACAATACTTCAATACGATCCACCACAGCATCCATAGCTACAGTTTCCTTTGTCATGGTATCTCTACGAGCTACTTCGAAGGTATTGTTCTCCATGTCTCGCATTCCGATGGCCAAACGAAGCGGCACTCCTTTCAATTCGTACTCGTTGAATTTCCAGCCCGGCTTCTGAGTGTCTCTATCGTCAAACTTCACTGAAACCCCTTTAGATCTTAATTCTTTAACTAATGGCTGCACACGCTCGCTTATGGCATCTAATTGCTCCTGTCCTTTATAAATCGGAACGATCACTACCTGAATAGGGGCGAGTTTTGGAGGCAATACCAAACCGCTATCATCGCTATGCGTCATAATAAGCGCTCCCATCAATCGGGTAGATACACCCCAAGAGGTTGCCCATACGTATTCTTGTTTCCCTTCACGGGTCGCAAATTTCACATCAAATGCTTTTGCAAAATTCTGTCCTAAAAAGTGAGATGTCCCCGCTTGCAATGCTTTCCCATCTTGCATTAAGGCTTCTATACAGTATGTCTCTAAAGCCCCGGCAAAACGTTCGCTATCAGTCTTTGTTCCTTTAATCACCGGAACACCCATAAAGTTCTCAGCAAAGTCAGCATAGACATTCATCATTTGTTCCGCCTCCTTGACAGCCTCCTCTTTGGTTTCATGAGCCGTATGTCCTTCCTGCCATAAAAATTCGGCAGTTCTTAAGAAAAGACGGGTACGCATTTCCCATCGCACTACGTTTGCCCACTGGTTAACCAAAATAGGCAGATCGCGATACGACTGCACCCACTTTCTATAAGTATCCCAAATGATCGTCTCAGAAGTTGGTCTTACGATAAGCTCTTCTTCCAATTTCGCATCCGGGTCCACTATTATTCCTCCACCGTTCTCATCATTTTTCAAACGGTAGTGTGTAACTACAGCACATTCTTTGGCAAAACCCTCTACGTGAGCTGCTTCTTTACTCAAAAACGATTTTGGAATAAACAAAGGGAAATAAGCGTTCTGATGTCCGGTCTCCTTGAACATACGGTCAAGTTCAGCCTGCATCTTTTCCCAAATAGCATATCCATAGGGTTTGATTACCATACAACCCCTAACTGCCGAGTTTTCAGCGAGATCTGCCTTAACAACCAGCTCATTATACCATTTTGAATAATCCTCTTCTCGACTCGTTAAATTCTTTGCCATATTACAGTAGTTTGGCACAAATCTTGTACCTTAGTTAAATATAATGAATAGTTTGGCAAAACTAACTATTTTTGTTATGTTCAACAATAAAAAAGTGCAATGATGAAAACACCACATAAACATTCTAATTTAAAGGCAATTCCGGTCGTTTTTGTCATCGGCATGCTCTTGAGCTCTTGCGGATCGTACCAACAAGCAACCTACGGGACTACTGATGGCATTTATTCGGATAATAGTCAAGGCGTATATAACGAACCTGCGCCGCAATCCCAAGAGACCACTAGAAATAATCAACACCCCTCTAACACAGTGGTGATAAGCGATTACCAAAGTTACTTCGGCAACCGCGCTGAAGTCTTGGACGACGCCATACAATACAGACAAGAAAACGAAGTCTTCACAGACGTTGACAGCTACAGCAGCACCGATATTGATAGCACTGCAATAGTTCAACAATATATAGATAACTACAATGGAGGAAATCCCGGTTGGGGTGATAATCCAGAAAGAACCATCGTAAATGTATACAACAATTACGGGTGGAGTGGTTATTATGGCTGGAGCGGTTACTACGGTGGCTGGGGTAGCTATTATGGCTGGGGCGGTTATCATAACCCATACTGGGGACCATCCTATTATGGTTGGGGATGGAACAGCCCTTACTGGGGTTATGGATACTACGGCGGCATGTACAGCCCATATTATGGATACGGCCCTTATTACGGAAATCGTTACTACCCATACTACAGACCTCATTATTCGAGAAGTTATGCGTATACCAATACCAGAAGAGGATATTACGGAAGGACAACAACTGCTGTTAATCAATATGCAAGGACTACTACCCGTACTTCAGATGGATCCTACAGAACATCCAGAGGCTATTCCAGAACGACAAATCGCGATGGTTATAACCAAAACAGAACCTCAACCAGAAGAACTGACGGATACTCAAATTCTTCTCGTGTTGGCGTAGATGGAAGGTATAGTAGAAATCCAGGGTATTCAACTAGAAATAGCTCTAGATCAACAGATAACCCTACCTATTCCAGAAGTAGCCGTAGCAACAACAATACTAGTAGGAATTCAAACTATTCGAGGACTAATTCTTCAAGAAGTTCGAACACCTACTCTAGACCTTCAACTACAAGAAGTAGTGGTAGTACATACTCGAGATCTTCAGGCAGCTCTACTAGAAGTAGCGGCACAAGATCATCAAGTACAAGTACTAGAAGTAGTCGAAGATAATTTTTAATCAAAATCACACTATTTTATTTTATACATGAAAAAATATAGTCTAATCATAGCATTCCTATGGGTAGCAGGATCGGCCTATGCCCAGAACAGAAATGATGTTGCCCTATACGCAGACGACGATCTCAACGGTACGGCACGTTACCAAAGCATGAGCGGTGCCTTTGGGGCGCTTGGAGGCGACCTTTCTTCACTGAACATCAACCCGGCCGGGTCGGCAGTTTTTACAACTTCTGCATTCACGGTATCTGCAGGAAATTACCGCATGGACACTGAAAGCAACTACTTTAATCAACAAAGTAATGACCATGCATCTGACCTTCAATTCAACCAGGCAGGTGGAGTCTTTGTCTTTAACAATATGTCCAACTCTCCTTGGAAAAAATTCTCCTTAGCTGTGGGCTACGAACTCAACAACAGCTTTGAAAACCAATACGTCATCAGAGGAAATGGCAACAACTCTATTGCTTCGTATTTCAGTAGCAATGCACAGGGAGTTCCACTAGAAGAATTGGAAGTTTTTAGTGATGAAAACCTTACTGACCGTTATATGGACCTTGGCAATAGCTACGGTTTTTCCGGGCAACAAGGCTTATTGGGTTACCAGAACTACATCATTAATCCGGTAACGGAAGATCCTTCCGAAACAGATTATGTGTCTAACGCTGATTTTGCCAATGATCTGTACCACAATCAACGCGTATACACATCTGGTTTTAACAGCAAGTTTCTGGTTAATTTTGCCACCCAATTTACCGATCAGTTCTATTTTGGTGCAGGCCTTAATTTCCATAGTGTTGAGCGTGAAAAAATCACGCAATTTGACGAGAGCGGTTACGCTAATGATTCCAACTTACAATATGTGCAGTTCGACAATGAACTCTTCACTTATGGAAACGGATTTTCGTTTAATCTAGGAGGTATTGCCAAACTGAATAACCTTATTCGTGTAGGAGCAAGCTACCAATCACCTACATGGTATACTTTGACCGACGAGCTTCATCAGTTCATCAATACCGATTATTATGAAGATTCAGCATCCACAGAATTACTATATGCTGAAAACTCGCCTCAAACCACACTTTTGTTCCCTGATTATAAAATTCAGATTCCCGGAAAATGGACAGGAAGTATGGCTTTTATCTTTGGAAACAACGGTTTGATCAGTGTAGATTATCAATATCAGGATATGGCTAACGCTAAATTAAAACCAGACAATGACGCTTATTTTGCTCATGAAAATGATTTGATAGCAAACGAATTTAAGGCAACTTCAACAGTTAGAGTTGGTGGTGAATACCGCGTAAACAGACTTAGTTTTAGAGCTGGATATCGCTTCGAAGGGAGTCCATATAAAAATGGTCTTACCATGGGAGACCTCAATGGATACTCCGCCGGGATAGGCTATACTTTTGGCCCATCTAGACTAGATTTAGGATTCAGCCAATCACAAAGAGACTACAACACACAGTTATACGATACAGGTTTAACCTCAGCGTCGGATCTTGATCAAAGAAGAACGCGCATTGTTCTATCCTATACCTTTAATATGTAGAAAAGGATAACTTAGAGTGACTACCGGATAAGGATATTCAGCTAAACAGTCCTCTGTGGGTTTAATGATCAAATAAAGTACTTTTGAGGTAGTCCGGAAGGCTCTTTTTTACAATTTCTTCCCAGCCTGCCTCAAAGCTTTCAACAGCTAAGGCATCACTCCCATCTTTAAAGTTCTCTACGCCTTGATGTCTTAAGCGAATACGAGTATAGGAACCTTCTTTAAATAAATCCCAGCTTACAATAGACACGCCCTTACTGATCTCCGGATAGGTCCAAGTATGACGTAATCTTCGCATAGGATCTATCTCTAGAATCTTACACACGTGTTTAAAATTTTCCCCGTTAGGTTCATAAAAGTAAAATTCACAGCGTTGTTTGAGCTCAAAACCTTGAACTTTGAAATACCATTTTGCCATAATTTCAGGCTTTGTGATGGCGTCCCAAATAGTCTTCAAAGGTGAATTGAGCACTAAGTTTACTTCAATGGCATCATTGTTCTGCATATTTTTAAATGTTTCTTTCCAAAACGAAAGTTTTGGCAAAAAATTACAACTAATGTGTTTTAGCTCGGGATTAGTTTTTGTACATCGCTATAATTGTGAAAGTTAACCAACAAAACAATAAAAGCGATACTGATTTAAAACAGGGATTCAATCCTAAATACGTATCTTTGCACTCAATTTTTAAGGATAGCCCAAAGGATGCATATCGGAATGAATTATATTTGTACAACCGGTTTCCCTAAAAATACGAAGAACAGCTAAAATTCAGTTCTTTTTTTTAAAAAAAATACGCACATGAAAATAGACAAAGCCTTAGAGGATCATTATGAAGACTTAGGAAATGATCACGTATCATCAGCAGCAGAAACGCCTATGAGAGCTGATGCTTTTGAAATGTCAGATGATGAGAAAATAGAAAAGATTGAGTCACAGATGTACACCATACTTGAAACCTTAGGACTTGATCTCACAGATGACAGCCTCAGAGGCACACCAAGAAGGGTGGCTAAAATGTTTGTTAAAGAAATTTTTGCCGGACTCCACCCTGATCGCAGACCAAAAGCTTCTACCTTCTCTAACAAGTACAAATACGGAGAAATGCTTGTAGAAAAAAACATCACGGTATACTCAACCTGTGAGCATCACTTATTGCCTATCGTTGGACGCGCGCATATCGCCTATATCTCCAACGGAAAGGTGGTTGGCTTATCTAAGATGAATCGTATTGTAGATTACTATGCCAAAAGACCACAGGTTCAAGAGCGTATGACCATGCAAATAGTTCAGGAGCTACAAAAAGCCTTGAATACAAAAGACGTTGCTTGTGTCATCGATGCCAAACACTTGTGTGTTAATTCAAGAGGAATTCGGGATATCGAGAGTAGCACGGTAACTGCTGAATTCGGTGGGAAATTCAAAAATACTGAAGTACGTAGGGAGTTTTTGGATTACATCAAACTGGATACCGAATTTTAAGATCTTTTAAACACGCACCTCAAGACAAAGTATAACAAAACGATCCAAAAATAGCATGCAGGCATATCAAGAGAACGAGCTGAAACTCTACAATTCAATTTCTGGAGAAAAAGAAGTATTTAAACCTATAACAGAAGGCTATATCGGTATGTATGTCTGTGGTCCTACTGTATACAGCAATGTCCATTTAGGAAATTGTAGAACGTTCATCTCCTTTGATTTGGTTTTCCGTTACTTTAGACACCTGGGTTATAAGGTGCGTTATGTTCGTAATATTACTGATGCAGGGCATTTAGAAAATGACGCTGACGTCGGTGAAGATCGTATTGCCAAAAAAGCGAGATTAGAACAAATTGAACCAATGGAAGTGGTTCAACGTTATACCGTGGATTTTCACAACACCTTAATGCGTTTCAATAACCTGCCGCCTAGCATAGAACCTACGGCAACAGGACATATTATTGAACAGATTGAAATTATCAAAGAAATCATCGATAGAGGTTTTGCTTACCTTGTGAATGGGTCCGTTTATTTTGATGTTTTAAAATATAACCAGACCAACCATTACGGTAAGTTGAGTAAACGAAACATTGAGGATCTTATTCACAATACCAGAGAGACTGCCGGTCAATCTGAAAAGAAAAACCCACAGGATTTTGCCCTTTGGAAAAAAGCAGAACCACAGCACATTATGCGTTGGCCTTCCCCATGGAGTGATGGTTTCCCGGGATGGCATTTGGAATGTACAGCCATGAGCACCAAATATCTCGGGGAGCAATTTGATATCCATGGAGGTGGAATGGATCTTAAATTCCCACATCACGAGTGTGAGATAGCCCAAGCAGAAGCAGCTACAGGTAAAAGCCCGGTAAACTATTGGATGCACGCCAATTTATTGACCTTGAATGGCAAAAAAATGGCAAAATCAACCGGTAACAACATACTGCCTCATGAAATATTCTCAGGCAATAACGATACCTTAAGTAAATCATTTACCCCGTCAGTAACGCGGTTTTTCATGTTGCAGGCGCATTATAGAAGCATTTTAGATTTCAGTAATGACGCATTACTAGCCTCAGAAAAAGGATTCAACAGATTACTTGAAGCATACAATTCGCTATCCCAACTCGAGATATCGAAGAGTACTAGTTTCGATATAATACAGTGGAAAAAGCAGTGTTACGAGGCTATGAATGACGACTTCAATAGTCCAATTTTAATTGCACACCTGTTTGAAGCAGTAAAGCAGATCAACCTTATCAAGGATCAAAAAGCCAGCATTACTGAGGCAGATTTAAACCTGCTACAGCAAACCATGCAAGGGTTTATCTTTGATGTTTTAGGATTACAAGATGAAAGCATTACTCAAGACAGCTCAACTGAAAGACTCAATGGAACCATAGAATTATTGATTCAATTGCGTGCTGAGGCAAGAGCAAACAGGGATTTTGCTACTTCCGATAAAATTAGAGATGAATTGGCTGCTTTAGGCGTAGAGTTAAAAGACGCTAAGGAAGGAACGACTTTCAATTTCCAGTAGATCGAAATTGTATTGTACTAAACAATTAAAGTCATGATCAGAAAGATCATTATAGCACCTTTTATTTTTTTAGTCAGGATATACCAAGGGGTCATATCCCCATTGACCCCTGCAACTTGCAGGTATTCTCCGACTTGTTCCCAATATACTGTTGAGGCACTAAAAAAACATGGTCTCTTCAAAGGAGGATGGCTGGCCATCAAAAGGATATCCAGTTGTGGGCCGTGGGGTGGATCAGGTTATGATCCGGTTCCTTAGAAAAGACCGCGTCTATACGTTTTTGAAATTGTACTACTGTCTTTTGACAAATTTTGTCAAAATAACAATCATCTGTCCTTCTACTTTTCCTTCGATTTGTTCAGGATTATCGTGAACCAAGCGAATGTTTCGAACTGCAGTTCCAATCTTAGCATTTAAAGAAGAGCCTTTGACGTCTAAATCTTTAATTAAGGTCACCGTATCTCCGTTTTGAAGAATGTTTCCGTTGCTGTCTTTGTGAAGTTCAGCTCCTGCCTCACTAAGGTGATCTCCAGATTCTTTAGCCCATTCCAATTCTTGATCATCCAGATAAATCATTTCCAGCGCATCCACTGCCCAGCTCTCATTTCTAAAGCGTTGAAGCATTCTCCAAGAAATCACTTTGATCGCCGGAATTTCACTCCACATTGAAATCGGTAGGATAGGCTCCCAAAAAGCACTATCAGCCTCCTGTGTTTTTTCGATTTGTGCAATGCACTTTTCGCTAATAAAAATACTACGTTGGTCGTTAGTCTCTCCGGTGTAATTAACCAGGTATACTTTTAAATCCTCAGTCGCGTTACTCAATTCACAACTATTCCCGCTACGTTGTCTAAGATTATCTTCTAAGCTCATAATATCAAATTAAGCCGCAAAAATAGCCAAAGCATTTGAAAGAAGCTATTTGGAAGTTAAACTAAATAAGGTTGACTTATTTTAACGAAGTTACACTTTGAGAAACTTCGTATCTTTGTAGGACAAAATAACCTTGAAAATGGATTTAAATAAAATACCACAGATAAAACACACCGATAAAAATAACTTCTTTTTATTAGCGGGTCCTTGCGCTATTGAAGGTGAAGACATGGCGATGAGAATTGCAGAGAAAATGGCCGGGATTACGGACAAACTTGGAATTCCTTATGTATTTAAAGGGAGTTTCAAAAAAGCCAATAGAAGCCGTATCGATTCCTTTACAGGTATTGGAGATGAAAAAGCCTTAAAGATCTTGCGTAAAGTGTCCGAACAATTTGGACTTCCAACCATCACCGACATTCATAAAGAAAGTGATGCTGCCATGGCAGCAGAGTATGTAGACATTCTACAAATCCCTGCGTTTTTGGTTCGTCAGTCTGATTTATTGGTTGCTGCAGCGGAGACCGGAAAAACAGTGAATCTTAAAAAGGGACAGTTTATGAGCCCGGAAAGTATGAAACATGCCGTTCAAAAAATTCTGGACGCCAACAATGAACAAGTCATCATTACGGATCGTGGAAGTATGTATGGCTATCAGGATATGATCGTAGATTTTAGAGGTGTTCCAACAATGAAACAATATGCTCCTGTGGTTTTAGATGTTACCCATTCATTACAACAGCCAAATCAAAGCAGCGGTGTAACCGGAGGGCGACCAGAATTGATAGGCACTATTGCCAAAGCTGGTATCGCAGCAGGTGTAGACGGTATTTTCATGGAAACGCATTTTGACCCTGCCAACGCGAAGAGTGATGGCGCTAATATGTTGCATTTGGATATGGCAGAACAACTTCTTACTCAACTTAGCGCACTTCGAAAAACTGTAAATACTTTTGATGAAATTAAACTATAGTGTCCGCATACCTTGTAATGGCGAAGTCACTATGAAATATCATAAAATAACTGGATGCCGTGCAGAAAATGTGTGGCATTTTTGTTTTTGATTCTTTAGACCGCGCTCCTGAAGTTCTTAGGAGTATCTCCGTAGAATCGTTTAAATGCCGCGCTAAAGTGAGTAGCATTCTTATAGCCAATCTCCCCGGCGATTTCGTAGATGGGCAACTGAGTAGACTTCAGCAGCTCTTTGGCTTTACTCATTTTCTCCTTGGCGTAGAATTCGTTGATCGAATACCCAAACACCCGTTTAAATTCCTTTTTTAAGAGGTATTCATTTATGGCCATTTCTCGAGAAATTTCACGTATGGAAAGATTTCGATCCAAATTGCTTAACATGAGTTGACGCACATTGTACAATTTTTTAAGTAGTTTATCTTGGCTGTTTCCCTTGACAACCACCTTCCCTTTTTCATAAATCCCAACTTCCAGGGCCAAAAGTTCCATAATCTTAGCTTCTGCATAAAGTCTTCCGGAGAGTTTTGAAAGGCTAGAAAGTTCAAAGGACATCAACACCTCCAAAATTTCGTTGGATATGGTATGAATAACACCGCTATGATTGAATGATTTAAAAATCGGAAGCGGATAGCAGCCCCTTGATTGCAAATACGATTTTGATAATCGTATTCTGAATTCCCTAAAGGGCCGAGATCCGGAAATACGAACATAGCCCTTAAACTGTGTATTCTGTACCGTATAGGCTTCTTGACTTTCATGAATAATATCAGCGCTACCTCGCATGGAGATAATCTTCTCCCCCTCTATCATAAATGAAAGTTCCAAGAACTGCTGCTCTTGCTCAATATAACACACCAGATCTCTAAGTAACTCGAATTGGCTGAATTGAAGCTCTAAACCCTGGTAGTTAAATAAAGAAATACGGCCTTTTCCGAATTGTTTTTTTATGATATACTCCGAGAAAAATTCAGAATTACTCCTTGAATCACATGGATTAGCGATGGAATTAAGGAAGTTCTCCTTAAGCTTTGAAAGGTTGATAATTTCACAATTTATAAAATCGCGTCTTTTTTTATCCATATCGCGTCACTAATCCTATTGATGCTTGTTTAATTTTGCGTCAAATTAATTTAGACCAAATATAAATAACATTATTTCAAATGAAAAATATTCTTAGTTCTTTATTCATTATAGCATTTACAATGAGTAGTCTTGCACAGCATGGAACTATTTCCGGAAAGGTAATTTCGGATCAAGGAACCCCCATTTCCAATGCAAATGTAATCTTAAAAGGTACACATCAGGGTGTCAACACAAACCACGAAGGCATTTTTGAATTAACATCCCTTACCTCTGCTAACTACGCTCTGGTAGTTTCTTATGTAGGATTTCGATCTAAAACCATACGTACTTCGATATCGGAAAATCAAAACGTCGATCTAGGAACAATTATTCTTATTGAAAATAGCGAAGTTTTAAATGCGGTGGTTCTAGAGGCTGAACAAAAAAATAAATTTTACCGCCCTGAAAGCGCCGTGGTTTCAAAGCTGCCCTTAAAAGATATTGAGAACCCTCAGGTTTACAATACCATTCCAGCCAAATTACTGGAAGAACAGGTAATTACAAATTTTGAATCTGCTTTAAAAAACGCTCCGGGGATCTATAAATTATGGGAATCAACCGGAAGAGGTGGCGATGGCGGAGGCTATTATTCCTTAAGAGGTTTTGCAGTTCAACCCACAATGGTCAATGGTCTGCCGAGTTTAACCAATGGGACACCTGATCCAGCCAACATTGAAGGCGTTGAAGTTATTAAAGGCCCATCAGGTACCTTGTATGGTAGCAGTTTAATCTCTTATGGAGGTCTGATTAACATCAACACCAAACGTCCTTACTTCGAAGATTTTGGTGGAAGCATTGCTTATACTGCCGGCAGCTATGGATTAAACCGAGTAACCGCAGATGTAAATACTTTACTTAGCGATCAGAAGAATATTGCCTTAAGGGTAAATGCGGCTTATCATAAAGAGAACAGCTTTCAAGATGCCGGCTTTGCCAAATCATTTTACATAGCTCCCTCCCTAGCTTTCGAGGTCAATGACCGCTTGTCCTTCTTTGTCAATACTGAATTTTACAATGGGCGAAGTACAAATCAAACCATGCTCTTTTTAAATCGGGGTGCAGTACTTCACGCACACAATATGGACGAACTAGGGTATGACAATAAACGTTCTTTTACCAGCAACGATCTCTATGTGGATACACCAACATACAGCCTCCAAGGTGAAATGCGTTATATCCTTAGTGATAATTGGACCTCACAAACAGTGGTCTCAAGATCAAATGCAAAGTCTGATGGATATTACTCCTATTTAACTGACATTACCGCCACAGTGAATGAAAGTTCACCCATCACACAGGGAAGTGTATTTGCTCGTTATACAAGCAATCAAAATTCAGAAACCTTAGGTACTGATATTCAACAAAACTTTATTGGAGAATTCAATCTTGGAAACTTTAAAAACAAAATGGTTGCCGGTCTTGATTATTACCACCAAAAAGCAATCAATAGCGGAACAGGTTATGGCAGTCATGGATTCGTATATATCGGGAGCAATATCGATGAGTTTTCTGCAGTAGCATCTAGCTTGCATGAAGCCTCCGGCGCTCCGATGAATCAAACACCGGGAACTGATGATACCGGAGTATTGTCTCAGGCTGGAGCAGACGCAGGTATTGCTCTTTTGACCAACCCAGGAACACAATTGAGCGAATCAGAACAAAAGGTTTACAGCGCCTATGTATCGGATGTGATCTATTTTATGCCTGAACTCTCTGCTATGGCAAGTCTTCGAATTGATCATTTTTCAAATGACGCTCATGACCAAACCGCACTTTCACCAAAATTTGGGTTGGTATATCAACCTATACTTGACAAGGTATCCGTCTTTGCAAACTATATGAATGGTTTTTCAAATGTAGCCCCTCGAACCGTTGAAGACAACGGAAATGTAAGCAGTATTAGTTTTGATCCTGAACAAGCCAATCAATTTGAGTTTGGAACCAAAGTAAACCTATTCTCCAACAAGTTAGCTGCCACCTTAAGTTATTATGACATTCAGGTTTCCAACATCGTTCTCAGCACCGGGCCAAACACCTATTCTCAAGGTGGAGAACAAGTCAGTAGAGGGGTCGAGGCTAGCATGGTCGCCAACCCCATTGTAGGCCTAAACATCATAGCTGGTTATAGTTATAACGACAGTAAACTACAACGTGGTGCTGCCACATTTGAAGGCAGAAGACCAGAGGGCGCCGGGCCTGAAAACCTTGCTAATCTCTGGGCAAGCTACCGTTTCCAACAAGGAGGTCTCAAAGGCTTTGGCCTTGGATTTGGAGGTAACTATGCCGGGGAAAACAACATATTCGACAGAAATAATTTAGGAACTTTTACCCTTGATGACTATACTATAATTAACGCTTCAGTATTCTATGAAACGGAGGATTTTGGGATCACCCTAAAGCTGGACAATATCACTGACGAAGATTATTATTCCGGTTGGTCTACAATCAACCCTCAACGCTCAAGGATGTTCTCAGCAAACTTCACTTATAAATTTTAAACCAACAAATTAAAACAAGAACACAACCTGATTCATAATGAAAAATACATTATCAATAATACTCTGTCTCATAGGCTTCAATACCTTTGCACAACAAGCTGGTATCTCAGGGCATATCATCGGTGACAATGGCAAAGGAGTGCCCATGGTCACAGTACAGCTGGTAGAAATTGCTAAAGGAACCCAGGCTGACGACAATGGAAAGTTTCGTCTGGACAACGTAGCTCCTGGAAATTATACCTTACAGATGAGCAGTATCGGATACCAAACCCTTAGTAAAAATATCCAGGTTAAAACCAACCAAAACCTTAACCTCGGACGTATTAAAATGCAACAATCCACTGAATCCTTAGACGAAGTAGTTGTCAATGGAAACGGGCATGCTGATTTTCTGGTGAAACAACCTTCGACCTCCCTGCGTCTGACCACAGAGGTTTTGGAACTACCACAGAACATTCAAATCATCAGTAACAATCTAATCAAAAGCCAGAATCTTGTGAACATGATGGAGAATGTGACCAGAAATGTCAGCGGTGCCCAAATGATTGAACACTGGGGTACTTTTGCGCGTATCAATATGCGAGGATTTAAACTTCCGGCCTTTAGAAACGGTTTAAATATTGAACTTCCATGGGGACCTCTTGCGGAAGATATGTCCATGGTGCAAAACATTGAATTTGTCAAGGGCCCTGCAGGTTTTATGCAATCCGCAGGTGAGCCTGGTGGATTTTACAATGTCGTTACCAAAAAACCAACCAACCAATCCATCAATGAAATCTCCTTTACTGCTGATAGTTTTGGAAGCTACAGGGTGAGTTTTGATTCTGGAGGTGCGCTAACCGAAGATAACAGACTGCAATACCGTTTGATATCCATGTATGAAGATGCACAAACCCATCGTGATTACGATGAAAGTGATCGCTTTGTCATTGCGCCTTCCCTGAGCTACGACATTACAGATAAGACCAAGGTCATCACTGAATTCACTTACCAACAATCCAACCAAATTACCGGAGCAGCTTACATTTTTGCCCCAGTAGAAGATGGCTTTGGAAGTCTGGATCGCAATTTTACATTTCTAGATAAAGATTTTCCACAATCTAAAATAGAGGAGGTAAGTATTTTAGTGAATGCCACCCATAAGTTTAATGATAAGTGGTCCGTAATAGGACAGTATATGTTTATGGACTACACCTCCACAGGCGCCTCAGCATGGCCGGCATCAGTGGTTGGAAACGGAGAGTTCTACCGTGGAATCAGTGTTTCAGATGCGGTTAGCACCAACGAGCTTGGGCAACTTTACATCAATGGAGAAGTCAACACAGGAGGCATTAAACACAAAATCATGGGAGGCTTTGATTATCGCCACCTGGAATACTGGGCGGATTGGAGTCAAGCCGGTGGAGGGCCAATAGATATTAACCAACCATTCAATATATACAATCCCGTGTACGGTGAGGCAGTCTATCCTGTTTTTGACAGAAGTGTATCGGTTAAAGTCCGAGGAGCAGCAAATTATCAAGGAACTATTTATCGCTCCTTTTACCTTCAAGATGAAGTTTGGATGTGGAATGATAGATTGCGTTTGACTCTTGCCGCACGGTATAACGGTGCCAAGATATTCGCTTATGGTGATCAAAGTCAGGATGAGAAAATCACCCCTAGAGCAGGGCTAAGCTTTAACATCTTACCCGATTTCACCTTCTATGCTTTATATGATCAGGCATTTACACCGCAGTACGGCCAAAGCTATACCAAAGAGAAGTTTGATCCATTGGAGTCTGTTGATATGGAAGGAGGGCTTAAAAAACAATGGTTTGGAGGAAAACTCAACACCAGTCTTACTTTCTATCAGATCACCAAGAACAATTATTTGGTAAGTGATCGTGAGAATGTCGATGAAAACGGGAATGACCGATTTCTTACCCAAACAGGTGAGGTGCAATCCAAGGGTATCGAATTTGATATGCAAGGACAGCTCACACCTGCTATTAATGTGGTCTTTAACTATGCCAACACAGACGTAGAAATTACCAAAGACACCAAAGAAGAAAATATTGGTGATAGTGTTGCCGGGCATGCCAAGCACCTGACCAACGGTTGGGTGAACTATGGCTTCCTTCCGGGAACTGCACTAGAGGGCTTTGCAGTCTCTTTGGGTTACCAATACCAAGTCGATCGTTCTACTTGGGCCTGGGGCGCAGACAATGAGGCGGTATTGCCAAACTACTTCCGCATGGATGGTGGGTTATCTTGGTCCAATGATCACTTTAGAGTGAACTTAAATGTCAATAACATTTTGGACAAGCACCTCTACTCAGGTGCTGCTTACGCTGACTATTTATACTGGCAGAGTGAACCCGGAATTAACGGAAGATTGACATTAACTTATAGATTTTAACAACTAACAATTCAAATACAAGAACCATGAAAAAATTAATTGCATTAGCGGTACTATTGTTAACTACTGCGAACAGTTTTGCCCATTATCTATGGATTGAAACCGCCGTTACCGGAAAAATCGGTGAAGAACAAATTGTAAAAGTACATATGGGTGAATACACCTATGGTGTAATTGAAGAAGTTGCAGGTGAAGCTTTTCAGGGAGTGAATAATTTTACACTTTGGGCCGTAAGTCCTTCCGGCAAAAAAATTGCCCTTAAAACCACAGCGCAAAAAGATCATTACAAAGCCGTTTTTACACCTAAAGAAAATGGGACATACACCCTATTGTTGAACAATGACCAAATTGATGTTATTGATTATACCCAATATGACTTTGGGATTTTTAAAACACATTACCACGCTGTTGCTAATGTTAACGTAGGTGAAGGGCTAAATGATACCACAGCACAAAACAAGAACGGTATCACCGTTAAGCGTATTGCTACAGGGGACGATGAGGTTAAATTACAACTGCTATTTAAAGGTAAGCCACTTGCAAAAAGTGAAGTGAAACTCTATGTCAAAGACCTATGGTCAAAAACATTAGAGACCGATCAAGATGGCTATATCAGCTTTGGATTGCCTTGGGACACCAAGTATATCCTTGAAGCAACACACCAGGAAGAAGTTCCAGGCACCTACAAAGGAGAAGATTATGAATTTGTATGGCATTGTGTAACATATTGTATACCAGCTTAATTATTGAAATTAGCTTGGGGGGAGTGTGGTACAGCGCCGAAATTAACTCTCGGTGCTGTTGCCACTTTAAATACCACTCAGATTAACTGATTATAAACACCAATGACAACACTAATTCTCTTATTGACCTTTGCAGGCTTTTATGCCTTATATAACACCTCCTCACGTGTTGAGTTACCTCAAGGACGCTTTGAGGTGTGGTTAAGGAACCAAGCTTTGCTAAAACCATCTGGAATTGCGCTACTTCTAGGGGGGCTTCTTTTGACTGTTGTTTCAAAAGGATTGGCTGCCGGGATACTGTATTGGTTTGTTATCCTAACCACTATTGCAAGTCTCGTTATTCTGATCTGTCCACTTAAAATACTGGATTACAAAACAATCGCACTTGTTTTTGTTGGGATTGTTATTGCTGAAAATTTTATATTGTAGTATATGCCTGCCAACAAAAAATACCTGACAACATCCCCTTGGGAACGCATTGCGAAGATCACTGCCGGCTTTATCGGAGGCTATATGGTAAGCGTGAGCTTTCATTTAGCCCTAGCCGTATGGCTAAATCATGTCAATGTTATCATCACCATGACTTACAATGGTTTTATACTTTGGGCAGTCCTAATGATCTTGGCGTTTTTAGCCAAAAACCCCTGGAAATTATGGGGCTTGTACCTATTGCTTACAGCTGTATTCTATGCCGCATTGTATTTTGGTAAATTATATCACCCTATCATCCCATCCTAATGAATAACAGATCCTATAACATTCTATTTCATCTACATACCATCAGTGGTATCATTATCAGTGCAGGGCTTTTTGTAATTTTCTTCACAGGATCCTTTTCCTTTTTTAGAGATGAGATCGCGAACTGGCAAAAGGAAGAATACACCCAACCCGGCGATCAAGGAATTAAGAGCAATTTAGACCCTATAATGGACTCCCTAAGTAAAAATTACATCCTCTATGGCCGTGATATTGAAATTGGACGTCATTACAATGAACGTAGGGTAGATATCAATATGACTGCCTCTAAGGACAGCCTAGCCTCTGAACAAGCAAAGCTTGGAAGCTTTTTCTACTTGGACACGGATACCTTTGATACTTACAGCTATTTAGAATCATACACCTTGGGTGAATTTCTGTATCGCTTACATTTCTTTGCTCAAATCCCCTACCCGTACGGCTATTATACCTCCGGGCTGGTTTCCTTCTTTTTTCTTTTCGCCATTATCACGGGAATACTAGTCCATTGGAATAAAATTGTCAGTAACTTCTACACCTTTCGCCCAAGAGCAAAACTCAAAACCATCTGGACCGATGCTCATACGGCCTTAGGTGTTATCGGTTTGCCATTCCAATTTGTTTATGCGGTAACGGGAGCTTTTTTTATGCTAAACGTATTGATGGCTGCCCCTAACATTATGTTTTTATTTGAGGGAAGTCAACAAAAATTATATAACGAATTAGAGATGAGCGAAACCCCTCCGCCGCTCGCTTATGAAAAACTTGACCAGATTCCATCCATTGAAGGGTTTGCTCAGCAGGCTAGGGATAAATGGCAAAATATAAACCTTACACACCTACACATCTACAATTACGGAGATCGCAGTATGAGGGTTACCGTAGAGGGCGAGCTCCCTAAAAATGATAAATACACAGGAACCGCTATACTCAGCTTTGACGCTGGCAGTGGTGCAATTCTAGCCGAAAAGGATCCCTATAAGGAAAACACCTATTTGGATGGAGTTAAAAATTTCTTGTATCGTATTCACTATGGTGATTATGCTGGATATGGCCTTAGAATCATCAGTTTTGTATTGGGTCTGATTTCTTGTTTTGTTATACTCTCCGGAGTACTCATCTGGCTGGTGGCTAGGGAGAAGAAAAGTGTTGCAGAACGTAAACGACGATTCAATCGTGCCTTGGTAAATATTTATGTGTCAGTTTGCCTTACTCTATATCCTATCACTGCATTGAGCTTTATTGCTGTTAAAATACAAGGAGAGGTAGATAAATCTTTTGTGAACGATTTCTATTTCATAAGTTGGCTCTTGCTAAGTTTGTTTTTTATCTGGAGAAAAGACAATTACTTCACTAATAAATACTGTTTGTTATTAGGTAGTGCCATTGGGTTCATAGTACCCCTAGTCAATGGTATAGTTAGTGGGAATTGGTTCTGGCTTAGCGTAAACGAGCAACTATTCCAATCCTTCTTTATCGATATGCTTTGGATCGTATTATCCATAGTGAGCCTTTGGGTGTTCTTTAAACTCAAAAGAAAGGATGATTCGACACATGACCAAAAGGTCCAAAAGCACAGTAAAAAACCTGTGCATGCAAGGATTGAAAACGCTGAAGTTGTCAGCTAACCAGCTATACCGTTTGCTGTATTAAGCAAGACAAAAGCTAAGACAATAGTAATAAAGTGTTGCTTTTTTAGTAGGCCAAATATGGCGCACTAAAAAAAGCGCTCAACCATTACATAGTGAGCGCTTTTCAACAACCTAACCAATTAATAACGTAACTTATACGTAAGTATTCACTCTTAATTTACAATATATAGTATATATCTTAATTTAATTTATTACTTATTCCCCTACAATATAATACTTTTAACGGATAAATAAAAGGTATTCCATAATTATTTTAATTGAAATTCTCGATAATCAGACTGTCGCCAACTGTCATCTTGTCACAGCAGTTGATATGGTATTTTTTTTGCGTTAAGACTTACAGAGTTTAAACATAAATTTCAAACAATATGACAACCGGAAATATTAATGTAGCCGTTGAAAACATCTTTCCGTTAATAAAGAAGTTTTTATACAGTGATCACGAGATCTTTTTAAGAGAGCTCATATCCAATGCTACTGATGCAACCCTAAAACTAAAACACCTTACCAATATAGGGGAAGCACCAGGAGTTGAATACGACAATCCTGTAATCGAAGTGAGGATAGATGCAGATGCTAATAAATTGCATATTATAGACCGGGGAATCGGAATGACTGCAGAGGAAGTACAAAAGTACATCAATGAGGTTGCCTTCTCCGGAGCAGAAGAATTTTTGGAAAAATATAAGGATTCTGCAAAAGATAGTGGTATTATCGGACATTTTGGTTTGGGATTCTATTCTGCTTTTATGGTAGCGGACAAAGTAGAGATCATATCAAAAAGCTTTAAAGACGAACCTGCCTGTCATTGGACTTGTGACGGTTCGCCTAAATATACCCTAGAGAGCTCAGACAAGACTGAGAGAGGAACTGAAATCATCTTACATATCAACGAAGACTCCAAAGAGTTTTTAGAAGAGGGTCGAATTTCAGAGCTCTTGACCAAGTATAATAAATTCATGCCGGTTTCCATTAAATTTGGAACTCGCGAAGAATCCAAAACCTCAGGAGAAGGAGAAGATGCTAAGGAAGAAAAAATTACCGTTGACAACATTATCAACAATCCAAATCCAGCATGGACCAAACAACCGGCTGATTTAAAAGATGAAGATTATAACAGCTTCTACAGAGAATTGTATCCAATGCAATTTGAGGAGCCGTTATTTCACATTCACCTCAACGTAGATTATCCTTTTAATCTTACCGGAATCTTATACTTCCCGAAACTCGGAAACGATCTCAATATGCAAAAAGATCGTATACAGTTGTATCAGAATCAAGTTTTTGTAACGGACAATGTAGAGGGTATCGTTCCTGAGTTTTTAACCATGTTAAAAGGGGTTATTGATTCGCCGGACATTCCATTGAACGTTTCTCGTTCTTATCTGCAAGCAGATGGTAACGTTAAGAAAATCTCTAGCTATATCACCAGAAAAGTGGCTGATAAATTAAAGGCTCTCTTTAATGACAACAGAGAAGATTTTGAGGCGAAGTGGAATGACATCAAGGTGGTTATAGAATACGGAATGCTTTCCGAGGATAAGTTCTTTGAAAAAGCAGACAAATTCGCATTGTACCCTACAGTTGACGGCGCTTATTATACCTTTGAAGAACTTAATGAGAAGATCAAAGACACCCAAACGGATAAGGATGGGAAATTAGTGATCCTATATGCTAGTGATAAGGATGCACAACATACCTATATCAACCAGGCCAGGGAGCGCGGATATGAAGTATTACTCATGGACTCTCCTATCGTAGGTCACTTAATGCAAAAACTAGAAACTTCCAAAGAGAACATTTCTTTTAGCAGAGTGGATTCCGATTCTATTGATAACCTTATCAAAAAGGACGAAGAGAAAATTTCCAAATTAAGCGAACAAGAACAAGAGACGCTAAAGACTACTTTGGACGAGGTGGTTCCAAAAGAGAAGTTCACAGTGCAGCTAGAGGCATTGGATAGTAGTGCATCTCCATTTACAATCACACAACCTGAGTTTATGCGTCGTATGAAAGAGATGAGTGCTACCGGTGGCGGAATGTTTGGAATGGGTAATATGCCGGAGATTTACAATCTAATTGTAAACACCAATCACGAATTGGTAGGTCAAATTCTAAACACCAAAACACAGGCTAAAAAAGAGCGACTTATTAAACAGTCCCTTGATTTAGCACGTTTGTCTCAAGGTTTGTTAAAGGGTGAAGAGCTCACAAATTTTGTAAAACGCAGTTACGAAATGATCAAGTAATTGAATTTTTAATACAATACTCAAAAGGCTGTTTGTTTTCAAACGGCCTTTTTTTAGTTAAAGGTTACATATAGACTATAGGGGGACTGCGCCAACGGACTAGCGTTAGGGATTTTCTATAGAGGTATGTCAGTCGGGCCAAGTTAACCACAAGACTATTCTTCAATACTTCGAAATTTCCGTTTGAGTACTATGGCTACAGTTGTACGGTTTAAACAGCAACAAAATTAAACGGCTTTCAAACGCATTCAACCAACAATTTCAAGTATTTAGGGTTCCATATTACAAAAAATTGCTTTCTGAAGAGAGCAATTATGGATGATCTACTATTTGAGTTCCAAATAAAAATGGAACGTATATCACTGGATATTCAACGTTATATCATTAAGGAATTGGATTTGAATAACCGTCTGATTGCCATAAAAGGCGCAAGAGGAGCTGGGAAGACAACGCTGCTTTTGCAACTCGCCAAGCTGCATCTACCACTACAATCCACCTTATATGTTAGTTTGGATCATATATACTTTTTTGACAATAAACTATACGAGCTGGCTAAACAATTCGTACAATTTGGGGGAACACATTTGTTACTTGATGAGGTGCATAAATATCCTACCTGGTCAAGAGAAATAAAGTTGATTTATGACAATTTTCCTGAGCTTTCAGTTATTTTCATCTCTTCTTCAATGCTTGAAATATATAAATCTGAATCAGATTTAAGCAGAAGAGCAATATCCTATGATCTTAAAGAATTATCCTTTAGGGAGTTCACCATCTTTGAGACTAAAAAGATATTTCCCGCTTATACCTTTGATGAGATTTTAAAAAACCATCAAAGTATTGCCACAACACTTTTAAAAGAAATAAAGCCTTTAGCGCTATTTGAAAAATACCTGCAAATCGGTGCATACCCGTATTACAAGGAAAATGAGTCACAGTACCAAAGGAAATTAAACAACACCATTAATCTTATCATCGAAGTAGACATAAATGCCGTAGAAGATGTTCAATACGACACCTTGGTTAAACTAAAAAAACTACTGATCACAATTGCTTCAAGTGCTCCGTTTACCCCTAATATCACTAAAATCAGTGAGAAAGTGGGTGTTTCTCGTAATATGCTGGTGCAAAGTATTAAGATTCTGGAGCGGGCTGGACTAGTCAACGAATTGTATAACGATAGTACCGGTATTGGAGTCCTCACAAAACCAGAAAAATTATACCTAAACAATAGCAATCTAATGTATGCTTTGGCTAAAGAGAACACCAATATTGGAAATGTTCGTGAAACATTTTTCTTAAATCAATTCAAGGGCTTACATGAGATTAACCTTTCTCAATACGCAGATTTTGTGATAGACAAAACCTACACCTTTGAAGTTGGAGGAAAGAACAAAACAAAAAAACAAATCGCTTCTATTGAAAATTCCTATATAGCAAAAGACGGTATCGAAATCGGCTTTGGAAATATCATCCCCGTTTGGCTTTTTGGTTTTATGTACTAGGTCGTTTTCAAGACTTATGGATTGTAAAAGGCCTGTTGTATCGAATTGATATTTTGATTACCTTGTTGTTTTGAGTCAGTATAGTATCCATTAATCGTCCAGCAATTACTCCGTCCATGAAAACATTATTTGAAAAGTTAAAACTAGAGCATCAAAAGGAAATTCTAATTATCAATGAACCAGAGGGTTTCGCTGATAAATTAGCAGAACTTGTGGACATAGATATCTATCAATCCCTTATACAGGTTAATAAAATGGAATTTGCCCTTCTTTTTGTTTCTTATATACAAGAGTTCGAAGATCAGCTGCAAACCCTACTTCCCAAGCTTAAGGACGATGTTATCCTATGGGTGGCACACCCTAGGAAAAAGTCTAAAAATCTACCGACTGATATTACCAATGATTACCGTTGGGATCCACTAGTTAAAAAAGGCTACGATCAGGTCAAAGGTTTAAAAATAGACTCAGACTGGGAAGCACTTCGTTTTAGAAGATCAGAGTACATCAAAAAGTAATTCAAGTAAATTCTTAAAACAAAGATTTAGCACTAGGGCTTTGCGCTTGCATTGGCCCTGGTTATTGTTGTTCTTGCCACTGGGTGTTTATATGTTCAAAGGTATCAATGAGCTCATCGAGTTTTCTTTGTTGCTTTTTAATGACTCTAGGCCTAAAGTAAAACCAGTTCAGAGCCAACCATATCAAAGTGATACTATAGGTAAAGCATCCCCAAAACAGTGTCATCATCGAGGTGTACTCAAAAAAATACAGGCAAAGTCCAATGGAGAGCATGATAAAATATAATGAGAGCATGGTAGTTTGCATAAATCTTTGCTTAACCACAAGAGCTTTTAGATTTTGTACATAGTCGTGATTGGAATCAGTACTATCTATTGTTTTAAGGTTCCCTGAGAACCTATTGAAAAACCACAGATAGATTAACATGCCCAAAACACAAATGATTATTCCGATTTTAGTGCTTAAATATTGGGGTTGAAAGTAGATCCAAATAAAAATAATAAATCCACAGGTTAATAATAGGAATATATTGGTTATGGCAAGCTTGCGCAAGTTGACTTTTTTATAGCGCCTTAATTTATCTAGCAATTCCGTCATATCCGGCTGCTCGCTTTTCTGCCGCTGCCATATGTTTTTCAAATCAATATTGGTTTCCATGCTCCTTAAACTTTTGCATTAATTTCTCCTTGATTCTGTGAATTTTCACCCTTACGTTAACCTCTGAAAGCCCCACAATCTTGGCAATTTCAGCTTGATTGATCTCCTCTAATTCTAATGAAATTACAATCCTATCTATTTCCTTTAATTCCGAGATACACTGATAAAGAAATTGGATTTGAGGCTCTATAGAGATCGCTTTTTCCTCTTTTACATCAATAACCAAGCTTGTTTTCTTTATTCGACCCTCTACTTCAATATGGCGTAAGCAGGTATTGGAGGCTATCCTAAATATCCATGTCCCTATATTGGATTCATTTCGAAATTTCCCGAGCTGCTTCCACACAGTAATAAAGGTCTCCTGGGTTAAATCTTGCGCCAAACTATGGTTATTTACATAACCCATGCAAACACGGAAGATACGCTGCCAATAGGTTGTATATATTTGGTCAAAATCCATTACTGCCCTGCGGTAAAGTTAATGAGTTGGTCAAGATACCATTGTCTATCATCAAACATGATGAAATGTAATCCTTTTTTAGCATATTGAATATCTGCTGTAGTAAGATTTTTAAACTGAGCATCAATACTGCTTTTGAAATTCACCATGCCAGAGGATAACATCACCAATACAGGACATTTGATAGTGCTGATTTTTTCTCTTAGATCCGTATTCCAAAAATCGCAATACATGCTAGCAAACACTTCTCTATCTGAATCCACGGTCCAAGCCAGGATTTCATCCTGCATACTGGTGTCGGCAACCATTTGAGGAATGCTCGCTTTTTGCATTTGGTAAAATTGCTCATCTGAAATTGAAGTCATTTGATTTACCATGGCAGAACAATCGGCTTCTTTTACCGAAGTAAATAAAGGATTTGAAAGTGCTTGTAGACAAGGAAGCCCGTCTACCACAACGATTCGATCCACTAAATCAGGATAGTCTGCCGCGATGGCCATCGCAAGCACACCGCCCATGCTATGACCTACTAGAATTGGTTTTTTAATAGCCTTATCTTTTATAAAGTCAGCAATGGAAGTTTTCCAATGATCAAAACTTGGATTGCCTTTCGCAGGAACTCCTGCAAAACCCGCCATAGTTAAGGTGTAGCAGTTAAAATCATTTTCAAAGTTAGCTTTGGTCTGATCCCATACTTCACCTGAGCATCCGAAGCCAGGAATAAAAATCATGGATGTAATACCCTCTCCTGTCTTTTGAACCTCAAAAGGGTAGGTTTCAATTTGGCCAAAAATAGTGGCGAGGATAATGTTACAGAACCAAAATGCAATAGATGTTCCCATATCTTTTAATTGTTTAATTCAACCTTTAGATACGAGACTTCCTAGAATGTTACACCTACCTTGGAGCAAATTGTAAATATGCTAAAAATAAAAAAACACCCTTTCGGATGTCTTACTCTATACCAACTCAGATTTAAATCCCTAAAAAAAAGGCATAAAAAAAAGGGAGTCTAACCTCTCCCTTTTCAACTTCAAAAATCTAATTTAAGATTACAAGCTAACTGTTTTGTAATAAGTGTTCCCTAAGTGGGTAACTTCCAATCTGTAAACTCTATGATCGTTCACAGAAGAGAAATCAAATCTTTTTCCTATGCTCTTTTTTCCCTGTAATTTTTCTTGGTGTACTAATGAATTTGAAGATTGATCAAATACTTTGATCTCTACAACAGATTCATCGATGTTTAAAAGGTTTAAACTTACGATGTCTCCATCAACTCTAAAGTGAGGTTTGTAAGTAGTCTCCTTTTTTTCGCTGTTAATAACAGTTTCGTTTTCATTAAATACCACTGGAATTCTTTCAACTTTAGTGTCGCTCTCTACAGTAAAGTAGTACGTCCCGTTTGGTAAATCTTTAAAATTGTAACGCTTAATACTTGTTGGTAGGGTTTTGTATGAGTAGCTGTACAAAATCATTCCGCTAGCATCAACAAATGAGATATCAACCGGTTGATTCGATCTTTCAATTACTAAATCAACAGTTCTGTTATCTACTTTTTTTACATACATGTAAAAATCCTTTGCACTTACTGTTGCTAAAGTTGCAATACTCAATACTACAACCGCCAAACTTCTTTTAAATACGTTTTTCATTTCTTGCAATTTTAATAGTTATTTTTTCATCTAAACTATGGTACAAATATACCCCCATATTGCCGTGATAACTACCTCCAAATTTTCAAGTTTATGTTCTATATTAACATAATCTCAATGTTAATTTAATGTTAAGGATAAAATAAGACATATTTTGGTTAAAATTTTGTACCTTGCAATGGTCATTAATTCATGGATTCTAGAATATAAACAACTGATTATATGAGTATTAAAAAACCAGCATTAGAGGTTATCAACCCAAGTTTCGGAAGTTCGTTCTCTTTTATCAAGTTTAAAGAGAACCAAAACCAAAATACTTCCTATTGGCATTACCATCCGGAAATTGAATTGGTTTATGTAAAAGGAGGTGCCGGGAAACGCCAAATTGGTAGTCATATATCCTATTATACAGAAGGAGATTTAATCCTCATTGGTTCAAATCTTCCACATTGTGGCTTTACAGATAAATTCACCGGTAACGAAAATGAGGTGGTAATTCAGATGCTTCCTGATTTTTTAGGTTCAGAAATGATGGACAAACCGGAGATGGCAAATATCAAACTGCTTTTTAAACGCTGCAGAGGAGGATTAGCCTTTACCGGAAAAACTAAAGAAGTTATCGGTGAAAAGATTGAGAATTTGGAGGGTATGAATAATTTTGAACGTCTTTTGGGTTTCTTATCCATCCTAGAGAAGCTTCAGCACGCCGAGGATTATCAAATCTTAAATGCCGAAGGATTTTCAATGCAAGCTGATGTACAGGATAACGAGCGTATCAATGTTGTCTTTAATTATGTAAAGACAAATTTTCAAAGACAAATTCCTTTAGAAGAAATTGCCGATGTCTCAGGGATGACTGTACCTTCATTCTGTAGATACTTCAAACACATCACCGGTAAGACTTTTACGAATTTTGTCAATGAATACCGCCTTGTACATGCCTCCAAGCTCCTGGCAGAAAAGCCCATCGGTATTACTGATATTTGTTTTGAAAGTGGATTTAACAACTTCTCATACTTTAACAAATCCTTTAAAAAGTTCACTGGTAAATCTCCATCGCAGTACCGAAATGAATTAAAGACAGTTTTGGAAAATTAATATGAAGTAAGTTAGTGGAACTTAAGGCTTAAAATTTAACCCTTAAAGTGACATTAGGCGTTAATCCCAAGGCTTTATTGTCGACCTCAATAGTTGATTCGGAATTACTTGGATCGACCCGATAATAGCGATTTATGCTATTTTTCCTATCCAAAACATTTAAGACACCCACGCGAATAGAACCTCTGACGTGCTCTGATAGCATAAGGCTGTAATTTAAAGAGGCATCTAATCGCATAAAATCATCGAGGTTACTACTATTAGGAGTATCGTAATTTACGGTGGTTTGACCGCCGCTTTGTACGGTCTCATTTCCTGCAACGGGTTTGGTATAGGGTTTCCCTGTGCGCCACATACCACCTATAGATAGCTGTAAGCGCTCTAACGCTTCATAGTTAAAGGCAGCTGTTACAGAATGTCTGATATCCACATTGTTTGGAAATTTTGAAGGTGTAAAGGATTTAAACTCATAATCATTGACACTGTAGGTATAACTCAACCAGGTACTGTATTTATCTGCAGTTTTATTTATTAAAAATTCAACCCCTCTGGCATCATAGCTGCCTGTAGCATTTATAAATTGAAAGTTGTTATAAAAACCTTGATTTGAGGCTGTGATTCCTTCTACCCTCTTATAAAAGCCTTCAACATCAAAAATCAAGTTGTTATGGTTATACTCGAATCCGAAGGATGCTTGTTTGCTTTCAGAAATGGGGATGTCTTGTTCATTAGCCAAGATCCAACGTCTGTTTTCCACCCCTAAAAAGTCATCCTGAAAATCAAATATTTGAGTAGCTGACTGGTTCTTAAATTCCCCTTGAAGTTTTAGTGCAAACAGTCTTGACAACTTTTGTCTTATATTTAATCTGGGTTCTATAAGCACCTTATGAAACTTTTGAAAATAGTTGGCTCGGACTCCTATTCTAAAATAGGTGCTGTTCTTACTGTATTCCAACTCGCTAAACAGGGCGTGATTTCGTAACACGTCCTTTTTCGTTTTATTATAATCCGGCGCCGTAACTGTGGTCTGATTTAGAATCCCTATTTCGCTGAATTGATACCCATTTAGCCATTTTAGATGCTCGCTAAGGGTCGAATAGGCTTTAAACTTGATTCCTGTCTCCAGCACCTCATTAGCCTGGGTCAATTTTTGATCGGTTTCAATTCTATAA
This sequence comes from Galbibacter sp., assembly GCF_048266365.1. Lineage (NCBI taxonomy): Bacteria > Pseudomonadati > Bacteroidota > Flavobacteriia > Flavobacteriales > Flavobacteriaceae > Galbibacter > Galbibacter sp. The sequence continues at coordinate 212,277 of NZ_JBLWZP010000001.1, read as the reverse complement.
TCGATAGCATCCACCATATAGTTTGAATAAAAACCAATCAACTCGGTTTTAAAGTTCTCATTCCAATTGGCTTTCCAATTCAATCCTACCCCTATGTTCTCCTGACTTAAATTGTTTGTCTTTGAGGTGGACTGCCCCTGGCTATCGGTATAACTTTCTTTATAATCAAGATTGTTGTTGATACCAATAATATTGGCTCGGAATTTATGATTGTCATTCAAATCAAACAAAAGCTTTGCCGAATAGTCATAAAAAAAGAAATCCGAAGATTGACTACTCTGTGCTATACTCTTCTCCGAGGTAACCAGGTCACTATCCTGAAAGCTGCGTTTATAATAATTATCAAAGGTCGGGGAGGCAAAAAAGTCGGTAAAAGAACGCCTTCCTGAGAGGTGTAGTGCTAATTTTTTAGTGATAGGGATTTCTAAAAAGGCATCTCCGTTGATCAAACTAACCCCGGCACCGCCATGCAACTTACCGGTTATTACATCTTTTGTAAACATATTAATCGTACTGGACACCCCATCACTAAATTCACTACTGGTTCCATTCTTAATGACGACGACTTTGTTGGTTAGGTAGGGATTATAGGCTGATATCAATCCAAAGAAATGGCCGGAATGATACATCTTAACATGATCCCACAGCATTAAATTCTGATCGTTGGTTCCACCCCTGACATTGATATTGGCAATACTTTCATTTACACTCTCAACCCCCGGAAGTGCCTGAATGGATTGTAAGATATCCGGATCACTTAGACCAGGTAAAATCCCGAATCGCTCAGTGTTTAACACCGTACTCCCATCCTTCATTCGTTGTAAACCAGTGGTCAAAAATTTAGTAATGACTACCTCGTTAAGGGTTTCTTTAATTTCATGAAGTGCAAGGGTATTACAACTATGATCTGAAGTAAACAAAGATTTTGCACTAATTTGTTTACTCTTGTATCCCAAATAGGAAATGGTAATTAGTGAGGTTAATGGCACATCGTTTAACTCAAACTCTCCCGATACGTTTGTAATGGTTCCGATATTGGTGTTGTGTACAAAAATTGAAGCGCCATATAAAGGTTGATTAGTTTCAGCGGAGACCACCGTACTACAAACCGTAATTATTTTATCAATCGCCGATACTGTGATGTAACGCTCGTCTAGTTTATTGAAATTCAAAAGTGTTTTATCATTTAAATACGCCAGGGTCTGTTGTAGGTTTAAAGTTGGGTCAGGCACTTCAACGCTCAACTGTTGTAATTGGGAAGGGGCATAGGAGAACTTGACATCAAATTTTTTTTCAATATTTGTTATAAGGTCCACTAGAGGTATAGGGTCTGAATCGACCTGACTATAACTAAATTGAATGCAGTATAATAGTATATAAAGTATCCATTTTCTATTTCCCATATGCGTAAATCGTTACCCTGTTGCCTTCAATTCTATAACTTAGGTTTAAAGGAATTGTAATGGATTGTAAAGCGGTGTTTTTATCCTTGTGCGTAAATGAACCTGTGAACAATTGAGAACCATCTATAGCCTCCAGGCTAACCTCTAAGTCATATTGTCGTTCTAGTTCACTGACAACTAGGTTTAAAGGAGTTTTCTCAAAACTGGATTCTTTATCTAACCAAGAAGGCGTTTTGGCCACAAAATCATTCACTACTTGAATGTCTCCATTGACTACCTTAAAGGATTTTCCTTTGCTTAGTTTTATGGTTTTATCATTATAGGTTACCCCTACCAACCCTTCATAGCATTGCACTTCAAAATAATTCTCGCGTTTTTTTACATTAAATTGGGTTCCCAAAACTTGAACCATTCCAGCGGATGTGTGTACCGTAAACTTGGCTCCTTTACTCACTTTAAAAAAGGCCTCACCATTGAGCTCTATGTCCCGTTTGTCATTCCAAGTTTTCTTATTGTAAACCAGTTCAGATTTTGCATTTAATATCGCCTCAGAGGTATCTGGTAAAACGATAGTTTGGGTTTGTGCGATTCGGGTTTCGAAAGACTTCATATTGTTGAAGAATATAAAGTAGGACGAAACAAGCAGCACGGCAACAACAGCCGCGACTTTCATAAAATCCTTAAAGCCAATCGGAATAACTTTGGTTTGCTGCTTCTTTATATCCCTGCCTCTAAAGACCTCCAAAGCTTTTTGTTTATCGACCCTCGGCGGCTCTAATTGAGAGGCATAAAAGGATATCCGCTCTAAAGTGTCTAGGTCTTCAGATCGTTTTAAATCCTCAACCTCTTCCTTAGAGAGTTTGTTATCAAACCATTTTAATATGTTATTTTCGTTTTTCATTTTATACTCCTTCAATACTAAGACAACTGAATTCTGTTTTACCCTACCTATATACCGTCAATATGTTCTCGTAAAATTTTTAAGGCTGCAGACATACGCTTCTCCACTGCCTTTTGAGAGATGTCCAACAGATCAGCAATCTCTTTGTATTTTTTACCATCTATGCGGTTTAATAAAAAAACCTCTCGTTGGCTATCCGTTAATAAAGCAATGGCGTTTTGGAGTTTGACCTTAAACTCTTCTTCTTCTAAAATATATTCTGGGCTTTCGTTGGTTCTATCCATCAAAGGGGCATCCTTGGCATAATCCATAACCACCTTATTGTGTTTTACCTTATTAAGGAATAAATTATTCACCGTGGTGAATAAATAGGTCTTTGCTTTGGTAAAATCAATCTTGGAACAATTTTCCCATATTTTATAAAATGCATCTTGCACCAGATCTAAAGCACCATCTTTATCCCCGCATTTGTAATAAGCAAAATTGCTAGCCGATTGGATATGCTTCAGGTAAAAATGATTGAAATAGTGCTCTTCACAGAGCTTCTTCTCTTCCATCTAAATAGATAATTTGAGACGTTAAGTTAATGTTTTTCAAAAGTAAGGTAAATATTTTAGCTGATTTTAAAATAAAAACACCTTTAAAAAAAAGTGAAATAATCCAGTGTTTATAGGTCGTAACGATTAATATCCCGAGCTGTCCTGATTAATAATCCCACGCAACATCCTTTTAAATTTACAAATTATTTTAAATTTAGTTAGGGTAAAGTTAAATGTAGTTGTCTTACTAATACATAGGCAAAATAAAAATTGCTATGAATGTGAAAAAGAAACTTTATAATTTAAAAATTACGATCATGAAAAATTTAAAACTAGTAAGTATTTTAATTTTAACGACACTATTTTCCTTTACCTCTTGTCAAGATGAGGTGGATGTTGAAAACGGACAAAACCCAAACACCAATACTGCAAACTCTCAAACGGCAAACAACTTAGAGCGTTCTGCCATGCATGATGGAAGCTTTGATGATTTTTTAGATGACACTTCTTGTTCATCAATCGTATTGCCGGTGGTTGCCACTGTAAACGGTACTGAAATATCTATAGTAAGCCAGGCTCAATACGAATTGGTTTTAGAAATTTTAGCAGAACTCAATGACGATGATGATCTTATTACATTCCAATTTCCTATAACTGTTATGACCAGTAATTATACTGAAATCACTGTAGCAAGTCAAGCAGAATACCAAGCTATAATGGATGCTTGTGATGATCTTGAAAATGACGGAGAAGACGCTATTTCTTGTATTGACATCGATTTCCCAATCACAATTTTAACCTACAGTGCGAGTCTCGAGCAAACAGGTAGTGTTGTAATACAATCTAAAATGGAGTTGTACGCCTACATGGATGATTTTGGTGATGATGAATTCTTCGCTATAGATTACCCAATTACCGCAACGGTTAATGGAGATACAACAGTTACACTTCACAGTGATGCAGACTTAAAAGGTAGTATTACTGAATGTATAGGTGTTGAAGAAATGGAAGATGACGCTGAAGATGATGCGGAAGAATTAGAAGATGCTTTAGTTCAAAGTAGCTTTAAGGTTGCCTCCTTTATAAATGCAGGTGTAGAAAAATCTGCAGATTATGCAGAGTACACGATTGATTTTGCAAACGATTACAGCCTTACAGCGATTAACACAGCTATAGGTACCGTAGAAGGAACTTATAAAGTAGCATCTGCTACAGAGGTTTTCTTAGAACTAAACTTCTCAGGAAATGCAACCTTTAGTGTACTCAGCCAGCAATGGAAAGTAGTGGATTTTGATGATGATGATTCGTCAATAGTATTACAAAGCACTACCAATGCAGAAGTCACACTTACTTTAAACAAAATATAACACCTTGTATTGACATGGTTGGTTGGTCACCATTTTTAGTGGTGGAGCAGCTGTCGGGAAACCGGCAGCTGTTTACATAATTTAAAAAACAAAAGATATGAAAACACTATTAAAATTTGGATGGATCGTTCTGGTCTTTATGGCTTGTTCTAAAGATGAAGATTTAAACATCGATGAGAATCACATTGATAAATCGCTAAACCAAAAAATAACCGGAAGTTCTTCTCACGATCTGCTATCTGATGACAGATATAAGAGCATGCTTATCGAATTGGTGTATGTACAGGGACAAAAACCTTCACAAAGTAGTGTTGATAATTTTGTGGAATTTATTAAAAACAGGACTTACAAACCAAACGGGATTATTGTAGAGTCAAGGGCTATAACCGCTTCCGGAAAATCTAATTACACTATAGAGGATATTGTGAGTATCGAAGATGCTAATAGGACAAATTACAACCTCGATGATCAAATAGCCTTATGGGTTTATTTTTCAGATGGTGTTTCAAGTGAAGATACGGACTCCACTACAGTATTGGGTACGGCGTATAGAAATACCTCTTTTGTAATCTACCAACAGTCCATACAAAAATTCAGTGACGATGCTTTTGGGCCTAGTAGAGAACTTTTAGAAACCACTGTAATCACCCATGAATTCGGACATATCCTAGGTCTTACCAATTTCGGGGCTACCATGGTAGAAAATCATGAAGATGCCGAGCATGAAAGACACTGCGACAATGAAAGCTGTTTGATGTACTGGGCAGCAGAAAGTGGTACTGGATTAGCAAACTTAACTGGTGCTAGCTCTGCTCCCGGACTTGATGATCAGTGTATTTCTGATTTACGCGCAAACGGTGGTAAATAGGGGCTTAACGGCACATTTGCTATTTTAAATTCAGTACACCAAATTCATTTTGGCACGCATATTGAATATACTAAAGCAAAAGATTGAAAAAACAATTTTAAGGAGTATTAGTATTAACAACAAATTAAAATTTAGCGTTATGAAATCAATTAAAACAATAATACTGGTAATAGCATTAGCCTTTTCGTTTGGAGCAACTGCTCAACGATCTAATGCATCATATAAAAATAATGGTAAAGCACATGGAAATAAACATGTAGCATATAGAGATCACGGTAGTATGGATTATTACTCTGAATTAGCATATAACGATGCTAGATATGAACAACAATATCATGCTAGATCAGAAGCTGATGCGAAAGCATTTTGGAAGGCTCGAAAAAAATATGAGAAGGATCTAAAGAAAAGAGACCGAAAAGCCTATAAAGCATATATGAAAGCTAAAAAACGGGCTTATGCAAGTCATTATGACCACTGTGATACCCACTGTCACCATGGGCATGATTACTACAACCATGCTACTTTTTACTATCATGGATACGATAACTACTATGATAGATATCCAAGAAGAAGCAGTAGTAGAACAACTGTTAGAGTAAGTACTCCTAGTGTTAGAATAAGCACTCCTAATTTAAGTTTAGGGATTTTTTAGAAATCTAAATTTTTTATAATAGTTGGTAATTGAATGCCTGGCTTAATCAAACTTTAAGCCAGGCATTTTTTATGGTTAAAATCGATAAAGACTTAAGACCTTGCGCTAGTAGAATAGCGTCTCTTAAAGGCCGAAGGGGTCTCTCCAACTAGTTCTTTAAATAACTTATTGAAATATGAAATACTCTGGTAACCGACGCGGTAGCATACTTCTGAAATAGCCCCCTCTTGTAGCAAATAGGTTTTTGCTTGATTGATACGATAGCGATTGACAAAGTCCGTAAATGTAATATCGGTTTGTTTTTTAAAGTACCTGCAAAAGGCAGAGGTGCTTAGGTGTACCTGATCAGCGATCTCATTGACATCGGGATTCTTATCATAGTTCTCATGGATATAGTGGTATACAGTTCCCATTCTAATTTTGTCATGTAGAAAGAAGCGGATTCTTGTGTCTTCTTTATTAAGTCTCTCGAATTCTGTTGAAACTGCCAGTATTTGTAGGATCTCCATCAGATCCAATAGGGAAAAGAAATTATCTCTCAAATAAATCTGTTTCAGTTTTTCAACCACCTTTTCTTTGGTTTGTCCATAGAAGGACAAACCCAGATAAGAATCTTCCAGTAGTTTCATGATCGGTCCGAATTCAGGTATAGGTGCAATATTGGTTTCAAGGAAATTCTCTCTTAACTGCACCACGATTTGATGATAATCGGTTGCAATCCCATAATCAAAGTTGAGATGGGGTACATTAGAACCTATAAGCACCAGATCGCTATCTTCAAAATCAGAGATGTTCTTTCCAACATGTCTAATTCCATTGGTAGCTTCTACAAAAACCAGTTCTATTTCTGGATGGTAATGCCAATAAAAGTAGTTTTTAAGTCTGGGAGAAAACACCCTAAAGGAACAATGCTTATCAATCTCTATTTCTTCTTTTACAATCTTCATAACCTTATATTGAATACAAATTACAATAAATATAAGCAAAAATGTCAATGGAGAGCAAGAATTGGTCATTAGCGTAAAAAGCAAAACGATCAATTGTTCTCAATTTTGTAAAGTCTTAATTAAGAAACTCAAAAAAATAATACAATCAAAAAAACTAATAACATGGAAGTAAGAAAGAAAATGGAGGTGCAGGCCACCCCGGGTGACCCATCAATGCGAACAAAAAACAACCCCAAATTATCCACTAGGGCCAATGGTGAACCTTTACGGGTATTATCAGAAGCAGATTGGCAATTTTGGATAGACAATGGATATGTCATTATCAAAAATGCCATCTCAAAGGAGCAGGCAGCTAAAAGCGCGGCCTTTATATGGGAATTTGAAGATAAAGACCCTGATGACAGTGAAACTTGGTACAAGCGAGCAGATACTCACCATAAGATGAAAGAGTTGAACAATTCCGGTATGGTAGAAGTTTATAACAACCAGATACTTTGGGACAATCGTCAAAGTGAAAGAGTTCATCAGGCCTTTGCTGATATATGGGGAACAGAGAAGTTATGGGTGAGTATTGATAGAGCAAATCTAAACTTACCATCTAGACCTGGTCACCAGCATAAAGGTTTTATCCACTGGGATTATGATCCGCAAACCAAGCCACAGTACGTACAAGGTGTTTTGGCATTGGTAGATCAGACCGATGAGAATATGGGAGGTTTCCAGTGTATCCCGGAATTGTATAGAAACTATGATACTTGGAAACTCACACAACCGAAGGACAGAAACCGTTTTAAACCGGACACCACAGGCTTCACTCCTACTAAGGTGAAAATGGAAGCAGGAGATTTAATGATTTTCAACAGTTCACAACCTCATGGCATCCGTCCAAACAATAGTGATAAAGTTCGTATTGCACAATACATCACAATGATTCCTGCGGATGAAAAAAATGAAGAGCTGAGACAGTGGAGAGTTAATGCTTGGCATGATAGACTGGCACCACAGGATGATGCTTATCCGGGTGATCCCTTACAAAGAGAACGCAATTACCCTATCGCTGTATTGTCCCAGCGGGGCAAAAGACTGTTGGGATTAGACAAATATTAAAAACCGTATAAAAAAAACAACCGGTAGCGGCTGCTTTAAGAACTCGATACCGGTTGTTTTATCTTGTAACCTAAGGGTCGTGAATTGTGCTTTTAACCCCAAAGTTTAAAGTATTTCATCAAGAAGTTTCGCTAGGCGAAGTCCCCCTTTTTCCAATTGCATTTTTACAGTATCAAAATGCTCATACATATAAGTGTAACCTAACTTGTCTCCTACCTCAACAGAGGCGTAAACATCTTTGGCGATTTCTTGTGAATCAACAACCCAGTCCAGAAGATTACCTTGAACAATACGCTCTTTTTCTTCTTTACTTAGTATTGGAAGGTTTTCGCTTAACTCTGTATAACTCATATCGTAAGATTCGATCATATTACTATCCCAAAGACGGTGTAAATTCGTTCCTTTATTAAACCAACGTACTTGAAGATCATTGCCACCTTTGTCTTTTGCGTAACCTACGTGCATGGGCTGATGAAGGTCACCCACAAAATGGATCAATAATTTCAGATAAAATACTCTGTCTTCCTTAGATGCATCCTTATCTTGAACTACGGCTATACATTTTTGAATACCCGTTACTATATCACCGTATTTATATGGGGGTTCATCACCATATTTTTGACCTGGCGCTATATTAACATAATGCCAGGAACCAAATTTTCTGTAACGAGGATCTGATTTAATATCATCTCCAAAGTTGGCCACTAGTGCCAAACTCTGGCCGTCTAGCAATTTCTCTATCTTTTTGAGTGTACTTTTTTTAATATTTTGCTGAGCAACTTCCCCTACTACTCTATGCCCTGTTTTTCCCCAAAAGAATTCAGTGGCCGTCATTTGCTGTACTGTCAACAACAGCACTATAAATAATAAACGCATATACTAATTTTTGTCAAAAATAAAGCTTTTAATTGAACAATAGTTGGTTTATAATAGATTTGAAAATTACTGTTTTAATGTGGGCTAAAAGAGTCCCTGTTTATATAAATGCACTAAAAAGATGGATGTACGATTAACTATAGGGTGAGCGGTGTTTGTCGACCCAAAGCCCTGATTTTTCGCTTCAGATCTGTTATTGTTTTGCACTTACATCGGAAAATCCAGCGCTTTAAGGGGTGGCAAATTGTTAAATGTTCCTGTTCTTTCTTATCTTTACAGCACTTTATATGAGATGGGTTACGCCATTTAATCGCTCCCTATAAAGATCTAAACCCTACAAACTTAACGTATCAAAAGAAAGATGATAAAATAACGTAGATGTATTCTAATAATAGACAACGCACATACACACTGATTCTGATAGCATTCCTTTGTGTTAACCTTGGGATCAGTCAAATCCCCGAGCTATTAAAAAAAGAAATTCAATATCGGGTTAAAAATCATATCAATCCTTCCATTGCTGTAGGTTTAACCGACAGTACTGGCACGCATTTCTACGTTCATGGGTGGAGCGATGTGGAGCAGCAAATCAAAGCTGATCAGCATAGTTTGTATGAAATAGGATCTATTACCAAATCCTTTACGGGATTATTACTAGCCAAATACGCGCTAGAGGATAGCTTGAGTTTAACTACTCCGGTGAATGAGTTTTTACCTGATTCCATTGATCTTACTGACAAAAAAGGCAATCCGGTTACCCTGAAAAGCTTAGCGACACATTCTAGTGGACTGCCAAGACTACCCTCCAATTTAGATGTTACAAATCAGTTTGACCCCTACGAAAACTATGATCAAAATAGCATGTACAGCTTTTTAAGCCACTATACGCCAAGGACAGTAGGGCAACATTTTGTTTATTCTAACCTGGGGTTTGGACTGCTGGGAGATGTGTTGTCATCCTACAAACAGAAACCATATAAAAGCTTAATCCATGATCAAATCTTAATGCCGTTGGGACTAAAAAACACATATTTCGAAGTACCTAATGCTCAAAAGCAGCATATGACCAAAGGCTATTTAGGCACCCAGGAGGTTCCATTATGGAAATTTAAAGTCATGGATGCCGCTGGTGGTCTTAAAGCTTCAATTAGAGATCTTCAAGACTACGGAAAACATTTTCTTGACACCCTATCGTCCTTTGCAAACATTGATGCATTGTCCACTAAATCCTATTTCACAGATGAGGACGGTAATCATTATGGTCTGGGCTGGTTTATAGATCAGCAGGACGTGGTATTCCACGGGGGAGGAACAGGAGGTTTCAGAACCTTTATCGCTGTTGATTTAAAAAACAACAGGGTTATCACTGTGATGTCAAATTCAGGTTCAACTGGTATTGAAGACTTGGCAAAATACCTTATCAATCCTCGGTTGTACCCTTTAAAATTAGACAAGAAAGAGGTGCCTATAAGTGTAGAACAATTAGATCCTTACCAAGGAATATATATCAATGACGGCCTCGGTCTTAACTATACGATCGTCCTTAAAGACAATCACCTTCATGCCAAACTTAACCAACAACCTGAATTTCCGTTGTACTATCAAGGGGGAGAAAGCTTTATTTACAAGGTAGTTAAAGCGGAAGTGGTTTTTGAAAGGGATGAGAACAATACCGTAGTCGGATTATTACTCAACCAAAACGGGCAAGAAATTCAATTTGTCAAAACAAATCCCTAAAATATTTACATGTATAAAATTGCTTTTACTGACATCGACGGCACCTTACTGGGGCCAAATCGCGATCTTACCCCTGCAACGATTTCTGCGGTAACCCAATTAAAAGATAAGATTCCTTTTATTCTAGTTTCCTCAAGAATGCCACGTCAAATGTATCATTTACAAGAAGATCTTGAAATTTTAGATTTACCCCTAATCGCTTATAATGGGGGGTATATCTCTCACAATAAAAAAGGACTGTTCTCTGTTGAAATTCCGACAGCAATCGTAGAGAAGATTGTTCAATACAATCAGAGAGACCGGCAAGAGCGTGTCCACCTAAGTTTATTTCACGCTGACCAATGGTATGTGGAAGAAATGGATTATTGGGCGCTTCGTGAACAGACCAACACCAAAGCATCACCCCGGATCAAATCCAACAAGGAAGTCATCGAACTTTGGAAAAAGGAAGCTGTTGGAGCGCATAAAATTATGTGCATGGGAGAAAAGGAAAAAATTGATCAGCTTTGGAGTTATTTGGAAGATGAGTTTTCGGACCAACTCCACCTCTACCGATCTAAAGACACTTACATTGAAATTGCCAATAAAAAAATCTCAAAATTAACCGGGATACAGGAGATTCTAAACCAGTGTTTTCCTCAAATCAAATTGTCAGAAGCAGTAGCCTTTGGCGATAATTACAACGATATTGAAATGTTAGAAGGCGTAGGGCTTGGCGTAGCAGTTGCTAATGCTCGAGAAGAAGTTAAAGCCGTAGCAGATCAAATTACCAAAAACCATAAAGAGGATGGTGTGGCAATAAGCCTTAAGAATATTTTTAACACTTCTTTAAGAAACAACTCTCAAGAATAAAGACTTATTGTTCAAATTCTAACTTTGCAAACAACTCTTAAACAATGAAAAAAATAATCTTATACTTAGCCGTAATTGCGATATTCGGATGTACGCCAAAAGTTAATGATCTTGCAAGTGCATCTACAGTCAAGGTAGGTATCGATTTGATCAATGTCACGGATGACAAGGTCGTAGTCGATGTGGATCCGGGGAGATTCACCACGGAGACTGTAAATTTTTATATTCCAAAAACGGTTCCCGGAACCTATAGCAATGACAATTACGGAAAATTCATCGAAGACCTTCAAGCTCTTGATTACAACGACAATCCACTAAAGGTAAGTGTTGTAGATGAAAATACATGGAAGATAGAAAATGCCACACAACTAGATAGAATTACCTATAGTGTTAACGACTCCTTTGATACGGAAACCGAGGCTAAAGACCCTGTATTCTCACCTGCCGGAAGCAATATCGAAGCCGATGAGAATTACTTTATGAACATGCATATGTTCGTAGGCTACTTTGATGATTTAGAGGAGCGCCCCTATGAGATCCAAATTATACATAATCAAGACATGAAAGGCAGTACTTCATTAGCGAAAGTTGCTTCTACATCTGATAATCCAAATACAGATACTTACATCGCCAATCGCTATTTTGAGGTTACCGACAATCCTATCATGTATTCAAGAGCAGATTCTGAAACCTTCTCGGTAAATGATATTACCGTAACACTTTCTGTGTATTCGCCTAACAAAGTGTATTCAGCTTCGAGCATCAGTACGGAGATGGAAAAGATGATGAAGGCTCAAAAAACATTTTTAGGCCCAATCAATTCAACTAAGAGCTATCACATTTTATTGTTTTTAGGAAGTATGCAACCCGGAAGCCCAACTGGTTTTGGAGCCTTAGAGCATCACACCAGTACCACAGTGGTTCTGCCGGAGACTATGCCAAAAGCTGCATTAGTGGAAACCATGACGGATGTTGTTTCTCATGAGTTTTTTCATATCGTGACTCCACTTACTGTTCATTCAGAAGAAATTCAATTCTTTGATTACAACCATCCAAAGATGTCCGAACATTTATGGATGTACGAAGGGGTTACAGAATATTTCGCTAATTTATTTCAGATCAATCAAGGTCTTATAAACAACCAGGACTTCTATGATCGCATCGCTCAAAAAATTGAACGAGCAAAATCTTACAACGATAGCATATCCTTTACCCAGATGAGTAAAAATGTGCTCGTTGAGCCTTATAAAGATCAATATGCAAATGTGTATGAAAAAGGTGCACTAATCGGCATGTGTATGGATATTATCATCAGAGAGCAGAGCCAAGGTGAAAAAGGAATTCTTTGGCTATTGAAAGAACTCTCTAAAGAATATGGAATGAACAAACCGTTTAAGGATGATGAATTGTTCGATAAGATCGTGACTTTGACCTATCCTGAGATAAGGTCTTTTATCGACGACCACATCAAAGGGAACCAACCTATTGAATATGAAACTTTCTTCAATAAAGTTGGTTTAGAAACTACTATAGATGTCATGACAACCAACTTCTTCCTTCATGGACAGATGCCGTTTATCGATGTCAATCCACAGACCAAAGCAATCTTTGTTAGAAAAACAACTCTAAATTCTAGTATGCTAGACATAGGCCTACAAGGCGGTGATATCATCAAATCGGTTAATGGAACAGCATTTACGTTAGAAAGTATTCAAAATGTAATAATGCAGTCCATGACATGGCAGCCAGATACCGAAATTAACCTCACCATCGAGCGTGATGGAAAGGAATTACAATTAAAAGGTAAACTTGGTACTCCAAAAATTGATTCTGAAAAAATTGTAGAAAAACAAGATGCTACTGAAGCTCAAAAAACGCTAAGACATTCTTGGTTAAAGGGATAACCTTTTTAAAACTATATTATTTAAGCCCGATATTCCGTAAGGAGTGATCGGGTTTTTTTGTCACTATTATTTTTTTTCAAATATTTTGTAACATTTTCAACATACGTTACGTATAATCCCTACACACCCATTATATTTTATTTTAAATCAGTCAGAGAATAGATGAGACAGCTCAAAATTACCAAACAGGTTACAAACCGTGAAACCGCTTCACTAGATAAATATCTTCAGGAGATAGGTAAGGTGGATTTGATTACCGCTGATGAAGAAGTGGAATTAGCACAGCGTATTAAAGCCGGTGACCAAATTGCACTTGAAAAACTTACGAAGGCGAACCTCCGTTTTGTGGTATCGGTTGCAAAGCAATACCAAAACCAAGGGCTAACCTTACCCGATTTAATTAACGAAGGGAACCTTGGGCTTATCAAAGCTGCACAGCGTTTTGATGAAACTCGTGGTTTTAAATTCATTTCGTATGCTGTATGGTGGATTAGACAGTCTATTCTACAAGCACTTGCGGAACAATCTCGTATCGTAAGGCTTCCTTTAAACAAGATTGGTTCTATTAATAAAATTAATAAAACCTATGCTTTCTTAGAGCAAGCGCATGAACGTGTTCCTTCAGCAGAGGAAATCGCCAAGGAATTGGATATGTCTGTAAACGACGTAAAAGAGTCCATGAAAAACTCTGGTAGACACGTATCGATGGATGCCCCTCTTGTTGAGGGAGAAGATTCTAACCTTTATGATGTACTTCGTAGTGGAGAGTCTCCAAACCCTGACAAGGATCTATTACACGAGTCACTTCGTACAGAAATTGAGCGTGCATTAGAAACCCTTACTCCAAGAGAAGCAGATGTTATTCGTTTGTATTTTGGATTAGGTGACCAGCATCCAATGACTCTAGAAGAGATCGGAGAAACCTTTGATCTAACTCGTGAGCGTGTACGCCAAATTAAAGAAAAAGCAATTCGCAGGTTGAAGCACACCTCTAGAAGTAAAATTCTCAAGACGTATTTGGGTTAATATTTGAAAAAAATTGTACTTTGACACCTCAAGTTGAAAAACACAATTAAAATATAGAAGATAACAACAGTTTATCATAACTGTTCGTTTTTTGATTGATGAATGAACTCCGGCTGATTACCGGAGTTTTTCATTTGATAAAGTTTCGCCAAATGATCCTTATGAACTCTTTACGGATGCCTTTACCTCAACTACCGGGATATTAACGATAACTTTCCAACTCCCCTGCTGACAAACACATATAAGCGTGCTGTAGAATTTCAGGTACTGACTTTCCAATATCACCTTTACGCTGGCAATACTGCCCGACTGTTCAATGGATTCATAGTGTATGGTCCTCACACTTCCACCAAAGGTTTTATTACCCACCAGCTCCAAGTATTTTGCTTTAGGGAAAATGAAAATCCCTTCTTCTTTAAAAAATCCGTCTTGTATATTCTGATACTGCGAATGTAAGGTCTTTTCAAGGAGCTCCACATTATTAGTATCGCCGCCTTTAACGAAGGCTTCTATAGCTTGCTTTAATTCTTTCATGATTTAAGTGTTTAATAGGTTAATGATTTCATTTTTTTTAATTCTTGTCTTGTATACAGCATATTTTTGATCGGCGGTACCGTCTATGGTTAGGCAGTGGATATCCGTAATTCCAATATGACTGAGTATCGCTTGTAAATGCACCTCTACCAAACTCTTTTCGTTTCTATTTTCCGCTCCCATAGAAGTTATGATATAGGCCCTTTTACCCTTTAATAAACCGATGTTTTGCTTATGGTTAACATAGGTTTTTCCTACCCGTACCACGAGATCAAAATAGGCCTTCAGAGTGGATGGCATCCCAAAATTGTACATCGGTACAGTAAAAAGGATATCATCAGCATGAACCAATTCATCGATTAGCTCATTCGAGAGTCTGAGTAAATCAGTATGGGATGGTTTCCCAAAAAAACAGGCTAACGTTTCTTGGTTTAAATGAGCTACCGCATTTTTAGACACATCTCTTTGTTTAATAGTGGCGCTAGGATTTTGCTTCTCCCACGTTTCAATAAAAAAATCGCCCAATTCTCTGGAGTAAGAGCCCTCGGTGCGAAGGCTGCTGTCAATCCTTAATAGTGTTGTTCTCATATAAGTCTTTTTTATAAAGACAAACAAGCACTCATGAATGTGACATTAATTGTATCTTTTTTAGTTTTTCGGGGTCCACTATGGAATATATATTTCGAATTTTACTCTTGGCATCAACTTCTAAAATTTGACAATTATACAATTTATCATGGTCCCAAAAACAAATAGCAACTTGATGGTTAAAATGGTGAAAACTAAATTTCTTGTCGTATAAAAAATGTTTTTGAATAAGACTCAATAACTTAATAACGTCTTTTATACCTATTCCAACGCCCTTAAATACGCGAACATTCTTACCGCCATCAGCAGTGATTTTTATGTCTGAAATCAACAAGGCTTCTAATTCAGAAATATTGGCTTGACTCAGTGCTTTTTGGTACTTTTTCACAGCTGCGGATTGCACCTTTACCGCACTGGATTCTACAAGGTTTTTTGCCTTTAAGGCTCTACTGGCGCGACTGTATAATTGCCTGGAATTATCCATTGAAATATCGAGCAGTTTAGCAATCTCATCATGGGAGTAGTCAAAACCACTTTTTAAGATAAAGACGGCTCTTTCCTTGGGATTGAGATTTTCAAGTAGCACCAGCATGGTATATGCTGCGGTCTGCTCCTTAATGAGGTTGGTATCCGCATGATCAAAAGAAATTGGTTCTGGTAACCATTGGCCAAAATTGTCTTTTTTACTTTGTTTATTTTTAAAATTAATGGAGTGATTTATTACACTTTTAATCAAAAAATTAGATGTATTCCTGATGTTTGATTTGTCAAGTGAAATGTATTTCTCAACCCCATCCTGCACTAAGTCCTTTGCATCCTCATAGGATCCGACAATGTTGTAAGAATAAGTCAAAAGCTTGCGATAATTTTCCTGCATCAATCCTTATTTTAATATTAGACAAACCAAACCGGAATTATGTGACATCTTTTTCTTTGAAATTAAAGCTAAGGCTTAAATTGTTACAAAATTGCTTTTTAAGCTTGGTATTCAACTTAAAAAACCTAGATAGCCGATCTGAATTCTATGTGTTTCATTGTTAAAAGTAATATCTTTGTGTACAAATCGCACTATTATGAATAAAAACATGATTGCTCCTTCGGTATTAGCGGCAAACTTTGCCAACCTACAACTGGACATAGAAATGGTAAATTACAGTGAGGCGGATTGGTTTCATATCGATGTCATGGATGGCATGTTTGTTCCCAATATTTCCTTTGGAATGCCAGTGATTGAAGCCATTGCTAAATATGCCAAAAAACCTTTGGACACGCATTTAATGATTGAGGCTCCTGATCGCTATATCAAAGATTTTGCTGATCTGGGTGTAGCACACCTGACTGTTCATTACGAAGCCTGCGTGCACTTACATCGTTGTGTGCAATTGATCAAAGATCACGGGATGAAGGCTGGGGTTGCACTAAATCCTCATACTCCTGTCTCACTTTTAAAGGACATTATCAAGGATCTTGATATTGTATTATTGATGAGTGTAAACCCGGGATTCGGAGGTCAAAGTTTTATTCCACATACCTACGGGAAAATTCAAGAATTAAAAGAATTAATTCTAGCCAATAACGCAGACTGTCTCATTGAGATTGACGGTGGGGTCAATGATGAAAATGCTGCTAAATTAGTAGCTTGTGGTGCTGATGTGTTAGTCGCCGGCAGTTTTGTCTTCAAGAGTGAAAAACCCATTCAAACCATTGCAAATTTAAAATCGATAATTTCTAAATGATACAAAAGGATCTTGTCATCGTTGGAGGCGGTCCTATTGGGATTGCTTGTGGATTGGAAGCTAAGAAAAAGGGCTTAGATTATCTTATCATTGAAAAAGGAACCATAGTAAACTCTTTGTTTAATTACCCGTCGAATATGCAGTTTTTCTCTTCTTCAGAAAAACTGGAAATTGACAATATTCCCTTCATTAGCAAAGAAGCTAAACCAAAGCGAAATGAGGCCTTGGAATACTACAGACGTATTGTGACTTCCAATGAGCTAAATATTCAATTGTTCGAAGGGGTTCAACATATTGAGAAGAATAAAGAACAGCAGTTTGTGATTCAGACCAATAAAGAAACCTATTGTGCGAGCTTTGTCATCATCGCTACTGGTTTTTACGACATCGCAAATACCATAGATGTTAAAGGAGAAGACCTTCCTAAGGTATCTCATTACTATAAAGACCCTCATTTCTATGCCATGCAAAAGGTCGCTGTGGTGGGTGCGAGTAATTCCGCCGTTGATGCTGCACTTGAATGCTACAGAAAAGGAGCCGATGTTACTATGATCGTCCGAGGACCTGAAATAGGGCCTAGAGTCAAGTATTGGGTAAAACCTGATATTGAAAACAGGATCAATGAAGGCAGCATCAAAGCGTTCTTCAACAGTACTATCGAAGAGGTTAAAAAAGAAGAATTGATCCTTAATACTCCAGAGGGTGAAACCCGAATAGACAATGACTTTGTTCTCGCATTAACGGGATATAAACCTAATTTTAGTTTTTTAGAAAAAATAGGCATTCAACTTTCTGAAGATGGTAAATTCTATCCTCAGTACGATGAAAAGACTATGGAAACCAATATTGAGAACTTATTTCTAGCTGGAGTGATTTGCGGTGGAATGGATACCCATCTTTGGTTTATTGAAAATTCAAGAATTCATGCTCACATGATTATGGACAGCATCACCGGTAAATTAGGTGTGTGAACTAATTAAAGTGAAGCTCGAAGTTCATCATTTCTTTGATGATGGTAAACAGCTCAGAGAATTCTTCCTTAAAGGCCTTAGGGCTTTCAATAAAGTGTTCCAGGCATACAGCGAAGAATTCAAATTTATTAGTGAAGGCGTAAGCTCTCAGGTATTTACTTCGTCTTAGCTGTTTTCGAAAATCAACTTGATTTAAAAGTTGATCAATCTTTTTTATCCCCTGACAAAACACTAGTGAACTGTTATCATCGGACTGCATGGATCCAAAATAAAGAGCATGTGCAAACTCATGGACGCCCAGGTTTATGTTATCATTGTCATTGCCGATTCCTGCAACGAAATCCGGCCAGGACAGCACAATGGTTTTTAGTGCTGGATTGTACTCTCCAAGGTGATAATCTTGATTAACTGAAGAATAATAAGGACCTGGATAAATAATAATTTTTTTTACGGACTCTATCAGATAATTTCGCATCCCAAAGGAGAGCATCACCGCAATAGCAGAAACCGTGACTTTAACGTCTCTACCGACCTCAAAGCCATCCAATCCTATAAACTCCTTACTTTCCATAAAAACACTCAGACGGTGCTTAAAAATCTGCTTCTTATAAGCATCGAGTCTATTGTAAAAAGAAGAGTGATGGTATAATACTATAATATCATCAGTATAGAGGTTTCTTAAATGGAAATGATTGTATACCACAAGGGGCCTACCGTAGATTTTTGTGTACGCGAAATCGGTGAGGTTATAACCCCAATATGAAAACAATAGCACGGCCGGTATCCCTAGTAGTAATGATGTTAGCATAGCTTGAAAATACGGCTTTTTGGCCTAATAAAAAAGAGGCTTCCCTCAATAGTCGTTTCATTTTCAGGACTTTTATACGGCAAAGGCTTAAGGGTGCTGCATTTAAGGTTTTCTAAAAATACTACTTTTCTAAGTTTAATTGCTACACCAATGGAAGTAAAATACCCATATATGATTTAATCATTACTGAAAAACTTATCTCCGTATGTGAATTTCTTAGTTTGATTAAAACTAAAAAAGACCGCTCTTAAACCTAATTAAGAACGATCTTTTTTAATTTCCTAAACTGTAGTCACAGCCATTTTCGCGTGTACAATTTTAGTCTTTCAAAATGGTTACGGGGTTAATCTAATAGTTTATCCCATTCAACTTGTTTGGATTCGTAGAAATTAATATCCATTAATTCAAATCTTTGGTGTTGTTTTGCCAATCTTGTTTTATAGGTATCCCAATCTCTTTGAGAACCTTGCGACCATCCGATTTCCGCATAGCCCAATATTCTTGGGAACATTAGGTATTCCACATCATCCATGGAGGTTAGTGTTTCTCCCCACAAAGGTGCTTCTACACCGTAAATATCATTTTTATCAATACCTTCAACTAAGGATGCCGGATCCCAATCGTAACCGGTTTGTACTGTGATTAAACCAGCCCAGTTGAGTCCTAAAGGAGTAAGAGTGTCGTACTTCATATCCATATAAGCTTTAGCAGCCTTAGATACAATAAGTTTGTTTCCTTGTGCCACCGCTGCTTTGGCATTTTCATCCTTAGCCCAAAACTGAACTAAGGTTTCATCTAAGAGCTCCGCATTGACAATCTCGTCCCAACCAATGGCTTTTTTACCATGATCTTTGGTGATTTGTTGAACCTTTTCCATAAAAAAGATAAAGTCTTCTAGCTCGGTGGAATGTGACTCATCACCTCCAATATGAATGTATTCTCCTGGAGTAAGCGCTGCTAATTCTCCAATGACATCATTGATGAATTCATAAGTAATGTCTTTATCAATACACAATGTACTAAATCCAACATCAGTTCCTGTATAAGGCTCTGTAGCTTTGCCATCGCAATTGAGTTCCGGATATGCAGACAACGCAGCATTCGTATGTCCCGGCATATCAATTTCAGGGACAATGGTAATATATTTGTCTGCAGCATATTGTACGATGTCTTTGTAGTCCTCCTGGGTATAAAAGCCACCTTTTCCTCCACCTACTTGGGTACTGGCTCCAATACCAGTAAGTTCAGGCCAAGATTTAATCTCAATACGCCATCCTTGATCATCAGTTAGGTGTAAATGAAGATTGTTCATTTTATAGGCGGCGATATAGTCAATGTATTTCTTTACATCCGCAACACTAAAAAAGTGCCTGGAAACGTCCAACATTGCTGCTCTATACTCATACAATGGGTAATCTTTAATTGCTACCGCTGGGATTAACCAGTCAATAGGGGATTCTTCATCCGCTACAATAGCAGAAGGCAATAACTGTATTACAGTCTGTAATCCTCTGAAAATACCCGCTTGGCTACCTGCTTCAAGCACCAACCTATCCGCAGTTACTTCAAGAGCGTATCCTTCCTCTTGATCCACCTGGTCAGATAACTTAACAACAAAGCCTTCTGTTGGAGTTTCTGTTGATAAGGCATTTACTTTGATATCGAAACCTGTTGCGGTAACCAATCTATCTATAAATTCTACTGTCGCTTTTTGTACGGTATCCTGAATATAAAACTGAGTGTCAGCAGTAATTTGAAAAGTACCTTCTAAGGGTTGTAATGACACTGGGGTCGGAATCAAACTCCTTTCTTCCAAACTCACCTGTGGGGTTGGCTTGGCACACGAGAAAAGGCATAATATTATAGTTCCTATACATATAAGCCTGGAATCAAAAATACCATGATTCCTTAAATTGAATTTTAACTGTTTCATTTTGAGTTGTTAGTTTAGCTAATTGAGAATCTAGACACCGAGTTCTTTTCCTACCTTAAGTAATAAGTCTCTGGTTTTCTCGACTCCTTCTTGTTCTGATAATTCACCTCCTTCGTATTCAATTCCGACGAAACCTCTATATCCGGATTCTTTAACCATTTTCATCATCCTTAAATAATCAATTTTAGTCTCATTTCCTTGAGCATCAAAATTGTGAGTTTTAGCGCTTATAGCTTTCGCATATGGCAGCATTTCCTGAACTCCCTTATAACGGTCGTATTCCTTAGCACAAGTATAATTCTCACCGTATTCTATACAGAAATTCCCAAAATCGGGAAGTGTCCCGCAATTCTCCAAATTCACTGTTTTCATAACACCGGCTAGCCAAGCGGCATTGGATGAAAATCCACCGTGGTTCTCCACTAAGATCTCGATATCAGCTTCTTTTGCAAACTCAGAGAGTTTTGTTAGTGAATCAGCTCCGGCGTTCGCTGCAGCTTCCATCTCTTTTCCACCGCCTAAATTTACACGAATAGCGTGGCAACCTAAGAAATTAGCCGCTTCCACCCATTTGTAGTGATTCTCTATAGCTTGAAGTCGTTTTTTCGTATCAGCATCAGCCAAACTTCCCTCACCGTCAATCATGATGAGCACATTTTGCACACCTTCGTCCGCTGCGCGTTCGTTCATAGTTGTTAAATAGGCCTTATCCTTAGCTTTATCTTTAAAGAACTGATTCACGTACTCTAGGCCTTCACAACCTAAAGAACGAGCTTTAGCAGCGAAGTCTAAATTATCCATTTTTCCTGACCCCAAGGCTCTGTGGAAAGACCACTGGGCTAAAGAAATTTTAAAAAACATTGCGGCTTCTTCAGCATCCATAGCGGCAGAGCCGGCGCTATTCGCAGCCTCTACTGCTGCTGCTGCCTTTTTTGGGTCTTGTTTACAAGCAAGAGTACCCAAAAAGGCTAGTGCCAAACTAGAGGTCGCTGCTCTATTGACAAACTGTCTTCTTTTCATCTGTGATGTGTTAGATTAGTATTTCGTTCAATAAGAATACCTTAATCGTAGTATAATCTTAAATAGTAAAAGGTAAAACTATCATTTTTACAACAAATTAACAAGTTTGACCCTTACGAACTTTGTCATAAGTACAACTTTTTGAATCAAAAGCTTAGGAAATAATTCCACCCATACCAAAAACTAATTAAGGCTGTCATTACAACAGCCTTAAACACAAACTAACTTAAAAAAACAAAATTTAAAATCGATTCAGCTAACTCTAATTGATTTTAATCTTTCTATATGGTTAAAGACTTAATTCAATGTTGGAACTTCTAATTTTGAAAAATCAATGGAAGGAGCTTCTCCATTCGGCTCTCTTTCAAACTGACTATCTATAGGGGTGTTTTCACTAAAAAAACCACAATTTTTCATGTAGAAAGTATTTCCTTTAGCACCTCCACCATAATCCAGACGCGCTCCTTTTCTTGCAGTGGCGTCTGCGGTGAATTTTGCTTGGGTAAGCTCATGCCAATTCCCCTGGGCATCGTAAACCCATTGATTGCCATAACTACCTTCTCTTCCTATATATCCTGTTTGAGTTACAAAGTTCTCCAAAAATGAATGTGGTCTGGTTAAATAGGTAGTTGTGTGGGGTCTTCTGAAACTCGCTATAAGGCTCCACTGATCCGCTTTGGGATCAAAAAAGTAAGCCGTATAATCTGTTGAATTATTAACTGACGGCTCGCCCTTTAGTAAAAACTTATAGGTGTTTCCGGCTTCCCAGTTAAAGACTTTATAGCTTTGGCCTCCAGATCCTTCATTTCCAAACTCTCCGGTATGAACTCCTTCACCTTTACCTAACATTATAATCTTATAATCTTCGGGGATATCATCAGGGTTTTGAGTGTCATATGGGCTCCAGACTGAGAACAATACTCTTCGCTCTTGTTTGGAGTTTACTTGCATTCCAAAATAACCCTCCCCAAATCCGTTGGCCATAAAATAAGAACCAACAATATCCTGCCCCGGCTGGACAGTAATTTCATTATAGAACCAAAGGATATCTTTATCCGAAGGAGTTTTATAGGTTAGGTGAACTGAGGGTCCTCTACGTCCCCAATAAAAATCATCCTTCACATAGGTAACTCCCTTTGCAGTTGCAGGACCGCCTACTTCAAAAGATTTAATGGACGCAAAATCATCTCCATCCTTAGCTACACCTTGAATTTCTATAACCTGATATCCAGCCTCCTCCACAGTGAAAGACCCAACATTAACCACTGAAAATTCCGTGTTTTCAAGGGTAACCTCTTTGGTTTGACCGCCTAACGATACGGCGATGGTAGAACTACCTTCACTAACCTTTGCTATTAATCCAAGCTGAAGTTCACCAGTGGCATTAAGCCTTACATAAGTGTTGATTTTTGTGGAAGGTTGACTCCATTGCTGAATTCCTTGTTCATTGATGGCAGCACCCTTTCCCTTCTCATCACTCACCACCCAGCTATTTCCACCAGATGGAATATGATCACTATATGCCACTGGGGTGTTGATCTGTTCGTTAGTGTTACTGTTATTACAGCCACCCAGAATCACAACACCTGCTAGCATTGCAATTATCTTAGTTTTTTTTAAAATTATCATCCTAGTTCGGGTTAAAAACCAGGCTACTATTTTTCTACCATAGAGTAGCCCAGTTGTATAAAAAAATTAAAAATGAAAAAAAGTTAAGTATACGATACCATACTTAGTCATTTTGAATCAAACTCGGTTGAGCGTTAATCTGGCTCTCCACAATGTATTCAAAGACTCTGTTATCAGTTGGTAGAATTTCTTAATTTGGATTGCTGCCGGTTAAATGGGTATCTGGATATCTACGATCCATGTTATGTTTTTCCTCTGCAATGGAAAACAAGAAGCAACACATACTAATCCAAGTAAAAAGATATTTCTTCATTTTAATTTTGAGTTTTAATTAACGATTAGTTCTTCCGTTTAGTTATTATTATTGCGTGTTAGGTATTTAATAAGGTATTAAAAGAATTTTAATTTCATATTGAGTGCTAATGTAAAAATATTTTTAAAATAAACAAACTTAACGATAAGATAACCTTACGTATTCTTTTGTTATAAATTTAACACAAAAGACATTAACCTTGTATTTGATATCGTTGTAGCTTTGATAGACATTAGTCTGAAGTGCTTGCGAATAAAATTAAAAAAAGGGTAACGAAAGATTTTTAATTTACGTTTTATTTACTTTAATTTGTAATGAAAAGTAGTATGGACTATTTTTATAGTAGATAAATTCGTCTATTATAGTACAAATGCTTTAAAAGAATATTAAATGAAAAAGGAAACCACTACCTATATTAACCAACACACCGAGAAAGAAATTAAGGCTCAACCTAGACTTTGGGATGAAACCTTTTCATTATTGATGAACACCAAAAAAGACATTGCTTCATTTCTTTCGCCAATTTTACAGCAGAAAGATTTGAGAATCATTCTTACCGGAGCGGGTTCATCAGCATTTGTCGGAGAGGTTGCCCAAGGCACCATTCAAAAGCAAACAAATATACCAACTCAGCTTGTTGCGACTACTGATTTAGTTACGCATCCTGAAGCTTTCCTTATAAAACAAAGGCCAACGCTATTGATCTCGTTTGCAAGATCGGGTAATAGCCCGGAAAGTCTAGAGGCTGCTTCTTTATTAGATGCGCACTGTGACTCTGCTTACCATCTTATCATCACTTGTAATCCCGAAGGAAAGCTTGCTAATTTCGATACTAAAAATCCTTTGTACAGCATTCAACTACCTGAAGAAACAAATGACAAAAGTCTGGCCATGACCAGTAGCTTTACGGCAATGTTACTCACAGCGCTATTAGTTTTTGACATCGACCAAATTGAAAGTAAAAAACAAGCCGTTGCCGATATTGTTAATATTGGCCAGGAACTTGTAAGGGCAGAAGATATTTTTAAATCCATTGCTCAAGGCAACTTCGAGCGTGTTGTGTTCTTAGGATCAGGTCCTATGTTGGGTATCGCTAGAGAATGTCACTTAAAATTACAGGAACTTACCGATGGCCAAGTGATTTGCAAACACGATTCATTCTTAGGCTTTAGACACGGTCCTAGAGCAGTAGTTAATACCAATACATTGGTGGTCTATTTGTTCTCAAATGATCCTCATGTATTTAAGTATGAAAAAGACCTCGCCGTAGATATTGCACGAGATCCAAGAAATATTCAATCGGTCACTATCGGAGATGAGCCAAAACTTGAATTGGCACACTCTACAACTATTGAAACATCACCTTTTAAACATCCAGGCAACCTGAATACTGTACCAACCACCATGGTAGGACAGCTTTTAGGACTCTATAAATCTCTAGCATTGGGTCTTGATCCGGATAATCCATCTGTATCTGGAGCCATCAACAGAGTTGTCCAGGGTGTTACCATATATAAAAGAGAGCAAAAATGATCTTAAGCGTCTGTCCAAATCCATCGATTGACACCTATGCCTGGTTGGAAAATCTGAAGCCGGGACATTCAAATCGCATCACCAAACTAGAGGAATTTCCTGGAGGTAAAGCAACACATATTGCCATGGCCCTACAGGAATTGGGACAGCAAAACACATTGATGGGGAATTGGGCCGGAAATACCGGCCTTTGGATCAAGGAGCAATGCGTCCAAAGAGGGATCAACATTAGTGGGATTAGCCTTGAGGGACAAAACAGAAAATGTTATACCTTTAGATCTAGTAACTCGAATTTTGCCAATACGGAATTATTAGAACCGGGTCCTACATTTACTGAGCATCACTGGAAAGAATTTAAGACTGCCTTTGAAAAAGAGATAGCGGATCACGATCTGATCTGTCTTTCCGGTTCTTGGCCAAAAGGTGCTCCAGATGTTGCAACCAAGGATCTAATCAATTGTGTTACTAAAGCTGGTAAAAAGATCATTATCGATTGTTCCGGTGAACAATTAAAGCATAGCCTCTCCGAGTCATTCTTCGGAATCCACATGAATGAGGATGAAGCGATCTCACTATTCAACACCAATTCAATCGACAAGATTATTGACAATCTTAAGTCTCGAGTGGAACTTATTGCCATCACCAAAGGAGCTGAAGGTTTATGGCTCTATTACCAAGGGCAATTGCATCACTCCAATGTACGCATCGATAAAGTTATAAGTACAGTTGGCGCAGGAGATTGTTTAACCGCAGGAATTGCCTATGCTGTACAAAACAAGCTTAGTCCACAGGAGGTTGCCGCCTACGGTTCTGCATGTGGATCTGCCAATTGTATGCACGAAGAACTTGGTGAACTTAGACTTGAAACGGTACAAATGCTACTTAAAAAAGTGGAAGTGACAAACATTAAACTTAATTCAACATATTATGCCGACTAAGGAATTACTGGTTATCGGAGAGTTGAATGTCGATTTGATCCTAAATCAAATTGATGGGTTTCCAAAAATCGGAACCGAAATTCTTGCAAACAAGATGAACCTTACCTTAGGAAGCTCATCAGCCATCATGGCTGCCAATGCCTCAGCAATTGGAGTAGACACTTATTTCTGTGGGCTCATCGGAACAGATGACTTTGGCAGCTTTATCCTTAATTCACTGGAATCAAAAGGAGTGGGCACAGAATTTATTCAAAAGACTAGCGAACATCAATCTGGAATTACTGTGGTGATGAGCTACGAGCAAGATCGCGCAAATGTCACCTATTGTGGTGCCATGGAAGCCTTAACATATGCTAAAATTCCATGGGGTGATCTTAAAGGGTTTAAACACCTGCACCTCTCTAACTTTTTCATTCAAAAAGGAATTAGACAGGATATTGTCAAAATATTTGAAAAGGCAAAAAGCTTAGGTCTTACCACTTCTTTGGATTTACAGTGGGATCCCGATAACCTTTGGGATTTTGATTACAAAAATTGCTTGAAATTCGTAGATATTTTTATGCCTAATGAGGCGGAATTAATGGCTTTGACTAAAAAGAAAAACTTGGATCAGGCCTTGGAAGTCATTGCACCATATGCCAACACCTCAGTGATTAAACAGGGTGACAAAGGTAGTCTTGCTGTGGCAAACGGCACTCGAATTTCAGCAGCAGCTTTTACCAATGACAATCCAATTGATACCATTGGCGCCGGAGATTCTTTCAATTCCGGATTTATCAAAAAATACATCGATGGCAGCAGCTTAGAAGACTGCCTCCACTACGGAAATCTGATGGGAGCATTAAGCACTACCGCTGCCGGTGGTACTGCTGCATTCTCTAATTTAGACGCAATAAAAGAGACGTTAAAGGAAAAATTTAATTCTGAATATTAAACCAATGCAATTAAAAGAAAAATTACAACAATTTACTCAAGCGAAACGCGGTTTACTAGCCACTAACTATTATAATTTAGAAACCCTACACGGGGTGTTAAGAGCTGCTTCAGAATTAAATGAACCTGTGATTCTCCAACTCACTCAGAGTTCCATAGATTATATGGGACTGGATACCGCAGTAAAGCTTGGTCGTGCCAGCTTAGAACAATTTAACGTAGAGGGCTGGATTCATTTGGATCACGGCGGTTCTGTAGATTTAGTTCAACGCTGCTTGGATGCCGGTTTTGATTCGGTGATGATCGACGGAAGTGAATTGCCGTTTGAAGAAAATATAAAAATCACACAAGAGGTGGTAGCGCGTGCCAAAAAATACGGAGCTAATGTAGAGGCTGAATTGGGCTATGTTGCCAAATTAGGACAAGAACACGGCGATCAGGGTTTCACTCAGCCGCAAGAAGCTAAAGACTTTGTAGAGGCTACAGGAGTTGATGCTTTGGCAATTGCCATTGGAACAGCACATGGGTTCTACAAACAAACTCCAAACCTAGATATCGCGCTTTTAGAACAGATTCAGAAAGTGACCCCTGCTACCCTAGTATTACACGGCAGTTCAGGAGTTCCTCACGATCAGGTTCAACAAGCCATTAGTCATGGTATTTGTAAAGTCAACCTGGCAACTGAAATCAAGAATATATTTATGAAAACCTTACAAAGCGAACTCAGCAATAACCAGGAGATCGATTTGAGAAAGGTGTTTCCTAAAGCGACTTCCCAGGTAACAGATCTGGTTAAAACAAAACTCATCATGATAAAAAACAACACCAATGCTTAAACCTTTTATCGATGCACATGTCCATTTAAACACAAGGTCTGAGGTTAAAATGAAGTTGGCTCAAAAGTACGATGCCCGATTTTTATCCATCAACACCGACATCCCGTTTTTCGATACCCTCGAAGAGCAGCAGCAGGTCGTACTCGACCTTTTAGAAAAGTATCCCGGAAGTATTCGATACTTTACCAGTTTCGATACTAAATATTGGAATACAGCGCAGTGGTTACCCCACGCTATGGAACAAATAAAAACGGGTCTAAAAAACGGAGCCGTTGGCGTCAAAATTTGGAAGAACATTGGCATGGATCCAAGTGTAAAGGATGAAGACGGAAATTTTGTCCTCTTAAACGATCCGAGATTTGATCCGATTTATCAATACTTATCGGACCATAACATCTTGTTAATTGGTCATCAGGGTGAACCGAGAAACTGCTGGCTACCCCTAGAAGAAATGACGGTGGATTCAGATAGAAATTACTTTTCTGCACATCCTGAATACCATATGCACTTACTCCCGGAGTACCCCTCTTATGAGCAGCAAATGGAGGCTAGAGACAACGTATTAGACAAGTTTCCGAATTTGAAATACGTAGGACTGCACCTCTTCAGTATGGAATGGTCCATTGATCAGGTAGCGACTAGATTGGATAAATATCCAAACAGTATGACTGATCTAGCGGAACGTGTTTGCCATGCTCAACTACAGGCTAAAGACAATCGTGAAAAGGTTAGAGATTTCTTTATCAAATATCAGGATAGAATCATTTACGGTACCGATGTCATTGACGATGGTAGCATGAATGATCAAGAGCTAACAGAACGTTTTGAAAGCCTTTGGAATAGCCATTGGGATTTCTTCGCAACTGATAAGACCATGACTGCCCCGGAATTCAAAGGGGAATTTCAAGGACTAAAACTACCTGAAGAGGTACTACATAAAATATTTTACCAGAATGCTGTGAACACCTATGGTTTTTAACAGGTATTTTCTAATCACTTTAACTCCATCATTATGAATGACAATAGAAGAAATTTTTTAAAAATAGGATCCCTTGCCGGATTAGGACTTGCAAGCGGTAGTGTATTGGCAGCTTGCCAAACCAAAACCGAAGGCAATGCTACTGCAACTAGTATAGCTGCAGCTGCAGGACAACAAGCAGGAAGCCAGATCTTTAATATGTCTGGATATAAAGCACCAAAACTTGATAAAGTTCGTATAGGATTTGTTGGTCTGGGAATGCGAGGACCTCACGCGGTAGAACGAATGAGTTATATTGAAGGTGTAGAGATCAAAGGGCTTTGTGATATTCGTCCTAAACAAATAGACAAGGTTCTAAAAACATTAGAAGGAACAAATCATAAACCCGATCTATATTCAGATGGGCCGGATGATTGGAAAAAAATGTTCGATCGAGATGATATTGATTTAGTATATATTGCTACACCATGGGCATTGCACACTCCTATGGCTGTTTATGGTATGGAAGCCGGGAAACACGTTGCAGTAGAAGTTCCTGCGGCTAAAACCATAGATGAATGCTGGCAACTTGTCGAAACCTCAGAACGCACCAAAAAGCACTGTATGATGCTTGAGAACTGTTGTTATGACTTCTTCGAATTGCTAACCTTAAACATGGCTAGACAAGGATACTTCGGTGAAATTATCCATGGAGAAGGTGCCTACATCCACGACCTGGTTGATCTTAACTTCAACAAAAACGGCTATGAAAGCATGTGGCGTCTTGAAGAAAACATTGGTAGAGATGGTAACCTATACCCTACTCACGGACTAGGACCTATCTGTCAAATCATGAATGTAAACCGAGGTGATCAAATGGATTATTTAACCTCGCTGTCTTCTAATGACTTTAGCATGCACCAACGTGCAGTTGATCTTGCTAAAGAAGATAACTTCTTTCAAGAATATACTGATGCTGCGTTCCGTGGAAACATGAATACTACCATGGTTAAAACTAAAAATGGTCGTAGCATTATGATTCAACACGATGTGAGTTCCCCTCGTCCATATTCTAGAATCCACGTGGTAAGCGGCACTGAAGCTATGGCTAGAAAATGGCCATCACCAGAACGTATCGCTAAAGGTCACAGCTGGTTAAAAGAGGATGAAATGAAAGCAGTAGAAGAAAAATACACTCCGGAAATCATCAAAAAAGTAGGAGACCTTGCAAAACAAGTTGGTGGACACGGAGGCATGGATTTCATCATGGATTGGAGACTTATCGACTGTTTGAGAAACGGACTTGCTCTAGATCAGGATGTTTATGACGCAGCGCTTTGGAGTGCTATTACGCCATTGAGCGAGCAATCTGTTGCAAATAGAGCACAATCAGTAGATGTTCCTGATTTCACTAGAGGATCATGGAAAACTAACGCACCTGTGGATATTAGCCTGCAAGGAGCGGGAAACACAAACGTACTTATAGGTAAATAATACGGTACAATTATATTGAATTTCTTAATACATATGGCCGATTTCTTCGGTCATATGTTTTTTTGCCATACATTTAGATTTTAATTATTATTTTTACCAAGAACAAACCGTAAAAGTTCTATACGCTGTACGGATGTTAAATAGGAATACCGCTAAAACCATCAATCAATGAAAATGAAAAAGACCGCTCAGCGAAGATCGTTCATTCTGCAAAAACTCGACGAAGTTGGCCAGGTAAATGTAAATGAGTTAAGTGAACTATTAGGAGTTAGTGAGGTCACCATACGAAATGATCTGGATAAACTTGAAAAAAATAACTTGTTGATCCGTGCTCACGGTGGTGCTTTCAAGACCAATAATCTTGCATTGACGGTTACAGAGAAAAAGCGAATCAATCACGATATTAAAAGAGTAATCGGTAAGAAAGCTGCAAGCTTGATTAAAGAAGACGATAGTATCATATTGGATTCCGGAACGACCACTTTTGAGATCGGAAACAATCTGAGTCATTTTAAAAGACTTACTGTGATCAGTAACGCTTTAGATATTGTGAATAACCTTGCGAATTTTAAAAACCTTGAGGTCTTTATGCCTGGAGGTTATTTAAAAGAATTTTCCATGTCCTTAGTAGGGCCTATGGCAGAACGCAATTTCAAACAACTCTATTGCAATAAACTTTTCCTTGGCGTGGATGGTATCAAACCAAACCTTGGTGTCTTTACCCACTATATGGAAGAGGCCTATTTGAATCAAATTATGATAGAGATCGCAGAAGAAGTTATTGTAGTTTCTGACTCTTCTAAATTTACCCGTAGCGGCTTTGCGTTTATCAGCAATTTTGATAAAATAGATAAGCTTATTACAGATGAAAAGATCGATGAGGAAACCATCGAAATTCTCCAGAAGAAAAATGTTGAAGTTATTATCGCAAAACCGTAGTTATTAGCGTAACACCAAAGAAGGTGCAGTATTGAGTGTTGCTGGAGGCCAGTTTTAAATAACCACAAATAAGTATCGCTTTGAGCGAAGCTTTGTTTTCCATATCGGCGCTGCATGAAAAATTATGTTTTTGCATATTGTATCTTCTTTGTCAATTTAGCATTCTCACAAAATTACGTCTTTGATGCGGACACAAAATCTCCTATAGAAGCGGTTTCTATTTATCTCAGTGATGGATTAGGTGTAGTTACCAACGAAGATGGCTATCTTGAATTGCCAAGTGATTTCATCATAGACTCCCTGTCTATTACTCACCTCTCTTACAAATCCAAAACCATTTCTTTTAAAGATATACACCCTAAGGACACCATTTACTTAAATCCTGTTCCTATTCTCCTAGATGAAATCGTATTAAAACAGATCAACCCCAGGGACACCATTTTAAAGGCTATTAAAAAAATTGACCACAACTATTTTAACAGCCCCTACAATACATATGGTTTTTATAGACAATCCTTAAAGGAAAACACTAAAGGAGTAGAAATGATTGAGGTTGATTTTGTGGGTTATAATGCTAGGGGAACAGTCTCTACGGAAATTGTTAATGCTAGACGTACAGAAAATTATTCAACATTGGGACTTAGAACCCATGGTGGAGTAGTGGCCATGTTTGAAAATGGTGATTTTGTCAGAAACAAGGCTTACTTTTTAGATACTGATAAACTACATGATTATGAATTTGAATTTAAAGGTCAAATTCCGTATCAAGGTTTAGAACTCTATAAAATCCTATTTCACCCTATAATTAAAAATGTAGAAACCTTAAGAAAGGGTGTTGTATTCATCGATTCCAAGTCCTTAGCTATCGTTGAAATAAGGTATACCTACGATAAAGAAAAATTAGCTAGTATTGCGGAAGCATCTGAAAAAAACCTTTCTACCAAAAAGCCTTCCTACAGCTTAAAGGATGTAGACAACCTGATCCGGTACAAACAATTACCGGATGGAAAATGGGCCTTATACTATATTGAAGCTTACAATTTAAGAGCAGGCGTTTTCAAGGGCGAAAGCTATGATTATCACTTAAGTGCTAAATTAGTCATCAACGCCATAAAAACTGAAAAGCCTGTCAAGGTTAAGACCAACTACAACCTCTCCAAGGATTTTAGTAAGGTGGTCAAAAAGTTTGATAACCTGTCTCGTTGGGATGATAATTACAAACTTTCCTTATCTAAAAATGAAAAGCAGCTACTAGATGACATACAAAACCAATCTAACAAAAGATAGTAGCAAGGACTTAAACAGATGTACATCGGAGGTTATGCGAAAAATAAATTCCTCTTCTTTATACGAGTAATACGTATGCTTAGAAGAGGAATTCAATGCAATGAACTTGGGGCAAATATTGAATTAGATATTAGTCCTCAAGACCTAATACTTGTCTTAACTTATGATACACCTGCGTATTTTGATATATCCCTTGAAACACATTCTCCCCTTTTCCCTTGGAGAAAATTGGAATAAGCTCACCGGTATGTTGGTCTGTCGTGAAATACACTTGCACTTTGGTAGGATCTTCTGATTTCTTTGCTGTTTTGGGATCCACATCGTAATATTTCCCCACTGCTGCTCCCCCTGTTTCATGATCTGCAGTAATCACCAGTAAGGTGTTTGGATTCTTCTTCAAATAGTCCAACACCACACCTATGGTTTTATCAAAATCAATAGTTTCCTGGATCATCATTTCAGCATTCTTTTCATGACCTCCCCAATCGATATAAGATCCCTCAACCATTAAGAAAAATGGATCTTCTTTACTGTCAAAATAATCGAGTGCCATGGCCGTTGCGTCTTGTAAATAGCTGTCTCGACCATCAATTACCGAAGGCATGGAAGTTTTGGCCAATAGATAACCGTTCTTCTTTTGGGCATTATAAGGATTAAGCCCAAGGGTATCGATTTGATAACCGTTATTCTCCAGCTGATTTATTAAGTTTTTACCGTCTTCTCTTTGGGTAAAGTATTCCCGGCCTCCACCGGCGAAAAAATCAACCTTGCCCTTTGCTAAATCCAAAGCGATGTCCTGATGCATATCTCTATCCTTAACATGAGCATAAAAACTTGCAGGGGTAGCATGCGTAATACTAGTTAAACTAATCAAACCGGTTTGATACCCTTTGGCATCCAATTCTTCTAAAATGGTTGGAACGGACAGGCTGTCCTTGTTGACCCCAATAGCACGGTTGTAAGTTTGTTGACCTGTCGCCATTGCAGTTGCACCGGCTGCCGAGTCCGTAATGGTATGGCTGCTACTAGATGTTTTGGTAAAACCTATACTATTAAATTGTTCAAAGTTAGAAGTACTGTCTTGAAAGTAAAATGCAGTAGAGATTTGTGCTATCCCCATACCATCTCCAATCATAAGAATCACGTTTATAGGTTGTTCTTGTTGAGGACTCACTATCGCATCGGAGGATTCCAGGTTCTCCGTTTTTTGTTCTTTTCCACAAGAAATCAAACTTCCAATGACTAAAGCACTCAGCGCAATATTATTATTGAATTTCATTTGTTTTATTTTTTTATTCTGTATTTAATTTTACGAACCTTCTGCCATTACAGATACCTGATTCAACTTAAGGTAATAGGGGGCTACCCCCCTATTATGACTTAAATGAGCTGGTTTAATATCCATCATTCTGCACCAAATAGCCTTCGGTATTCGAAGCACCA
This sequence comes from Galbibacter sp., assembly GCF_048266365.1. Lineage (NCBI taxonomy): Bacteria > Pseudomonadati > Bacteroidota > Flavobacteriia > Flavobacteriales > Flavobacteriaceae > Galbibacter > Galbibacter sp. The sequence continues at coordinate 178,205 of NZ_JBLWZP010000001.1, read as the reverse complement.
TCGATAGCAGATTGAGGTATTGGAAATAAGCGATGTCTGATATCTGTATCGGTTTTCTCTGTCCAACTATCTTCATAATGTCCAAAGCGGATCATGTCTGTTCGTCTAGCCATCTCCCAATAAAGTTCAAACCCACGTTCTCTGTATAATTTTTCTAAATCTATACTTGTAAGTGGAGCCGGAATCGGTGTTCTGGCGTTTCTTGAGGTGCGTAAATGATTAACATCAGCAAGGGCAGCTCCTGCATCTCCATTTCTAAGTTTGGCCTCAGCTCTCATTAGATAAATCTCTGCATAACGAAGCATTACCAAATCAACATCGCTGTAATTATTCCCATTTGAAGAGCTATGACTGAATTGATACTTTGAAACCCTAAATCCACTGGCATAACCATTATTGGATGAGAAGTCAATTTCTTGACTGTGATTCACATAATACTGCATATCTGCTTCCCGGCGTTCTCCAACGGCATAAATACGATAACCTCCATCACAGGTATAAAAATTTCCATCAGAATCCTTTCTTGGACCCCATGGTGTTCCGCGTAGAATCCCTCGATCAATTTCAAAGTCTTCAGCTGGTATACAAATAAAACGATCCCCATCATTTTGAGGTGTATAACCACTCAAATCTTGCAAGTTATCCGGGACAACAACATTTTTTTTATAAAATCTAGGATCTGCATCGGCCGGATCCACACCGTTATAGGCATCTACCCAGGTTTGGTAAAAATCTGGTGTAATTGCAGGACCATCCGTACCATCTGCACTGGGATATTCTGGTCTTGGAAACAGTGATCCGGACATGGACCAATACGCCCATCGACTATGGTCATTTTTCAGAATTCCGCGTTGGTCTAAAGCAAAAATTAGTTCGGTATTGTCGTGATTGTCATCATTGAACAATTCAAAATATTCCGGGGATAGACTGTGTTTTCCAGAGTCAATGATAGCATTAGTGTACGTAATCACTTTATCCATATCTTCCTTTGAAAATGTAGGCTTAGCGTAAGGATCCCGATACACCGCAGCATTTAAATGTAGTTTTGCTAAAAAACCCAAAACAGCATTTCTGGTTAGTCTTCCAGGACCTTTGTCATTATTGATCTTATCGACAACAAATAGAAATTCACTCTCGAGATAAGCAACAGCATCCGCTGAACGGAGAATTTCTGAGGTTGCATCCACATGTTCTTTCTTAAAAACCAATCCCCAGCTATCTAACATAACCATATTCAAATACGCTCTTAGTGCTATCATCTCATAAAGACCTTGTTGGGCCTGGATATCAGATTCTGCCAAGGGCTCTAATATTCCAATGGCTGAGACTGTTCTGGAAATATTTGTTGTCAAATAGTCCCAGGATTCACCGACTAAGCCGTTTCCAGGGGTAATCTTATGGGTGTGCACCTCGATGAATTTCCCTCCGTCATACCACTGATCTCCTCCACGAGCCGGAAGTATGGCCTCATCAGAAGCTATAAGTTGCAATCCATAATATCGTGTATGTCTAAAAGTTTGTGGAAGCAGCCCATAAGCAGGAGCCAATGCACCACTAACCACCTTAGCTTGACCACTACCTGTCAGGGATTCATCCAAAACTTCTTCATCTAAATTTGTACAACTCCAAGTCAACAAACTGCTTATACTCAAAAAAGCTATTATACATTTACGTTTCATTTGATTCTGTTTTTTTAATATCATTAAAAGGATAAATTAACTCCAAAGACAAAGGTTCTTGCTTTTGGGTAGGTAAAATGATCGATACCGAAGGTTTGAATATCACCGGTTGTAGCACCGGTATTCACCTCGGGATCAAAACCTGAATAATTCGAAATCACCAATAGGTTTTGCCCCGTAAAACTGAATCGAATATTTTGAATAAATTCCTCCATTCCCAAATATTTGGGATCCAAATTATAGCCCAACGTGGCATTATTTAATCTTAAAAAATCACCGTCTTCTAAATAGCGAGTAGACACTTCATTTGTGTTATTAAGACCTTCTTGTGGATATTCAACAGCCTTGTCGGTTGTGTTGTAGGATAAGGCCAGATTACCTTTGGTAAAGTTGGACATGGCTGTGTGATTGTATATTTGATTTCCTGTCACCCCGTTAAAATTAAGACCAAAGTCAAAATTCTTGTAAAACAAATTGATATAGAATGCATAGACGGCATCAGGAATTGCGCTGCCAACAACGGTCCTGTCATTATCTAAGATTTCACCGTCTCCGTTTACATCTCTAAATTGACTGAATCCTTCGGCATCAATACCTATGAAATCTTTCATATAAAAGGCTCCAATGGGTTCCCCGTTCAAATATCCATTAATGGTAGAACCTGTTTGACCCGCACCTTGAGCCGCACCGGTAGTCAGCACCTTGTAAGGTGAGTTTTTCACTTCGTTCTGGGTAATGGCAATGTTACCTCCGATTTGATATGCAAAATCTCCAACACTACGGTCACTGCTATAATCCAATGAGACCTCTAAACCTTTGTTTCTAATCTCCATATCCGGAATATTGGTCCAATACGAGGTTGTAGGCTGAATAGGGTCTGAAGGAACAACTTCCAACAGTACGTTTTCAGATACTTTATTAAAATAATCAATTGTTCCGGTAAGCTTGTTCTCAAATAACCCAAAATCAAGACCCACGTTCATTTGGGTAGACACCTCCCATTGAATATCCGGATTGGCAAGGCGCGTATATACAGTACCGTAAGGATAGTCCTCTATACCATTGATTACGCCTCCAAGAGGATAAGTGTCATTATCGTTTCTACTGTCGGTATAACTTGCCTGAGTAATTTTAGAAGGTATTTCTTGATTTCCTGTTTGTCCCCAACTGGCTCTTAGTTTTAAATTATTAAAAGGAGTATTACTCATAAAGTCCTCTCTTCCTATGTTCCAACCAACGGATGCTGACGGAAAGTATCCGTATTTATTGTTCCCCCCAAATTTGGAAGAACCATCAGCACGCATAGTAGCTGTAAGCATATACTTATTTGCAAAAGAGTAATTAACACGACCAAAAAAGGATTGCAGCTCATCCTTTACAGCATCAGAACCTCTGGAGATTCCTTTACCGGCATTGATCTGATATTTAGGATCCACCCCATTATCCGGAAAATCCTCATAATCCCACCATCTTGATTTATAAAAGGTTTCTTGATAGGTATAACCAGCTAAGAAGGTGGCATTATGCTTACCCTTATCAAGTTCATAGGTAAGATAATTCTCGATCAAGGTATTGCTATTGCTGGTATAGGTAAGTGCTAAACTTCCAATCTCATCCTCCCTTTTGTTGTAAGGACGATTTTGAACATCTCTTTCTGTATGGGAATAATCCACCCCAAGGTTCACCTTATAAGTTAAGCCATCTACAATTTCAAAAGATGGCGATATGTTAGCCAAAATACGATTGTTATAGGCAAAATCACTGTAGAGATCTTCCCGAATCAATGAGTTGAACTGATCTCCGTTTAAGGTTGGCGTTGGTTCGCCATCGGTATAGGCCGGATAAGTAGGATTCGAAGCCAACATATCCGATACGATGGTTGTTGTGAGTGGCCTCTTATTCTCTGTCCGTGTGGCCGTAAGGTTTAATTCCACTTTGAATCGATCATTTAAAGACGATTGGGATAGGTTTATTCTTCCTGAATAACGCCTCAAATCGCTATTATTCAAAATACCTTCCTGATCCTCCACTCCAATTGATCCATAGTAGGAGAACTGATCACTACCTCCACCCATGGAGAAGTTGACATTATTTGAAATTGCATCTCTTGTAAATACGTCCTGCCAATCAGTTTCGGCTCCTCCATCTCTAAGTTTACCACCGATTGCTGTCACCTGCTTTCTAAATTCCTCAGCATTATAGACATCAATTCTATTTGCCAAAGAAGAAATTGCAGTGGAGAGCGATAGATTCATTTCAGTTCTTCCCTTTTTACCTTTTTTGGTGGTAATTACGATAACGCCGTTGGCTGCTCTTGAACCATATATTGCAGATGCCGAAGCATCCTTTAAAACCTCTATAGATTCAATATCATTAGAATTGATAAAATTCAAAGGGTTATTGGCAACACCAATTCCAGAATTGTCTAATGTAAATCCATCCACCACATATAATGGGGTTGTACCTGATCTAAGACTTCCAATTCCTCGAATAATTACATCTTGAGATGATCCAGGTTCTCCACTAACAACTGATACATTCACCCCTGCAACTTTTCCTTGCAAAAGTTGACCCGGATTACTTACAATCCCTTTATTAAAGGATTCGCTGCTTACTGAGGCGATGGCACCGGAAACACTGGCCTTTTTCTGATTTCCGTAACCCACCACAACAACATCATCCAATACTGCTTCATCGGCAACCAACTGTACATTTATGGATAATTGATCTGTTATTATTATTTCCTGGCTCAAATAGCCTAAATAGGAGATCACTATGGTCGCACCTTGTTCTACATCTATGGAAAAGTTACCGTCGAAATCAGTGGTCACCCCGTTAGCTGTCCCTTTCTCCATAATAGTGGCTCCTGCTAATGGGATACCATTTTCGTCACTTACACTTCCTTGAACCGTTTGATAAATCACCTCAACAATCTGTGGCAATTCTATTTGTTTAGCATCCACAGCTATGGTTTGGTTTACTCTTCTAAAACTAATATGGGCATCCTTAGATAGTATTTCTAGAATCCCTCGAACGGACACTCCCTGAAAGTTAAAGTCATAACTGTTTTCCAATCGTTCCACTTTTCTATCATAGACAAAATTAAAAGTGGTTTGGGCTTCAATCTCTGCTAGAACTTGTTTCACACTAGCCGACTTCAAAGATAGGTCTACCGTGTAATTTTCTAATTTCTGTCCTTTAGCATTTGCAGCTAGAACAGGATTTAGAAGGGTTAAAATGATTAATAGGCAAAATGATTCTAATGTCATTTTGATAAATTGTTTAATAGTTGGCAATTTCATGTTTATTCATCGTGTTTAATAGTTATTAAATTTCATGGTTGTCAAGTACACGACAGTCAGTTTTGTTTCCCAAAGTATCTAAGACTGTTTTATTCGTTATTTTTATTCCATATGCTATCTGTTTATTAAGCGTGTTTGATTTAATTGATTAGTCTGTACATTTCCCTGTGATACGAATTTCTCGATCGTTAACATATTGGTACCTTAGTCCTTTTTTAGTGTATATAATACTTTCCATAACGGAGGTAAGTGACTCATTTTTGAAGGTTGCTGTAAGATGACAATTACCTATGCTTTGATTTCCAAGGCTGAAATCAACCCCATAGTAACGCTCTAGTCTTTTTAGCACCTCCACTATTTGAAGATCCTTAAATTGAAGGACTCCATCCTTCCATGCAAATTGGTCATCTGACTTTATGGTCTCTTTACTTATTTTTTTGGTTTTTTTATCAAACACGGCCTGTTGATAGGCGCCTATAACAACTCCATCACCAGGGGAATTAACCGTGACTTTTCCAGATTTTACCGAGACTTTTATAGCAGAATTTTCGCCAAAGCTGTTGATGTTAAAAGATGTTCCCAAAACAGTGGTTTTCACATTACCTGAATGAATTATAAAGGGTCTGGTAGAATCTTTTGAAACATCAAAAAAAGCCTCTCCCTCCATCTTAATCGCTCTTTCAGCCCCTGTAAATCGCTCTGGAAACTCAATGGTACTTCCAGCATTTAAATGGACTTTAGTACCATCCGACAAGTGGAGGGTTAATCGTTTTCCAAAAGGGGTGGTTTTCACAACCTGTGCAACCTCAATGGCTTGGGGCTTTTGCTGCATGGAATAATAGGACACTGTCCCAATGGTTATTAAAACAATTATAGTAGCCGCAACGGCAAGCCAATGTTGTCGGCTATATGATTTGGAATTTGAAGGTCTTTGACCTCCTTGGATATGTTTAATGTTGTTCCGTGAAAGCCTTTGCGTAACCTCTTCCAAGTTTTCTGTAAAAAGGGTACTATCGAATTGCTCCAAAAGCATTTCTTCACTTTTAGTGAGTCCCTCCTCCAGGTATTTTTTCATTAGATTTTTGATCTGATCTTCGGTCATTATTGGTGTGTTTCAACTATAAGTACCTAAAGGGAGGACCAACGCACACTAAAAAAGTACGTATTAACGATTGCTTAATCTAAAGTCTATGCGCATAACCTTAGCTTAAAGGTTCAAGCATTCCTCTTTAAAATAATTTAACAACAGACAACTCCTTTCTAAGTTTTCGAAGTGCAATGGAAATGTTGTTTTCAACTGAACGTTGTGAGATATTAAGGGCTTTAGCAATTTGGTTATTGCTGTAATCATTTATTCTGCTCAATCTAAAAACCTCCTGACATCGTTTGGGCAAACCGGAAAGAATGATTTCAATTTTACAATAAAGTGCAGTTACATCTTCTTCTAACTCGATAGCTGCAGGTGAAGAGAGGGAATTGGCAATTTCAATTTGAGTTGCATTAAATTTGGAGTCCCGTAGTTTATTATAACATTGATATCGAACCGCCTTATACAAATAGGATTTAATATTTTTAACTTGAAGCACCTTTCTACGATTCCAATAATCTAACCATACCTCCTGTACCAAATCCTTGGCTAAATTGTCATCCATAATTATCGAGGAAGCATAGAGATACATGGGCTCCCATAGAAGTTCATACAAGCTATTATAGGCGTTCTTGTCAGAATTAGCCACTGCTTGCATTAAGCCATCTAAAGATTTATCCTCCTTTTGCATAGTATGACATAGAGTGGCAAAGGCTTGCTGTTTTTTATAATCACTTATTGGACGGATATCCGCCTACAGCAACAAAGTACCGAAAACAGCAGCATATGCATATTATGCGAATGTAAACTTTGAAGTTAACAGAAAGCTTTTAACACGAATTGCATATTAATCCCGATATTTTAGTTCCGGGCCGTCCCAGGGCATAAAAACACCTAGAGTTTAAAATTCTATGAACTCTTAAATTGATGGGAATATTATGGTAGGAAGTTCTAATTGACAAAAATGAAAGGTCAATTTTAGAATTAGGATTCTATCTATTTAAAAATCAAGGACAACATTTGCCTCTTTACCCATACAAGGTAGTAACTATGACTAAATAAAAAACCAGTACTTCGGTGGAAGTGGCTTATGAGGTCAAAAGCCCCGTTACTGTCAGTGTAAGTTCAACCACCCAAATTTAGAATGAGAACGTGAACACCTGGAAAAAGAACTAACCGATCAAATGTAACGGTTCTCCCTTCTGAGAGGTACTGGTTAAAAACCCATGGGAACTACTGTAAAAAACAAATTTTTGATGCTTCTTTTATAGTTTGACTATGAGAAGAAAATAAAAATTTGAGCAAGGTAATCAATAAGAAAAATTGAACATAGAAACCCTTGTCAACACAACTTTTTTGCATAATTTTGAGTGTTGTTTTAATAAAACAATTGTTTTGTTAATTCCTATACGGCTCTCTGTCACCTGTCAAATGCACAGAGGGCCTTTTCTTATATTTAACTACCCTTACTTTATCTCATACCCCGGCTTTTTTTTATTTTTAATTCATTAATTATAAGTTGATTGTAATTTTATTAGCCCTAAAATACCATTGAGTGAGGTAAAAAACGGAAACGATCATCTGTGTCTTTAGCCATAGGCAAAAACACAATATGTACTTACATTCTTAACCACCATCAACGGTGTCAATATTCAAAGGAAAGCTAATTTACGGTATAAGGTCGATATGCATATTCAAAACATATTCCCTACTTCGGTGAATTAAAGACTAGATTCACCTATTATAACTATTAAATTGGTTGTTTTGGCTTCTTACTATTTAGCCTGTCAAAAACAGACACCCTTAAACTATAAATATGATTTAGGGACCAATTCGATAGTGCTTGTACAATGGTTGGTTGCTTTTTCATATTAAAGATTTTAAATGCTAAAAAATCTAAATATTCAATAATTTTGGTCTCAATTAAGTAAGATAAAGCACTGCTGCTCACACCCTAAAACTTAATTGAATGCTAATATATGAAAAATATATATATTCGGATTATGATCCGATGCAAATTTTTCAACAACTTAACTCATGCCTTTTACTTACTACGTTGATCGTCCCTAAAGACTATAGCTAAGAATTTCTATGGATTGATGTATTTTCCAATGATGTAATCCGTCACAGGCTTCAGATCTTCTCCTTTTAATGGATGTTTTCCATACCATGAGAAGTATTGTATGGAATCCCTACCAACCTTATAGTAATACGAATCACCAACTCTCACCTCATTCTCAGGAATCATTTTCATAGAACTAAATAAGGTAGCATCAAATCCAATAATTTTTCCTGCTTTTTCAATGTTCAGACTCAATTCACAAGAAATTTTTTCAAAATGGGTCTGATTCCAAATCATACATTCCGGGGATGGTTGACTGCCTGTACCTCCTGTAAGAATTTTATAACCCAATAATGAACCTATAACAAGACCGATAAAAAGAATTATTATACGTTCTCTATTTGGTTTTTTCCTAGCATTCGAAAATGATGAATGGCTAGAGGAACTCTTTTTTCCATTACCTTGACTTATTAAGAAATCTTGATAATCTTTATGTCCAAGATACCGGCTCATCGCATCTAAAAGCTCGGCTTTCGGAGCTGCCTTTTCATGATGTGACTCTTCGATATACTTCTTATGCAATCGTGTAAATGACCTTGATGAAGTTCCCTCATAACATTTAAAATCCTCTCTGAATCTTCCCTCCAGATGATTACAACAACTATTAATAGATGTTTGCCCCGATTCTTCTTTGGCTTTTTGAAATACCCCTTGTATTAGATATTTGATTGGAGAATCCATAGTTCCTTAAAAATTAAAATTTGGGTGTGTGATTTGTTAGTAAATGCTAAATTAAACAAATCACCGAACACTATATTACGGAAAACCTCAACGGTTTAAAGTGATGCAATACTACTTAAAATTATGTATTTTTAGAAATTAATCCCCTTGCTTGCGGAAAACCGTAGTGTTTAGCGGAAGCTATGTGTTAATTTTGAATTACAATTTATCATCATATTGGATGAAGAGTTGGTTTTAAATTAAATTACAATCAGATGTTTAAAAAAGTTTTAATCGCCGAAGATATAGATACAGTCAATCTAGGACTAATTGATGAATTGAGTAAAGTTTTTGATTTTGAAATACAACACGCAAAATATTGCGATGATGCTCTTTTAAAATTTAAAAAAGCAATGCTAGATAACAAACCTTTTGATCTTCTTATCTCAGATCTTTCCTTTATACAGGATCATAGAAACTGCAAACTACATTCTGGCGAAGATCTTTCCAGGGCAATACTAACCCTGCAACCGGAAACTAAAATTATTATTTATTCTATTGACGATAGACCTCAAAAAATAAAATCCCTTCTTAAAAATCCAGGAATTAATGGTTACATATGTAAGGGAAGAGAGAGTTCCAAAGAAATGATTAGTACCATCAAGAATTTGGCGGAAAATGACATTTATCTTGCACCGGATTTAGTACATCTTTTAAACCAGGAACCCGCATACGAAATTCAAGATTACGACATCAGTCTTTTAAAGGAACTATCCCACGGGTATTCTCAAGATGATATTTCTAAAAACTTAAAAGCGAAAGGGATTAATCCTTCAAGTGTCAGCAGTATTGAAAAGCGAATTAACAAACTGAAAATTTACTTTAAGGCAAAGAACACCGTACACCTTATTGCCCAAGTAAAAGATTTTGGATTGATCTAAAGTTAAAAATCGACACACTACGGGAATCCGTAAAATATAACATTCAAATCAAAGTATTTTTACCAAAGCAATGATGAATTGCTGTTATTAATGTACCATTATATTATAGTGGTGAGGGTCAGTTAGCCCTGTGTTTAACAACACAGGGCTTATTTTTTGAATAAATGTGTACTATTACTGGAATTCCTTTTGTTCCTTTTTCTCTAATTGCTTGATATAATCAGAGACTGTTGTATTGGTCCGGAATTTAAAAGCTCTCGTGAGTCGTGACACCGATCCAAATCCAACCATATTCGCAATTGATTTATAGTTATAGTGTCGTAACTTTTTGTCCCTTGCAAGCATTTTCATGAGCTCTTCAATTTTCAAGTCATTTATATAGGCAGAAAAAGCCTTGTTCTTAGTTTTGCGAATAACTTTTGACAGGTATTTCGAATTGGTCTTAAACCGGGTGGCCAAGCCTCCTAAACTTACGTTTTGTAAAAAGTACTTTCCTTTCTCGAATTCTACTAACTGTTGACAAATTTCTTTTTGAGTATCCTGGGGAACATAAGTTCCTGAATCTTCCTTTTGAAAGAGTGATGAGTCCTTAGGTTCTACGGATGTTTCTTTCCAAATCCGTTTATTGACTTTAGAATATACTCCTAAGCTTTTAGCTATCCACCACAAAATAAAACAGAGCAGTAATAGCACAATACCTTTCCAAATCCGACCATACTTCATGAGCCTTGTCCATTGGTTGTAAAGTGCAGTCTTTTCATCCTGGAGCTTAGCCATGTTATAATCGCGATGAACAGTAGTAGAGAGAACTTTATACCTATTGTGATTCACACTATCCACGGAGATTAACCTTTTGGTATAAAATACCTCACGTTCATGATCATTGTGCTTATCGTAATAATCCACCAACAGTTTGTAAGCTTCTCTAAATTCAGGCTTGATATAACCCTTGAGCTGAAAATTTTTATCAACATCCTCGAAATACGAAATTGCTTGATCGAAACGTTTGAGTTCCCACAGGCTCATCCCTATATAAAATTTCCCAAGAATCACATTGGCAAAGTCCTTATTATTATCAATCTCCGGCAACACCTCACACAGCAGATCTATTGCTTTTTGATAGGACTTTAAATGATAAGCATTTATCCCTTGACAATGCATAAAGTAAGGGTTCATTTTTCGATTCCCAAGCTCCTCAGCGGCACGAAGTCCTAACGTATTGAAATAATTACTCATCGAATATTGTTCAAGGTGACTATAGCATAATGCAATAGAATGAAGGGTGTTTAAATAAGGTCTGGGATAATCGTCCTTGTAAAATTCCAAACATGCTTTAAAAAGCACTAATGCTTCTTCGTAAGCACCTAAGTAATGCTTGATGATTCCTATATTGTACTTTATTTTGTAGCGCAAATAAGCCGATGCGTTAACCTTAGTGACTAAATCGTCTGCCTTTAGATAATTATCCAAAGCTCCTTGATACTTTTTAAGTCCGTATAACACTATACCCTTGGTTAAATAGGTCGAGGCAATTAGTACCGTGTCCCGAGATTTTTCTGCGGCTAAAATCATGCTGTCGGCATAGGCCGTACGAAGATTTAAAGCAGAATAATAAAGTAAGTTCTTATATCCGGCAACAATTTTAGAGGAATTTTGTGATTTTTTAGCCTTTCGAAGGTAGGCAATCAAATACGATTGTCTTTTTAAAGAATCCTGTTCCTTTTTAAACTCGTTAATAAGCGCACTATAATCCATCGAACTTAATGAGTCCGAAGGTATTTCTCCTGGACTTTGAGCCAAAAGCAAATTTGCGCTTAGTATTAATATAATGGATATCCATCTACTCATAGCGTAAGTGAAATTGGTTGTTTTTAGGGTTTAAAGTCATGTGAAGATTAAAAAAATCTCCAAGTGTTCCCTACTAATTTAAGCTAATCTGATGAATTAACATATTCTAAATCAATGGAAGGGACTTCATTTTCGGTAAATGACGTCCTAATTCCCAGAGATCTTCAGTGTTTTTATTAAAAAATGCAAAAAAAATTAAGGGCTTTATATCACGGGCGAAAATTGTTAAATTAAATTCGAATTTCGACATAAACAAACATTGCACTACATACGAATAACAAGACTTAAAAGGCAATTTATTTTATGCCGAACCAGGTTAGTTATGCCTGAAATTATCTCAGGTGTTTTCAAAGGCTTAGAACGTCATTTTCGGAAAATGACCTACCCACTATTTGCACGGAATTAAATCAGCTATTATGTTTGTTTCATATTCAAAGGAAGCTTTCTGCTGGCTAGGCAGAAGCTTTTAGGTTCTGATTATCCGGGTAAGACGAACTGAAATAATTTTTCAGTAACTCTTAATTAATCAACATGAAAACACCAAAACTTTTATTTACAATTACTGCTATATTTATACTTAGCTGTAACACTACTCATGATCTGGATTTAGATCTCGAGCAAATTTATCCTGTAGAGGATAAGGGGATCTACGACACCAATCCCTATTATCCGCTAGGGGATCTTTATCAAAGTCTGTTGACCACTAAAAAGCCGCAAGAAGACGTTGAGCTCAGTACTATTTACAAGCAGCTAAATGCCACGTTGCTTTCTAATAGCATTCAGATCCTCGAGTCAAAATCTAAAGTCAGCTTTACCGAAACTAAGCACGAACTATTCCTAGGAGAAGTTTCACTCTCGGAACTAATCGACAATTCTTTGCTTAGTGAGATAGCCAAAACAAGCCTCTATGGATTTACCCAAGATCTTGTGGAGTACAATGGTAAAAACCTTGATTGGGTATTACAGCAGATTAATTCCTATGAATTAGAGACCGTCAATAATGACTCCCTCAACAGCTATGACAAACAGGTCATTCTCACCTTTATCGTTCTGGTGAAATCCACAGATGATATGCAGGATCCACTGATCTTGAGTCTCGATGAAGAAGAAGATGAGGAGGAAGAGGAAGAGGATCTAGATTGGACTATTAGTATTATCAACATGCATTCCTATCTCGGTATCGCACTATCTGAGACTACTGAGGAAATGGCTCAACAACTATTCAGCAACTTAAAAAGACTTTAAGGGAACCTCAAAACCACATCAGAACTTATACTCAGAAATACGTTTTGATTTTCCCTCAAACAATCAGAAAAAAGGAATTATTAAGGTTCCTTTTTTCAAGATTGTTTATTCTGAAGCTCTGTTTAAAGAGAAACTACTTACTGATGGCCGTTATTGCAGACCGCTCTACTACCAATCAAAGACATATGTTGCAATTTAAGATATCCTGACAGTTTCCGTGGTTTTAAAACCAGGCTAGCCTCCTCTTGTTATTATATTCGAAGCAACCAATTATACCCATACTACTAACACAAGTCAAAACCTTTACTATGACAAACAACAATCCTATTCACTGATTAGACAACTTTATTATTTACACGATAGACCCTGAAAACTGAATGTCGAATGATTAAATGTTATTACTATGATTACAGGAATTAATTGGAAGGATTACTTGATTACGGTTGTTTTATTACTAGTTGCCTATTATGCTGCTGTACTCTGTTGGTTCTACTTATACCGTTTAAAAGTGCCATTAAAATCCAAAGCGGGAGCCCCAGTTCTGAAATTAAGAACGCTGACCCATAAAAAAAGTGAAAACCTTCCGAATGACGTCGAAACGGTCCTTTCACTTCTCAAGGAAAATATCGCCCAATGTTTTTACAAGGGCTTAAATCGTGAACAATTACTAAAATGTATCGCTAAGATTTTGTGTACTTATCCTTCCTTAAGGAACACCTCTTTTCGAGAGCATATCAATCAAAGTATTGTTAACGAATGTAACAAGTACGGTCCGGTAGGTCTTCGCCATGACGAATTGGAGGGCTTGTGGAAGGCGACAACCTTACATACCGTACCTTAAGCGAAGGTGTTCCCTTCTATACTTCCCGTATAAGAACTATAGAGATTCTTATAGGGGACATTCTTCGCTTTTTTTAACCTTTTAAAAATTCAGGCTTATGAAACTCTCCATTTTTTATTAAAAGGCCAGTGAAAACTTATTCCTCACGGCACCTTTTTACGAGCCCTCAATTGCTCCTGACTCAGAATGCTGTGCCAGGAATTAATGTAGCCGGTGAGACTATTCAAGGCTATGACTCCTCTTTAATTAGACTCAATGTATGCCATTGGTGCTATTGCGGGTCATATTGGAGTAATTAAGGCACATCAGAAATGGAATGATGGAGATCCTGACACTGAGAAATACCGCAGCTTGAATCGGCAGTGATTACTTTTTGGTGATTGTAAGCGCGATCTTAAGAACATTTTTTGGAATCTAAATACACAACAAATATGGAAACAAAACTAAAAGAACATCTCTGGGAATATATTATTGCTTACAATCCAGAGTTGATGTATTCACTAATGGAAAATTATTCGGTCGCTATATATTTGACGGAAAAAATAAAGAGTATTCAACCGCAACTCCATTTTTGGAGGAAAATTGGTTATCCTGAGCCTTCAGTATTTTTATTGGGAATGGGAGTGCTGACCTCAGACCTTAGAGATTTCGATTTCAATTAATTTCGAGCTTGTTGAAACATCATTTTCCATGGTACTATATCCTCTTTAATGAAGAGGGAATTCTGAATTAAAAGACTATCACGCCGGTGGATTTACGCAAAGGTACATTTGACCCCATTCGATGGTCAGAATTGCGGTGTCGCAGCAATAGATGTAAAGAAGCGATCTAAGGGGATCACTTGAATTAAATCGAACTCTCCCTGTATTTTGTAATGCGATTGATTTTTGCATTACGCACAGCACTTAACTTAAAAATATATCATTTAAGGAAAAAACGATAATAGCGGTCGATCATAAGATTCAGCGACTTCAGAACAAAACAAATTAGCTGCAAAACGCCTGCAACTCCCCTTGAGAATCAAATGAAGCCACGAAAATTAAATGCAATTACCAAGTCCTCCGATTTTCACAACACCCCTACACCAGAAATAGTATTCAAAACTCAAAAACACCAAACATATGATTACACAATACCAAAAGACCCGAGAAATCACAAGAATTCAGTGCCTCGTTGTTTCAGAATATCAAAAGACGTGGTGGTTACTGCAAAAGGATCCCAGTTTTTCAACGGGAGAGATTAAGCAGATGTGCCGCAACTACCAATGTATCCTAGAGGACAGTCTGACCAATACGGCTCTTTTAATCCATATCCTGTCATCATTTTCCAGTAGCATGACTGATAGACAGCGACTCAAATTGATTAGTAATGCTGAAGCTAAAGTTTATAAAAACTTCAAGGTCTTACAACACTACAACTTCCATAATGGCCTGATCAGTTTACAAAGAGCCAATACTGCCACCCAGCGAAATCACATCAAATTACTATACGGGTTAAATCACATAAACCAATTGAGCCATGAATAAAAACAAATTCAGCGTTGTGGCAATGCTATGGTTGATGAGTGTTGCTGTGATGCAATCTCAGAATTGTTGCGAGTGGTTATGGCAGAACACAACACAAGAGCAATATCTAGAACAGCAAATGAAGGCTTTGAAGTTTTTCAACTACCAAAATCAAAGAGGATATGAGCGTATTGAAAAGGGCTTAATGATATTTACAGCTCTTGAAGATCAGGCTTATCAACAACATCACTCCTATTTTGGGACTCATGATGAACTTTCCTCGGCTTTCTATACCGAGGATCAGCTTAATAAATTACAATCGCAGTACAGTAGCTTATCCCAGTTCACATCCAATGGAATTAAAAGTTTCAATGCAGGTAAAACCTATAGTAACGCCTCTTTAACTACGATTCATTGGAACCTTTGGAAACTGCTAAGAAACAGCCAACGCCAATTGCAGATTTTAGAAAAATTAATCGATTCAGACTATTTCAAATTGAGTGATGGCGATCGCACAGCGAAAGTTGAACAACAGAAATTGAAAATTCAAAATCAACACCATCAACTCAAAGCCTTTTACGTACAATTCATAATGCTCACACTAAAACACAATTAAAACTAACTCTAATTCATTAACACCACACCTTATGAAATCGGATTTCCGCAATTTGGGGTTCGCACTCCAGCTCGCATTCAGAGGGCTCAACTCATGAAATTACCGCTTGGGAATCCTATTTAAAAGATAAAATTCAAAACCCGAACTGATGTTTGAAAAGATCCAAAACATAGAAGCAGCCTATAAAGAGGTTCGTAGAATAGCCATCATAGCAATTTGTTCATGCACCCTAATGGGAATCGTAGCCCATGGGTATCACTATGCAAAAATAAAGCGGATGCAAAACCAAATCTATGTACTTGCAGATGGCAAAGTGATGCAAGCATATACCTCGAGCAGATCAGCACATATCGCTGTAGAAGCCGAAGATCATATTCGAAATTTTCATCAGTATTTTTTCCGTCTGGATCCCGATGGTAAGCAAATCAAAAACGGCGTAGGAAAGGCACTTTATTTGGCTGATTATTCGGCAAAAAAGACTTTTGACGATTTAAGTAAACAAGGCTATTACACCAAGATTATAAGTAGTAACACAAGTCAAAGAATCACTATTGATAACATCCAATTAAACTTAAATCAACACCCCTACAGCTTCCGGTGCTACGCAACCCAAGAATCAATAACAAGCGGTAGTATAGTCACCCGAAACCTCATCACTGAGGGACAGCTGAGAACCGTATCCAGGAGCAAGCAAAATCTACACGGTTTTTTAATAGAAAACTGGAAAGTGATTGCTTACAAAGACCTCAAAACTCAATATCATAAACAACCCTAATACAGATGCATAACACAAGCCCGGTAAACTTATAAAACAACAAACACATGCAACAGAAAATCAACACATTACAAGGCAAGTTACTACTACTCTACCCGATTTTATTTGTAGTATTGGCCACCTTTATCTTCTGGTACTTAAGCACAGGACAAAAGTCTTCCGACACTCCTATGAGCATCCTGGGTAATTTTAATCTTAAAGCGCCCGTAACTACGTTTGCTCAAGCTATTCCGGAAAACAAGCTTAGTTATTACAAAGAAGCGGATCCAAAGAAAGTGTTCTGGAACACTTTAGAGGACAATGACACCGCTCTGGACTGGCCTATTAAAAAGTCCGGCTTTTCACTTTCCATCCCCTCAGAACATACTATTTCGAAAACTCCAAGGGTACTTGGTGCTAGTGATATGGCTAAAAAAGAGAAACAACTATACTCAAAGTTGCAACAATTACAGCAGTCAGTAGGTCAAAAAGATCCCACTCAGAATGGCTTTCCAAGTGCTTCTAAAAACCTTAAAGCAGCAGCAGCAGGACCGTATGTTGACATCGAACAACTTCAAGAAATGATGATTCAAGTCTCTGATCCAAACACAAAGGATCCTGAGCTCAGACAACTTAATGAACTATTGGAATCAGTGCTGGATATTCAGCAGCCTAGACGAGTTACTCGGCGCTTAGAAGTTGCTCAGAATAATGTTACCAAAGCAGAATTTACACCTGCAGTATCAAGTACCCCGATTCCCATAAGTTTCTTAGGGACTAAATCTACCGCAACTATGCATTACTATAATCAAGAAAGACGCTTTGAGGTGGCTCTTCGGGCACAAGAAAAACAGCGGACCCACAGCAACATTAAGATTGTAGTGCACAAGGATCAAGATCTCACGGAAAGATCCAAGGTAGCCCTGAGCTTTGATCGGGAAATTACTCTGGAAGGAACAACCATCCCCGAGGGAAAGCAAATGTCGGTGCAATTGATCGATTTCAATAGCAGAAGGCCATTGGTAGTAAAAATAAAGAACAAACTACTCCTAAATGCTAAACCACTATAGAAATAAATAAACCATTAACCATAAATTCTAAAATTATGAATGAAAAAAATGTAAACTATTTAAAAGACCAAATTAAATATACAGGATTTGGAGAAAACCTTTCAGAGCAACTCACTGAGAAGATTGCACAACAACTAGACACCTTTAGCCTTGAATACCAAAGGAATTATGATCAGAGCACTATGGAGGTTGAACTGTATTTTAGTAAATCACTCACCCACGATATGTATTTTTTCAATGCCTATGTCGTGAATCTTAGGGGACCTGCGGGTAAAATGTCTCAAACCTTTTACATCAACAAAGGAAATAACATTACCTTGAAAGAAGCCTTCAATTTGATGAATGGTCGAGCAGTCCACAAACGCTTCTTAAAAAGGAATGGAGATCCCTATATATGCTGGGTGCAACTTGACCCCTTTACAACCATCCCAAATGGGAATTTCAAACTTTCCTATTACCACGAAAATTATGGTTTTAATCTAAATTCAACGCTGTCCAACTACCCCATCCTAGAAATGGAGCATGAAGAATTTAAGGAAAGCATCATAACATCGCTTCAAAAAGGTAATCTACAATTAGTTACCTTTGAAATTGATGGAAAAGAAGAAGTTAAGCTAATAGAGGCCAATCCTAAATTCAAATCAATTACTATTTACAATGAGAACAGGGAAAAAGAATTCTGGCAATCCGAATCATCAACAGTCAAAAACGTGGCGGAAGAAACGCAGTTCTCCGAAGAGAAAACACAAGAAAAAAAGCAAGCAAAGAGGGGCGAGGGGCTAACCAAACAAGTTCCAAAGGTCGAAGAAAACGCCCAAATCGACTCTAAACTACCTCAAACTAAACGCAATAAAAGACCTAGGACAACTAAAAAGGTGTGAATGTTTTTCATTATTTCAATGGAATAAAGTTATTTACACGCCATCCTTAGAGGCCATGGTTCCTAGGGATGGCATTTTTAAACCGCGATCCAACTTATTTCTATTCTGCTCAACATCCTCTAACAGGAAGTAAATCTACTAGCTTAAATGGTCAACTTGGCGTAGTAGAATAAACTAAAATATACTATTTCAGCCTTTTGATGGGAACTATTTAATTTAGAAACATAAATTTTTACTACATTTGGTTTTTTAAATATGCACTACGGAATCGGTTGCATTAAAATGTCACCATATGACCATAGACCTTTTTAAATGCATTACCATAAGTTATATTTAAAAACATAAAGCAAGCTGTAATATGTATTGATCAAACCAGGCGGTAACATCGGTGACCCTAGGGTTTCTATCGCTTTGACCGGATTGATTACCATAAGATATTATCACTTTGCGGGTATTGAAAACCAACGTAAAAGATTGTACAAGTGAAGAAAGAGATTACCATATACGACCTTGCTAAAGAGCTCAACTATTCCCCTTCCACAATCTCCCGCGCCCTAAACAACCACAAAAGCATTAGTCCTAAGACCATTAAAAAAGTCAAGGAACAAGCGGAAAAAATGGGGTACAGACCCAATACCTTAGCCGCAGGTCTACGAAACAACAAGAGCAACACCATAGGAATTTCCATTTCAAGGATTAATAGACCTTTCATGTCTACCTTGATCAGCGGTATCGAAGAAACTGCCAGAAAATCAGGCTTTAACGTAATTATCAGTCAGAGTGATGATAAATACGAAAATGAGGTTAGCAATCTAAAAGCCTTATACGACAGTAGAATCAGCGGACTTATTGTTTCTCTTTCGATGGAGACCGTAAACATGGATCACTTTAAACCCTTTATCAATCAAGGAATTCCATTGGTTTTCGTAGATAGGGTTCCTCTAGGGTTCAACACCTATAAGGTCATTATTGATAATTACAGTGCCGGTTATAACGCTACAAAGCACCTTATCGAAAAAGGCTGTAGGCGTATCGCACACTTTGCAGGCGCTCAGCACAGAAATGTATATGAGGAGCGAAAAAAGGGCTATCTAGACGCCCTGAAAGAACACAATATTGAAGTAGACGAACAGCTTATCATTCACTTCAAAACCCTGAGTTTTGAAGAAGGCGAAAAGGCAACCAAAAAATTACTCAAACTCCCCAATCCACCGGATGGAATCTTTTCTTCCAATGACACTGCGGCGGTTAGTGCGATTTTATGTGCAAAGAAAAAAGGGGTGAAAATACCTGAAGAGTTGGCAGTCATCGGTTTTAATGACGACCCCATCTCCTCCATCGTAGAACCTGCCTTGTCCACCATATCGCATCCTGCTTTAAAAATGGGAAAAATTGCAGCAAAGCGCATCCTCAATCATTCTTCTAAGAATCACGATGAAGAAGTATCAGAAATCACAGTTTTGAGCACCGAAATCATTCAACGCGCCTCCTCTGATAAAAAGTGACCCGTCTAGGTAGTGTTTCATATTTTGAACAACGTGAGTTAAATTTAAAATAATTTAACGCAATCGGTTGCATAAATATTTTGTTTATTTACGATTTTTCCCTTATTTTACTCCATCATTATAGTCAACCAATAAAAAACAATCGATTTCGATATGAAAATAAATGTATTGCTGCACTACAAGCGCATTTTAGTATGCCTGGTTTTGCTGGGATATTGCACAACAGCGGTTTCTCAAAGCGGTTATGGTCTTTGGCTCGATTATAAAAAAATAAGCGATGCTTCTCTTTTAAACGATTACCAAAATCAAATTCAATCTGTTTACTTTCCTGCGAAAAGCGAAACACTGGATGTTGCGAGAGAAGAATTAAAATTGGGGCTTGATGCCTTATTGGGCACCACTACTGAATTTTCAGCTACGGCCTCGAGTAAAGGAACCCTTATCGTCTCTAAATTTGATGCACTAGATCAAAAGATTCAAAAGAACTTAAGAAAAATTACAATTCCTGAAGATGGCTTTTATATTGGTCATGTCTCAGGGAACACCATTATCACAGCTAAGGAGGATATTGGGGTCTTGTACGGAGTTTTCAATTTTTTAAGGTTGCTGCAGACCCAGCAATCCATTGATAAATTAACCCTGTTAGATGGTCCAAAAATAGATTTGAGAATCCTAAACCATTGGGATAATTTGGATGGAACAGTTGAACGAGGTTACGCAGGCAAATCTTTGTGGAAATGGCAAAAACTACCAACCTATATCGATCAGCGTTATATCGACTATGCCAGAGCCAATGCTTCCATTGGAATCAATGGAACCGTGCTGACCAATGTCAATGCCAATGCATGGCTACTAACACCAGGCTATATCGATAAGGTTGCGGCTCTAGCAGATACGTTTCGTCCTTATGGTGTTAAGGTATACCTTACCGCACGTTTCTCTGCGCCTATAGAAATCGGACAGTTGTCAACTGCCGATCCCTTGGATCCAGAGGTACAGCAATGGTGGAAGACTAAGATTGATAGTGTCTATGCTAAAATACCGGACTTTGGAGGATTCTTGGTCAAAGCAAATTCAGAAGGACAACCGGGGCCACAAAACTATGGACGTACCCATGTTGATGGTGCAAATATGATGGCGGAGGCACTTGCTCCACATAATGGAGTGGTGCTATGGCGTGCCTTCGTATACTCCGAACATGACGCTTCAGATAGAGCGAAACAAGCCTATTCTGAATTTGTACCCATGGATGGAGACTTTAAAGAAAATGTCATTATACAGGTTAAAAACGGTCCAATTGACTTTCAGCCTAGGGAGCCTTTTCACCCTATTTTTGGCGCCATGCCAAAGACTGCCTTGGCTATGGAATTCCAGATCACTCAGGAGTACTTAGGGTTTAGCACACATTTGGTTTTCTTACCAAAACTCTTTGAAGAAGTATTACAGGCAGACACCTACCAACAAGGTAAAGGATCCTTGGTTGCAAAGGTGATAGACGGAAGCCTTGACAATCATAAAATAACCGCGATCTCCGGGGTTTCAAATATAGGAAGTGATTTGAATTGGACAGGGCATCCATTTGCCCAAGCGAATTGGTATGGTTATGGAAGATTGGCGTGGAATCCGTATTTAAACGCAGAGGTGATCGCTGAGCAGTGGCTGCGTAGCACCTACTCCAACGAGGAAGCATTTGTTGAACCCATGACAGATTTACTAATAGAATCCAGAGAGGCCGTTGTAAATTACATGACCCCTCTAGGCTTACATCATATCATGGATACAAACCATCATTATGGACCGGGTCCTTGGGTATCTGAGTTGGCTAGACCCGAGTGGAATCCCACCTACTACCACAAGACGGATGCTAATGGTATCGGATTTGACCGAACTCAAAAAGGAAGTGGCGCCGTATTACAATACGCGGATCCGGTTGCACAGCGTTTTGAGCAACTTGACCAGTGTCCTGAAAACTTACTCTTATGGTTTCATCACCTCCCTTGGGATTACACCCTTTCCGATGGCCAAACCCTCTGGAATTCAATAGGGCTGCACTATCAAAAAGGAGTAGATCAAGTCAGAGACATGCTAAAGGTTTGGGAACAGATGAGCCCTTATGTTGATGCTCTTTCTCACAAGGAGGTTCGTATGCTTTTAGACATACAACTTCAGGAGGCAATTTGGTGGAAAGATGCTTGTATGCAATACTTTCACCAGTATTCTAAGTTACCATTTCCAGAAGGCATGGAAAAGCCAGAGCATTCCCTTGACTATTACAAATCACTAAAACACCCATATGCCCCAGGCATATAACCGTAAAGACACTAAAAAAATACTTACATGAATGATAAAATTGCTATAATAACAGGAGGTAATTCCGGCCTCGGATTTGCCACTGCAAAGAAGTTTTGTGACAAGGGTATTATCACCTATATCATCGGTCGCAACCGAGAAAAAACCACACAGGCATGCCAGGAGCTAGGTTCTCTTTCTCGCCCAGTAATCTTTGACTTAAACGACATTGATAAAATTCCAAGTCTAGTTCGCGAAATTTACGAAGAAGCCGGGCATATTGATATACTGATCAACAATGCAGGGATTAATATGAAAAAGGAATTTTGGGAGGTCACTGATGCAGAGTTCAGTCAAATCATACATACCAATGTTCTCAGCGTGTTTGCAATCAGCAGAGAAGTTGTAAAACAAATGAAACTCCAAGGCTTCGGAAATATCGTCAACATCAGTTCTATGGCTGCACAATATGGCATTCCAAAAGTAATCGCCTATACGGCCAGTAAAACCGCAATCGAAGGAATGACTCGTGCCATGGCAGTGGATCTTTCACAATTTGGCATTCGCGTAAATTGTGTTGCTCCAGGTTTTATAGAAACCAATATGTCTTCAAAGGCCTTGGACAGTGATCCGCAGCGCAAAGAAAAAGTACTCTCCCGTACTCCTATGGGAAGGCTTGGAGAACCCGAGGATGTGGCTGAGGCCATTTTGCACTTAGTTAGTGATCAGGCAAAATATACCAATGGCGTAATATTGCCGGTTGATGGAGGAAACAGTATTGGATTTTAAAAACAAACCTATGTTTAAAATGCTACAGACCATGCGATGGTTTGGCCCACAGGACAGCACCACACTCGCAGATATTCGCCAAAGCGGCGCTGAAGGTATCGTTACTGCACTTCACCAAATCCCCACAGGGGAACTTTGGAGTATGGAGGACATTAAAAAGCGACAACAAATGATTCAGGAAGCAGGACTTCAGTGGTCGGTGGTAGAAAGCATACCCGTGCATCCTGACATTCAACGCAAGGTCGGAAACTTTCAAACCTATATAGAGAATTACAAACAAAGTATCCTAAATCTGGCAGCGGCTGGGATAAAAATAGTTACCTACAATTTTATGCCGGTATTGGATTGGGTTCGCACCAACCACCATTACCAAAATCCAGATGGTAGTTCGGCTCTTGGCTACCACCGTCTTTACTTTATTTATTTTGATGTTTTTTTATTAAAACGGCCGGGTTCCAAAAACGAATATACCAAACAAGAATTAGCGGATGCTGAAGCATTAGGTTCATCTCTTAGTGAGCCGGAGCGCGATCGCCTATTTAAAAATGTGCTGTTGGGTTTACCGGGAAGTTCAGAAAACTTCACCGCTGACAAACTCTTAGAATTACTCCAAGGGTTTAAAGACATTACGGCAAGCCATTTACAAGAAAATCTTATAGCCTTTTTAAAGGAAATCGTTCCGGTAGCATCAGCTTGTGGTGTTCAATTAGCTATCCATCCGGATGACCCTCCGTTTTCAGTACTTGGACTACCAAGAGTTGTAAGCACTCAAGAGGACTTAGAGCGTATCTTTAGCGCCGTACCGGAACTCAACAATGGTCTTTGTTATTGCACCGGCTCCCTGGGTGCAGATCCCAAAAATGATTTAACTGCTATAATCAACCGTTTCGGTGATCGAATTCACTTTCTTCACTTGCGGAACGTACAACGAGACGGGGAACATATTTTTAGAGAATCACCTCATTTAGAAGGTTCCAATTCCATTAATGAAATTATGGAGAAATTGGTACTTTTAATGCAGCAGCGAAAACTATCCATCCCTATGCGACCAGATCATGGATTTATGCATAATAGGGACAAGGACATCACACACTATCCCGGTTATTCTCTAATAGGAAGGCTCAAAGGCCTGGCAGAACTCAGAGGACTTGAACAGGGCATTCTTTATAATTTAAACCAATCCAATGAAAGCTAGAAGCAGATTTATTTATTTGATATTTTTAGGACTGTTCCTACCAGGTCTCCACACCTACGCGCAGCAATCCTATGTAACGCATCAACCCATAGAAGGTGGATTTACAATCGTAGATCAAGAGATGGCAGCACCGATGGTAATTAGCGAAACAGATTATCCTGGGGTTCAGAAAGTCGCCCTTGAATTACAAGGTGATATTGAAAAAGTAAGTGGAGTCGCTCCTAAGCTCTTAAATTCGGTTGCAAATCTAAACACTCCTCCCATTATTGTAGGAACCCTAGGGAAAAGTGCTCTAATCGATAAACTGATAGAAGAAGGCAAAATAGACCAGACTTCCTTAACAGGAAAATGGGAAAAGTTCATCACTACAATTGTACCCAATCCCACAGCAGAAATTGAAAGTGCCTTGGTAATTGTAGGTTCCGATAAAAGGGGTACTATTTATGGACTTTACGATCTATCGACACAAATAGGAATCTCTCCATGGCATTTCTGGTCGGACGTCCCGTCAAAGAAACATCAAAGTCTTTATGTCACCCCCGGTATTCATACCATGGGAGAACCGGAGATTCAGTACAGAGGGATCTTTATCAATGATGAGGCTCCAGCCCTCTCAGGTTGGGTAGGAGAACATTATGGAAAGTTCAATGCTGAGTTTTACGAAAAGGTATTCCAAATGATTTTACGTCTCAAAGGAAACTTCATTTGGCCAGCCATGTGGGGGCGGATGTTTTATGTCGACGACCCTAAAAATAAGGCCATGGCAGATCTTTATGGCATAGTCGTAGGAACCTCGCATCACGAACCCTTGGGGCGTGCACACGCCGAGTGGCAGAAATTCGGAGAGGGGCCGTGGGATTACACCAAGAATGCCGAAAACTTAGAAGGGTTTTGGAGGGAAGGAATGCAGCGAATGAATTCCACAGAAACCATTGTTAGCGTTGGTATGCGAGGTGATGGTGATGAACCGATGACCGAAGGAACCGCCATAGAACTTTTAGAAAAAATCGTAGATAGACAGCGAGAAATTATCACTGAGGTTACCCATAAACCAAGTGCTGAAACGCCACAAATGTGGGCTCTGTACAAAGAAGTACAAGACTATTACGATCAAGGAATGCGTGTCCCGCAAGACATCACCCTACTTCTTTGTGACGACAACTGGGGGAACATCAGAAAACTCCCTTATCTCAATGCGCAGCCCCGAAAAGGAGGTTACGGAATATACTACCACTTCGATTATGTCGGTGGACCCAGAAATTACAAATGGATGAACACCAATCAAATTGAAAGGGTTTGGGAACAAATGAATCTCGCCTATCAATATGGAGCTAAGAAGCTTTGGGTAGTCAATGTTGGTGATATCAAACCCATGGAATTTCCGATTAGTTTCTTTTTAGATTACGCCTGGAGTCCAAGCAAATGGACTCCAAAAAAAGTAGCTTCGTATTATCAGAAGTGGGCAGAAGATACTTTTGGATCCTCACAGGGTGAAGCTATTGCGAACATCCTTAAAAAATATACCAAATACAACGCTCGAAGAAAGCATGAACTTCTGAGTCCATCCACCTATAGTCTAAAGCATTATAAGGAGGCAGACCGAATTTTAAAAGAATTTGATGTCCTAGTTGAAAAAACTTTAGAAGTAGCACAGCAAATTCCAGAGTCCTACCAGGACGCCTATTATCAATTAGTACAGTTTCCCGTAGTAGCCAGTGCTAATCTGAATAAGCTATACATTGCTGCTGCCAAAAACAAACTATATACCTCACAGGGAAGAGCGATGGCTAATGTTTATGCGGATAAAGTAAAGACCTATTTTAAAGAAGACTCTTTGCTTACCAATTATTACCACACTGCGCTATCAGATGGCAAATGGAACCATATGATGTCACAAACGCATATTGGCTACACTTCTTGGCAAGAGCCTAGACACAATATAATGCCGGAGGTTCAGTATGTTGAATTACAAAAAGCAGCAAAGGTAGGTGTGAGTATTAGCGGTTCTACACAGTGGTATCCTGAAAGCAAGGACACACTTGTTTTACCACAATTGAGCTCCTTTAATCCTATCGCTCCACAGATACAATTGTTTAATTCAGGCCAAAAGGCTTATAAATTCCGTATTAAGACCTCTGATTCATGGTTAGATGTTTCTCATAGCAAAGGAAAGGTTGAAGAGCTTAAAAATATTGAGTTTGATGTAGATTGGAAAAAAGCTCCTCAGGGCCAATATTTCACAAACTTGACCATCGAAGCAGAGGGACAGAAAATTACAGTAAAGCTTCCTATCAATCACAGTGATTTAAAAAACGCCAAAGGCTTTATCGAAGAAAATGGTGTGGTATCTATTCAGGCAGAAAACTATTCAGATGCTGTAACAAATGATCCCTTTAAGTGGCAGGTCATTGATAATTTAGGTAAAACCAGTGCCGGGGTTACCATTAGTCCTGTAAAAATAGCATCACTAGAGATTTCTGAAACCTCACCGAGATTAGGCTATGATTTTCACAGTTTTTCCAAAGGTGAGGTCAACGTACAACTCTACTTCTCGCCTACTCAAAATTACACTGATAGAGATGGGCTTAAATTTGGAATAGGCCTGGATGATCAAACTCCTCAGTTAGTAAACTTCCACGAGGATAAGTCTCACCCTGCTTGGCAGCGGTCTGTAGCCAATAACATCAAAGTGATCACCACCACACTTCAAATTGATCATCCTGGAAACCATCAGCTGTATTATTATGCAGTGGATAGTGGATTGGTACTTCAGAAGATTGTTATCGACACCGGCGGCCTTAAACAATCCTATCTAGGACCTCAACAAAGTTTTAAAAAGGAAAACTAAGATATTTTACCTTTAATTGTATTAAATAACAAACCCGACAACTTATATAGAGTGTCGGGTTTGTTATTTATAAACTGTTTTGTACAGCCTAATACTTATGCATCAATCTTAGCGTAAACAGCATTCTTTTCAATAAATTCTCTACGTGGTGGAACCTCATCTCCCATTAACATTGAGAAGATACGATCCGCTTCACTACCGCTATCGATAGTCACCCGACGAAGGGTTCTGTGCTCCGGGTTCATTGTGGTATCCCAAAGTTGTTCTGCGTTCATCTCTCCAAGACCTTTGTATCGCTGAATCGTTGCGCTACCTCCGAATTCTTCGTTAAGCTCATCACGTTCTTTATCGTTCCACGCATACTCTTTTTTGTTTCCTTTTTTAACAAGGTATAAAGGTGGTGTCGCGATATAGATGTAACCATTCTCAATAAGTTCTTTCATATAACGGAAGAAGAACGTTAGAATTAAGGTTGCAATATGCGACCCGTCGACGTCCGCATCACACATAATTACGACTTTATGATAACGTAATTTATCTAGATTAAGCGCCTTACTATCCTCTTCTGTTCCAATGGTTACTCCAAAGGCTGTAAAGATGTTTCGGATCTCTTCGTTTTCAAAAACTTTATGTTGCATGGCTTTCTCAACATTCAATATCTTACCTCTTAGTGGTAAAATTGCTTGAAAGTTACGGTCCCTACCTTGTTTGGCGGTTCCACCTGCCGAATCTCCCTCCACTAGGAATATTTCACATATGGCCGGGTCTTGCTCTGAACAGTCAGATAGTTTACCGGGTAGTCCTCCACCACTCATTACAGTTTTTCTTTGTACCATCTCACGAGCCTTACGAGCAGCATGTCTGGCCTGAGCAGCAAGAATTACCTTTTGCACTATGGTTCTGGCATCATCCGGATGTTCCTCAAGATAGTTCTCCAACATCTCGGACACCGCCTGAGAAACCGCTGCGGTAACCTCTCTGTTTCCTAATTTGGTTTTTGTCTGACCTTCAAACTGAGGCTCAGCAACCTTTACGGAAACAATAGCGGTCAAACCTTCTCTAAAGTCATCTCCGGCAATCTCAAACTTAAGTTTGTCTAACATCCCTGATGCATCTGCATACTTCTTAAGCGTAGTGGTCAAACCTCTTCTAAATCCAGAAAGGTGAGTACCTCCTTCATGTGTATTAATGTTGTTGACATACGAATGCAGGTTTTCGTTAAAAGAAGTGTTGTAAACCATAGCTACCTCTACAGGGATATCGTTTTTCTCTCCTTCCATGTAGATCACCTCACGAATCAAAGAATCTCTAGTTCCATCTAAGTAACGAACAAATTCTTTTAATCCTTCATCAGAGTAGAAACGTTCAGATACATCTTCTCCATTCTCATCCTTTTGGCGTTTATCGGTAAGGGTAAGCGTTATCCCTTTATTTAGAAAGGAGAGTTCACGCAAACGACTTGCCAAAGTATCGTAGTTATACTCCGTGATTTGTGTAAAAATCGTACTGTCAGGTCTAAAGGTTACCATGGTACCTCTATCATCTGTTTCACCTATTGATTTTACAGGGTGGAGCGCCTTACCTTTTGAGTAGGTTTGCTCCCATATTTTTCCTTCGCGATATACAGTTGCCGTAAGGGATTCAGAAAGTGCATTCACACAGGAAACCCCTACTCCGTGTAATCCTCCGGAGACTTTATATGAATCTTTGTCAAATTTACCTCCAGCTCCAATTTTGGTCATTACAACCTCTAGAGCTGAAATCCCTTCTTTTTTATGAAGGTCTACAGGAATACCTCGACCATTATCGACAACAGTAACAGAATTATCTTCGTTAATAGTGACGTTAATGGTATCACAATGTCCGGCCATGGCCTCATCGATGGAGTTATCAACCACCTCATAAACCAAGTGATGCAATCCTCTTGTACCAACATCTCCAATGTACATCGATGGACGCATACGAACGTGCTCCATTCCTTCTAAGGCCTGAATACTATCGGCCGAATAATTTTGTTTATTCAATTCTTCACTCATAAATTTTCCTTTCAAATTATTCAATAAGAAGCTTAAAGTTTAGTTGTCAAAAACCTTATTCAAACCTTTCCTTCTATGCTAATTTAAGTAACTCCAAACATCAAAAAAACGCTTGGATCGTATTGTTTGGAATACCTACAAATATACGAAAATTAAGGCTCAAATAAAAGCATTTGCCGTATCAGGATCGAAACTTATCAACAAATGTTAATTTCTAGAAAGTCGCTTAAATCGCTTTAAAACACCCTTAAACCACATATCAGTACGGATCAATTGATTCACCAATAGCCTAAAATACAAAAACCCCGCTAATGCGAGGTTTCCGAGTTTTTAAACCAAAGTTTTTGTATATAAAAAGCAATTTTTTAGTTTTCGTAAGCCTGGGTATGCACTTTTGCAACTGCTCTACCAGACGGATCGTTCATATTCTTAAACGCCTCATCCCACTCCAAAGCAATCTGAGTACTACAAGCTACTGATGCTTCTTGTGGCACGCATAAAGCTGCGGCATCCGACGGGAAGTGTTCGTGAAAGATAGAACGGTAATAAAATTCTTCTTTTGAAGTTGGTGTTTGAATCGGGAAACGGAATTTAGCGTTTGCCAATTGTTCATCACTCACCTCCTGGTTCACCATTTCTTTTAGGGTATCGATCCAGCTGTATCCTACACCATCAGAAAACTGTTCTTTCTGTCTCCAGGCAACACTCTCAGGTAAATAGGATTCAAAGGCTTTACGTACCACCCATTTCTCCATACGCTCCCCGTTGATCATTTTATCCTCTGGGTTGATTCGCATAGCTACGTCCATGAATTCTTTATCCAAAAACGGAACCCTGCCTTCGATACCCCAAGCTGCCAAAGATTTGTTGGCACGCAAACAGTCATACATATGAAGCTTACTCAATTTGCGAACAGTTTCTTCATGAAACTCTCTAGCGTTAGGTGCTTTGTGGAAATATAAATACCCTCCAAACAACTCATCAGCTCCTTCTCCCGACAGCACCATCTTAATCCCCATGGATTTGATAACACGTGCCATCAAATACATAGGCGTTGAAGCTCTGATGGTAGTAATATCGTATGTTTCTAGGTTATAGATCACATCTTTAATAGCATCCAATCCTTCTTGGATAGTGAATTTGATCTCGTGGTGAACAGTTCCAATATGATCCGCAACTTTCTGAGCTGCTGCTAAATCCGGAGACCCTTCTAGTCCTACTGAGAAAGAATGCAGTCTTGGCCACCAAGCTTCTGCAGAATCATCAGATTCAATTCTTTTTTCAGCATATCTTTTTGCAATGGCAGAGGTTACTGAGGAATCCAATCCACCTGAAAGCAACACTCCGTAAGGCACGTCAGACATTAATTGTCTATGTACTGCAGCCTCCAGAGCTTCTTTTATTTCATCTATGCTAGTTTGGTTGTCCTTAACCGCATCGAATTCAGTCCATTCTCTGCTATACCATTTTTTGAATTGACCCTCTGAGCTATGAAGGTAATGACCTGGAGGAAATAATTCAATTTTAGTACATACGCCTTCCAAGGCTTTTAGTTCAGAAGCTACATAGAAAGTTCCGTTTTGATCCCATCCTATATATAATGGAATAATCCCCATATGGTCTCTTGCCACAAAGTACTCATCCTTGTCAACATCATAGATCGCGAAACCAAATATTCCGTTCATCTCATCGATAAAGTCAACACCTTTTTCTCTATATAGTGCCAAGATAACCTCACAGTCTGACTCCGTTTTAAAATCGTAAGATCCTTCAAATCTTTTGCGAAGCTCACGGTGGTTGTATATCTCACCATTTGCTGCCAAAACAAGCTTACCATCTGCACTTAACAAAGGTTGTTTTCCAGAAGCGGGATCGACAATCGCTAAACGCTCGTGTGCCAGTATTGCTTTTTCATCGCTGTAAATACCACTCCAATCTGGTCCTCTGTGACGGACTTTTTTAGACATCTCTAACAACTGAGGCCTTAAGTCCTCTGCACTTTCTTTTAAATCAAATGCGCATACAATTCCACACATAGCTTTATATTTTTATATTTTGATGATTCTCTTATAATAATTGATAAGGCAAAATTGATGCAATTGTTTCAATATAAAAACTAAAATACCAATATAGCTTTCAATTTGAAACAAAAAAACGCCCATTAAGTTATAAATGAAATAAATCCTAAAAAAAATTAATATTCCTATTAATAAAATGTAAGTTCTCTGCTGTTTTTGCCACAATATAATTAAGTTTGAAAGTATTTTAAATCCTAATGTTCAATTAATAACAAACAACGACCCAGTATGAAAAAAACCATTATTGCAAGCCTTTTTGTCCTCGCTATGATTTTTGGAGCAGATCTTCAAGCTCAAAAGTTTAGTGGAATTGACAAAAGCCCAGCTGACATTGCGTATTTCCGACCAGAAAAAAATGCAGCACCACTAGTTAAGGTAATTTACAGCCGACCACAATTAAAAGACAGAACCGTAGGTATCGATTTAGCGCCTTATGGTGAAGTTTGGAGAACCGGTGCTAATGAAGCTACAGAAATTAAATTTTATCAAAACACTGTTTTTGGTGACAAGACTATTGAAGCAGGAACTTATAGTTTGTTCAGCATTCCGGGTAAGGATGAGTGGACTATTATCTTAAGTAAAGATCTGGATGTATGGGGTGCTTATTCCTATAACCCTTCCAATGATGCTCTACGAATTACAGTTAAACCATCAACTGGAGAAGAAAGCCTTGAAGCCTTCTCTATCACCTTTGCTCCTAATGGAGATTCAGGTGCCCAATTGGTTATGGGGTGGGATACTACTCGAGTAGCAATTCCGTTGTCCTACGAATATTAAAAATAATGGACCGTATCGGTCAATTACGAATTAAAAAGAGCAAAGCAACTTAGAAGGTGCTTTGCTCTTTTTTTGTTCTCATTTCTTTGATGGAGGACTTAAAACACTTTCGCTTTACACCTTTCACTAGGTAATACCCTATGATTTGGTAATCAAGGAGTCCACTTCTAAATATTTTGTCTTCATGGTACTGAGCGCAAATGCAGCAGCAGCAGCGGTAAATACAGAATAATCAAAGGCAAATTTAATTCCGGTGGAGAAACTCATCGAAAGCGCAAAAACGAGCAATAAGCAACCACTTAGTTTTGCAAACAGTGAAATTTTAAAACCGATGAGTAGAAAAACTGCAAATACGACTTCCAATACGGTCGCTGTAAAGCCAACCGCGGGTATCATTGACTCAGGAATCCATGGACTTATCAAAGCTGTGTAATCTAGAAATGCTTCCCAGGTTCCCCAGCTTGAAAATTGTTCACTCCACATTCCTAATCTATCAGCTACTGCGGATAAAAAACCCACGGCAATTGACAGCCGAAGGGCTAATTTAATGATGTTCTGCATGGTGTTAGTTTTATTTTTTTAGATGATGGTATTCGAATTCAAAGCCCCTGCAATTATCTTGGTCAATAGACTTGTTTACCTGCTATAAAGGTTTTGTAGGCTTTCATTTCCGGAATCTCCTCTAGGGGTATGGTCATAATATCCTTATCCAGGATCACAAAATCCGCCATCTTACCTACCTCAATGCTACCTTTTTCATCTTCTTCAAAATTAGAATAGGCTGCCCAGATAGTCATTCCTTTTAGGGTCTCTTCTCTACTTAAAGCCTCATCTGCTTGAAATCCGGAATCTGGATAACCTTCCACATCCTTACGAGCCGTGGCCGCATAAAATGTCAAAAACGGACTGACGTATTCTACTGGAAAATCAGTACCTAAAACTATTAACCCGGCTTGCTCCAACAAACTCTTATAGGCATAAGCTCCTTTGATTCGCTCTGGCCCTAACCTGTCCTCTGCCCAGTACATATCACTGGTGGCATGAGTGGGCTGTACAGATGGAATGATATTATCGGAGAAAAAATGAAAATCTTCCTGGTCTACTATCTGAGCATGTTCGACCTTCCAACGTCTGTCTTGGTGTCCCTCAAGTGCTTTTTCATAAGCTCGTAAAACTACAACATTGGCGGAATCCCCAATGGCATGGGTGTTGAGTTGGTAGTCCGTCGCTGCCAAGCGTTCTGAAAGTTTATAAATCTCCTCCACCGGAGTAACCATCGCCCCAAAATGATTGTGCTGATCGCTATAGGGTTCCTTTAAAGCTGCCCCTCTAGATCCAAGTGCACCGTCAGCATAAGCTTTTACCGATTGCACATGTAGTCGATCAGTTTTGATCACTCCTCTATTTAAGAAATAATCCAAATCACCGGAAGTATTATTGATCATGGCGTACATACGCATGTCTAATACTCCTGCTTTTTGAAGGCTATCGACGAGCAAGATCACTTCTTTCGGCAATCCTGCATCATTTACCGTGGTTAAACCATATTGAAAACACTGCTCTTGAGCATCTAAAAGAGCTTTGACTGCAGTGGCTCTATCGGGTTGCGGAATAACTTCTTGTATCATTGCCATCGGATTGTCGATCAGCACTCCTGTGGGTTGCCCATCTTTAAGAACAATTTCTCCTCCTTCAACTTTGGTCTCTCCGGTAATCCCGGCTAGATCTAAAGCTTTTTGATTAACGAGTATTGCATGTCCATCGATACGAGTAAGCACTACAGGTGTCTTTGGAAAAAGTGAATCTAAAGCATCCTTTGTGGGATAGGAAGAATCCTCCCAATCGTTTTGATCCCAGCCCTGACCGATGATAAACTTACTCGAATTGTTCGCGGCAAATTTCTGAAGCCTCACCAGCAGTTCTTCAAAGCTTTTGGTACCCACTAAATCCGCTTCTTGTTCTTGCAGCCCAAGGCCAAAAAAGTGACAATGCCCATCTATAAAACCAGGATAAACCGGACGACCTTCCAGGTTGAGGGTTTCGTTGGATTGATAGGTCTTGTTTATTTCTTCGTTGGATCCAACGGCTACGAATTTACCGTCCTTTATTGCCACTGCTTCTGCCTGGCTCATGTTTTGGTCTACTGTGTACACTTTACCACTTAAGAGGATCAAATCAACTTTTACTTTGTTTTGACAACTCCCTAACAACATACATACTATTAGGAAAGCGGCACTAAATTTAGGAATATGTTTTATTTCCATTAAAGTTGCTTTAGTAATTCACTACTAAGATACTTAAATACAAAAAACTAAGATTATACTTCGTACTATTTTTAAAAGCATTCAACTATTAAAGTTAACTTTGCACTATTCAATCAGGTTTTTATGTTTCTGAAAATCATTCAAACTTCCAAAACGTACAACTTTACAAAAGGTTTACTGATTAGTAGCGCTGCCTTTAGTGCTGTAGCTATTTGTTACTATTTTTTCAATATGGCTATGGGTATCGGTGTAGCTAGTGGAGTCCTTATTATCTCTGCAAGTGACATCCCGGGAAACAACAAGCACCATTTGTACGGAATGCTGACCTCTACGCTTCTGGCGGTGATTAACTTTTACATCATTCACTACACTTCCATTAATGATTATTTGATTTTTGTGACCCTGGGAGTGCTTGTCTTTTTAAATGCCTATATCGCCATTTATGGATTCCGCGCATCCTTGATTGCTTTTTCAGGACTTATGACCATTGTTATAAGTTTTGCACGACCACTTTCTGGTGATGAGATTTGGTTGAATGCCTTTTATATCCTTCTCGGAGGCTTGTGGTATATCACACTCGCCGTTGTATTCGGAAGCTTTAGAACCCGGCAGTACAGCGAGGTTTTAATCAATGAATGTATGGAGCTCACGGCAGAATACTTAAAATCTAGAGTAGCTGCAATCAATCCTAAAAATCGTCGAGAAGCCCTTAGCACACATCTGAATTTACAGAATGAGATCAATGAAAAACATGAAAGTCTGAGGGAAATCCTGTTACATCAGCGACAACGCTCCGGGGGCATGTACTCCAAAAGGAGACAGTTGTTACTTTTTATTGAGCTTATCGATATTCATGAATTTGCAGTAGCCAATCCATATCGATATAAAAATTATGATTCCGGCAGCGAGAGATTTAAAGCCGTTACTGCTCAAATTGCATTAGCGATGAATGCTATTGCGGATAACTTGCTTTTGATGGCCGGTAACGCTCCTGACAAAACAGCACAAAGGTCCTCCTTGCAACAAGCAGAACAATTGATTAGCCAGGCGAAAAATGCAGTAAAATCCTTCGAGAACGCAAGTGATAATGAACAAGCCCACAACGAAGCTCTACAATTAAAATACGTTTTAGATTACGTCCAAAACCAATACAAAAAAATAAAATTAGTAGGGGCTATCCTCAGAAGCACCAATACTAAAAACACCCTTGAAATTAATCAAAGGGATCATGAGAAATTTATCACTGCTCAGGATTACAGTCCTAAATTATTATTAGAAAACCTAAGTTTAAAATCCCCCATATTTAAACACTCCCTGCGGTTGGTCTTTACCGTCCTGGCGGGTTACCTGATCGGTGTATACTTTGAGATTCAGAATGCGTATTGGATCATGCTTACCATCATTGTGATTATGCGTCCTGGCTATGTGTTGACAAAGGATAGAACAAAACAACGAATCGTAGGGACACTCATTGGTGGGGTGGTGGCCATGGGCATTGTGCTGCTGACCGGTAATATGATCGTCTATATGGTAATCACCTTTATCGCACTAACACTTTCCATCACTTTGGTTCAGCAAAACTACAAAGCCTCCGCAGCCTTTGTAACCTTGACTATAGTGTTTATCTATGCGATGATAGCACCCAATGCCCTTGAAATTATTGAGTATAGAATTACCGATACGATTATTGGGGCTGCACTGGCCAGTATTGCCAATATTTTACTTTGGCCTGCCTGGGAAAAGGAGAGCTTCAAAACATTGATCGAGGAGGCCATTGAAGCAAATAAAAACTATTTGGAGGAAGTTCGCATATTCTACCATAATAAGGTTGAATTAAAAACCTCCTACAAGGTCAGCAGAAAAGAGACATTTCTTGCCATGGGCAACCTACATGCTGGTTTTCAACGCATGACACAGGAACCTAAAAAGCAACGTCAAAACTTGGATCAGATCTACACAATTGTAGTGACGCTTAATTCACTTTTATCAGCCACAGCTTCCTTGGGAACCTATACACAGATTCACAAGACTACAGATGCTTCAAAATATTTTGACACCTATAGTTTTGCCATTCAAAACGAACTCTCACACTGTCTTAACTTATTGAAAAACCAACAAAACACAGTTTACTCCAAAGTAAATCTAGAGGAGGCCAAAATCTATTTACAGGAGACATTTGAGCGGCTTCAACTCGTAGCTGCCCTGGATGTTGAAACTTCTGAAATACAAGAACAGCTCAAGGAGGTTCGTATAATAACCCAGCAGCTTGAGTGGCAACATTCTCTAGCAGTTAATCTACATTCGGGGATCAAGAAATACTTGGAATCAGAACATAGCATATAACCTAGGCTCAACCTAAAAGCTTATAAAACAGAAACACATTATCTCACTTATTTTTAATTTTTTTTTGTCCAACCATTGGGGGGAAGTATATTTAATGAGAAAAAGTTTAAACCACTTCTTTATATACGAAAGAAGTATAGTAAAGGCCAGTTTTAAAATTATCTTTAACAGAACAACATAATATCTTGCAAATAATCACCAATGAAAAAAATAATGGAAGCAAATCATGTGATTAAAATAGTTATT
Organism: Galbibacter sp.; assembly: GCF_048266365.1. Lineage (NCBI taxonomy): Bacteria > Pseudomonadati > Bacteroidota > Flavobacteriia > Flavobacteriales > Flavobacteriaceae > Galbibacter > Galbibacter sp. Next base: position 141,284 of record NZ_JBLWZP010000001.1, on the reverse strand, counting down.
ATAGTACTTATGTTTCCTTTTTTAGGAAAATCTCAGGAAAAGTACCTGTTATACAAACCTGAAAAAGATTCCATTATATGCAAAGGGGAGGATCTATACTATATAATAGATGAAAATTTGTTTGATATAAATCGATATAATAAAATCGATACAATTGATTTCAAAAAAATTCAGCTTATAGAATTTTCAACAGTTAGTAATCTTTACACTGAGGCTAAGAAAAATTTTCTTGAAGTTAGCGATGAAAAAAACCTATTCATTGAAACTTTTAATGAAATTTTCGAATACGTATATATATTAGAAAAGCTACCCGAATGTAAATACAAGCGTACCCGGGTGTGGTGGATAGATTATTAAAGTAGAAAAAATTGTTCTAAGTAAAAACAAAGTAGAAGCTATCCGGTAGGTAAATAGAAATAAAATATCATGCGAGTAATTTTAATAATTTTCTTTGTTCTAGGTTTATTCTATCAATGCAGTAAACCTAATTCCAATCAGAATGAAGTCCTCATTCAGTTTTTGACTGAGCAATTCGATAATAAAAAAGACTATAGAATGTATGTTCCACTCCCGCCGCCAGACATGCATGATAGCACTTATTACGAAGGGAAAATGAAACCGGATTCTGTAATTAGAAACTTAAAACCATTAACAGTATACATAAACGATAGTATACGGTATGATTCTGCTTTCAAGCCTAAAATGGATTTTCCAGTGGGTTTTTCTTTTGTTAAGGAAATTTCTACTTCGCTTACACCGGCAGTATATATAGATATTAACTCCATATTAAGAAGTAAAGAGGTAATTATACGGAGTATCCAGTCTAGTGAAATTGAAAATATACTATCTACTGTTCGTTACCGTGATAATTATGGAGGAATCATAAGTTTTCAAAATTTATTATTCTCAAAAGATCAAAAAAAGGCATATTTTGAAGTTCATTATTTTAAAGGAAAATTAAATGCCAGTACATATGTTGTATATGCCGAATGGAGAAATGGAAAATGGAAATATCAATTAAAACAACTATCAATTTCTTAAACTAGATTAGCCTGAAATAAGTTGAACTGTATAATCCTGAAAATGATTACTATTAAAACCCTATTCGAATGAAAAGAAGATGGTGCCACTGGCACCATCTGTATCTTCTACTGATCAATGAAGTGATCTCGTTTTTTTATATTTTTGTATTGGGTATACCCTTTTTTTATAAATCAAATTTATATGAAATTCCTGCTAAGATTTGAAAGTCTTGAACCGGGTAATGCACATACCTCTGGTAAGGACCACCTGTGATATTATTTGCTTTTATAAACGCTGACCACTGATCAGTAATTTCATAACCTACATTGGCATTTAAATCAAAATAACCATCCAGGGTATAACGCTCAGGACTTATCCGTGTCGGATTGTCGATAAAGTCTTCTCGTTCTCCTATATAAAAGGCCTTAACACCTGCTGACCACTTCCCTATATAATAAGAAGCAAAGGCAGCGGATTTAAAGTTAGGAACGTTCCATGGCTCATAGATATCGTCCATGGCGTAGTTTAGAAATTCTGCATTAATACCAGCGGAGAAATTACGATTGATATCTACGTTGATCTCACCAAATACAGAGATTGAACTCACATCATCATAAAGCACCTCAAATGAGTTCCCATAGGCGTAGCCCTGATTGTTTTGGATTTGACTATCCATACCGGTATGGAAGGAATTTGAACGATAGAAATACGCATTGCTTACAGAGCGATAGCTACCTTTTAGGTTATACCCTACATTAGGCAAAAATCGGCCTTGAACTCCGACATAACCGTTGTATTTCTGATCGGTTGGCCGTACGTATATGGTAGGTGATACATAGGGGTTTTCTTGTGCAAAATCGTAATATGAATTTTGCTTCAGCTCCCCATCAACACCTCCGTAAACGGTTACAAACTCATCTATGACATCATAGGTTGCATGTACATTAGGATAAAAGAAAAAGTCGCCATCACTGTTTTCTATATCTTGGTTGTAATAAATAGAAGCTCCAAGAGTCACAGCATAATCCTCTCCTGTGAGTTGTATGCTTGGACTAAGACCTGCCATTAGATTGCTGTATTTTATTGGTGTATCTACATTAAAATAAGTACGATCAAAATCACCACCTACATAATCCACCTTGAGATCTAAGTTGACCAATTCACTTCCCATCGGGAATTGAAATTTAGGGCTTAGAACGGCACGATTCTCTCCTGAGCTAAAACCATCCCAGAACCGACGATAATAGACCTCTCCACCGGTAAAGTAGGAATCTTGAAATCCGATATCTCCACCAATAAAGGCAGTGTAATAAGATTGTTTTTCATCAATTGCTGCTAATTCTTCATTAGCGTACACTCCTGTAGGCACTCCGTACCAGTTATAGATCTGGTGTTGGAAACCTCCTTTTATACCCCAATTCATATAACGATCGTTCATCTTGTAATGCGCCTGAAGTGCGGTATTGAAAAACTTATCATCCAGTTCCACTTCATCTATTCCTCCCTGTGAGGAATGGTGTGTCAGCATCACATCGAGTCTCTGATCTCTACTAAAATCATAACTGGTATAAAAATCCAGCAATGCAGTATTGTAATTCCCAAGGCCGAGTGCCAAGTATGAATTGTAAAGTTGTTCTTTCGGTGCTCTTTTAAGGCCGGTGGCTTTTCCCTTTGAGGGGGTAAAGGTAGAGGCTACGGGAACCGAGAAAATGGTATAATCTATTTCTTTGGTCGCTGTGGTGATAGAATCACTCAGCGATGGGGTTGTTTGAATTTTATTGGCATCTGAAATCGTTGGCGTATAGGCTTTTACCACATTGACCACCTCGGTTCCGATACCTTCTTCTTTTTTCAGGTCAGTGCTGTCTTTTTCTTGTGCTGACAAACTTCCTACTCCTGTTATTAATAAACCTAGGATACCCAAAATCACATTGCCCGGACTCCTAAAAAATTTTGGTTTATTCGCTGTACTATAAACGTGAACTCTCATAAAATCTCTCATTAATTTTGATTTGGAGCAATGGATGAATTTCGTTGGGCTTCTTTCTCTTTAACTTTTGCCAACTCCGTTTTGGCTTGTCCTACCACTTCCGGGAATTGACCAAAGTTATCAATGACACTTTGCAAAATATAGGTGGCCTGGAAGGCGTCATCCATGGCCGCAAAGTTTTTAGCCATGACAACAAGTCCTTTGGCACCAAATTCCTTATAGGAAGCATAGTTTTTAGCTAGGTTTTGAGCTGAAGCATTTGATGCTTCGTAATTCCCTTCTTTATTTTTAAAATAGGCATCGTAGTAGAGCGCCTCAGCTGCGAGTTTCCCTGTGGCTATTTTTTGAACTTTAGCATAAGCCTCTTTAGCTTTTGCTTCATTCCCTGTGGCCATTGCGGACCTTGCGATCATAATGTGGGCATCACTTTTAATACGATCTTCAACCTTTGAATTCGCCAACACCTTTTCTGCATAAGCAATGGTTTGTGGATAATTCTTTTGCTGATAGCTCGCCTTCATAATATTGGATTGAGCGAAAATGATATTCTCTTGAAAATCTGCCCCTTGTTCCAAGGTCTTCAAAATAGGAATAGCCTGATTGTAATCTTGTTTATCCATATAGATTTCTGCAGCTCTAACAGCGGATTCTTCAGAGAACTCACTTCTATTCTGATCCACCACATACCTAAAATGAGGTAATGCCTGTTCTTGCAATCCATCCTTGTAATACAACTGCCCTAAATAAAAATGTGACTTGAGAACTTGGGCGCCGTTTGGAAATTGGCTGATATAATTTTCAAAGCCTTTAATGGCCGCTTTGGTTTTGTTTTGAACGTATTGTCTTTCTGCGGATTCAAAGGAAGCACTTTCGAGTTCATTCTCCGTTACTTTAACAAAGTCAAGACCCTTAACCCAGTCTGCATATGCCGTTACATTTCCTTGATCCACATAAATCTGTTTTGCAGTTGCCACCGCTTGAATGGCCTGAGGAGTGTTTGGAAATTGCGTAGTTACAGCTTTTAACTGCGTCAATGCCTTTTCGTTTTGACCTGAGTTGTAATATGACAAGCCTTCTTTTAATTTGGCTTTGGAGACAAAAGAACTCATAGGGTATTTCGTATATAAATCATGATATACTGCGACACCTTTGTCTGCTTGATCATTATTTATATAGGTATTTCCTAATTCATATAGGGCGTCATCCGCTAGATTGGATTTTGGAAATCGCTGTACGAAGCTTACCAATTCCTCTATCTTTTTTGGTGTACGATCTACAAAACCGTAACTGATTGCTTTTTGATAGTGGGCGTAATCGGCGTTTTCCCCTCCCATTTCAATAGCTTTGTTATAAGCTTCCATTGCCGGCCAGTAACTGCGATCTGCAAATTGACTATCCGCAAGTCGCAAATACGTATCTTTTACATGAGCCTTGTCTTTATCAGAACCACTGTTTAGATAGGCTTTAAAATTGGTCGCTGCTTGATCGTAATCTTTTAATTTAAAATACGCATAAGCCAAATCATATAAATGATTATTGTACTCAGGCGTTTGTGATGCTAGTGCATTTTGGGAGAATTGTTTCCAACCAAGCACGGCTTCCTGGTAGTTTTCATTGACATAATCGACCTGAGCATTCCAATATAAGGCTCTAGCTGTAAAGCGCATGTCCTGCTGCTCTTTTAAAGATTTTTCAAAATACCCCTTAGCCTGATCATAAGATCCTTGATTAAAAAGCTCCAAGGCTCTGTAGAAGGCAACTTTTTGATAGGTCGTTTTATTACTAAAATTTTTATTGCTTTCTAAAAGCTCCAGCGCAGCATCGTAATCTTTTGAAGTTATATAAGAATCCACTAACAGGTCTTGAATCTCTTGCTTGTTCTTGCTGTTCGGATACTTCTCTAAGTAGTTGGTAAGCACAATAGGCGCACTCTCATACGGGTTTCCGATTTCATAACTAAGGCGTGCATAATTTAATGCAGCATCACTTTGAATCTGTTGATCAAAACTCATTTGAGAAGCATTTCTAAAAGCATTTAAGGCCTGTTGCTTCTTGTCTGTTTTCAAATAACACTCTGCCAAATGGTAATAGGCATTTTGAGCAACAGCATTATTTCCTTCAACAATTTTATTAAACTGACCGATGGCCGACTCATATTCGCCTTGCTTGTAATAAGCATATCCCAATTGGTAGAAATCGGTATTGTTCCATCTTCCTTGTTTACCCTTGTATTGTTTTAAATAAGGAATAGCCTCTTGGTACTGCTCTTTATTGAAGTAGCTCTCACCAATGATCTTATTTAACTCGGAGGTCTCTTTGGGATCTGAATTTGCAAGTTGTCCTTTTGCAAGAGCGATAGCCTCGTCAAACTTTCCGAGCTTGAAGTTCATGTCAGCTTGATAATAAGACAGCTTTGTGTTGAGCTCTTGATTTGAGGAAACTTGATCAAAATATTGCGTAGCCTCGGAGTAGTCATCTCCTTGATAGGCCATATAACCTATGTAGTATTTCGCTTGTGAACCATATTTGTCGGTATTGGAAATACGCTCTAGATACTGTTTTGAAGCCGCGTATTTTTTAGCGGTAAACAGGGCGTATCCTTTTTTAAAGTTGAATTCTTCTTGCTCACTTAGGCTCATGGACCGATCCTCTGCTCTATCCAACCACTGAAGGGCATCTACATATTTCCCTTGATCAAAGTAGTAATCCGCAACATCCATATAGGCTGAGCTTCTCTTTGTGGAGGTCGGGTATTGGGTAACAAAGTCCTCCATCAATTGATCCGCACCTAATTGATTGGTCCGAATTGCAGCATTGGCAGCATAATAGGCAGAACTAGCTTCCAAAGACTCGTTGTCCGTTGAACTTTTAACCTTGTTAAACAATAATTGTGAGGCTTGATACTGATTTTGATGATAAAGATCTAATGCTTTGTAATAATCCTTATCATCATGGGTGTAAACCGTAGATTCTTGTGCGTGAAGGTAGGCACTTCCCAATAACAAGAACACAATAAATCCTTTAGGTTGTCGATACATATAAACATCTTTAGTTCCGAATTCAAAAATACATGATGATTACATTATTAACGTCGAATTTTTGTTATAATTATCCTAAAGAAAGAAATTCTATGACAGAAACACATATTATATTTACCTTTGAATAAGGTGAATTTAAAATATATTGATGTACTGACCATTAGCGCAGACCATTACTTTAAATTCAAATACAACAAATTATCAATTTTAACTACCCATGAGTGACGTTATACTAGAGCTAAGAGATGTAGCTATCTATCAAAGAGAAAATTTAGTGCTTAGTGAAATTAACCTATCTATTGACCAAGGTGAATTCGTATATCTAATCGGTAAAACGGGTAGTGGTAAAAGTAGCTTCATGAAAACACTCTACGGTGATCTTCCGCTAACACAGGGTTCAGGATCAATTGTAGATTATGATTTACGCACACTTAAGGAAAGTGATATTCCATTTTTGAGACGAAAATTAGGTATCGTTTTCCAGGATTTTAAGCTCTTACCGGATCGTACCATTAACGACAATTTATTGTTTGTACTTAAGGCTACCGGCTGGATTGACAAGGATAAGATCGCAGCTAAAATTGATGAAGTTTTAACCAAAGTAGGAATGGCAACTAAAGGCTTTAAATACCCGCATCAACTCTCAGGCGGCGAACAGCAGCGCGTTGCGATTGCTCGTTCCCTGCTAAACGACCCTGAACTTATACTCGCTGATGAGCCTACCGGAAACCTGGATCCACAAACCAGTGTAGAGGTTATGGAAGTACTACAGGAAATTAACAAGAGCGGGCGTACCATTCTAATGGCAACCCATGATTATGCGCTGCTGCTCAAGTTCCCTTCCAAAACACTAAAATGTGATGGCAGTAAGGTATTTGAGGTTGTACAGAAAAATGTGTAATCGTTCTCGAAATTAAACCCAAGGACAGTATTTACTTCTTATTGATCCACAAATAATAGACATTCACGCCTATAATAGCGCCATTAGTGAGTGCTACCGGAATAGTGGGCAAAAGGATTCCGTAGAGAACAAACAGTGCACAACCTATGGAGTTTACAATTCTCAAGGCCCTTATATTTTTCATAAAGAAAGAGACTAATACGCATAGTGAAGCTGCATATCCAATGAGTTCAATTGGTGAGGTATCAAGATATTCCATGGTTACTTTATATAATAATGCTTTCTAAAAATAAGCTTTTTCCAGCTAGAAGTGGTTTAAAACTTCTTGAATTCTTTCAACTATACTTGAATCTTCGTTTAGAAAATGAATTTTCTTCAATTGTATTTTTATAAAAAATTCCTAAGTACATGACAAAAATTGTAAAACATTGATATTAAATTTATTACATTCTATCAATAACACTCTAAACAAGTAATCCAGTCCATATTTACTTATGCTCACGGCTCTGCGTCCATGTTTTTTAATCTAGATAGGCCTTACTTGTTTGTCGATATAATCTCCAATATGATAACACCAGACGAAGGCAATCATCACTAGTAGCACCAGCTTCTCTAGGCGGTCCAATTTGACCACATGGGTAGGCTAGGCTACCCCTCTATTTTGTGCTTCTTTTTTTGGAATGTCATTAGTAGAATCCACACCAATACTAAGACTGAAAGCCAAATAATCTTTGGAGTAAAGCTTAAATCCCACCACTGCATTAGGTTAAAAACACTGTGAAAAGCTGCCACGATTAAAATGGACTTGGTTTGCTCCAACAGTCTACCTAACAGCCAAGTTCCAACCAGGAGGATTAGAAAAAACAGTGCCTCTGATTTTATCGAATTCCCAGAAAGAAAACTAAGATGCCAAAAATACCACACTACAGCAATCAATAGCACTCTGATTGGTTCTGATAAGGGCTGTAGCGCATGCTCTAAATATCCTCTCCAACCGGTTTCTTCGAAATAAGCATGTATAGATAACACTATAGCAGTTAAAGTTCCCCAATAGTACGGATTTAAACCTTTGTCGTTTTGGTTTCCGATCACTGTAAGTAAAATGACACTAATCCCAAGCATCATCCAACCAGTGCTTTTGTATTTACCCCTTGGTGTGGAATCGATGACATTGGGGTGTAGCTTTCGAAGTACTAATCCAGCTACAAATGGACCTATACCTTGCAATAGTATTTTAAACTGATCTAAACCAAATGGTAAGCTGAAATTCTCTAATGTGTCAGATAACCAGCCTAGGTTTGCTGGTGCAGAAATCAAATAAGAGATAAGCACAAATAGAATGACATATTTCCAATGTACATGTTGTTGGGTATCGTTCATTTGTCCGGGTGCAAAATTTTTAAGTTTGTCTCTTAATATAAAGCTGCTACAATTTACATTTTTTGTAGAAGTTTTCGGCAATCTTTTAGAGTACAATTATCATCGATTTTTACAAAAATTGCAAAAACATTTGCCTAATGCTAGCAATCTTTTAAATTTACAGTTCTAATGCATTTGTTTTTAAAGAATATTACATGGAAGTTTTAGGGATAGACATCGGGGCAACGGGAATGAAAGGTGCAATTGTTGATATCGAAAAAGGTGAATTAACCACCGAACGATTTCGATTAGACACGCCTCGACCTGCAACCCCTGAGGCTATGGTAGAAGTGGTCAAGGCAATTATCGAACATTTTAATTGGAATGGCCCTGTAGGCTGCGGATTTCCATCCTCGATCCACCACAGTGTTGTACACACCTCTAGCAACCTAAATCCAAAATGGGTAGGTGTTAATATTGATGAGTTTTTTGAAAAAGAAACCGGACTCCCATTTGTGGTGGTGAATGATGCCGATGCTGCGGGTATAGCTGAAATGAACTTTGGCGCAGGAAGAGGGAAAAAAGGATTAGTGCTCACCATTACCGTTGGTACCGGATTAGGCAGTGGTGCTTTTTTCGATGGAAAGCTTGTCCCAAATCTAGAATTAGGTCAATTGCATTATAAGAGATACGACAGAATTGAAAAATACGCATCGAATGCGACGCGTAAGAACAAAAATATGAGTTTTAAGAAATGGGGGAAACGTTTTAATAAAGTCCTTAATTATGTGGACTTAATCCTTTGCCCGGATCTTTTCATCATCGGTGGTGGCGGCAGTAAGTATTTTGATGAGTACAAGAAATATCTCAAGCTAAAAGTTCCTGTTATTCCTGCAGAATCTAGAAATGAGGCTGGAATAATCGGCGCAGCCCTTGCAGCTAATTCCTTGAAAACAAAACAGGAGTCAGCGGTAAACTAAACTGAAAATAATAGGTGTAAAAAAAACGAATGATTTATGGTCATTCGTTTTTTTTATATGTAGTAGTGAATCTACTTATGGATTAACTAATTTGTTTGCCCATTCGTTTACGATCTACCTCTTTTAGATAGACCTTACGGATACGCATTGTCTTAGGAGTTACCTCAACATACTCATCCTTTTGGATGTATTCTAAGGCTTCTTCTAATGAAAACTTAATCGCCGGTACGATTTTAGCTTTATCGTCTGCTCCTGAAGAACGTACGTTACTCAACTTTTTAGTTTTTGTAATATTCACGGTCATATCATCAGAACGTGAATTTTCTCCTACAACCTGACCCTCGTAAATTTCTTCGTTAGGATCAACAAAGAATTTACCACGATCCTGAAGTTTATCGATAGAATAAGGAATTGCTTTTCCTGTTTCCATGGAGATTAAAGAACCGTTGTTACGCCCTGGAATTTCTCCTTTATAAGGTTGGTATTCTAAAAAACGGTGGTTCATAATAGCTTCTCCAGCGGTGGCAGTAAGCAATTGATTTCTAAGACCAATAATACCTCTAGATGGAATATTGAAACGGATGTTCATACGCTCACCCTTAGGCTCCATACTCAACATCTCCCCTTTTCTCATAGTAACCATCTCTACTGCTTTACCTGAAACAGCTTCCGGAAGGTCAATGGTCAACTCCTCAATTGGTTCACATTTTACACCATCAACAACTTTGATGATTACCTGTGGTTGTCCAATTTGAAGTTCATAGCCTTCTCTACGCATAGTCTCAATTAGCACTGATAAGTGAAGTACTCCTCGTCCGAAGACCATGAATTTATCAGCACTGTCAGTAGGTTGAACACGTAAGGCCAGGTTTTTCTCTAATTCCTTGTCCAAACGTTCTTTAATGTGTCTTGAGGTTACGAATTTACCGTCTTTTCCAAAGAAAGGAGAATCATTAATGGTAAATAACATACTCATTGTTGGCTCATCGATAGCGATAGTTGGTAGTGCTTCAGGATTTTCAAAATCCGCAATAGTATCTCCAATATCAAATCCTTCCAAACCGGCAATAGCACAGATATCACCTGGCTGTACCTCATCAACTTTTTTACGTCCTAACCCATCAAAAATATGTAGTTCTTTGATTTTGGATTTAACGATAGTCCCATCTCTTTTTACCAAGGAGATGTTCATATTTGATTTTAATGTTCCTCTTTGAAGTCTTCCAATAGCAATTCGTCCGGTAAAGGAAGAGAAGTCTAAGGAAGTAATAAGCATCTGTGTATTTCCTTCTTCTATTTTAGGAGAAGGGATGTGCTCAACCACCATGTCTAGAAGTGGTTCTAGGCTTTCAGTTGGCTTGGCCCAGTCTTCTGACATCCAATTGTTTTTAGCAGAACCGTAAACAGCCGGGAAATCTAATTGCCATTCTTCTGCTCCTAATTCAAACATTAGGTCAAAAACAGCTTCGTGCACCTCTTCAGGTGTACAGTTTTCTTTATCCACTTTGTTCACAACCACTATGGGCTTCAACTTCATGGATATTGCTTTTTGCAACACAAAACGTGTTTGTGGCATCGGCCCTTCGAAAGCATCTACAAGCAGTAGAACTCCATCGGCCATATTAAGTACTCGCTCAACTTCTCCTCCGAAGTCGGCGTGACCAGGGGTATCGATAATGTTGATTTTAGTTCCTTTGTACATTACCGAAACATTCTTAGAAAGAATGGTAATTCCGCGTTCTCTCTCGATATCGTTGTTATCCAGTATAAGTTCACCGGATTCTTGATTATCTCTGAACAATTCGCAGTGATGTAAGATTTTGTCCACCAAGGTAGTTTTACCGTGGTCAACGTGTGCAATTATTGCAATATTCTTTATGGTTGTCATATAAACCCTTTATTTTGAGGGCGCAAAGGTAGAGTTTTTTTAGCTGGATTAATTATAAAATTTTAATTAATTTTCAGAATTTACGATAGTTTAACGGGCTATTATTCAATTAATTATATATCAAAGCGTTTGTGAAATTTGCCTTAGGTTGCTCTAAATCCACTAAAAAACCATTAGTGATTAAATAGCGTAAACGCCCGTCTTTTTTAAGAAAAAAGCAAGGATTAGCCCCAAGATGAAGGCTGAAATCAGGCACTTCGTTTTTAGCTAAAATATGGACTGGTAAGGCTATCGATTTTTGATCCTCGGGAATTTGTTCAACCACCACATAACCATAACCTTGATTTAAAATAGATTTTAGATCTGATTTTAAAACTTCATCTATTGTAGTGAAAGATTCCGGGTATATTTTAGCCGACTCAATGGTATAAGACGAAGCATCCAAAGATTGGTACCCGTAATGGGTAGACAAATCACCCATATCGTCAATTCTTCCTTTTCGATAATACCCTTTGTTATTTTTAGTGGCGATCTGAGGGGTGTTTATCCCTATATCAAGCGTATAGGTGTTCCCTAAGAGCTCATAAGATACCTTACTCAATTTTAAATCAAATAACTTTCTGTCGTTTTTAGGAATTTTAAAATAGTCCTTAGTGTTGCTTTTTAAGTAGTCCTTTGTTGCAATGGCTTCCATTGCGGATATAATGGACACAAAATTGAGTTTTCTTAGAAATTGCTTATCAGGATCTTCTGGATATCCGCCGGACTCTATTAGCACTGTACTGGTACCCCATTTTTGGATGTTATCTCCAAAAGCTCTTGGTTCAAAATCATCATTATAACGACCAATGTGACCAGGGACAAACTCTTGAAGTATGGCGTTCATATACACAATGAGCTTCATGGAATTTTCTCTAACCTTATTGACATCTTTGTCATAATTATAGGCTGGTGCAAGAAATGAAATTGCTGCTGATTTAGGAGTTCTATTAGCATTATAATAGGTGCTTTGATCGTGAAGGTTGAATCCAAAATCTGCCTCTAGACTATCGCGAACCTTCTTCAATGTTTTACTCTCAGGAGATTGCAAACGCACGGCATCACGATTTATATCAACATCAAGAGCGTTGCGTCGAGTAAACCGCTGAGCACCATCAGGATTTAGCATGGGTAGAAAATGGATGCGCAATCTCGAGAGCATAGTGCTTTTTTGCTTCATAAAGTCATCTTGCTTAAAGAAATTGATGATATCAAATATGGCCATGGTTGCCGTGGATTCATCACCATGCATTTGTGACCACAACAGCACATCGATATCCCCTTTCCCAAAACTTATAAGGTTAAGGCTCCGTCCTTCTATTGAAGTTCCAACCCTTGTCACCTCGAACAAGTCATTATGTTCTAGGTTCGTGAAAAGCGGCACGATTTGACCATGAGTAAAGCGTCGTGTCTTTAGAGACTCTTCTTTATACTGATCATAGTTTTCAAACAATTGGTTGTAAAAATCTTGGCAGTAGACAGTGCTTATACCTGACAATAGAGCAAGACCCAGAAAAATACTTTTACGGAAGAAATTCATCAGCTTTGGTTTTAATTGATAACTCGGACGTTTTGCACTAAAGGCAACATGATTTAGTGATTCATGTAAATTTAAGATTTTTTTTATCATCTTAAGTTTTGGCTACAATATCATTGAATTTGGCTACAACACAGCTAATGTATTGTTAGAACTTTGTAAAAACAAAACAAAGTTAAGAGTAAACAAAATTCAAAAATAGCACTGGTAACTTGTGGTAGTCGCGGACTCGGAAGAGATATGGCAATCAGTTTAGCCAAAAAAGGATTGCAAGTTGTCCTTACTTATAAAAGTGACCGACAAGCCGCAAGTAAGGTTGTTGCAGAGATTGAAAATATGGGTCAAAAGGCAATCTCTTTGCCATTGGATGTTTCAGAGCAATCTCACTTTGATGCTTTTTTCGTAGAGTTGGTTTACCCACCGATATTGGCTCAGTCGTTGCCTTCCTTTGTACAGATGAGGCAGGATGGATTAACGCCCAACGTATTGAGGTCTCCGGAGGACAGGCGATATAATTGTTAAACTTTAAAAACCAAAAATTATGAAAATTACACTCACAGGATCTTTAGGACACATTAGCAAACCATTAACGCAAAGCTTGATCAAAAGCGGACACCAGGTAACCGTTATCAGCAGTAGCCCTACGCGGCAAGTGGATATTAACGCCTTAGGAGCAACTGCTGCCATAGGCACCATAGAAGATGTAGAATTTCTTACGAAATCATTTACAGGAGCGGATGCCATATATACCATGGTCCCTCCAAATGATTACTTTGACGATGAGCTTAATTTATTAGAATATTACAGAAGAATTGGTCGCCATTATACTCAGGCCATCAAGGACTCCGGTGTTAAGAAGCTTGTGAATCTCAGTAGTATCGGAGCTCATTTAGAAAAAGGAAATGGTATTTTACTCGGAGCCCATGATGTGGAACAAACCCTTAACACATTACCTCCAGAGGTTGTAATTACCCATATTCGTCCTACTTCGTTTTTCTACAATCTATTCGGTTACTTTGACAAGATTAAAAGCGAAAATGTGATATCGGCAAACTATGGTGAGGAAATTATACCCTGGGTATCACCCTTAGATATTGCAGAAGCCGTCCAGGAGGAACTTACCTCAACTTTTGCCAATGGGAAGGTACGTTATGTAGCAAGTGAAGAACTCACAGGTGAAGAAACGGCGCGTATTTTAGGTCAAGCGATTGACAAACCTGAATTACAATGGGAACTTATTTCTGATCAAAAGACTAAGGAAGAATTGATCTTTATCGGTATGAATCCTGATATAGCTGAAGGTTTAACTGAAATGTACGCCGGCTTACGAAGCGGTGTTTTAACAGAGGATTACTTTAATAACAAACCGACATTTGGAAAGGTTAAATTAAAGGATTTCGCTAAGGAATTTGCAAACACTTACAGCTTAGTATATTAATAGTCAGAATGATACATAGCCTATAAATTAACATATTTTAGCACCATTGATCATTTTTAATTCGCGTAAACCATATACCTTTATAGTAACTTTTATGGAAAACTCACAGTTACACCAAATAAAAAGCATTAGCGAATTTCACAAACTTCGGGGGTTGCCTAAACCAGAACACCCTTTGATCAGCGTAGTGGACTATGCCACTATACAACATACATACGAAAACAATCAGATCAGTTGGGTTCAGAATTTTTACACTATTGGCCTTAAAAGAGATGTCTGCGGCAAATTCAGATATGGACAGCAGGAATATGATTTTGATGAGGGTTTGATGTCCTTTATTGCTCCTAGACAGGTATTTAGTATTGATATACTAGAGGAAGAAGAAATGCCGAACCCTACCGGATGGTTACTTTTGATCCATCCGGATTTTCTCTGGAACAGTCCCTTAGCCAATTCCATCAAAGGCTATGATTTCTTTGGTTATGAGGTTCACGAAGCCTTGTTTCTTTCAGAAAAAGAAGAAATCGCTATTTTGGAAATCATGCAAAACATTAAGCAGGAATACCACAGTAATATTGATAAGTTTAGTCAGGGCATCATGATTTCACAAATTGAATTACTCCTTAATTATGCGCAGCGGTTTTACAATCGACAGTTCATCACCAGGCAAATCACCAATCACCAGGTTCTGGATATATTAGAGGTGTGGTTGGATAATTATTTTAAAAGCGACCAAGTGGTTTTAGACGGATTGCCGTCTGTTCAGCGAATCTCAGATGAGCTGCATATGTCCTCTAATTATTTAAGTTCTTTACTAAAAAGCTTAACGGGGCAAAGTACCAAACAGCATATTCATCAAAAATTACTGGATATTGCCAAGGAAAAATTGAGCACTACTATGCTTTCGGTTAGTGAAATTGCATATGACTTAGGGTTCGAACACCCACAATCCTTTAGCAAGTTGTTTAAATCTAAAACTCAGATGACACCTTTGGAATTCCGAAGGTCGTTTAATTAAGTGATGCCTTTTCTATGATTTAGCTGGAAGCGGCTTTAAATCCAGACTCTCTAATTTGGATCGTAAATCCTTCATGAATTGTTCTCCGGGATCCGTTTTTTGAGTGCGATATCCTTCATCTATTTCCTTCCATAAATCAGTGGATTCAAAAAGGGTATACTCGTAATGACCAATAACATAGTCAATGGGATACTTCTTCTTTAATTGCTTTATCAATTTGGTATTCGCTTTGAGCTGGGCTTTGGTAAGGGGCTGCTTTGGTCCACCAATATTCTCGATACCAATAGCGCAGTGGTTCAGACCAATGACATGACGGGCCATAATAGTATCCGGCAAGAGTTGATGAATACTTCCGTCCCTATCGATGACATACTGAGAGGAAACATTTAACGGACTGGCACCCGCGATAGCCGTACGATGTGAGGGAAGTAAAGTTGGATCAAACACTTCAAATGTTTTTTCGTAGGTTGGTATCGCCGTCCAATGTACCACAACCATCCTAGGAACAATGGTGGGCTGGGATTGTTCCATACCATAGTGGGACTTCATATATGCTAAACTGAGCTCTTTACGCTGCTGGTCGAATACAATAGGGCTTTGGATAATTTTTGGCCCACAGGAAGTCAGTGCAAAAAGGCCTATAAGCGATAGAGAAACTAAAGATTTCATCAGCGTAAAGTGTTAGTTTATGCACTAAATGTACTGATATACCAATAGACTTTATAAGGTTTGCGGTTTTATTTAACGTTTAAATTTCTAGATTATTTGACGGTTATTCCAACACCCTTTCCATGTGGTATTTTCCCGATTTTGGTCAATGAAGTTTAATGGACTGCCACTCCTATAGTATCGAACTAACTAATAACCGATTCCCTCTCAATCCATTTATTATTCAAAATCATCAAGGCGATGGTGTACCCATCTGAGATTCCTTCTAATGACTAAGTCATTTCCACACTCTTTATTAGTGATAGTGCAAGACCTAAAGTCACATTACGAATTTTAATTCAAAGCTTAAATTACAAAAAAAAGAAGCCGAATGAAAACGCTCTACACGCTCCTTCGGCAACTTTCCATTATGCAAAAAAGTGTATTGTTTATTGGACGTGCAGACCGCACTCCCTATTTTCTAAAACTTTAGTAGGATCAAAATATTTAAACTCATTCTCCAATTGATGTTCTTCTAAATAAACATCTAACTCATGGTCAGTCCAGTAAAAGAATGGACTAA
Organism: Galbibacter sp.; assembly: GCF_048266365.1. NCBI lineage: Bacteria > Pseudomonadati > Bacteroidota > Flavobacteriia > Flavobacteriales > Flavobacteriaceae > Galbibacter > Galbibacter sp. The sequence continues at coordinate 124,842 of NZ_JBLWZP010000001.1, read as the reverse complement.
CTTTCAAAACCCCGTCTTCACCTTTACTAACAATATCAAGTGTATCTCTGAAAGCCGTTTGTCCTTTTCTAAGATTGGTAAACCAAATATCAGGTTGGTTTTCCTTCATTGCTCTTCTAAAAGGCTCAAGCTTTACTTGTTCCGTAAATTCTTTGTGAAGCGGATCATCGATCCCTGGAATTCCTCCCATAACAGCATCTCTATAAGAGGATGTCTGTTTAGGAACATAGAGCTTAACATTCAAGCCCAGGGCATCGATAACGCGATTGGCGTGCAAATAAGTCTTGTTAGTATTATAACCCGTATCACACCAAACTACAGTCATATCCTTCTTCAAAAGCGTAACGGCATGCAGTATTGCAGCCTCGTAGGGACGAAAGTTTGTTGTTACTACCGGATTGCCACCTTGGGCTAATGCCCAATCAACAATCTCCGCCGGTGACTTTGTTTTTAATTCTTTATTTACAGCTACTAAATCCATAACACATTTTATCTAATCGATAGGACAAATATATTAATAGTCTAGTAAACCTATAGGCTTTTAACAAAAATATTACAGAAGTTTTTTACTTCATGCAGAAATACAACAATTTACGGCAGTGGAAGTGTGGTGTTTGTGAGGTCTCGAAGCGTTTTATTTTCAAGTATTTTCAAGGTACTGTCCCGGACTTCCATCATAAGCATGCTGATAGAACAGGTTTTTTCGTCCTTACAATCGTCACATTTCTCATAGAAGTTTAAACTCACGCAGGGCAGCATTGCGATAGGCCCCTCTAGTATTCGTATTAAGGCGGCCACCGAGATATTTTCCGGCTCTCTAATGAGGTAGTAACCTCCTCCTTTACCTTTTTTGGAACCTAAGAAACCACTGTTTTTTAATTGTAGTAGGATAATTTCCAAAAACTTTTTGGAGATGTTTTCTTCTTCGGCAATTTCAGAAATCAATACCGGATTTTTAGATTCCTTTCTTGCCATATAGGTCAAAGCCTTTAAGCCGTATTTTGTCTTTTTTGATAGCATAATTCCTTATCTGTGCTTGTAATATACTATTTTTTTGGCAGAAACACCTCCGCCATCATACATCGTGCGCTTCCTCCACCACAAGTTTCAATGGTGTGTAGATCTGAAGAAATAATAGTGGTGTGGCGTTCTATTTTAGATCGTTGATCTAAGGTTAAACTCTTATCCGCTGTTGCGCTCATAACCAAGTACGTTTTTCCTTCCTTGTTTTTAACCTGCAGCATGTTACCGGCAAATTGTTCCAATTGATGTTCGGTAATTTCTATGATTTCTTTTCCGTCTGCCTTAAGATGGTTAACGACATTTTTTCGCTCCTTCTTATCATCTATGGTATCCAAACATATTACAGCAAAATCTGTTCCTACACTCATCATGACATTGGTGTGATAAATTGGTTTTCGCTCTCCATTGACAGTCTGATAGGCTGTAAATAATACGGGAGTGTATTCCATTTCTTCACAGAAATAAATGAATAAGTCCTCATCTGCCCGAGGTGATAAAGCACAATAGGCTTTTTCATGAACGCGATCCAAAATAGCACTTCCGGTACCTTCTAGATATTGCTCATCTTCTTCAAAGGAAGTAAAGTCTACAATTTCATCAATATCATATCCTTCGCTATCCAATAATTCGCATACCTCTTCCCTGCGCTCTAATCTTCTGTTTTCAGCAAACATCGGGTAAAGTGCTACGGTACCATCGGCGTGTGTGGAGATCCAATTGTTTGGAAATACCGAATCTGGTGTATCCGAAACAAGATCATCCTGATACACAACAACGGTTACTCCAACGCTTCTTAGCGTTTCAACAAAAGCGTCAAATTCTTTCTGAGCTTTTACCGTAATGGTGTCTTGAGTCATATCAAGACGCTCTTGGAAAAAATTATTAACCGCAGTCTGCTCATTCATTCTAAATTGAGCAGGACGTACCATTAAAATAGTGTCTGTAATTTGCGTCATAAACCTAAGGGTCAAATTTTTCACAAAATTACAAATTAAACCTCAATATTATCACGAAGCTTGTAAATAACTATTGGGGTTAAACTATTGTAATTTAGTCTTGCAAAAGAGAAAATAAAGACCCGAAGACTAGTTGTATTCACCAGCTCATTCTCTAAGCAGAGGCATGGTAGAACAACGTAGTAGTCCTTCCTGTTTGGCGATTTCTGCATAAGGAATTTCTTCCACAGTGATTCCACAAGAAGTCAACCATTGGTTTAATCTGGTGAAATTTCGTTCTGAAACCACCACATCCGGAGCTATGGAAAATATATTGCTGTTCATGTGATACATTTCATTCTTATCAATATGGAACAAGTTCTCCTTGCCAAACAGAGCTACCAAATAGTCGTAATCTTTAGGATCTCTGAATCCCTCTTTGTGAATAATGGCCTTGTCTTTTCCAACTGGCTGAAAGCAACAATCCAAATGCAATGCATTGTCTCTGGCAATTGTATTGGATTTTTGAAGATCAAATTCCTTTACAATTTTATTGGGGAACATCTCCTTAATATAATTCACCCCTTTCATATTGGTCCTTGCGGTTATGAAGTGTGAATAGTCAGCTCCCTTATAAGTTCCTATAAATATGTGCCCGTCCCACAACATTACATCTCCCCCTTCGATATGAACTTCTTCTGGAGGGCGAATTACTTTGGCGGGGTTCATTTGTTTAATGATGTACTCAATAGCCTCTAATTCCTTTTCTCTATCCGGTAGAATATTAGATTTAAAAAAATAGTCATCAATCACAAAAGCAATATCTCTGGAGAATATCTGGTTACAGTCTTTTAGGATCTCAGGGCGGTAGACCTTGACATTGTATTTTTGAAATACTTCGTTAAAGGCCTCCGTTTCTTTGATCATGTCTGGCTCCTTGGGATAGGTGCCAGCTTTAATGTGCTCGACGGACTTGGGATCATAAGCATCTTCCAGAGCCGGTACAGGACCGTTATCTTTAGCGATTCCCAGAATGACCTTCTTTAGCGGTGAAGTTTCATCTTTTATATTGAGTTTTAGCATACCTTTTGCTTTAATATACAATCCTTCTTTATGCAAATGGAAATATAAGAATATCAAATAATTTCCCCTATTTGTGCGGCAGCAAATTACCTCAAATTTAGATCAAAAAAAAGGGCATATTAACGAATTAATACACCCCTACTTTTAATAACTGGTTCTATTAACGTTTGTCTAAGTCGACAAAATCTCTTTCGTTTTCGCCAACATAGATTTGTCTCGGTCTTCCGATAGGCTCTTGTTTGAGTCTCATTTCTCTCCACTGAGCAATCCATCCCGGTAATCTACCTAAGGCAAACATTACAGTGAACATCTCTGTGGGAATACCTAAGGCTCTGTAGATGATACCTGAATAGAAATCTACGTTCGGATAGAGTTTTCTCTTTACAAAGTAATCATCTTCTAAAGCTTGCTTCTCAAGACTTTTTGCAATGGTGAGCACCGGGTCATTTATTCCAAGATCCCCAAGCACGTCATCCGCTGACTTTTTGATGATTTTTGCTCGTGGGTCAAAGTTTTTATACACTCTGTGTCCAAAGCCCATCAATCGGAAAGGATCATTTTTATCCTTGGCTTTTGCCATGTATTTTTCTGTATCACCGCCATCTTGTTTGATGTTCTCCAACATCTCAATCACTGCTTGATTCGCTCCTCCGTGAAGTGGTCCCCAAAGTGCAGAGACTCCAGCGGATAGTGAGGCAAATAAACCGGCATGTGAAGAGCCAACAATACGTACTGTTGAAGTAGAGCAGTTTTGCTCGTGATCAGCATGTAGTATTAATAATTTATCTAAGGCATCTACTACCTTAGGGTTGATTTTATACTTCTCGTTAGGCTTTTTAAACATCAAACAAAGGATGTTCTCGACATAGCTTAATTCACTATCTCCGTAATCGTAAGGTTTCGCATTTCTTCTTCTAAGAGTCCAGGCAGCAAGAATCGGAAATTTCCCCATGATTTTAACTACGGCGTTGTACATCTCTTCTTCTGAGTCAATATTAACAACAGATGGATTAAAGGCCGTCAATGCACTAGTTAGAGACGACAAGACCCCCATTGGGTGTGCTGTCCTTGGAAAGCTATCAACGATCTTTTTGATATCCTCATCAACCTCTAAATTCTCCTTGATGTCATTATGAAATTTAGTCAATTGTTCTTTGGTAGGTAATTCCCCAAAAATCAACAAATACGCCACTTCTAGAAAATCAGCCTTTTCAGCCAAATCCTCTATTCTGTACCCTCGGTATCTCAAAATACCTTTCTCTCCGTCAAGATAGGTGATGGCACTTTCACAGGATCCAGTATTCTTATATCCAGGATCTAATGTAATGATCCCTGTCGAGGCTCTCAATGCTTTGATGTCTATCGCCAACTCATTTTCAGTTCCCTCTATGACTGGAAATTCAACTTTTTTACCCTTATATTCTAAAGTAGCCTTATCTGACATAATATGTATTTGATTTACAATTTAACGCGTCTTGCGAAAATACGAAATTTACCGCTAATTTTTGGTTGGAAAGAAGGCTTTTTAGTCCTATTTCAAGTTAAAATATCCCTAAATTAATGGAGCATTATGAATCCTACAAGGTTTTTGCCAATACTACAATTTTATCGCTATTTTTATGAAAGATTAATATTTTTTAAACAAGTGATTTAAGGCAAGATGAGGTTTGCAATTACAAATCGCTTAAAATGAAAGAACCTCACATAAAGTGAGGTCCCTTGGTATTATTATAATGACAATTAGTCGATGTTATTTAACATTAAAAGCTTTTCCTTGTGGGTAGTAAGCTGTATCTCCTAATTCTTCTTCAATTCTAAGTAACTGATTGTATTTAGCCATACGATCACTACGTGAAGCTGAACCTGTTTTAATCTGTCCGGTATTAAGTGCTACAGCTAAATCTGCGATAGTAGTATCTTCAGTTTCTCCAGAGCGGTGTGACATCACAGAAGTATAACCGGCATTTTTAGCCATGTTTACTGCAGCGATAGTCTCAGTTAGGGTTCCGATTTGGTTTACTTTGATAAGTATAGAATTTGCGATTCCGTTTTCAATACCTTTTGATAAACGCTCAACGTTAGTCACAAATAAATCATCACCTACCAATTGAACTTTATTACCAACCTTTTCAGTTAGCAATTTCCAACCGTCCCAGTCATTCTCATCCATTCCGTCTTCTATCGAAACAATAGGGTACTTAGCACAAAGATCAGCAAGGTATTGTGCTTGCTCTTCTGATGTTCTAACAGCTCCTTTTTCACCTTCGAATTTGGTGTAATCGTATTTACCGTTTTCGTAGAATTCTGCTGCTGCACAATCCATAGCGATCATCACTTCATCTCCAAGTTTGTAACCTGCTTTTTCAACCGCCTTTGAAATGGTATCTAGAGCATCTTCTGTTCCTTCTAATGTAGGAGCAAATCCTCCTTCGTCACCAACTGCTGTACTTAGACCTCTGTCGTGTAATACTTTTTTAAGGTTGTGGAAGATCTCTGTTCCCATTTGCATAGCATGCGTAAAGCTTTTTGCTTTTACCGGCATAACCATAAATTCTTGAAACGCGATAGGCGCGTCAGAGTGCGATCCTCCGTTGATGATGTTCATCATCGGCACCGGAAGTGTGTTGGCACTTACTCCACCTATGTAACGGTATAATGGCATACCCAATTCTTTAGCTGCTGCCTTAGCCACCGCTAAAGAAACACCCAATATTGCGTTAGCTCCTAATCTTGATTTGTTAGGCGTTCCATCCAATTCAATCATTACTTGATCGATAAGGTTTTGTCCGTAAACCGGAAGCCCTTCAATAGCGTCGGAGATATATGTATTTACATTTTCAACAGCTTCAGTAACTCCTTTCCCCATATATGCACTGCCTCCGTCTCTAAGCTCTACAGCCTCGTGCTCTCCAGTTGATGCTCCTGATGGAACAGCAGCACGTCCTAAAACTCCATTCTCGGTTACTACATCTACTTCTACAGTTGGATTTCCTCTAGAATCCAAAATTTGTCGCGCATGCACGTCTACAATAATACTCATACTGTTTGTAATTTATGTTGTTTAATATTCTCTATAAACTGATCGAATAAATAAGTGGCATCATTTGGCCCCGGACCTGCCTCTGGATGGTATTGTACAGAGAAGCAGTTTTTGTCTTTTAATTTAATCCCCATCACTTCATTATCATTAAGGTGTGAATGGGTTATTTCAACTGATGTGTTTGCCTGAGCAGCTGCTCTATCTATGGAAAAACCATGATTTTGAGAAGTAATCTCACCTCTTCCTGTAATGTGGTTCATTACCGGGTGGTTGATTCCTCTGTGGCCATTATGCATTTTATAGGTAGGTATTCTTTGAGAAAGGGCGATAAGTTGATGCCCCAGACAGATTCCAAATAATGGAAGATCTTCAGCAAGAATTTCATTAATCAACGCAATTACCTCAGTAAGCGGCTCTGGATCTCCAGGGCCATTGGATAAGAAATATCCATCTGGCTGAAAAGTTTTGAGTTCTTTCAAGGTAGCGTTGTATGGAAATACTTTAATATAGCAATCTCTCTTGGCAAAGTTACGCAAGATATTTTTCTTGATTCCAAAGTCAAGCGCTGCTATTTTATAAGTCGCATTAGGCTCTCCTACATAGTAAGGTTCTTTGGTAGAAACCTTAGAGGCCAACTCCAAACCTTTCATATCAGGGAATGCCTTGAGCTGTTCTTTGAGTGATTCTATTTGATCTACTTCAGTACTAATGACAGCATTCTGCGCGCCATTATCTCTGATATAACGCACAAGTGCTCTGGTATCCACATCTGAAATAGCCATCACATTGTACGTAGCTAAATAGTTTTCTAAGGAATCAGTCATCCCTACTCTGGAAGGTACATAACTAAAATTCTTACATACGAGTCCGGCAATTTTAACGCTATCGGATTCTTCTTCGTCGTTCTTTACACCGTAGTTCCCTATGTGGGCATTGGTAGTTACCATAATTTGTCCAAAGTAAGATGGATCTGTAAAGATTTCCTGATACCCAGTAGTTCCGGTATTAAAACAAACCTCTCCAAAGGAACTTCCTTCTTTTCCTGCCACAGCTTTACCGTAAAACACGGTACCGTCGGCCAACAAAATCATAGCTTTTTTTCTTGTTTGATACTTCATGAGCTTACTTACAAAAGTTTTACAAAATAACATAAAAAAAAGGATAAACTAAAGCGTTTATCCTTTTTGATATGTTATGATAACATTAATCACTATTCTTGTGAAGTTTCAGGTTTTTCTTCTGCACTTTCGTCTTTCTTCTCTGGAGCAACTTCTGCTTGAGGAGTCTCAACTACAGTGTCTTCAACCTTCTTACTTCTACCTCTACGAGTAGTTTTCTTTTTAGCAGGCTTACCGGCGTTGTAAACTTCGTTGAAATCTACCAATTCGATCATTGCCATATCAGCGTTATCCCCTAAACGGTTTCCTAACTTAATGATACGGGTGTATCCACCTGGTCTGTCACCAACTTTTGGAGCAACTTCTCTGAACAACTCTGTTACAGCGAATTTGTCTCTAATTTTAGTAAAAACAATACGTCTGTTGTGTGTAGTGTCTTCTTTGGATTTTGTCACTAAAGGTTCGATAAACTGTTTTAGAGCTTTTGCTTTCGCAAGGGTAGTGTTGATACGTTTATGTTCTATTAAAGAACATGCCATATTGGCCAACATAGCTCTTCTATGTGCAGTTTTTCTACCTAAGTGATTAAATTTCTTTCCGTGTCTCATGACATTAAATTTAAACCTTCATCTTGCTCAAACCTTTTCTAGGGAGCAAAATATGAAGATTGAGTTGTTACTAATCTTTATCTAATTTGTATTTGGCTAAATCCATTCCAAAACTAAGTCCCTTATTTCCTACAAGTTCTTCAAGTTCTGTGAGTGATTTTTTACCAAAGTTTCTGAACTTCATCAAGTCGTTCTTATTATAAGATACCAGGTCACCCAATGTATCTACTTCTGCTGCTTTTAAACAGTTCAATGCACGAACTGATAGATCCATGTCCACAAGCTTAGTTTTTAACAACTGACGCATGTGTAATGATTCTTCATCATAGGTTTCGGTCTGTGCAATCTCATCAGCTTCAAGGGTAATGCGTTCATCAGAGAACAACATAAAGTGATGGATTAAAATCTTAGCAGCTTCAGTCAAGGCATCTTTCGGATGTATAGAACCGTCAGAGATGATTTCGAAAATTAATTTTTCGTAATCTGTCTTTTGTTCTACACGGAAATTCTCGATGCTGAATTTAACATTCTTAATAGGAGTATAAATTGCGTCTGTAAAGATCGTTCCAAGAGGAGCGTTAGCTTTCTTGTTTTCTTCTGCAGGCACATACCCTCTACCCTTTTCTATGGTGATTTCCATATTGATTGCCACCTTCGCATCCAAGTTACAGATAACAAGATCCGGATTTAACACCTGGAATCCTGTTACAAATTTTTGGAAATCCCCAGCCGTGATTTGATCTTTACCTGAGATAGACATAGAAACAGTTTCGTTATCCACATCATCAATCTGTTTTTTAAAGCGAACTTGCTTTAAGTTTAAGATGATCTCAGTTACATCTTCAACAACTCCTTCGATGGTAGAAAATTCGTGTTCTACTTCATCCATACGAACAGAGGTTATTGCGTAACCTTCTAGTGAAGATAAAAGAACTCTTCGTAATGCGTTACCAACGGTTAATCCAAATCCGGGTTCCAAAGGTCTGAATTCAAACTTACCTTCGAAATCGGTTGAATCGATCATTATAACTTTATCGGGCTTCTGAAAATTTAGTATTGCCATAGTACGACTGCTGTCTAATTATTATTTAGAGTATAACTCGACGATTAATTGCTCTTTGATGTTTTCAGGAATTTGGATACGTTCTGGAATTGCTACAAAGCTACCTTCCATTTTCTCACCATTCCATGTTAACCATTCGTAAACAGTACTGTTGTTAGAAAGTGATCTTTCGATAGCTTCTAACGATTTTGATTTTTCTCTTACTCCAACTACATCACCTGGTTTCAATTGATAAGACGGTATGTTTACGATTTCACCGTTAACGGTAATGTGTCTGTGAGAAACCAATTGTCTAGCCCCACGTCTAGATGGAGCAATACCCATTCTATAAACCACGTTGTCCAAACGTGACTCACAAAGTTGTAATAGTACAACACCGGTTACACCTTTGTTAGCGTTAGCTTTATCAAAAAGGTTTCTAAATTGTTTTTCTAAAATACCGTAAGAGTATTTTGCTTTTTGCTTCTCCATTAACTGGATTGCATATTCAGACTTTTTACCTCTTCTACGGTTATTTCCGTGTTGCCCTGGAGGGTAATTTCTTTTTTCGAAAGACTTATCATCTCCGAAAATTGCCTCTCCAAACTTACGGGCAATTTTAGTTTTTGGACCTGTATATCTTGCCATGTCTTTAGTTATTTTGAAGGTGATTATGAATTAAGGCTATCCTTCGATAATCGTAAAAACCTTCAGTGAACATTAAATTAATTAAACTCTTCTTCTTTTCGGTGGACGACATCCGTTGTGTGGTAATGGAGTAACATCGATGATCTCAGTTACCTCAATTCCAGCATTGTGGATGGAACGGATTGCTGATTCTCTACCAGAACCAGGTCCCTTCACGTACACTTTTACTTTTCTAAGACCCGCTTCATGACCTACTTTTGAAGCATCTTCTGCTGCAACTTGAGCTGCGTAAGGAGTATTTTTCTTAGAACCTCTGAATCCCATTTTACCTGCTGAAGACCAAGCAACAACATCTCCTTTTTTGTTGGTCAAGGAGATGATTACGTTGTTGAACGACGCAGCTATGTGAGCTTCTCCTACAGATTCTACTATAACCTTGCGTTTCTTAGCAGTTTTTGTATTTGACTTTGCCATAATTAAGCTACGAATTATTTAGTTGCCTTTTTCTTGTTAGCAACAGTTTTTCTTTTACCTTTTCTTGTTCTAGAGTTATTCTTAGTGCGTTGTCCTCTAAGTGGAAGACCTGCTCTATGACGAATACCTCTTTGACAACCGATATCCATTAAACGCTTAATGTTCATCTGGATTTCAGAACGAAGTTCTCCTTCGATCTTGAAAAATGATACAGCCTCTCTTATTCGAGCGATCTCATCATCATTCCAATCATTAACCTTAGTATCTTCACTAACTTGAGCCTTTTCTAAGATCTCTTTAGCTCTACTGTTTCCTACTCCAAAGATGTAAGTTAATCCAATAACTCCTCTTTTGTTCTTTGGTAAGTCTACTCCTGCGATTCTAGCCATAACTACCCTTGTCTTTGTTTAAATCTAGGATTCTTTTTATTAATTACATACAATCTCCCTTTTCTACGCACAATTTTGCACTCGGGACTCCTTTTCTTAACGGATGCTCTTACTTTCATCTCTTAATATCTATAAGTAATTCTTGCTTTTGTAAGGTCGTAAGGACTCATTTCAAGTTTAACCTTGTCCCCCGGTAACAATTTAATGTAATGCATACGCATTTTCCCGGAAATATGAGCCGTTACTATGTGACCATTTTCTAATTCAACTCGAAACATTGCATTTGACAATGCCTCTATGATGCTTCCATCTTGTTCTATTGCTGGTTGTTTTGCCATAATTAAGCTACAACTTTTCTATTTTTACCTGTTTTCATTAAACCGTCGTAATGGCGGTTTAGTAAATATGAATTCACCTGTTGCATTGTATCGATGGCAACCCCTACCATAATTAGTAGAGAGGTTCCACCGTAGAACAGTGCCCATCCTTGTTGAACTCCCATTAATGACAACACAATGGCAGGTAAAACTGCTATAAGTGCCAAAAACAACGAACCAGGGAAGGTGATCAAAGACATTATCTTATCTAAATAGTCGCCGGTTTCTTTTCCGGGACGAATCCCTGGAATAAATCCACCACTTCTTTTTAGATCATCAGCCATCTTATTAGTAGGTACTGTAATTGCGGTGTAAAAATACGTAAATATTATAATTAATAGCGCAAAAACTATGTTGTACCACAAACCGAAGATATTACTAAACTCAGTTTGCAACCATTGCCCTGTTCCAGTGTCCTTTAACGCTCCTATTCTACCGATATAGGCAGGCGCAAACATAATGGCCTGTGCGAAAATAATAGGCATTACACCAGAGGCGTTCAATTTAAGTGGTATGTATTGTCTGGAACCAAATACGTTCTTCTCATAACCTCCTGAAGCGGTACGACGAGCGTACTGCACAGGGATTTGACGAGTAGCCATCACAAGCATGATACATGCAAGAATGATTACAAACCAAATAATGATTTCGATTAGAATTAGCATAAGTCCGCCATTTGATCCAGAAGTTCTGGAAACAAATTCTTGAACAAATGCCTGAGGCATAGTTGCAATAATACCTACCATGATTAGAAGTGAGATACCATTACCGATTCCTTTATCTGTAATTTTTTCTCCCAACCACATGGCAAAAATGGTTCCTGTTACTAGAATAAGTACGGCAGGAATCATAAAATCCAGTCCTTTACCTACGATAAATGCACTGTCCGGAACTCCTAGAGACCCTAGAGAATACAAATAGGCCGGTGCTTGAACCAAACAGATCCCAATGGTTAACCAACGGGTAATTTGGTTTATGGTTTTTCTACCACTCTCACCTTCTTTCTGTAATTTCTGAAGGTAAGGAATAGCAAGTCCCATTAATTGCACCACAATAGAAGCGGAGATATAAGGCATAATTCCCAGTGCAAAGAAGGAAGCATTCGCGAATGCTCCTCCAGTAAATGCGTTCAGGATACCCAATAGACCACCTCCATCTGTTCTGGAGGATAATTCTGCCAATTGTTGTGTATCAATACCCGGTAAAACTACCTGAGCTCCAAAACGGTAAACTAATAAGAGCCCTAGAGTTACTATGATTCTAGATCTTAGCTCCTCAATTTTCCAGATATTGCGTAATGTCTCTATAAAATTCTTCATGGTTACGTGTTGGTTATAAACTTACTGCTTCACCTCCGGCTGCTTCAATAGCTGCTTTTGCACTGGCGGTAAATTTATGTACTGATATTTTTAATTTAGCTTTTAGTTCTCCTCCACCTAGTATTTTAACTAAGTCTGTAGAATTAACAACGTTGTTATTTACTAAAACATCTAAATCAACAGTGTCTGTTACAACACCTTTATCAACCAATTCTTGTAACTTATTTAAATTGATACCTACGTATTCTTTGCGATTGATATTGTTAAATCCAAACTTAGGAACACGTCTTTGAAGTGGCATCTGACCTCCTTCAAAGCCAATCTTCTTAGAGTAACCAGAACGTGACTTAGCTCCTTTGTGTCCACGGGTGGCTGTACCACCTTTTCCGGAGCCTTGACCACGACCGACTCTTTTTCCGTCTTTATGTACTGAACCTTTAGCGGGTTGTAAGTTACTTAAATTCATCACTATTTTGTTATTAAGCTTCTACTACAGAAACTAAGTGTTCTACTTTTTTTACCATACCAAGGATGTTCGGTGTTGCATCATGCTCCACAACTTGCCCAATACCCTTTAGGCCTAGTGCTTCTAACGTCCTCTTTTGTGATTCTGGACGTTTTATTTGGCTTCTTACTTGTGTAACTTTAATTTTTCCCATGATACCCTTGATTTATCCTTTAAAAACTTTCTCTAGAGAAATTCCTCTTTGCGCAGCAATTGTTTTAGCATCTCTCAAACGCAATAGCGCGTCAAAGGTAGCTTTAACTACATTGTGCGGGTTAGAAGACCCTTGAGACTTAGAAAGTACGTCTTGTACTCCAACTGATTCCAGTACCGCACGTACAGCACCACCGGCAATAACCCCGGTACCGTGTGAGGCAGGCTGGATGTAAACGCGAGCACCACCGTATTTTCCTTTTTGTTCGTGAGGTAATGTACCTTTGTTAAGAGGGATGCGAATTAAGTTTTTCTTAGCGTCTTCAACCGCTTTAGAAATAGCATCGGCTACCTCTTTAGATTTACCTAATCCTTGACCAACTACACCATTCTCATCTCCAACAACTACAATTGCAGAAAATCCAAATGCTCTACCTCCCTTAGTAACTTTAGTAACTCTTTGTACACCTACCAGACGATCTTTAAGCTCTAGTCCGCCAGGTTTTACTAATTCTACGTTTTTATAATCTTGATACATATTTTCTTAGAATTTAAGTCCTGCTTCTCTAGCACTGTCTGCTAATGATTTAACTCTTCCGTGATACAAATAACCACCTCTATCAAAAGAAACAGTTTCAACTCCGGCGCTCTTAGCTTTCTCTGCAACAGCTTTACCTACTAGGGCAGCTATTTCAGATTTAGTACCTTTTTCAGAACTTATTTCTTTGTCTCTTGACGATGCTGCAACTAAAGTTTTTCCAGTTACATCATCTACCAATTGAGCGTATATTTCTTTATTGCTTCTAAAAACAGCTAATCTTGGTCTAGCTTCTGTTCCAGAAACCACCTTGCGGATTCTGTTTTTTATTCTTTGTCTTCTTTCAGTCTTTGATAATGCCATAATGCTAGTTATTAAGCTGATTTACCTGCTTTTCTTCTTAATTCTTCTCCTACAAATTTAATTCCTTTTCCTTTGTAAGGCTCAGGTTTACGGAAAGATCTGATTTTGGCAGCAACCTGACCAACTAATTGTTTGTCGATAGAGGTTAACTTTACAATCGGATTTTTACCTTTTTCTGAAACCGTTTCAACTTTTACTTCAGGAGCTAAATCTAATACAATGTTGTGAGAGAATCCAACTGCAAGGTCCAATTTTTGACCTTGATTGCTTGCTCTGTAACCAACACCTACAAATTCTAATTCTTTAGTAAAGCCTTGAGAAACTCCAATCACCATATTGTTGATCAAAGATCTGTAAAGACCATGCTTAGATTTGTCTTTCTTATCTTCTGTTGGACGCTCTAAAACAACCATTCCGTCTTCCACTTTTGCAGCGATACCGGAAACAGTTTGCTTAAGTTCTCCTAGTTTACCTTTTACGGTAACTTCGTCGTCTTTAATATCTATAGTTACTCCTTCCGGAATCGCTATGGGACTATTACCTACTCTTGACATTTCTTCTTGTCTTTATATATTAGTAAACGTAACACAACACTTCTCCACCAACACTCTCTTTCTGGGCTTGCTTAGAGGTCATTACTCCGTGAGAAGTTGACACAACTGCAATACCAAGTCCGTTTAGAACTCGTGGAAGTTCGTCTTTTCCGACATACTTACGCAATCCAGGTGTACTCACACGCTTAAGATTTTTGATAACAGGCTCTTTTGTTAGCTTGTCATACTTTAAAGCGATCTTGATTGTACCTTGCACTTTGTCGTCCTCAAATTTATAACTTAAAATATACCCTTGGTCGAATAATATTTTAGTAATGTCTTTTTTAAGGTTAGAAGCTGGTATTTCTACCACTCTGTGACCAGCGCTGTTCGCGTTTCTAATTCTTGTTAAATAATCTGCTATAGGATCTGTATACATCTATATTAATTTGCGGTCATAGTTTTCGCATCATGCGAACTTACAACCAGTTAAAATTCTTATTACCAGCTAGCTTTCTTAACTCCTGGGATCAACCCGTTGTTAGCCATTTCTCTGAATGTTACACGAGAAATACCGAAAGTTCGCATATACCCTTTAGGTCTACCGGTTAATTTACAACGGTTGTGTAAACGTACCGGAGAAGCGTTTGCAGGTAGTTTTTGTAATGCCTCGTAATCTCCGGCTTCTTTCAAAGCTTTTCTTTTCTCAGCATACTTTGCTACCATTCTTTCTCTTTTCCTTTCACGGGCTTTCATTGATTCTTTAGCCATGTCTTAATTCTTTTTAAAAGGTAATCCTAATTCGCTTAATAATGATTTTGCTTCCTTATCGGTTGGAGCAGAAGTTACAATGGTAATATCCATACCTGCAACTTTATGTACCCTATCGATGTTGATCTCAGGGAAAATAATTTGCTCGGTCACCCCAAGGTTATAATTTCCTCTTCCGTCAAAACCATTGGCTTTGATACCATTAAAATCTCTTACTCGCGGTAAGGCTGAAGTAATCAATCTATCTAAGAACTCGAACATACGCTCACCTCTCAAAGTAACTTTTGCCCCGATAGGCATACCTTTACGAAGTTTGAACGATGCAACGTCTTTTTTAGATATAGTAGATACAGCTTTTTGTCCAGATATCTTTGTCAACTCGTCTACTGCGTATTCGATTAACTTTTTATCTGCAACTGCTGCACCAACTCCACGGCTAATAACAATCTTTTCTAATTTAGGAACCTGCATAACATTTGCATACCCAAATTCTTCTGTAAGAGCAGAAATTACTCTTTCCTTATACTCTTGTTTTAATCTTGGAACGTAAGCCATAATTAAATTACTTCATTAGATTTCTTAGAAAATCTCACTTTCTTACCGTCTCTTACTTCAAAACCAACTTTCGTTGCTTCTCCTGATTTAGGATCGAGTAATGATAGGTTAGAAATATGGATAAAAGCTTCTTTTTCAACGATTCCTCCTTGAGGATTGGTAGCACTAGGCTTTTGGTGTTTTTTCACCATATTAACACCCTCTACAATCGCTTTATTTTTCTCACGATCTACTTTAAGGACCTTCCCTTGAGCACCTTTGTTCTCTCCGGCGTTAACCTTAACAGTATCTCCTGATTTGATCTTTAGTTTTATCATTTTCAGATGAATTAAAGCACCTCTGGTGCTAATGATACAATTTTCATAAACTGCTTATCGCGCAATTCTCTAGCCACTGGACCGAAAACACGTGTTCCACGCATTTCACCTGTTGGGTTTAAGAGCACACAAGCATTATCATCAAAGCGAATGTAAGAACCATCAGGTCTTCTCACTTCTTTTTTGGTACGAACTACAACTGCTGTAGATACCTGTCCTTTTTTAACGTTTCCGTTTGGAGTGGCATCTTTAATGGTAACGACAATTTTGTCACCAACAGAAGCGTATCTTCTTTTAGTACCTCCTAGAACACGGATAGTTAAAACTTCTTTAGCTCCCGTGTTATCTGCTACTTTTAATCTTGATTCCTGTTGTACCATAATTATTTCGCTCTTTCAATAATTTCAACTAATCTCCAACATTTGGTTTTACTCAAAGGTCTTGTTTCCATGATCTTTACAGTATCACCGATGTTGCAATCGTCCTTTTCGTCGTGCGCAACGTATTTCTTAGTTTTTAACACGAACTTACCGTACATAGGGTGTTTTACACGTTTAACTTCAGAAACCACTATAGATTTCTGCATTTTGTTACTTGTAACTACTCCTATTCTTTCTTTTCTTAAATTTCTATTTTCCATCTTTAGCAGAATCGAATTATTGTAATTCTCTTTTAGTAAGCTCAGTTGCTAATCTTGCCACAGTTCTTCTTGTACTTCTCAATTCAAGTGGATTTTCCAATGGCGAAACAGCGTGAGCCAATTTTAAATCTGCATATTGCTTTTTAACAACACCAAGCTTTTCTTGTAGCTCAGCTGTAGATAATTCTCTAATTTCTGATTGTTTCATAATCTCTTTGTGATTAAGCTGAATAATCTCTAGCTACAATAAACTTCGTTTTTACAGGTAGTTTCTGAGCTGCTAAACGCAATGCTTCTTTAGCAACATCCATAGGCACACCGCCTATTTCAAACATAATTCTACCTGGTTTTACTATCGCTGCCCAGTATTCTGGAGCACCTTTACCTTTACCCATACGTACCTCAAGAGGCTTTTTGGTGATAGGTTTGTCCGGGAAAATTTTGATCCATAATTGCCCTTCTCTCTTCATATAACGAGTAGCGGCAACACGAGCTGCTTCAATTTGACGCGCTGTGATGAATGAAGAATCTATTGATTTTATCCCAAACATACCATTTGAAAGTTCATGACCTCTTTGAGAGATCCCTTTCATACGGCCTTTCTGCTGCTTGCGGTATTTTGTTCTTTTCGGCTGTAACATTTTTCTTTTACTTTAAAAAATTACTTTCTACGACGAGATTTTCTTGCTCCTGCGTTTGATCCTCCTCCTTGTTTGCCAGACTGTTTTTTCGACATTCCTACAAGCGGAGAAAGTTCTCTCTTACCATAAACCTCGCCTTTCATGATCCACACTTTAATTCCCAATCTACCATAGGTAGTATGAGCTTCATGTAAAGCGTAATCAATATCAGCTCTAAATGTAGACAAAGGAATACGTCCATCTTTATAGTGCTCCGAACGTGCCATTTCGGCTCCGTTCAAACGCCCTGAAATCATTATTTTAATCCCTTCAGCATTCATACGCATTGCTGCAGCAATAGCCATTTTAATTGCACGTCTGTATGAAATACGATTTTCAATTTGACGAGCAACACTAGCAGCAACAAGATTCGCATCAAGCTCAGGTCTTTTGATTTCAAAAATATTGATTTGAACTTCCTTGTCAGTAATTTTCTTAAGCTCTTCTTTCAACTTGTCTACCTCCTGACCACCTTTCCCGATAATAATACCAGGACGGGCAGTAGTGATAGTAACGGTTACAAGCTTCAATGTACGCTCAATAATTACTCTAGACACACTAGCTTTAGACAAACGTGCATGGATATACTTTCTGACTTTATCGTCTTCAGCAAGTTTATCTCCATAGTCATTACCTCCGTACCAGTTGGACTCCCAACCTCTGATGATACCTAGGCGATTACCGATTGGATTTGTTTTCTGTCCCATACTATCTATCTATTAACTTTGTGTGTTATTTTTAGCTCCGATTACCACAGTTACGTGGTTGGAACGTTTTCTAATTCTGTGTGCGCGACCTTGCGGTGCCGGACGTAGTCTTTTTAACATACTCCCGCTATCCACCTTGATCTCCTGAACAAATAAATTTGCTGCCTCAATATCAGCATCCTCGTTTTTCGATTGCCAGTTTGCAATAGCAGAAACTACCAATTTCTCCAAACGACGAGATGCCTCTTTTTGACTAAATTTCAAAATAGCAAGTGCCTTTTCAACATCTTCACCACGAACTAAATCAGCAACTAGCCTCATTTTTCTTGGAGAGGTTGGGCAGTTATTCAACTTTGCAAACGCTAAGCTTTTCTTAGCCTCTTTTATTTGCTCTGCTCTTAATCTTTTACGAACTCCCATGGCTACTTATTATTTTTTTCCTTTATTTTTCGCACCAGCGTGACCTCTAAAAGATCTTGTTGGTGAAAATTCTCCTAATTTGTGACCCACCATGTTCTCAGTAACATATACCGGAACAAATTGGCGGCCATTATGCACAGCTATTGTTTGACCTACAAAGTCAGGGGTAATCATTGATGCCCTAGACCAAGTCTTAATAACTGACTTCTTACCTGATTCAACATTCTGTTGAACTTTTTTCTCTAAACTATAGTGAACGTAAGGTCCTTTTTTCAGTGAACGTGCCATCTCTTAATACTTTATTTCTTTCTACGTTCTAAAATATACTTATTACTCGCCTTGGATTTAGCTCTGGTTCTGTAACCTTTAGCTGGAATTCCATTTCTAGATCTTGGGTGACCTCCGGAAGCTCTTCCTTCACCACCACCCATTGGGTGATCGACAGGGTTCATAACTACAGGTCTAGTTCTAGGTCTTCTTCCTAACCAACGAGTTCTACCCGCTTTACCA
Source organism: Galbibacter sp. (assembly GCF_048266365.1). Classification (NCBI taxonomy): domain Bacteria; kingdom Pseudomonadati; phylum Bacteroidota; class Flavobacteriia; order Flavobacteriales; family Flavobacteriaceae; genus Galbibacter; species Galbibacter sp. Next base: position 106,094 of record NZ_JBLWZP010000001.1, on the reverse strand, counting down.
GAAACCAATAATTGGTGATCCGAGTTGGATACTGCTCCAATAGTAGCAAAACAATTTGCTAAAACATATCTGGTTTCACCAGAAGGAAGTTTAATTGTAGCATATTTTCCTTCTCTAGCCATTAGCTGAGCGAAAGCTCCAGCAGAACGAGCCATAACAGCTCCCTGACCTGGACGTAGTTCGATACAAGAAATAACTGTACCTAAAGGAACCTCATTTAAAGGCATTGCATTACCAATCTCAGGAGCAATCCCAGTACCAGATTGAACTTTTTGTCCAACTTGAAGACCGTTTTGAGCTATGATATAGCTCTTCTCTCCGTCTGCGTAAATGATTAATGCAATAAATGCTGTTCTGTTTGGATCGTATTGAATAGATTCGACTGTAGCTTCAACTCCCGTTTTAGCTCTTTTAAAGTCGATGATACGATACTTTCTTTTATGACCACCACCTAAATAGCGCATGGTCATTTTTCCTTGACTGTTTCTACCTCCTGTCTTTTTTATCGGAGCAAGCAAGCTTTTCTCCGGCTTATCAGTAGTAATCGCGTCAAATCCGCTTACTACTCTAAATCGCTGACCAGGAGTTATCGGTTTTAATTTTCTAACTGACATCTCTCGTCTTTAGTTATATATTACTATAAAAATCAATAATATCCCCTTCGGCAACTGAAACAACTGCTTTCTTAACAGCGTTAGTTTTTCCGTTCTGGATACCTGTTTTTGTGTAACGAACGCTTCTTTTAGGTCCGTAATTCATTGTTCGAACTTTTTCAACAGAAACACCATAAGTAGCCTCTACAGCATCCTTAATTTGGATCTTGTTTGCTCTAGTATCAACAACGAAACCATAACGATTATTCAACTCGCTATCAGCGGTTGCTTTTTCGGTAATTATTGGTTTAATCAATACACTCATTGTCTTCTTTATTTACTTAAATTCGACTCAATTCCTTCAATAGACCCTTCAAAAAGAACAATACTATTTGCGTTTACAATTTTGTAAGTATTTAATTCTGAAGTAGTTACGACCTCAGAAACCTTTAAATTGCGTGACGACAAATATACGTTATTATTTGAATCTCCCAACACGAACAGGGATTTTTTGTTCTCTAACCCTAAAGCTTTCAAAACATTAGTGAATTCTTTCGTTTTTGGCGCTTCGAAATTAAAGTCCTCAACAACGATAATTGAATTGTCTTTTGCTTTCAAACTAAGGGCAGATTTTCTAGCTAAACGCTTAACATTTTTGTTAAGCTTTTGCGTGTAATCTTTTGGTCTTGGTCCAAAAATTCTACCTCCACCTCTAAATACCGGAGATTTGATACTCCCTGCTCTAGCTGTTCCTGTTCCTTTTTGTTTTTTGATCTTTCGTGTACTTCCAGCGATCTCAGCTCTTTCTTTAGACTTGTGAGTCCCTTGACGCTGATTTGCCAAAAACTGTTTCACGTCTAAGTATACAGCGTGATTACTTGGCTCTACACCAAAAACTGAATTAGAAAGATTAACCTTTCTACCAGTTTCTTTTCCGTTAATATCTAAAACTGCTACTTCCATTAATTCTGAACGATTACGTAAGCATTTTTGTGACCAGGTATACATCCTTTAACTACTAAAAGATTTTTTTCCGGAACCACTTTTAACACTTGCAAGTTTTGTACTGTTACTTTTTCTGACCCCATTTGTCCAGCCATGCGCATTCCTTTGAATACACGTGAAGGATAGGATGCTGCACCAATAGATCCTGGCGCTCTTAAACGGTTGTGCTGACCGTGAGTGGATTGACCAACTCCGGCAAAACCATGACGTTTAACAACCCCTTGGAATCCTTTACCTTTTGATGTACCAGTAACATCAATAAATTCTCCTTCTACAAATCTTTCAACAGTTAAAGTGTCTCCTAATTTGTATTCACCTTCAAAATCTTGGAATTCAACAACTTTCTTCTTAGGAGAAACGCCTGCTTTTTTTGCATGACCGACTTCGGCCTTGTTAGCACGTTTTTCTGCCTTGTCATCGAAACCAAGTTGAAGGGCTTCATACCCGTCAACTTCTAGAGTTCTGACTTGGGTAACTACGCATGGTCCAGCTTCGATTACTGTACAAGGAATGTTTTTCCCGTTTTCATCGAAAATGCTGGTCATACCAATCTTTCTTCCTATTAACCCAGACATTTAATTTACGTTTAAGGATCTCCGGTTTTCAATAAACCTTTGACCACATTGTTAGTACTTAATTATTTAATTATCAAAAATATTTCAGGGCTGAAAAATACTCCCAACCCTGAAATGTATTTTTATCCGTTTTTCCTTCGCGTATCGCTCAGGACATGTCTTTACTCAATAATTGAGTGAAACTATATTGGTCTTTAGGATTCCTAAGAATCCTCGAGTCCGTAAAAAGATTATACTTTAATCTCTACCTCAACACCACTTGGCAATTCTAGTTTCATCAAAGCATCAATAGTTTTTGATGAAGAACTGTAGATATCAAGTAATCTCTTATAAGAACTCAATTGAAATTGCTCTCTTGATTTCTTATTTACGTGTGGAGAACGCAATACAGTAAAAATCTTTTTATGTGTAGGCAATGGTATTGGACCTGTAACAACAGCTCCGGTACTTTTTACCGTTTTAACGATTTTCTCAGCAGATTTATCTACCAAATTGTAATCGTATGATTTTAATTTTATTCTAATTTTCTGACTCATTTTCTTAAAATTTAAGCTTCAACTCCTTTTGCTTCCTTAATAACAGCTTCTGCAATATTAGATGGTGTTTCAGCATAATGTGAGAACTCCATAGTTGAAGTCGCACGACCTGAAGAAAGAGTACGTAACGAAGTTACATATCCAAACATTTCAGAAAGTGGCACAAGTGCTTTAATCACCTTCGAACCTGCCCTGTCACTCATGTCATTAACTTGACCACGACGACGGTTAAGGTCACCTACGATATCTCCCATGTAATCTTCAGGAGTTAATACTTCTAATTTCATGATTGGCTCCATGATTACAGATTTAGCAGCCTTAGCAGCAGATCTAAATCCTATTTTAGCAGCCAATTCGAATGATAATTGATCGGAATCCACATCGTGATAAGAACCATCAGTTAAAGTGACTTTCATAGCGTCGAGCTCGTAACCTGCCAGAGGTCCGTTTTTCATCGCTTCTTTAAATCCTTTCTCTACAGATGGGATAAATTCTTTTGGTACGTTACCACCCTTGATCACAGATTCGAAATCAAGACCTACCTTACCTTCTTCTGCAGGTTCAAGCGTAAATACGATATCAGCAAATTTACCACGACCACCGGATTGTTTTTTGTAAACCTCTCTGTGGTCGGCTTTTTGCGTAATAGCTTCTTTATACTCAACGCGTGGCTGTCCTTGGTTTACTTCAACCTTAAACTCACGTCTAAGACGATCAACAATAACATCCAAGTGAAGCTCACCCATACCAGAGATAATGGTTTGACCTGACGCCTCATCAGTTCTTGCAGTAAATGTTGGATCTTCTTCAGATAGTTTAGCCAAAGCCATACCCATCTTATCAACATCAGCCTTAGTTTTAGGCTCAACCGCGATACCAATTACGGGATCAGGGAAATTCATACTCTCTAATACAATTGGTGCTTTTTCATCAGATAAGGTATCACCGGTTTTGATGTCCTTAAATCCAACAGCAGCTCCAATATCTCCAGCTTCAATAAAGTCAATTGAATTTTGCTTATTTGAGTGCATTTGGTAGATACGCGAAATACGTTCTTTTTTACCCGATCTATTGTTCAAAACATAAGATCCAGCATCCAATCTACCTGAGTATGCACGGAAGAATGCTAAACGACCTACGAAAGGATCGGTAGCAATTTTGAAAGCCAATGCAGCAAATGGTGCTTCAACACTTGGCTTACGAACTATTTCTTCTCCGGTATCAGGATGGGTACCTACGATACCTTCTTTATCAACCGGTGAAGGTAAATAACGACAAACTGCGTCTAATAAAAATTGAACTCCTTTGTTTTTAAAGGAAGAACCACACACCATAGGAATGATAGCTCTATCCATAACAGCAGCTCTAAGTGCAGCGTGTACTTCTTCTTCTGTAATAGATTCTTCGTCTTCGAAAAACTTCTCCATAAGGTTTTCATCGTACTCAGCAACTTGCTCTATAAGCAATGCTCTGTACTCTTTTACCTCATCTACCATATCAGCAGGGATATCCACTACGTCAAAAGTAGAACCATAGTTTTCGTCATGCCAAACAACCGCTCTGTTTTTCACCAAGTCAACGATACCTTTAAAATCAGCTTCGTCACCGATAGGCAAAACAATTGGGACTCCATTAGAACCCAACATTTCTTTAACCTGGTTAACCACGCTTAAGAAGTTAGCTCCTGAACGGTCCATTTTGTTCACAAAACCAATTCGAGGCACATCGTATTGGTCCGCCAATCTCCAGTTAGTTTCAGATTGAGGCTCAACACCGTCAACTGCACTAAACAAGAAAACTAACCCATCCAATACACGTAATGAACGACTTACCTCAACAGTAAAGTCAACGTGACCGGGAGTATCGATAATGTTAAAATTATAATTGTGCGTGTCAGGAGTGACCTCCGCATTCTCCATAGGGAACTGCCATGTACAAGTTGTTGCCGCCGATGTAATGGTAATACCACGCTCCTGCTCTTGCTCCATCCAGTCCATAGTTGCAGAACCATCGTGAGTCTCACCTATTTTATGAGAAACTCCCGTATAGAATAAGATACGTTCAGTAGTTGTTGTTTTACCAGCATCAATGTGCGCTGCAATTCCTATGTTTCTTGTATATTTTAAATCTCTTTGTGCCATCTTACGTATTAAAATCTAAAGTGTGAGAATGCTTTATTTGCCTCAGCCATCTTATGCGTATCAACTCTCTTCTTCACTGCTGCACCTTCTTCTTTAGAAGCTGCTAACACCTCAGAAGCTAATTTAAGAGCCATTGATTTGTCATTTCTCTTACGGGAATAACTAATCAACCACTTCATAGCCATTGATACTTTTCTGTCCGGTCTGATCTGCATAGGGATCTGGAATGTGGCACCACCCACACGACGACTTCTCACCTCAACATGTGGCATTACGTTTGACAACGCATCTTTCCATACTTCCAAAGCAGTTTTTTCTTCGTCTTGTTTTTTCTCTTCCACAATATCCATTGCGTCATAGAAAATTTTGAACGCTACAGACTTTTTACCGTCCCACATCATCATGTTCACAAAACGCGTGACTAGTTGATCGTTAAATCTCGGATCTGGTAAAAGAGGTCTCTTCTTGGCCTGTTTTTTTCTCATTTCTTCTTTTTAAAAGTGGTTAATTACTTTTTAGGGCGTTTAGCTCCGTATTTTGATCTACGTTGCGTTCTTCCTTGAACTCCAGCAGTATCCAATGCACCGCGAACGATGTGATACCTAACTCCTGGCAAATCCTTTACCCTTCCGCCTCTAACTAATACTATCGAGTGCTCTTGTAAATTGTGACCTTCTCCAGGGATGTATGCATTCACTTCTTTACCATTGGTAAGACGAACCCTTGCAACTTTACGCATTGCAGAGTTAGGCTTCTTAGGTGTAGTAGTATAAACACGCGTACAAACCCCTCTTCTTTGAGGACACGAATCTAAAGCAACCGATTTACTCTTCTTAGTAAGTGTGGTTCTTCCTTTTCGTACTAATTGTGAAATTGTTGGCATAATCTACTTAACAATAATTATGTTTTTTATTAATCAAATCCTTGTAAATCAATAGTTTCCAGTTATTGACCAGATACTCTTTTGGTTTAAAAGGGTGGCAAAGGTAAAAATATTTATTCATAAATCAAACGCTTAACGGATTAATTTTCAATAAAATCTATTCGCAATCAATGAAGTACGAAATCCAAAACCTTGAAAATTTCTGATTTCACCTAATATCCTATAAATATCCACCCCGTCATGGTTTTGGTGTCATTTCCTAAATCTAAAATGTAAAAATATACACCAGCAGGTAATGGTTTACTCCTATTAAGGGCCCACTTAGAATTGCTATACCCATTCCAACTATTGTCATATCCATATTTGGAATACACCAAGGACCCATCCTTATCAAACACCTTTAATGTATTGTTTGGATACTTCTCAATGCACTGGATAACAAAGGTGTCATTATTCCCGTCATGATTGGGTGTAAAAATATCAAACACACGCACACAAGTCGGTTCCACCTGAGCATTGGCAACATTGTTGTCAATCATAAAATCCTTCGGTTCTGAATAGACCAATGCTGCAGTGTTTACATAATTACGACCTTCTTTTAGGCGCGTACGAAGCTTTAGCTCCTCACTTGAATTGGGAGCCAATTCCGGCAGCTCCCACAAACCTGATACACTGCTGTAGTGCCCCAGGCTCAATTGATGATCCTGATACGAGTAACCATCCGGAAGCTGTTCTTTTATCACTAGGTTCTCACCAGTAATATTTCCGACATTACTAACAACTATCGTAAAACTCACCTGCGTGCCAACAGCGGCTTCTACGGCATCCACACTTTTTTCAACCGCGATATCCAGACAAGCATCTAAAAAGACTTGAACTTCATAATCCATAGCAGTTGTAGCGCTTATCCCGTAATAGGTTACACCATCCACTAGTGGAGTATTAGCCGGCAAGCTGGTTTGTCGCTCTTTTTCAGAAAACCAAACAATATCCTCTGCCCCGACATCAATTTCCAAAATGGTTGGTTTGGACCATTCACAATAATGCTCAACACTGTATTGGGGAACTGTTGCATTAACAACTACCTCAACAAGATTTGACATTATTGAGGAGCACTCAAAATCGTTATAAGCAATTGCACTATACATCCCTGCCTGGTCAGTAATCAGAAATGAAGTAGTTGCCATATCAATAATCTCATCATTACGCAACCATACATAGCTGGTAGCACCTTCTGAAAAGACGTTTAGGCGTACGGACTCTCCAGGATTCACTTCGACTTGTTGTATTTTAGATTGCCCATAGGCATTCTCAACACAAACAACAAGTACGATAATCAACCCCAGAGATACTTTGAACCATTTGTTATGACAATATCCTTGCATATTTAAATGACGTAATAGATCCTTAGAACGGAATGTTAGTTAGCTGCACTTCTATATAAAGTGCCATTTGCAATTATTCGGTGACTCCGCCAATTGTAATGGTTGGTGCTCCAGGTATCGGAGTTACTTCAATTTCCAACGGAACCCCTGTTCCACCTTCAACCACATCTGTAAATACTACATATTCTCTGGCACTATCATCAACTTTCACTGCGTAGGTAGCTTCAACATAAAAAGTATAGGTGCCTGGCTGCGTAATTGTCACATCATAATTATTTGTTGTCGTTGCTAAATCAATAGGATTGGCTGTTCCGCCATCCAAGACTGCATACCACTTATAGTTCAGCGTAAAGTCCTCTGCAGTTGGATTGACATATCCATTAGTATTAGCAGTATAATCCGCAGAGAGACCGCTTACAGATAAATTAATTGGAGTAGTCGGTATTTCCGCCACACAATAACCTGCAGGATTTCCATTAAGATTCGCTGTGGTAGTTACACTAAGTTCAGGCAAAACAAACAGAATGATATCCTGGTAATCATCGGATTGACAAGTCACGGTACCATCTCCATTATCAACCAATCCATAGACCCTATATTTATGATATCCGGGAGCCAGCCCGGAAGCGGTTAAAATAGCCGTAGTGGTACCTGTAACAAGAGTTTCGGTTCCATCCCCGAGCACGCTATTCCACTCATAGGAAGTAAAGGTATTTCCAGTCCCATCATCTAGGCTGGCGTTTAAAGTAATAGAGGGACCGCTAGTGACGGGATTATAAAACAATACTGCTTCGCTTAGTGTGGTCACCATAGTCTCTCCACTGCTAATAGTTCCAACGTCCAAATCAGCGGGCACACTAATGGGGGATTGAAAGTTTGGGTGGGTTTGTGCATTTATTTGAAATGCAAATAATAGCGTAAAGCTTATAAGAAAACTGAAAAAAAATTCTTTGTACGATTTCATAGTTCTGTGTATTTAAAAGTTAGATTATTATCCGATTTTAATTTTGATTGACATTTAGATCTATATCAGGATTACCTGGTTTTGGATAGATTGTAATGGTGAAAGCAGTTCTGGAAGAAGCAAATTCTGTCTCTCCTTCCACGGCTTCTATATAATAGGTTCCGGTTGTTCTTCCTTCCATAGAGAATGAAAGCACATCCGAAGTACCGCTAAGCAGTAGATTGCCACCAGTAAGGGCGTCATATATAGTATAGGTATAACCTGGTTGAAAATTAGAAATACTAATTAGCGCGGACTCCCCCTCACATACAGAGACAGGGCTCTCAACAGTGGGTGGAGTAATAAAAAAAGCATAGTATAAGTCAGTGCTAAAGCCTAAACCTAGAAGACCGCTACTTATTCTAAGTCGCACTCCATCTGCGGGCTCATTTGTACCAGGAACAGGAACGGTAACATCGCTAGCCTGCTCAGTCCCGAGAAGCCCTAGTAAATCAAGAAGATTGTTCGATGAATAGGAATCTCCCACAGGATTATTAATACCATTATTAGTACGTTGCACTTCAATCCCATCTAAAAGCCCAAGAAGAGAACCATCTGATGCAAATCGGATCATTAATGGCGCTGTTGGCTGAGGCTTTATAGTACCTGCAAATTGTAGGTTTTGCGTAGCAGTTCCTATACTAACTAAACTAATTGAAACATTCAAAGTAGAATAATTCGTAGTATCTACATCTACAGCATTGTTTTCATTAGTCACACTAGCTAGCAAAGGTGTTGCCAGAGACTCCTGCTTATCTGCGTACACTCGCTGTCCATAAGCCCTTTGAGTGCTGATGGCGTAAACACCAAGTAAAATCAATATGCAATAAACTGACTTCATGTAGTTTGAATGGTTTTAGGGGGGCCGTGACGGTAGTTTCCTTGAATTATAATAAGAGGTTGCCTTTTGTAATAGGTAATGTTTAGGAAAACCATACTACAGAAAGACAACCAATTACTCCCAATAAATTATGAGCAAACAAAAACTATCTTATATAATAGAATCGCATATAGCGTCTTATTAAAATTTATTCTTGAATAATTACAAAATTTGATCTTCGATTTAAAGCGTGTTCTCCATCACTACACCGCACCCCATTGGAGCATTTATTGAGTAATCTTTGCTCCCCGAATCCTCTTGCTCCTTCAATCCTAGATCGATCTATACCTTTTCCTATTAAATAGCGTTTGGTGTTTTCTGCTCTTAAATTAGAGAGACTCAGATTATAGTCATCCGACCCCCTACTATCAGTATGGGACTCAATTAATATCCGCATTTCCGGAAATTCCTCCATGACATAAAACACCTTTTCTAATGCAACTTCAGCCTTGGGTGTAATTTCTGCTTTATCGTATTCAAAGTAAATTGGATCAACATCAATCTTAAGCAGATCACCCTCTTTTACAGTTAAACTCTCTAAAGAAGTGAGGTAAACATCATTGTTTTTAAGTTCCGCTTCCGATGCATCTGTAATTTTTGCAAGTAGCGTTTCTGTGGTATACAGCTTCTTAGAGAATGTTAATTCGTGAGTTCTATTCATAGGTAACTTGAGCTGGTAAAACCCATTCTGATCGCTTTTAATCTGTGCATAAGTAGAATCACTCAAGTTATCGGTAACCACAATATCCGCATCGGATACCGGATCCTCCGTCTTTTTATCAAACACGGTACCCGAGAATAAATGGTATTGAACAGGCTCTTTTCTTCTAAAGAAGTAGATGTCGTCATCTCCTTTGCCTAAATTTCGATTGGACGCAAAATAACCTGTGTTTTCCTTTGGATCGATGATCATACTAAAATCGTCCATATTGCTATTTAACGCAGGTCCCATATTTAAAGGAATATCATAAGAGGTGCTGGAATGTATTTTGCTGTAAAAAACATCAAGACCACCTAATCCAAAGTGCGAATCAGATGAAAAGTACAAAACACTATCCGCTACAAAGGGAAACATTTCTCTCCCCGTTGTATTGATATTCGAACCTAGGTTAACCGGATTAGTTGCCAAGCCATCTTCATGAATTTCGGCAACATAAATATCCGTAGAACCATAACCGCCGGGCATATCTGATACAAAATACAGGTATTTCCCATCGGCTGAAACTGCAGGGTGTCCACAAGAATAATCTATATCATTAAAGGACAAGGATTCAATATTTGTGATATTATCACCATTGACATATCCCCTTACAATTTCAAAATTTGAAACGCCATCTTTATTTCCCTGGAGTCGCTTATTACTGATGTAATTCCGAGAGAAATACACAAATCTGCCATCCTTGCTAAATGTTGGGGTGGCGTCGTGAAAATCACTACGCGTATTCTCTCCAAATTTCACAGCTGCACCAAGCTCCCCATTTTGTTTATTTCGCTCTGCAATGTATAAATCCAGAAATGGTTGATTCGTCCATGAATAGAAGCGATCCTTTGCTACGGTGGTATCTCTTGCTGAAGTAAACAACAAATAATTACCGTGGTACATAGGTGCGAAATCTGATTTATTTGAATTGATATCCAGATTGTAAATCTTATATAGAGAATCACCTTCTTGGATCTTATCTAGGTCTCGTTTTTGCGTGGCAATCACCTCCAAGCGTTGTGGATTATCGGCATAAAATTCTGTTGCAACTTTACGAGCATGATCATATTCCCTACTGGCTCTAGCACTTTGGACATATCTTATCAAAGTACTTTCCTTTATGTCACCCCTTTTAAATTTATAGAGCTCGCCATACCATTTATAGGCAGTGCGATAGTCATTGAGGTTAAAATAACAGTCTGCAAGTTTTTCAAGCGTTGCAGCATCTACAACATCCGCATCAGCAATAGATTTCTCATACATCGCGGCAGCTTTTGTGAAATGATAATTCTCAAAGTATTGATCGGCTTTCCAACTGCTATTTTGCCCATAGAGACCCAGTTGTACAAATAGAACTACTATTAAAATTTTTTTCATTTTCCTTGGTATTAGAAGAATCTAGGTGATTTTGCCCGTGTATTAAACATTGGCACGGTGTATTTCAACATGATTTCATGTGACCCATCATTGTACTTATTGAGCTCCGTGGTGGAGTAATCGTAGGCATAGCCCACGAAGAAACCCCTGGATATATGAAATCCTAACAATGCGCTAATGGCATCGTTAAATCTATAGGACAAGCCTGCCGTGAAACGTTCTTGTAAAAGCACGTTTAAAGACACATCGACTGTAATTGGAGCTCCGTCATTGTATTTCATCAAGGTAGACGGCTTGAGTTTAAAATCAGGAGTTATGTCAAAAACATAGCCTCCTAATAAATAAAACTCGGTTGTCTTATCTATGACCAATTCTTCATCGTCATCATAGGTTTCGGTCTTTATAAAATTAGGTGTCGAAAGCCCTATATACCAGCGATCACCGTGTAGGTACGCACCTGCACCAATAATCGGAGTTACATTAGACAAATTATTGTTGAGGATTGGATCAGAAGGGTTCGCATAGGAACCCTCAGACCAATCTACATTCAAAATATCTAATCCAAAATTCATCCCAAATGATAAGTTCATTCGGTAAGACAATGGTACATTGTATGAAAACACCCCGTTGATGTCGAGATCATTGGAAGGCCCAATGTTCTCGTTCATCAAGGTTAGTCCTAGTCCTATTCTTCTACCCGTTCTTCCGGCAATAGTCAACGATTGCGTGGAAGGTGCACCATCGATGCCTACCCATTGCGAACGATGAATAAGCCCGGCCTCTAATTTATGATCCGTAACATATCCGGAATTCAAGGTTAATGGATTGTACATATATTGGGTAAACTGTTGTTGCTGCTGTCCGAAGACTAGATCAATACCGGCAAAGAATACTAATAACAGTAACAGTGCATTTGTTGTATATGTGTTTATAATTTTCATGAGTTTATGTTTTAATGAGGATTTTTAAATGAATAGTTAATTTGTTATCCGTTATTTGGCGATATATAACCATCCAGATTTATCTACTCCTATTTCCCTCACAACAAGTGAGTAATAGTAAACTCCAGCCGGGAGTTCCTTCCCTCTGCGAACTGCACCGTTTACATTGGCAATTCCTGTCCAATCGTTTTGATATCCAACTGCTTCATATACCTTATTTCCGTATCTGTTAAAGATTTTCAAAACACTGTTAGGATACTGTTCAATACACTCTATCCTGAAGTAATCATTATAGCCATCAAAATTGGGTGTGAATTCATTAAACACCTGTAAACAATTTAGTTCAATAGTCACCTCCGCAGTATTATTTGCGTTGTCATCCTCAGGTATCGAGCTCCTTATGGAGGCTATATTCGTGTGATTACCTGTTGGATTGACCTGAACTGAAACTTCCAAAGTCGCTGTTTGATTTGCGCCAAGGTTTTCTAGTTTCCACTGTCCAGTTGTAGAGTTATAATTTCCAATGGATGCTGTATGTCTATTATACGTAAATCCACTAGTGATTACCTCATCAATGACTAACTCACTAAATTCTGTTGCACCGTTGTTGTTTATTGTTACGGTAAAGTTGATTAAATCACCTACAAGCGGATTCAACTGGTCAGCAACTTTAGTAATACTGATATCAGATACTGGAAGAACATCTATAGTTAACTCATCCGTTGTTGTATCCGTTGCGGTGTTTCCCTTATCATCTGTTACAGTCACAACGACATCATAGGTGCCCACCGGGATTTCATTTCCGTCAGGAACTTGAAGTGTCCAGGTACCATCTCCATTGTCTACAAGGTTTCCGTCACCCTCAGTATAAACAACGCCATCAACTTCCACCGTTAAATCATCTTCAGAGTCTGCCGTTCCGGTAATTAGTGGCGTAGAATCCGGTGTTGCAATTGGATCTACTGTCGGCGTGGTCGGCGCATCCGCATCTATAGTTAACTCATCCGTTGTTGTATCCGTTGCGATGTTTCCATTACCATCAGTTACAGTTACTACAACATCATAAGTGCCCACAGGGATTTCATTTCCGTCAGGGATTTGAAGCGTCCAAGTACCATCTCCATTGTCAACAAGATTACCATCACCTTCGGTGTAGACTACTCCATTAACTTCCACCGTTAAATCATCTTCAGAGTCTGCCGTTCCGGTAATTAGTGGCGTAGAATCCGGTGTTGCAATTGGATCTACTGTCGGGGTGGTCGGCAAGCTAGAATTGATAGTCAACTCATCAACCGTAATATCCGCAGAAATATTTCCAACGGCATCCATTGTTGTTGCACTCACATCGTAGATACCATCCGGAATTTCATTCCCTGCAGGGATTTGAAGTGTCCAGGTGTTGTCTCCGTTATCTACTAAATCACCATTACCTTCTGTGTAAACCACACCATTTACACCTACTGTCAATTCTTCAGTTGAATCAGCAGTTCCGGTAATTTTCGGTGTAGAACTGTTGGTAACCAGAGGATTCACTGTCGGTATCATTGGGGTCGTACTGTTGATCGTTAATTCATCAACTGAACCGTCAATAGAAGTGTTTCCAGCTAAATCCGTTGCGGTTGCAACCACATCATAAACTCCATCCGGGATTTCATTTCCAACGGGTACCTGAAGTGTCCAAGTTCCATCGCCATGATCGACAAGATTTCCGTCACCTTCTGTATAAGTCACTCCATTAACTTCTACAGTTAACACATCAGCTGAATCCGCTGTTCCCGTAATTTCAGGAGTAGTACTATTAGTTACTAGCGGGTTTACCGTAGGCACAATCGGTACTATCGTATCAATAGTTAATTCATCAATTGAACCGTCAATAGAAGTGTTTCCAGCTAGATCCGTTGCGGTTGCAACCACATCATAAACTCCATCCGGGATTTCATTTCCAACAGGTATCTGAAGGGTCCAAGTTCCATCACCGTGATCGACAAGATTTCCGTCACCTTCTGTATAAGTCACTCCATTAACTTCTACAGTTAACACATCCGCTGAATCCGCTGTTCCCGTAATTTCAGGAGTCGGACTATTAGTCACTAGCGGGTGTACAGTAGGCACCGTTGGTGCTTGTCTATCAATTGTTAACTCGTTTGTTGTAGTATCAACGGAAGTACCTCCTGTAGTGGTATCAGTCGCTGTAGCCACTACATCATAATCACCATCAAGTAGGGTATTACCATCTGGAATTTGAAGCGTCCAGGTATTATTCCCATTATCAACAAGGTTTCCGTCAGCTTCGGTGTAAACTACACCATCCACTTCTACAGTCAAATCATCTGCTGAATCAGCTGTTCCTGTGATTATTGGAGTTGGATCATTAGTGTACAATTTGTTTACCGTTGGTGTCGAAATCGCATTTGGATCTATTGTTAATTCATCCACAGTCCCATCCGAAATAGTATTTCCAACAGTATCTGTTACTGTGGCCACCACATCATAGGTTCCATCCGGAATTTCATTTCCGTCAGGAATTTGCAGCGTCCATGTATCATCTCCATTGTCGATTAAATTTCCATCACCTTCCGTATACGTTATATTATCAACTGTTACCGTTAGGTCATCCACTGAATCCGCTGTTCCAGTTAACATTGGAGTACTATCACTTGTAGTTTGTGCATTTACTATAGGCACCGTTGGAGGCGTCAAATCGATCGTTAGTTCGCCTTGAGTACTATCTGTTGAAGTATTTCCAACAGCATCAGTTGCTGTTGCAACAACATCGTATATTCCCTCAGGTATTTCATTTCCGAGAGGAATTTGTAGTGTCCAAGTACCATCTCCGTTATCGACTAAATTTCCGTCTCCTTCTGTATATGTCACTCCATTAACTGTTATCGTTATATCATCTACTGAATCAACAGTTCCTGTAATAGTAGGAGTTTGATCATTAGTGACTTGTGGAACAACTGTAGGAACTGTTGGTGCAGTTAAGTCGATTGTTAATTCATCTACTGTTCCGTCAGAAGAAGTGTTTCCAGCTAAATCCGTTGCGGTTGCAACCACATCATAAACTCCATCCGAGATTTCATTTCCGTCAGGAATTTGAAGTGTCCACGTACCATCGCCATGATCGACAAGATTTCCGTCACCTTCAGTATAGGTAACCCCATTAACTGTTACCGTTAGTGTATCCCCTGAATCGGCAGTACCTGTAATTATTGGAGTTGGATCATTGGTTACCACTGGATTCACAGTAGGCGCGACTGGGGCAACGGTGTCAATAGTCAGCTCGCCATCAGTTACGTCTGTGGAAGTACTAGCTGTACTGTCTGTAACTGTAGCCTCCACATCATATACACCATCTGGAATTGGATTACCATCCGGGATTTGCAATGTCCAGGTATCATCTCCATTATCCACTAAATCACCATCACCTTCGGTGTAGGTGATTCCATTTACTGTTACCGTCAAATCATCAGATGAATCTGCTGTTCCGGTAATCATAGGAGTGGTATCATTTGTATTCAATAAATCAACCGTCGGCGTAGTTAAAGCATTTGGATCAATAATTAACTCGTCAACTGTGGCATCCACGGAAGAGTTTCCGGCTAAATCTGTTGCCGTTGCAACGACATCATAGGTTCCATCCGGAATTTCATTTCCGGTCGGTATTTGAAGTGTCCATGTATCATCTCCATTGTCGACTAAATCACCATCACCTTCCGTATACGTTACGCTATTAACAGTTACCGTCAGCATATCAGCTGAATCTGCTGTTCCGGTTAAGGTCGGCGTGTGATTGCTGGTTGTCTGCTCATTTACTGTGGGTACAATAGGATCAGTTAGATCAATGGTTAGCTCCCCTAATGTATCATCACTAGAAGTATTTCCAGCTGTATCTTCGGCAGTAGCAACTACATCATAAACCCCTTCCGGTATTTCATTTCCGGTCGGTATTTCCAGTACCCAAGTACCATCTCCATTGTCTACAAGATTTCCGTCTCCTTCTGTATAAGTCACTCCATTAACAGTTACCGTTATATCATCTACTGAATCAACAGTCCCGGTAATAGAAGGAGTTTGATCATTTGTTACTAACACATCTACAGTTGGCAGTGTTGGAGCCACTGTATCAATTGTTAGTTCACTATCTGTGTCATCTATGGAAGGATTGCCGGCGGCATCAGTTGCCGTTGCAACGACATCATAAATACCATCAGGAATTTCATTTCCGGCAGGTACGGTAAGTGTCCAGGTTCCATCTCCATTATCTACAAGACTTCCGTCTCCTTCTGTATAAGTTACGCCATTAACAGTTACTGTTAAATCATCTACTGAATCAGCAGTCCCGGTGATTACCGGAGTTTGATCATTAGTAACCTGAGTATCCACTGTGGGTACTGTCGGTGGCGTAGTATCAATAGTATAGACTAGGGATGCTTCTGCGGTGGTAGTACACGGTACTGAGGTACCTACATGCGAAAGAAGTGCCGTAACTGTCAGTGTTGGATCAGCTATTAGACCAGCACCCGGAACGTCTACTGTAAAAGTATTATCCGCTAGTACTGTTGCCGCATAACTCACTCCATTCACAGTGACTGCTACATTGTCTCCTTCTACTGCATCTCCACCAGCAGTTCCAACGACTGGAACCGTCGTGGAAGTACTTTCTTCAAGATTTATAACATTATCTTCTCCAATACTGGTGATTTGGACGGTTGGATTGTTATCGAGTCCATCAATAGTAAGAGGGTTGACATAAGCACCATATACTTCAAACTGATTAATAACATCTGCCAAAGCTCCAATTTCAATTCGAACTTCATCATATGCCCCGGTAGTAGTTACACCTATAAACTGCACCCCTTCCGGGTTAGCTCCGCCAGAAAGATCTATGCTAATAAGATCTAATGCATCCAATAAAAGTAACCCTGTAGAGGTTTCTGAATCAACTTCTGTTCCATCCAGATATGTCGACACTGTAATTTGATCCAACAACCCAAGTTCTAGTAGACCGTCTACTTTACGAACCATAAAACCAGCCTGACTCCCTGACGCATATTGTCCTAAAGGATTTAAGACCGATAAACTCATTGTCTCAAGAGCACCAACTGCTAAAGTAAGGGTTGCAAAATCCGTAGCATCCTCTGTTATAACATTTTGAACATCCTCCAACGTTGATCCAACACTTAAAACACCATTCACTCCTGTACCTTCGCTGTTTATAATTACAGGTTGACCAGGGTTTGAAAGTGGTGTAACTTCACAAGTAATTGGCGCTTCGCATAAACGTTCTAATATAAAACCATAAATATTTGTGACTCCTAAATCTACACTTACTAATGATTCATCAACAGAAATTTGCACTTCGTCAAAATCTGTGGTTGCTACAAAACCTAATTGATATCGACCGGCATTACCAAAAAGCAACCCGCTATTTACCGCTAATAATGCCTCTGAATTTCCATCAACTGTTTGCTGAACAGCACCATCCAAATAAGTGGTTAGCGTTACCCCATTTAATAAATCTAAATTGAGTAGACCTCCTGTTTCCAAATCAAATCCAACGTAAGTATTTTCAGGATAACTCTCTATAGGGTTTAAAACTGATAATGATGCAGAACCCAAAGCTCCTAATGTCATATCGATAGTCGCGAAATTTGCAGGGTCAGCGTCTATTATCGCATTTGTATTGGTTACAGCTCCTAAACCTACTCCGCTAACCCCGGTATTTACTCCGTTAATAACTAATGGGAAATCGGGTTCGGTTGCCATAACAGGTGTATTACATGCTAAGGCATCTGAGGCTGTTACACAAAAAGCTTTTAATGCAAGTCCATATACATTCATACTTCCTAACAAACTTGTTCCTGTTATTTGGACTTCATCGAAAGGCAGAGTTGTTATAAATCCGATTTGACCCCTTTCATTTCCTGAACCTAAGATACTTGTATTTAAGGCTAAGATTCCATCAGAAGTTCCCGTTGCATCCTCTTGAAAAACCCCATCTAAATAGGTAGATATAGTTATACCATCCAATAATCCTATACTAAGCAGCGAGGTGGACTCCATATCGAAACCGGCAAAAGTCCCAGCTGTATAACTACTAAGTTCATCTTTTACAGAAAGAGAACCTGAGCCTAGGGTAAAGTCTAATGTTGCATAATTATCAGGGTCACTATCGATGACATTTCCAAGATCAGAACTTGCATTTAACTGAATAATTGAGCCTAAATTAGTGTTATCCTCTGATATACTCATTGGATAAACGGGACGCATCATAGGGGTAGTAGTATTACACGCCAAAATTGGCCCTTCTTGAAAAGCTACGATACTCGCATGATAGACCTGCGCTGTATATAGCAACCCAACGAGTGTTTCATAAGTTATTCTTATTTCATCGAAAGGCTCAGTGGTAACCAAGCCGACATTGGAAGAATCTCCAAAAAGTAAATTAGCGCTAATTAATCCTGGAGTTAATTCCAATACATCAGCCGTCGGAACGCCATTATTGTATGTGGAAATTGTAATCTGCAAATCTACCATCGCGGTTAACAAACCTGATGTTCCAATACGGAATCCTGCCCAGGTGCCTGCCGGATAGGTGTTATTTGGATCACTAACACCAAATGTTGCATTACAGCCACCTCCTACTCCAAGTCCAAGGAGGAAACTTATAGTACCTGAATTATCAAGATCATTATCAATCAGATTACCCTCGTCAATCGCGGCTCCAAGACAAACGGGAACGAGACTTGGGACGTCATCAACTAAGCTTGCCTGTAAATCAGAATAAGTACCAGTGACCCATGGGGAAATCTCATTGGGAGGTGCATTGCTGATTTGAGCTTGCAGGCTGTTATGTCCTAAAGCTAAACTGAGTATGCAAGCTAATAGAATTAAAAGAGTTGTTTTTTGGGTTTGCCCCGAGTAATTAATAGTCGAGCTTTTGGCTTCGATTCTATTTAATTGGATAGTCACGCTATCATGTAAATCTAGGCTGTGGGGAATCCTACATGAGGTTGGTAGTTTTTGTTTCATTACGTATTTATTAGAAAAATGAGGTCCTGGGCGATTCAATTGATATATTGAATCGCCTATAGATCAGGCACTAACAAGTCGCTTCTATCTAAACATTAAAGCATACTTGACCTGTACTAAGCCAAACTAATGGATAGAGATCGGTTGTATCTATATGATATAGAAGTTACACATCTTCGCTTTATGCAAGGTGTAAAATCTAACCATAGTGGATAGTTTCCAGAAAAATTATTTGACTGTGAATTACGCCATTCGGCGAAGAGAAAGTAATTTTAGACATAGGCTATTAATCTAAGTTTATAAATATTTTAATCCAGGTTAACTATTGTACCTGATGTAAACTTGAGGGAAGTTTATAGTTAAAACATATATGTTAACTTCTAGCAAGACTTCTTGTCATTTAGAGTGACAATCGCTGGCTTTACATTAATTGTAGATTAAATGGGGCGGGAAATTTATTTAAGCAATTAATTAATTCAAAAAAATAAGTTCTTTAAAATCAAATTAAATAATTCGTAATATTTTCCTTCAAATACACAGGCATGGATACTATCAAAGTTTAAATGTAAGAAAAATTTGTAATACAAACTAAAATTACAACTAAATTTTTCTACACTAAGATTTTATCGAATAAATAATTCTTGATAATTGCTGCCCGGTTGAAAAAATAACCGAACAAGACATTTTACAGCCTAACCTGGTATGTCTGTATTTGAGTTGGGGCTAAAGCACCTATTTTACTAGACAGCGGATGTTTAATCAACAAATAAGGTTCATTGACAATTATAGAATACCCTATTAAATCATAAGTTGAGCAAATACAGCATATAAGCAGTTCTATACACCTATTTCTTACATGAGTCAAAACACTATGAGGATAGTTCAAGAAGACCGCTCTATTACTATATATAGTATTGTGTAGATATTTTTTTCCGTTAATTAAGTAATGGAAGATAGTCTTACCATCAATTGAAACACAAAGAAAGTATCAAAATACCACCTAACATAAATAGAACTCCCAAATAATATTTTAATGAGATGCTAAAAACTATAATCCTACATCATTTAACCATAGCAACGCCTATTTATAGTATATTGTAAAGACAGAAATATTAAGAATATGAGTTTAATGGAATCTGAAGGACATTTTATTGTATTCCGGAATCAGCTCGTTGTATAACATAGAAAACATAAAGAACTACTAATTATCGCCTTTACGCCCTTGAAAAACGGAATATTTGAGGAAATCAATGTACATACACATCAATTTACTGCTTTAGTGAAAAACACCACAAAACCCACTTAAACTCAACGCCTATTCACATTTGGCGATAATAAAAAACCAAAATTTATGAATTTATTATCTTTTTAAGAAAAAAAAGAACAGATACTATTTATTATATAATTAATCGTCGTGCTTACTGATATTTTAATTTTTCTTAACATTCATTTAGCATTTTATGATAAAAAAATTGGATTATTAACATGAATTTATCATTTTCGCAGTAGCTAATTCAAATAAATTTATAAAATGAGAACAAAGTTTAGTGGATTCTTGACGCTATTCCTAGCGTTAATTGTGCAATTTACTTTTGCACAAGACAAAACCGTGACTGGTGTGGTTACTGACCAAGATGGTCTACCGCTACCCGGCGCGAATGTCGTAGTAAAAGGTACCTCAAATGGTACTCAAACAGACTTTGATGGTAATTATTCCATCCAAGCCAGCACAGGTGATGTACTAGTATACTCCTTTGTGGGCCAAACAACAGAAGAACGTACTGTTGGTGCTGCTAGCAGCATAAGTGTTACGTTAGGAATAGATGCTCAAGCACTTGGCGAAGTTGTGGTCACAGGGGCTTTGAACATCCAGAGAAAACCAAGAGAACTTTCCTATTCCGTTGCAGCCGTAGACGGAGAAGATCTTACAAAAACTAGAGCGGTAAACGCTACAACTGCTATTATTGGTAAGGTATCAGGTCTTCAAATTAACACTGTAAATAATGGTGTAGATCCAAGCACAAGAATTGTACTAAGGGGTAACCGTTCTTTATTAGGTAATAACCAAGCTTTAATCGTTATTGATGGTAATCCTTCTTCAAGAAGTGCCATTGACCGTATCAATCCAAATGATATTGCCGACATTAGTATCCTTAAGGGTGCAAATGCCGCTGCGCTTTATGGATCAGATGCATCTAACGGTGTTGTTATGATTACTACTAAAAAAGGTGAAGGTAAATTATCTGTTAGTTACAATACTTCGTATACTGCAGAGAGCGTTTCTTACATGCCTGAATTACAAGACAAATTTGGAGTTGGTGGTTTCCCTGACGGGACTTTGTGGCCACTAGAAAACGTTAACTGGGGCCCTGCTTATGACGGACGTCTGGTACCGGCCAGTGAGTTTTACGAAGATGAAAATGGAAATCATATCCCTGGAAGTGCATGGATGGTTCCATTTAGTCCCATAAAAGACAACGCAAGAAACTTTTTCAATACTGGTTCCACAATTCGTCATGGAGTAACACTTGGCGGTGGAGGTGACAATGGGGATTTCCTTTTCTCTCTTGATCAAACAAACGTTAAAGGTATCGTACCTAGTGACCAATATAACAGAACAAACGTTAGATTAAATGCAACCAGAAAATTTGGTAAGCTAGAAGTTGGTGGTAACTTCTCATTCTTCCGTTCACATGCAAATATTGTTTCTCCAGAAGCAGGACGTCAAGGACGACCAGTATACTGGAATGTTCTTAACACACCTCTACACATACCTATGGAAGAGTTGAAGAATTGGAGAACTGGCCAATATACTCGTAACGAAGTTTCTTTCTTCGCATTCTACGAAAACCCTTATTTCATTGTAGACACACAAAGAGAAAAGAATGATATTTCAGAATTCAACTATATCAGTCACGTAAAATATGAATTCAACGACTGGATGAATATTACTTGGCGAGGTGGTTATACTAGCACTACTGAGAAGTTTAAACGGAACTTAGGAGCACTAACATATGCGTTTGAATTACAAAATCCATATTCAAGAATGGCTCCTTATGGAGCTAGTACAATAGATCGTTTGTTTACTAGCAGTCGTTTCAACAGTGATGTTGTATTAAATATTGACAAAGACATAAGTGACCAATTCAACGTTAAGGTCAATTTAGGCCAAAACGTTAGAATGTATGAATCTAAGAACATGGAAGTTTCAGGAGAAAACCTTATTATTCCTGATTTTTGGAACGTTTCAACAAGAACTGGCGCTCTTAATGGAGGAGAAGCTTCTTCACAATGGAGAAAATCAGCGGTATATGCTGATCTAACTTTAGGGTTTAACAATTACTTGTTCTTGAATATGACAGCTAGAAATGACTGGTCTTCTACACTTCCATCTGAAAGTAGATCATATTTCTATCCTGGAGCAGGGATTTCATTTGTAGCTACAGATGCAATTCCAGCTATAAAAAGTGATAAAGGATTGAACTACCTAAAATTAAACTTCAACGTTACTAAAACCGGTAATGATCCAGGAGCGTATGTAACTAATCCTACATTTTTCGCACCTGCCGGATTCCCATTCGATGGTGCTACAGGTCTAGCTCAAGATACAGACAACAGAATTTCATCAGCGGGCCTAAAACCAGAGTTTACAACTTCATTGGAAGCAGGTTTAGAGATGCAATTCTTTAAATCTCGTTTAACTACTGGATTTACTGTTTATCAAACGAACTCTACTGACCAAATTGTACCAATCAATATTGCATCTTCTTCCGGAGCTACAAGTATGTGGACAAATATTGGAGAGGTTCAGAACCAAGGTATCGAAGTTGATTTAAATGGTAAAATATTCTCAAGCGAAGACTTCTCATGGGATATAGGGATCAACTACTCAACTATTAAATCGGAAGTACTTTCTCTTTCAGAAGGTGTTGACCGAGTAGACTTAGGAGGATATGCTGCAGCTCAAATTGTTGCAGAAGTTGGACAACCTTATCCAATGATTAGAACTACTGCTTACGAAAGAGATGACCTAGGTAGAGTAATCGTTGATGGTAACGGAGATCCAATTCAAAGTCCTGACATGAGGACGATTGGTAAAACAATGCCTGATTATACTGTAGGTTTAAATACTAGCTTAAGATATAAGAACTTCAATCTTTATGCTGTAA
The DNA here is from genome assembly GCF_048266365.1 of Galbibacter sp. Taxonomy (NCBI): domain Bacteria; kingdom Pseudomonadati; phylum Bacteroidota; class Flavobacteriia; order Flavobacteriales; family Flavobacteriaceae; genus Galbibacter; species Galbibacter sp. The sequence continues at coordinate 82,871 of NZ_JBLWZP010000001.1, read as the reverse complement.
TGGACTATAGAACCGGTCACGTTTTCTTCAACAGTATCGTAGATGCTTTAGAATTTACAGGTCTTACTCAACACAGTGCTTCTTCAAACCGCCAACCATTCTTATTCCCTAACTCATCGTATTCGGACGGAAATGGTGGATATATTGCAAATACAGATAGACCAACCTCTAGCGGTGGTAATGCCTTTTGGGATGCATATGGTGACGTTAAAGAAAACTATGTAACAGATGCTACTACACTAAAAATTAGAGAGGTTTCACTTTCTTATGATTTTGATGGTGAGTTATTGGATAAATTAGGAATGCACAAATTGTCATTAGGCGTTTTCGGAAGAAACTTATTTACTTTCAGACCTAAAGATAACGTTTATACAGATCCAGAATTTAACTTTACCACAGGTAATGCAATGGGCGTTGGTACTCAGGCACAGACCCCACCAACAAGACAATACGGTATAACCTTATCTGCTAATTTCTAAAAAAGTAACTAATGAAAGCAAAAAATATATTTAAAACATCACTTTTGACGTTGGCTTTCGGATTGTTAACAGTGGGCTGTAGTGACGACTTTTATGATGTCAACGACAACCCAAATGATCCTTCAATATCAACGCCATACCAGACGCTGCCAGCAGCGCAAGAATATTTTTCTTCGCTAAATGGAACAACTATGACCTATATGGGGAATATGTTTGTCTACAACTGGTCTAAGCCATCCAATTGGTCGGCTAACCAGGACTATTTTAGATATAACATTACCAATTCATTTAACACCAATATATTCGAGGGATCTTACGTAAACATCCTTAAGAACTTGACTTATATTGAAAATTACGAAGATGAGACGGGTGCTGTTGATTACTCTGCATATGACGTAATTGCAGCTACCATGAAAGGTTTTCAATACCAATTGTTGGTAGACATCTATGGTGATATACCTTATTCTGAAGCGAATAAAAGAGCAGATAATCCAACACCAGCTTATGATGAAGCAGCAGTTATTTATAAGGATGTAATTGATAAGTTGACAGCAGCAGCACAGTTAGTTAATAATCTACCTGGAACTGCTGAGAATCCGGGTGATCAAGACATCATCTTTGGAGGTGACATGGAAAAATGGGGTGCATTTGCCAATACGGTGAAACTTCGTATGCTTGTGAGACTAAGTAATACTGGTCAGGATGCTTATATTAAAGAAGAAATTACCAAAATCGCTCAAAATGGTCTTGGTTACATTCAAGAAGATGTAGCTTCGAACCCAGGTTACAGCAGTGCAATGGAAGAGCAACAGAGTCCTTTTTATGGTTACTTCTTTAAAATTGATGACAGTGAAGAGGATAGAATGGATTTCACAGTAGCTTCAGACTACACCATTGATTACCTATCAAGTACAAACGATCCTAGATTAGAATATCTATATTCTGAAGCAGCTAATGGTGGCTATGCAGGGTCACATCAAGCTGTAGATTTACCAGGTAGTGGATTTACAAGTAATGATTTGTCTAAAGTTGGACCTGGTTTGCTTAAGAAATCAGATCAGGATCAGATCATAATGAGCTATGCAGAGGGCCTATTAATCCAAGCTGAAGCTGTTGTAAGAGGTTATATGAGCGGGGATGCTCAAGCATTATACGAGGAGGCTATCACATCACACTTTGTATATCTCGGTGTTGAAGACCCAGAGGTTACTGCCGAAGTTTATTACACTCAAACTTTAGGAAATGTGGGATGGGCTGCATCTACTAATAAGATTGAAGCAATTATTACTCAAAAATGGATCGCATTAAACGGTATTGCTTCAATTGAATCATGGATTGATCTAACACGTACTGGGTACCCAGCCAACCTTCCACTTCCTGAGGATGCACAAGCTGCCGGAAAAACAAGGCCAGTAAGATTGTTGATACCAAATTCAGAACAAGGTAGGAACTCTGAAAATGCTCCATCACAAACATCAGATGATGCATTCAACAGTGATCCATTTTGGAGATAATCGTTAAAATCTAGAAAATGAAGAAAAATATTATAAAAAACATGAGAAATCTAATGGTATTGGCACTTAGTGCAATAACTTTTAGTTCGTGCCTACTAGATGACAAAAAAACGGATTATGGTACAGGGCCTGATTTCGTAGGCTTTACAAATTCATCATCCGTAACAGCTTTTGAAGTGAGTGGTGAAGTGAAGACTTACGACCTACCTGTTCAATATTTCGGTCCAAGTTCTACTAAAAACACAGCTGACATAACAGTTAGTGTAGATATCGATTTGGAAAACACTACAGGTGAAGCTGGAGTACATTATGATTTCCAACCTGCTACAATAACTCTAAAAGCAGAAGACGGATATGTTGGGTATGTCCCAGTAACTATTTTAACCGAAAATGCTGATGCACCCGATGAGGTTACGCTAACATTCGTCCTTACAGATGTTCAAACCGAATCCGATTTTGAAATGATTGTAAGTGAGAAACAAGAATCTACAAACCTTTATGTCACCTATGTTTGCCCAATTGATATTAGTGGCACATATGCATTTGACAATAGCGTTTGTAATCCTCAAGAAAAATCTCATTATAAAAATGCAACTATAACTAAAGTTGGAGATGGTACATTTAATCTTTCCACAGCGGATGGTGGTCTATTACAGTTTTGTTCATCAAATACTGGTTTAGTGAATTCAGGATCCATTATGATCTCTTGTGGTAAAGTATTACCTAATGATAGTTTCGGATTTTGTGGTAGCAACGGTATTGGTTGTATCACAGGTGGAACCTATGATGAAGAAACAAAAACTCTAACTCTAGAGCATTTTGATACCTTCTTTGGTGTTGGAGCTTATACTTCAACTTACGTATTACAATAAATTAATTTACATCAAATTGTGTTAAACCCACCTCTGCTTAGAGGTGGGTTTTTCATTTAATTACATTGAATATTTTACATTTACAACTACTTAAAGTCTAATAAAATCCTTTAAATCTGTCAAAACTCCAGAATTTATCATCGATTCTCTTTCAATTTGTAGAATTTTTAAGTTTTCAAAATCGTAGGTGAATTTGAAGTAATTTCCCTATATACAACATGATAATTTCTTCTTACCTAAACGTTCCAAAGACCTACTCCACTTGACTTTTCATTGAATACAATATTATACACTTAATATACAAAATTAACAAAAACATAACCCTTATAAGATTGTCATATTCATAAAATTATTAACTGCATATTAACATTTTATGATAAAACAATTGGATTATTAACATGAAATTATCAAATTCGTATTAGCTAATTCAAATACTTTAATAACATGAGAACAAAGTTTAGTGGCTTTTTAACGTTTTTTTTAGCGTTAATTGTGCAGTTCACTTTTGCACAAGAAAAAACCGTAACAGGTTCGGTTACTGACCAAGATGGTCTACCACTACCAGGAGCAAGTGTCTTAGTAAAGGGCACTTCAAATGGTACCCAAACAGACTTCGATGGAAATTACACTATTCAAGCAAACACCGGAGATGTATTGGTATTTTCTTTTGTCGGTCAAACAACAGAAGAACGAAATGTAGGTGCCGCAAGCGCCATAAATGTAACATTGGGTATGGATGCCCAGGCCCTTGATGAGGTTGTAGTAACAGCCTTAGGTATTACAAGAGAGAAAAAACAATTGGGTTATGCAACCCAACAAGTAGATGGTGAGGAAGTCTCGAAAGTTAAATCAAGTAACTTCGTGAACTCGCTTTCTGGTAAGGTAGCTGGATTGAGTGTAAAAAGTTCAGGTACTTTAGGGGGATCAGCAAATGTTGTTATCCGTGGTAACAATTCAATCTCTGGTAACAACCAGGCCTTATTTGTTGTTGATGGTATCCCTATCAGTAATGAAAACTCCAACACAGCTGATCAGAAATCTGGTAGAGGAGGATTTGATTTTGGTAATGCTGCATCGGATATCAACCCTGATGACATTGCAAGCATCAATGTATTGAAGGGAGCTGCAGCGACAGCCCTATATGGTTCTCGAGGGATGCATGGTGCAATTATTATCACAACAAAAAAAGGACGCACTAAAAAAGGAATTGGTGTCACTGTAAATTCGAGTGTAACTCTCGGAACTGTGGATGACGAAACCTTACCTGTTTACCAAGACAAATATGGTGCAGGGTATGGTCCATACTACAGTTCAGATGACGGCTACTTCAATTTTGCCGATGTAAACGGCGATGGAGTAACTGATTTGACAACGCCTTTCACCGAGGATGCCTCTTATGGCGGTGCATTCAACCCAAACAGAATGATTTACCAATGGAATTCGATTTATCCCGGCCTTCCAACCTATCAACAAGCAACACCTTGGGTCGCCGGAAAAAACAATCCAAATTCAGTTTTTGAAACCGCAGCCACAGTAATCAATTCAGTTTCATTTGATGGTAGCACTGATAAGAGTAGCTTCAGAGTTGGTATCACTAATTTTGACCAAGAAGGAGTCCTTCCAAATAGTGGGATTAAAAGAAATTCGATTAATATTAATGCATCACATGATCTGACAGAAAAATTAAAAGTTTCAACTACAATGAACTATTCCAAAACAGATGGTAAAGGTCGTTATGGTACAGGTTATGACTCAAAGAATGTTATGCAACAATTTAGACAATGGTTCCAAACCAATGTCGATCTTAAAGAGCAAAAAGATGCTTATTTTTCTACTCGAAAAAATTTATCATGGAATCCGAATTCAGCGACTAACTTAGCTCCAATCTACTCAGACAACCCGTATTGGGTATTTTATGAGAATTATGAAACAGATACTAGAAATAGATATTTCGGTAATGTAGTTTTGGACTATAAAATCAGTGATGTATTCAGTTTGATAGGTAGGTTTACTTTTGATACCTATAGCGCTCTCCAAGAAGAAAGAATTAATGTTGGTAGTGCAGATGTATCACAATATTCACGTTACAACAATAACGTCGCGGAGTACAATTATGATTTAATTTTAAACTTCAATAAAGATTTGGGTGAAAAATTAAATCTTGATGGTAATATCGGTTTCAACTTGAGAAGGCAAACTTGGAATTCTATAAGAGCTACAACCAATGGTGGTTTAGCCATCCCAGGTTTATATTCACTAATTAATACCGTAAGTCCATTAGAAGCTCCAATAGAATATGATGCTACTAAAATGGTAGATGGTGCATATGCTAGAGCTAGTTTAGGTTATGATGACTTCTTATTCTTAGAGGGGACATACAGAAGAGACCGCTCCTCTGCCCTACCAAAGTCTGATAACACCTACGGGTATTTTTCCACTTCTGCAAGTTTCCTATTCTCGGAATTGATGGACGCAAGTTGGTTAAATCTGGGTAAATTTAGAGCAAACTACGCAGAGGTAGGTGACGATACCGATCCATATCGAGTTTTTAACACTTACGTAGTATCTACTGCATTCAACAGCACAGGAGTTGCTTCTAACCCAAATGACTTAAATACTATTGACTTAAAACCACAAAGACAAAAATCATATGAGTTTGGTCTAGAGATGGCTTTCGCTAAAAGAAGGTTAGGTTTTGATGTGGCATACTATAAAACTAGAACCGAGGATCAAATTGTAAATGTTCCTTTCTCTAATGCAACTGGTTATTCTTCAAGATGGTTAAATGCCGGTACAATTCAAAACAAAGGTTTTGAAGTTCTCTTATATGGTTCTCCAATTAGAACCAACGACTTCAGTTGGGATATCACTTTAAACTGGTCAACTAATGAAAGTGAAGTTGTTGAGCTTAGAGAGGGTATCGATAATTTGGTGTTAGCCGCTCTTCAAGGTGGAGTAAGTATTAATGCTACTCCAGGTGAAGCTTACGGAACCATTAGAGGAACCGATTTTATATACGATGAAACTACTGGTCAAAAAGTCGTAGGAAGTAATGGTTATTACTTGACTACATCTACCAGTAACAGTGTAATCGGTAATGTTACTCCTGATTGGAAAGGTGGTATCAATAATAGCTTTACTTATAAAGGTTTTAATTTAAGCTTCCTTATAGACATACAAAAAGGCGGGGATATTTTCTCCTTAGACACTTGGTATGGTTATGCAACTGGACTATATGATTTCACGGCAGGAAATAATGATTTAGGAAACCCTGTTAGAAACCCTGTTACATCAGGAGCGGATAGTGGTGGTGTAATCCTTACCGGTGTAAAAGAGGATGGTTCGCCTAATGATATTAGAGCAGATGCCACAACTTACGCTAACCCATGGGGTTATGTAAGAACACCAAACGCTGCACACGTATACGATGCCTCATTTGTTAAACTAAGAGAGGTTAGTTTATCGTATAACTTTGGCAAAGATTTTATTAGCAGATTGCCACTTTCAGGCGCGTCAATCTCCTTGATTGGTAGAAATTTATGGATAATACATAAGAATGTTCCTTATTCAGATCCAGAAGCAGGTTTAAGTTCAGGTAATATCCAAGGATATCAATCCGGTGCTTACCCGGCAGTAAAAGAAATAGGAGCAAGTCTTAAACTACAATTTTAAAATAGTAATTATGAAAAAAATAGTTGTTTCTATATTAACCATTGCTCTCGTTCTATCATCATGCCAAAGCGATGATAAATACGAAAGCTATAACCAGGATAACAAAAATCCTCAAAATGTGGCCTCGGGTGCTTTATTCACTTCGGCAACCAAGAGTCTGTTCGATCAAATGACCAGTACCAACGTAAACCTTAATGTTTTCAGGTTATTGGCTCAATACTGGACAGAGACCACATACATCGATGAAGCTAACTATGATTTGAATGGTAGAAATATCACTCAAAATCATTGGGGAATTATATATCGTAACGTATTGTGGGATTTAAAAGATGCTAGTCAAAGAGTTTTAGATGACCCTTTATTATCTAGCTCTGAGAAAACAGGACGTCTAGCCCAGATTGAAGTATTGGCCATATATTCTTGGCAACAGCTGGTAGATTCTTTTGGAAATATCCCTTACACCGATGCAATGGATATCGAAGGTAGCCCACTACCTTCATATGATGACGCTGCAACAATTTATGAGGATCTAATTAGCCGAATTAACACAGTTATTCCTGATTTTCAATCTGGTGAAGGCTATACTTCTGAAGATCAAATATATGGTGGTGACATGGCACAATGGGCTAAGTTTGCCAATTCTTTGAAATTACGCTTGGGTATCAGACTAACTGATGTTAATATGCCTCTTGCAAAAGCTACTGTTGAAAGTGCTGTTGCCGCTGGAGTGTTTACTTCCAATGCTGACAATGCGCTTATTTCATATCAAGGTTTTGCGCCAAACACAAACCCATTATGGGTTGATTTAGTGCAATCAGGCCGTTCTGACTTTGTTGCAGCAAATACTGTAGTAGATTTTATGAATGGGCTTGATGACCCTAGAAGAATGGTCTATTTTGATGACAATTTAGGAGCTGGAATCTATGACGGTGGTGTTTATGGAGATAATAACAACTTCGGTAGTTTTACCCATATTGGGGAAGTAATGCATGCACCAACCTATCCAGGAGTTTTAATGGATTATTCAGAGATTTCTTTTTATCTAGCTGAAGCTGCAGCCATTCCAGATATAACAGTACCAGGAACAGTAGAAACTTATTACAATCAAGGTATTAGTGCATCCTTTGAATACTGGAATGCTGGTGACGCAACTACATATCTAGCTAATCCAGATGTAGCATACGCTACAGCACCTGGTGCTGATTGGAGAGAAAAAATAGGAAACCAATTCTGGCTTGCTATGTACAATAGAGGCTTTGAAGGATGGACAGTTTGGAGAAAGTTTGACATTACAATGTTCACACCACCAGCTGATTCAGGAAATCCTATTCCAAACAGATATACGTATCCTGTTAACGAGCAAAACCTTAACGAAGATAATTGGACTGCCGCATCTACTGCTATCGGCGGAGACGAACAGACTACTAAACTTTTCTGGGATGTAAACTAATTTAGTTTCACTTAGTTTTTAGTAAATCATATTTTATAAAGAACCACCTCAATTCGAGGTGGTTTTTTTATGTACCTTTACCCCATGGAAGACAACTATCAAATATTTGGGATAAGAGCCGTTATTGAGGCTATCCAATCAGGGAAAACCATCGATAAAGTTTTTATTCAAAAAGGGCTTCAAGGAAATTTATTTCAGCAGCTTAACACCCTATTAAAACAAAATGAAATTGGCAGTTCATATGTTCCGGTTGAGAAATTGAATCGATTGACCAAAAACAATCACCAAGGGGTGGTTGCTAATATTTCTCCGATTGAGTTTTATGACTTAGATACCTTGGTCACCCAAACCCTAGAATCTGATGTAACTCCCCTATTCCTTTTACTTGATCAATTGTCGGACGTACGTAATTTTGGTGCCATTATCCGTACTGCTGAATGCTGCGGCGTGAATGGGGTCATAATCCAAAGAAAAGGTAGTGCGTCTGTAACTGCAGACACCGTTAAAACCTCAGCAGGCGCTGTATTCAGAATTCCAATCTGTAAAGTAGATCATATTAAAGATGCCGTTTTCCATATGCAGGCCAGTGGTATACAAGTTGTTGCGGCAACTGAAAAAACTGAAAATGTTATCTATGACGTGGATCTAACTACGCCAACTGCAATTGTTATGGGGTCAGAAGATATAGGTATTGCCCCTTCTGTTCTAAAAGCAGCAGATCAAAAGGCTAAATTGCCTTTGCTTGGAGAGATCGGTTCTTTGAATGTATCGGTGGCTTGCGGAGTATTCCTATATGAAACGCTTAGACAACGAATGGCATAAGGCCAATCATACTTTTAAATTTTTCCCTTAGATTATGACTCAGTATTATCAGTGGGTCTAGGTTTGTAGTGATATATGACCTTGAACTCATTTGTCTTCTTTTGAGGATTTACCGAGGATTGTTCTACCTCCTTTGATGGCGTCACTACTCCCTTTTCCTCTAGATCTTCTAACTCACTAAAGGGAATGAAGTTTCCGTTTTCATCAAATTGTCTGAGAAAAGGATCGTTGGATTCATTATAATCTTCCCGCTCCCAGGTGTATTTTTCCTTTGGAAGTACGGCAGATTTAAAGTATATAGCCATAAGAAGTCCTGCTACAAAACCAGATAGATGCCCTTCCCAGGAAATTCTGTCTTCAATTGGAAACATATACCAAAACATACTGCCATATGCAAATACTACAATTAATGATAGGGCTATTAACCTTCGATTGCCCGCAAACACACCTTTAAAGAACAAAAAACTTACGAGTACATATATTACTCCACTTGCGCCAATATGGTATGAGGGGCGTCCTATGGCCCAAGTCAAAATACCACTGAGTAGAACGCCATAAAGCAACACCCTCCAGCTAATTTTTTCGTAGAAGTAAAAAAGAGCGGCACTTAAGATCATTAATGGAAGCGTATTACTATACAGGTGATCAACAGAACTGTGAATAAACGGGCTGAAAATTACACCTCTGAGTCCTGAAATGGTTCTTGGGTAGACACCCCACTTATTAAAATCAAAACCAAAGGACAGTTCAAACCAGTAAACGCTCCAAATCACAATTCCAAAGAGCATTGGAAAAATGAGAACGTTAGGTGAAAATATAAAAGGTTCCTGTCTATTCATAATTAGGAATCATTCAAAAACAAGTCCACTTTAAAAATACTGATAATTTGTCAGAAAGCTATTGTCTGACTTCCTATTAAAAATCCGTAATTTTGGGTTATGAATAAACCTTTAGCAGAACGTATCAGACCCAAAACCTTAGAGGATTATATCAGTCAAAGTCACCTTGTGGGAACTGATGGTTCACTCACGAATCAGATCAAGAGTGGAACCATCCCCTCTTTGATACTTTGGGGACCTCCCGGTACCGGAAAAACAACGCTGGCGAACATTATAGCTCAGGAGAGTAAACGGCCGTTTTACACCCTGAGCGCCATTAACAGCGGCGTTAAAGATATTAGGGAAGTCATCGACAAAGCAAAACAAAGCGGCGGCTTGTTTACCACCAAAAATCCTATCTTATTTATCGATGAGATTCACCGTTTCAGTAAGTCTCAACAAGATTCGCTTCTTGGCGCTGTAGAAAAAGGATGGGTTACCCTGGTAGGTGCTACCACTGAAAATCCAAGTTTTGAGGTCATCCCTGCCCTATTGTCTCGTTGTCAGGTATACATCTTAAATGCTTTTGGCAAAGAAGACCTAGAACAGCTATTGCGTCGGGCAATGAAAGAAGATCCGGAATTGTCCAAAAAGGAAATTATACTAGAGGAAACTGAAGCCTTGCTACGACTCTCGGGTGGTGATGGTAGAAAACTTCTTAATATTTTTGAGCTTCTCATCAATTCTGAAGATCAGGACAGAATTGTCATTACAGATGAACTGGTAACAAAAAAGGTTCAAAAGAACACCGTGTTATATGATAAAACGGGAGAACAACACTATGATATCGTTTCTGCATTTATAAAATCCATTCGAGGTAGTGATCCTAATGGTGCTCTATATTGGCTTGCTCGTATGATAGAAGGCGGTGAAGATGTTAAATTTATTGCCAGGCGTATGTTAATCTCAGCATCCGAGGATATCGGTAATGCAAATCCTACTGCGCTCATTATGGCCAACAACACCTTTACGGCAGTAACCACTCTTGGATACCCGGAATCTAGAATTGTTTTAAGTCAGTGTGCTGTATATCTAGCCACCTCAGCTAAAAGTAACGCATCTTATGAGGCTATAGGGAAAGCTATAGCTTGTGTTAAACAAACTGGAGACCTCAGCGTGCCTATGCATTTGAGAAACGCTCCAACGAAGCTTATGAAAGACCTAGGCTATGGGGATGATTACAAATACGCGCACAGTTACGAGAATAACTTTGCAGAACAAGAATTTCTACCACAAGAAATCTCTAACACCACCTTTTATACTCCGGGAAACAATCAACGGGAGAACGCCCTTCGGGATTTCTTAAAAAGACGATGGAAAGACAAATATAGGTATTAAGCCTTATTTGAAAACATTGTACTAAAACTTGATATTAAGTACCTCTTGCTTTAAGGTCTGTCCTTCATAGTATTCTGCTATCCAACGGCCGTCTTTCTGATACACAAAACCATTTCCGCCTTGAATAAGGAAGTAATTTGGCTGTGTAGTTTTGGTGAGCTTATAAATCACTTTAGGACTACTGTCAACCAGTTGAAAACCGTTAGCTGTTGGCTGTGCATAAAGAACTTCTGTAACCTGATCAACTGCATTAGCAGTTGCAACTTCAACTACTTTAGCCGGAACTTGAGCAACTGGCGCCTGAACAGCTGTAGTGGGTGCTTGTGCAGCAACAGGAACTTGAGCAACTGGTGCTTGAGCAGAAGCAGGAAGCAACGCCACATTATTCTCCGCAGGAGTGTAGTGATAATTTAATCCGCGTACGGAAACAAATGCATCTTTAATGGCATCCTGATAAGCTCCTTCGTATTCTTTAATTTTACTTTTACCTTCTTCTGAAGTATATACAATTAGACCTTGACAATTCTTAAGGGTAATATTCAACTTAGTGCTGAATAGGTTAGAATGATCCTCAATATTGGCTATCAAACCAAGACATGGATTCATTCGTAAGTCTTGTGGTTGATTGTCATCATAAATGGCGGTGAAACCATTTTTCTCAAATAGAAACTTAGTAAACGTATTGACTCTGTACTGATTCGGTTCCTTTAAAAAGTCGAATTTTTTAGGAACAACAATGTATTTGTACTGATTAATGCTTTCTTGAGCACTGATGGAAGCTGTGATAAGGAACAGTCCTAATAGTATTAATTTCTTCATGACTTTAATTCAGATTTACTTTTTCACCGGAAATACATAATTCAATCCCGTCTGAAGTGACAATGTATTGGCATCTGCTAAATTACCTAATTCTAACAAATTATCCGCTAATAAATAGAAGTTAAAGTTAGCAAAATGAGTGGATATTCCAAGACCCACATTAGTTTTTGAATATTTATCTACCGTATATGTTGCTTTAATTCTGAGTGGTTCCCATATTTTTCGGTAGTAAAAGGCTGTTAATGCCATCTGAGGATAGCGCGGTCTTTTCTCAGCAAAAAACTGTAATCCAATCGCGGATGGTGGCTCATTACTGGTAGTACAATTACAAGGTTTATTGGACCTGAAATACCCAAAGCGGTACATCGCGGAAGCGTAAAACTCAACAGGTCTCATAGTCGTATAGGAATCCGTATTGTCCGTTCTTTGGAAATCACCTTCGATGACCTGGAATAAATCATCCGGGTCTGAACTATTGCTATTTGTCCCATCAAACCCGTAAGTACCTGTGACTACGTAATTTCGAACATCATCTTTATGATTGATAAATCCTAAGTCCAATATACTGGCAGAATATGACCAATTTTCACTGGGTTCATAAGTAAACCCAATATCAATTCCTACACCCAGGTTTTTAGTAATAAATGGCCCCTCTGCAAATACTTTTCTATGCAAGTCTATAGCATCACTAACCGGATCTACATTACCGTCAAAAATATCATCTCGAATATACCTGTATACTTCTTTTAACCTTTCATTACTGGAAGTATGAACGACGGCGTCACCATAAAAAATCTGATCTGATTCTGCACCACTACCTACAAAACCTTTATTATTGGTAGAAGTAACGTCCATATTACTAGAATAGAACTTAAGACGTCCTCCGATAGTCCATTTTTCATTGAGCTCGTGTTGTAGTCCAACATGTAGTACCGTGACAATTTCACCTTTAATATTCGCATCTGCTAAATTATAGTAATCCCCGGTAGAACCCTGGTTTCCATAATACCCTAGATAAGCCAAATCCTCCGGCCAGTAGTTGAAGAAGTCTGCTTCTTTATATAGTCCAAAGCTTATAAAGTATGTATTGAATATACCTCCAATTTCAAAGCCGGCATTGAGTATTTCAATATGCTCCGATGCTCTCTGTGAATCATTACGATCCAATCTGCCGATTACATACTCCAACCGCTGATCCATATTATCAAACTCTCCATCCTCAAAAGCATCATACACAGAGATCCCACTACTTGAAGCTCCGCCGTAGAGTCCAGATATTAATGGAACACCAATATAAGCACGTCCTGGTAGTTTACCTCCAGGATTCAACATTAAAGCTTGCGGTATCTCTGAAAAATTATAAAGCAGCTGCTTATTTTGGGCATAAAGACCCACCATAGACATAAGGAAAAACAGGCAAACTATCGATCGATTGTTTAACATGGTAATACAAATTATAAGTTCAAGTAGGACGTTAGGGCGTCATCTTTTTCGAATTAATATCGAATTTTCGGTTCAAGCAATCGTTGTTTATGGTAATCCTTCACTAGTATCATAACTAAAATTAAAAATTCCATTAGCATTAATGGTTAAAGACCTATTGGGGTCTGGATAGAGATCTTCATTTGGATCCATAGTGAATTTAATTGCAATTTCCACCGCTTTTTTAATATCCGCAGCATCATAAGAATAGCTAACAACTGATTCTACAATCCTCCCGCCGACTGAGGCACTAATACTACTTTCTCCGTGTGTTTCAGATATATTAATTTCTTTTTTGTCTTTGTCTAGAAGGTAAATTTCAATACCAAATTCACTATTAATTGTATTGGTGAATGTAAATGTCAACACAGGTGTTGCTGCTCCGCTTTCTTTATCTACACCATCAACCAGGTATTTCAGGATTCGTTCTTCAGAGGTTAAACTAATTGGTTTCACAATGGGATTTGGTAATTGAAATGGATAAAATCCGGGGGGAGCTGCTTCTGGCATGTACCCGATTGGGGGTGGAAGATTATCCTCAAAAATTGCAACCATATCTTCTTGAGTTATTTCTGCCTTCAATAACTCGATCTTCATTTGCGGTTCAAGTGTAATGTCTTTAACACCGTTAAAATCCATTTCTTTCACACAAGAACTCATCACCATAAGAAAGGTGACTAGGATATAAAACTGGTGATTTTGGGCAAATCTTTTCATAACAGTTTAACGGTTAAGCTAGTCTATTTATTGTAGATTAAAGATAATTTTTTATCTGAATTAATCCCTGAATTTCAATTGTAGATTTATCATTTTTTGGAATTAATGGATTGAAATACAGTGTATGCATACCTACATTCTTCGCTCCAAGTATATCTACTTCATAATTATCGCCTACCATAAGAGCCTTTTCAGGCTGTACGTTTGCAAGGCTCATAGCTTTCTCAAAAATCACTGGATTTGGCTTTTTAAACCCTGCCTTTTCTGAATCCATAATCACTTCAAAATAGTGATTAATACCGGAGTTCTTCAACTTACCTTCTTGCACTTCTGCAAAACCGTTAGTGATGATGTGAAGCTTGTATTTCGGTTTTAAATAATCGAGGATGGTTTCTGCATGCTCAAATAAATGATTAAAGGTGGAAAGGTATTTGATGTAGTCATCAGCAAGTACATCAATATCCTGATCAGTGACAGATACTCCAATCTGGTCAAAACTCATTTTTAGTCGCTGATACCGAAGCTCCTCTTTTCCGATCTTATCCAATTGATATAGCCCCCATAATCTTGTATTATTTGGAACGTATACCTTGAGAAAATCAGGCAGGTGAATTTGTAGATTGTACTTCTTAAATATCTTGTGATAGGTGAGTTCAGAATTTCGTTCAAAATCCCATAGCGTATGATCTAAATCAAAAAACACATCGGTTATTTCAAGTTGCTTGTTCATCATAATTGGGGTTCATTTTCAAATACTTTATATACAAATCTCTCCATGAGTTGCGCTGGTTGAGCTGTAAGATCTCATTGGAGAACACCACATTAAAATCACCGTTGACTTCTTGTACGATCTCGGATAGTTCTCTTATTTTTTCTTCTGCTTTACTCACGCTTTTAAACTTATACAAACTAGTGTATTGCATACAAAAGCTATTGATAAGCAAGGGGATTTGTTCTTCAAAACTAATATCGTAAAAATAGAACGGGCTACAGGTTCCTGCTCTAAAGCCCACCTCATTGGTATATCCCATGGTGTAGTCTTCATTAAAACCGGCATCCACCATTAACCTATAGGTGTCCGGTATATTCAACCTGTTAAAACGTTGACGCACCCTTTTAACCGGTCTGTTAATGGTATTGATAAGTCTGTTGCGCTCCTTTTTTAAAATGACCAAATCATCAAAACCTTTATAAGATGCCATCAGAGACACTATACTATAATCGGCTACAGACTTTATTAAGGTTTTAAAGCTGGAATTAATAACTGAAATATTCTTGTCGTAATTCGAATAATCTGCCATTAAAAAGAAAAAAACGGCCTCGCATTGGTATTGTTTATGAAGCTGGTTGATGCGAAAGAAAAAGTCATAAGGATCTTTCCGGAATCCCAAAAGAACAAGGTATCGATCAAGCACCTTGGACAACCTGAATTTAAACAGATCGATAAGGGTAGCTCCTATAGTACGGATCACTCCTTTTTTTCGATACGCATAGGCTACAGACACATCCATAATTGAGGTCTGTTTGTAGACGTTGCTTTTAAACTCTAACTCAGGGAAACGTCTTTGAAGTGCAACTTTTAAGCGCTTTACCCAAAGGTCCACGACGGGTATTTCTAAAAAATCATTTTGAAAGGCTAAACTCTCACTAACCGGAAACCTTCCGTGTTCGTCTTTCACATGAGGCAAGTATTCTTCATAACGACTCAATAAATAAAAACTCGCTGAGAAGATATCATAAGGAATCACACTGCCTTCAGTAGTTGGAAAAAAACAAGGTAATCCATCCCAATCATGAATCGAAATTTCAACATCAGAAATTCCTTGTTCAAATAAAAGTTCGTTACTTTTTATAAAAAACTCATTCTGTAAAGGCTGCCTTGTATAGGTAATCTTCGGCCCTTTATGGGCTATAAAATCTTCAACTTTAGTAGTGATGTTCATATCGACATTTAGCATTCTAGAAAAGATATGCTTCATGATATAATTAACTCGCGGGGTGATTTTATAAGTATAAACTAACAACATATTAAATGAATCCTTCGTCTTGGAAACTAAAGTAAGATTTTTCAGTTACAATAAGGTGATCTAGAAGCTTAATATCCATGGAATAGCAGGCATTTTTGATCTTTTCAGTAATTTCTCTGTCTGCTGTACTGGGCTTAAGTGTTCCGGAAGGGTGATTGTGGGCTAGAATGATAGCCGTGGAATTAATCACCAAGGCTTCTTTTAAAAGTAATCTTACATCCACCAAAGTACCCGTTATCCCTCCCTTGCTTAACTGAAAGACATTAAGTACCTTATTGGCATTATTGAGATAAATTACCCAGAATTCTTCATGAGGTAAATCACCAATTCGAGGTTGCATAAATTCATAAGCATCTTTACTGGCCTTTATACCGGTCTCCGGTGTCGCCTTAGCCATTCTTTTCCTTCTACCTAGCTCCAATGCCGCAACGATAGCAATTGCTTTGGCCTTCCCAATTCCGCTAAATTGTGATAATTCTTCAATGGAAAGTCTGCCCAATACACTGAGACTGTTACGTGAAGTTTTTAAAATCCTTTTGGATAAATCTACTGCGCTTTCGTTTCGATTACCACTACCGATTAGTATCGCAACGAGTTCCGCATCGGACAGCGCATCCTTACCCTTTAGAAGCATTTTTTCCCTGGGTCGATCTTCTGCATTCCAGCTTTTTATGGTGGTTTTTGGAGTATTCACTTTCATAACCTAAAGGTATTGAACATGCCTCTGAGTTCTACTGGAGCGCAAAGTGACTTATCAACAAAAAACAGCTGTCGAAGTATGTTTTTAGTAAAAAAGTCCAAGCATTACGAGTTTGGTCGATGTACCTGGCTATTTGGCTTTTTAGTGAACTTTTTCTTTTAATTTATCCATGTCCAATCCACCATAAGTCCCACTACTCATTAAAAGCAATGCCGTATTTTCAAGATCCATGTTAAGGATAAAGTCACTAAAATCTTCAGCCTCAGTGTAAATGATTAAATCCTCACGTCCAAAGGCATCTTTAATCTGCTGCTTGCTAAGGGAATCGAGTTTTTTAATCCTTAGTGCCTCCGGGGTATAGAATACTACGGCGGTATCGGCTTCATTTAAACTATCTTTATACTCTTTTATAAAAGTAGCATTTAAGCTACTATAGGTATGTAGCTCTAGACAGGCCACGATGGTCTTGTTTGAATATTGTTCCTTTACGGCGCCCAGGGTTGCTTTCACCTTACTTGGAGCGTGTGCAAAGTCTTTATAGACAACAGTTTTCGAATTCTCAGCAAGTTTATCCAGGCGTTTAGACGCTCCTTTAAAACTGGCAATTGCTTCGTAAAAATCATCTTGATCCACACCCATATGTTGACAGATCCATTTCGCACCGGCCAAATTACTCAAATTATGCTTTCCAAACACTTCAATGGGCATAGAACCTTCTGGTGTCTCTAAATAGGTAACCCCGACATCTATTGTATGCTCTGGTGTGTAGTACGGTATTTTTCGAATTTGATTTTCAGAGTCATGTACCACCTTCGCTACTTCAGGATCTTCAGCATTATATGTAATACTTCCGCCCTCTACTATAGAATCTACATAGATCTTAAATTGCTCCACATAATCTTCAAAGGTCTCAAAGACATTGATATGATCCCAAGCAATACCACTGAGTAGTGCTATGTTGGGTTTGTACAAATGGAATTTTGGTCTTCGATCTATAGGGGAAGACAAATACTCATCGCCCTCCAAGACAATAAAGTCATTATCCTGGGTAAGTTTTACCATAGTATCGAAGCCTTCTAATTGCGCTCCGACCATATAATCTACATCCTTGTCATGATAGTCCAATACATGAAGAATCATAGCTGTAATGGTTGTTTTACCATGACTTCCGCCAATTACAACTCGAGTTTTGTACTTACTCTGCTGGTAAATAAACTCAGGATAGGAATAAATCTTAAGACCCAATTCTTGTGCTCTTAAAAGCTCCGGATTATCAGCTTTTGCATGCATCCCAAGAATTACAGCATCTAGAGAATGATCTATTTTTTCCGGGAACCAACCGAAGCTTTCCGGTGAAAGTCCTGCGGCTTCTAATCTGGATAAGGAAGGTTGATAAATCACATCATCGCTCCCGCTAATGTGGTATCCTTTGTGTTGTAGTGCCAAGGCTAAATTGTGCATGGCGCTGCCTCCTATGGCAATAAAATGTATCTTCAAAGTATTGGAATTCTACTGATGTTTAACACAAGCAAAGATACACATTCGACAACCTTGCACAAAGGCATCAAAAAACAATTTCTATCGTGGAGGATACTTTGAGAATACCTTATCCACTACGGCTTTCATTTTAGCCTCACGAACCAAGGGAGTCATGGACTCTGATATGGTAGTCTCACTGACGGCTTGCCATATCAAGTCATCATTCATCACATCGATAATGTCAAAAATAATTTCGCGATACTGGTCTTGCTTATCAACGGGAATTCCGACTGAAACTCCACCTCCTATATTTCGGTTGGTTCCGCCGATTCCAATACCTACAGCGCTATTTACAGGTTTAGGTCTGCTTGAGCTTTTTATATTGATGAACAAATCTGGAGATTCACTAGTTTTGAATCCTCTGGCGTGCATTAAACTATCAACACTTCTGAGTAGTCTTTTTTCGTCCAGTTGACTCAACCCACTACTCATAGAGGGATAGTAATTGTAGGTTTGAACTTCTGAAAAATCAAAATTATTGTCATAGTCATAAGCCACTTGGATACCACAACCGGCAACAAGTAAACACAGGACAATTACTGCAACACGTATTTTCATCACTTTTAATTTAAGGTATTTATGTTTTACACAATATTAAAACATTTACCGTACTAAAAATACGAATAAAACAGGCAATTTAGATCTTTGTCTCTGCTTTGTTTAGCATTTTCCATAGCTCATCTTTCAACTGCTGTATACCTTGCTGAGCTACAGAGGAAATGAACATATAATTAACATCTCCAAATTGAGAGTCAAGTTGCGCTTTCATTTCTGATTTTAATTCATCATCCAGCATGTCTGATTTTGAAATTGCAACCAAACGATCTTTATCTATGAGTTCCGGGTTGTATTTCTGCAATTCATTGAGCAGAATTTCATATTCCTCATAAACGTCTTTGGCATCTGCAGGAACTAAAAACAACAGGGTAGAATTTCGTTCGATATGTCTTAAAAAGTAGTGTCCCAATCCTTTTCCTTCAGAGGCCCCCTCAATAATTCCGGGGATATCTGCCATAACAAAGGTTTGGTAGTCTCTGTATTCAACAATCCCTAAATTTGGTTTTAGGGTAGTGAATTCATAATCACCGATTTTTGGTTTTGCAGAGGTAATTACAGAAAGTAATGTTGATTTACCGGCATTTGGAAAACCGACCAATCCAACATCGGCCAAAAGTTTTAATTCCAGTAATATCTCTAATTCCTCTCCCGGAAGTCCCGGTTGGGAATATCGAGGCGTTTGATTGGTGGCAGATTTAAAATGCCAGTTACCCAATCCGCCTTTTCCACCGTTAGCTAAGATTTTTTCTTCATCATGCTCGGTGATTTCAAAAAGGACTTCATTGGTCTCCGGGTCTTTAATTTGAGTACCTAAAGGCACCTCAAGATATACATCCGCTCCGTCTGCACCGGTACTGGTTTGTTTACCGCCATTTTCGCCATGTCCTGCTTTAAAATGTTTTTTAAACTTAAAGTGGTACAGCGTCCACAGATCTTTGTTCCCTTTAATGATGACATGACCTCCACGGCCACCGTCTCCTCCATCCGGACCACCTTTAGCAACATATTTTTCCCTGCGCAAATGGCTGGAACCTTGTCCTCCTTTTCCGGATACAACATTAATTTTTACATAATCTGTAAAATTTCCTTCTGTCATCTAAATAGAACTTACGTAATTGTTTTAAATTTATTAAAGTGCGTCAATAATTGCACTTAGGCGTTGTGTTATTTCTCCTATGCTACCAATACCATTCACACTGTGAAATTTGTTTTGTTCTTGGTAGTATTTTATTAGTGGAGCTGTTTTATCGTTGTACTCCTCAAACCTATTTTTGATTTTAGCCTCATCCTGATCATCGGTTCTTCCGCTAACCTGTCCACGTTCCAAAAGTCTTTGAATCAAAACATGATCATCAGCCTCCAGAGCTATAGTAGCATGGATTTTCATGCTTTTTTCTTCTAGTAGCCTATCTAGTGCTTCGGCCTGAGCATTGGTACGAGGAAAACCATCAAAAATAAATCCGGCAGCATCCGGGTTCTTTTCAACCTCATCCTTCAACATATCAATAGTAACCTGGTCCGGTACTAGATCTCCTTTGTCGATATATGATTTCGCTAAAGTTCCAAGTTCTGTTCCATTTTTGATGTTGAAGCGAAAAACATCACCGGTAGAAATGTGTTTTAGATTGTATTTTTCCTTTAAAAAGTTCGCTTGCGTACCTTTTCCTGCACCCGGTTTCCCGAAAAGCACTAAATTGATCATATTAATTCTCTTTTATTTGATAAACTTCGGGTAGGTTTCTACCCAATTCGTCATAATCAAGCCCGTATCCCACGATAAATTTGTTTGGGATTTCAATACCGACATAGTCTATATTGTATTCACCTGAATAGACCTCAGGTTTATAAAACATTGAAGCAATTTTAAACCGTTTTACATTGATATTGGAAAACATGGAAACGAGTTCCTTTACTGTTTTTCCCGTATCAATGATATCTTCAAGTATCACTACGCTCCTACCTTCAACATTATCCGGAACATCCAATAAGGTCTTTACAATCCCGGTAGATGAAAATCCGTGGTATGAACTTAGTTTCACAAAGCTAATCTCACAAGGCTGATCGTATTTCTTAATGAAATCAGAAGCAAACATAAAGGCACCGTTAAGGACGCAAATAAAAATGGGCGTTTCTTCCTTAAAATCTGCTTTTACGTTTTCCACTATTTGGTCAATAGCGGCATCGATCTCCTGTTTAGAGATAAAAGGTTCAAAATATTTATCGTGAAGCTTGATCAATTGTCTTAAAATTATAAAGTTGCAAAGATACTATTCCATATTTGTTTTCTCCTTAAATTTAGTCGATTTAAACAATTTTTTATAGATTTTCACAAAAAATCATCCTATGACTAGTAATTTGCACTATTAAACAAATTTAAATCAGCCTTGAGCATTCATTTAAAGGGCATTTAAACATTGGATTTTCACTTTTTACTGTACTTTTGCCGTGTCACTAAACAAATGATTGTTTCGCTATAATTCGATTTATATAAATTAGGTATTTTAAAGGCATGAATTATTTTTCATCAGATTTTAAACTTGGTATTTTAGGAGGTGGTCAACTGGGTAAAATGCTACTCTACGAAACTCGAAAATTCGATATTCACACCCTAGTCTTGGACCCTAGTCCAGAGGCACCTTGCAGCATCGCTTGTAATGAATTTCAGTTGGGAGATTTGATGGATTACGATACCGTTTATAATTTTGGACTGCAGGTAGATGTACTCACTATAGAAATCGAAAATGTAAATGTCGATGCATTAGAAGCCTTAGAAAAGCAAGGTAAAAAAGTGTACCCTTCTTCTGCTACTCTTAAAAAAATACAGAATAAGGCGAAACAAAAGTTATTCTACAGGGATCACAATATTCCCACTGCGGATTTCAGTCGTTTTGCTTATGCAGATGAATTGCTTTCTGCCGTAAAAAATGAATCCATTGCATTTCCGTTTGTATGGAAAAGCGCTATGTTCGGATATGACGGACAAGGCGTTAAAGTCATTCGTACTTATTCTGATTTAGAGGGACTTCCAAGCGGGGAATGCATTACCGAAAAGATGATTCCTTTTAAAAATGAATTGGCAGTGATCGTATCCAGAGACGTTCATGGTAATGTCAAAACCTATCCCGTAGTAGAGATGGAATTTCATCCACAAGCCAATCAGGTGGAATATGTCATTTGTCCTGCACGAATTGAAGAATCTGTGGCTAAAAAGGCTCAGTTAATCGCCTTAAAAGTTTCACAAGCTTTTCAACATGTTGGCTTACTTGCAGTGGAAATGTTCCAAACCCAGAATGACGAGATCTTGGTCAATGAAGTTGCTCCACGACCTCACAACAGCGGTCATTACAGTATAGAAGCCAGTTACACCAATCAATTTGAACAACATCTTCGAGCAATCTTAGGTCTTCCTTTAGGAGAGACAAGAAGCAAGCTTGCCGGAATCATGGTTAATCTGGTCGGTGATGAGAATTATAAGGGGGCTGTCATCTACAAAAATATCGAAAAGATCATGGCCATGGAAGGTGTTACTCCTCATATCTATGGTAAACGAGAAACCCGGCCTTTCCGTAAAATGGGTCACGTCACTATTGTAAATGAAGATATTGCAAAAGCCAGGACTATCGCTGAACAGGTGAAAAACAGTATTCGGGTAATTTCGGATAATAAAATTACTGGGTAGTGAACGTACTCCCTCTAAATCATATATTATAGAGTGAGAATTTCGCGATTTTTAGTTAAAATTTTAATTTACCATTGGCAGAGAATTATGGCGGGCAATTAACAGCGTTATAGAAGACTATTTCCAGTACTAAATGCTACATAGGTTGGGTTGAAGCTCGCTGTTGGAGGCTAGAAAACACATATTACAAACGCAGTAGAAAGCAGCTTAAAACTAATCAAAAATTACTCGCCTAATTGAAGTTAATACAGTAATGCGTGTTTATTTGTACTCGTCTACAATAATTAAACTGAAATCAACTGTAAGGTATAATTATAAAGCGACGACTTATAGAAACCTATTCGCATACTTTAAATCAAACTAATCGCAAATTACATTCCTCATAACAAATCAACTATAAATCCCTTGTTTTTAAACTTTGGAGCCAACTAAAACTCAACTAAATAAAAATGAATAATAAAAATATTACACGAAAAATTCTTCACTTTCCACTGACTAAAATAATAGTAGGAATTTCCATTATAGTTGGGTTATTTGCTTTATCAAAAAATTTATTAGGAAAAATTTTTCAAACTAATTTATTGAGCAATGATTTAATAAATTTAATTGTTAATATTATTTCGAGTATTCTAACCATAGTAGCATATATCTACCTTTATAAGTATTATGAAAAAAGAAAAATAACCGAGTTTTCGACTAATGGAATTGCGAAAAACCTATCTTTGGGTATTCTACTTGGGGCGGTTGCACAATCTTTAACCATTCTCGTAATTTATTTCGCAGGAGAATACTCAATTGTGTCCGTAAACCCAATTCTTTACATACTTCCAGCTTTGGGTATGGCATTTTCCTCAGCAATATTTGAAGAAATTCTATTACGAGGTATATTATTTAGAATCGTAGAAGAAAAATTAGGAAGTTATATTGCTTTATTCATTTCCGCTCTCATATTCGGATTACTACATCTCCTTAACCCAAACAGTTCTTTAATCGCTGGGATTGGACTTGCAATTCAAGCAGGCTTATTATTAGGAGCTGCCTACATATATTCGAGGAACTTATGGTTTCCGATTGCGATACATTTTGCATGGAATTTCACACAAACCGCCATTTACGGAGCTAATGTGTCTGGTAATGCGTTGTCTAAAACCTTGATTACATCTAGGATAAGTGGTTCGGAATGGTTTACAGGCGGACAATTCGGCCCGGAAGGCTCGATTCAGGCGACTGTTTTTGGGCTTTTGGCGAGTGTATTTCTTTTGTTTCTAAGTCACAAAAAAGGAAATATTGTAAAACCGTATTGGAAAACCACTATTACCAGTTAGACAAAATTAAAAGCTATCAAGAGTAAAAGATTTATATAAAAAATACAAGAGATAAATCATTAATACTCAATATTATAACAAGTTGTAGGTGATTTTTGAAATTATTCTACGGTCTTTCAATACATCAAACCTATGGCTTATCAATCAGATATTCACATATGACAAAATTTACAATTATAGCATTCATTGCATTTACTCTTACTTCTTGCGATGTTGATAGCCTACCAGAGTAATCTGGAGATTTCTTAAATCAATTAGAAAATGCTATTCACGATTTTAAAATACTGGCAAAGAAAACACATTCAAAACTCCGTAAGGGTTTTTTTGAAGGAGAATTCACATATCGCGAATAGTGATATGTAATATACACTTGGTAAACCACAAAATTTGCACGTATTCAAAGTATTTAAAAACCTCCTATTAAAAATAAACCTGGCCTAAGAAGTTCTTCTTGAGGCTTCTTTGTACATTTGTGTCTGAAAAATAAATTAAACAAACATGGCCAAAGTAGCTGTTATTATGGGAAGCACAAGTGATCTTCCTGTTATGCAAGACGCAATAGACATTTTAAAAGAATTGGGAATCGAAGTTTTTGTAGATATTGTATCTGCACATAGAACCCCGGAAAAAATGTACGAATTTGGTAAAAATGCACATTCCAACGGAATTTCAGCAATCATCGCCGGAGCCGGTGGTGCAGCCCATCTTCCGGGAATGGTAGCCTCCTTATCTCCTCTTCCTGTGATTGGGGTTCCGGTAAAGAGCAGCAACTCTATTGATGGATGGGATTCTGTCCTTTCTATATTACAAATGCCTGGTGGAGTTCCTGTGGCCACTGTTGCTTTAAACGGTGCTAAAAATGCTGGTATTCTTGCAGCACAAATTGTTGGTGTAGCTGACCTTAAAGTTCGTCAGAGCATCATCGATTACAAAGAATCCTTGAAAGAAAAAGTAATTAAGGGTGCTCAAGAACTGAGGCCTTAAGTTAGTAATACCGGAAAGTAATAATCGTTGTTTGATCTACGATTCCTTTTTGGATACTTCCAATTGTTAATCATTTGTAAAGGCAAGGCGCTATTTGGGCAAAGCTTGTTATTTTGTAGCTATTCATAAAATTAATACTCATGTCAAACATACTCAATCATACATTTAATACCCCTTATACAACTGCTCCTTTTTCTCAAATTAAGAATGAAGATTATCTTCCCGCCATTGAGAAGGAGATTCAAAAAACAAAAAGTGAAATTGATGTAATTTGCAACGATCCTGAGTCACCAACATTCGAAAATACAATTGAAGCTCTGGAATTCACCGGAGAACAATTGGATAGAATCACCTCAATTTTCTTCAATTTGAATAGTGCTGAAACCAATGAAGAGATTCAAAAATTGGCTCAGAAAATATCTCCACTACTCTCAGAATTTGGAAATGACATTCGCTTAAATGAGGTTTTGTTTGACCGCATAAAGAAAGTGTGGGATAGCAAAGATGAACTCTCACTCAATGGAGAGCAAAGTATGCTTTTAGAAAAAACCTATAAGAGTTTTTCCAGAAATGGAGCCAACCTCCCGGAAGATAAAAAAGTAACCCTTAGAGAGATTGACGCTAAGCTTTCGAAATTAAGTCTGACATTTGGCGAAAATGTATTGGCAGAAACCAACGCCTACACCCTTCATATCACGGACAAGGCGAAGCTGAAAGGCTTACCTGAGAGCGCAATAGAAACGGCGCTTGAGGAGGCAAAATCTCAAGATAAAGAAGGCTGGGTGTTTACACTGAACTACCCTAGTTATATTCCTATGATCACCTATGTAGATGACAGGAACCTACGAAAAGAGATGGCTTTAGCCTTTGGTAGTAAAGCTTTCAAAGGTGGAGAACATGACAACCAAGAAATCATCAAACAAATAGTACAGCTTCGTCAGCAAAGAGCAGCATTATTAGGTTTTAAAACCCATGCTGATTTTGTGCTTGAAGAGCGTATGGCTAAAAGTCCTGAAAAGGTAAACAACTTCTTAGAGGATTTGCTTGAAAAGGCAAAGCCAGCAGCGCAAAGAGAATTCAATGAATTACAGAATTTTGCCAAAGAAACTCACGGAATCGAGCAATTGCAGAAATGGGACTCTGCCTATTATACTGAAAAACTAAAACAACAACGCTTTGATCTGGACGATGAAAAGTTGAAACCTTATTTTAAACTTGAAAATGTTATCCAGGGTGTTTTTACCATAGCCGGAAAATTATACGGACTTCAGTTTGAACAAAGCTCAGAAATAGATGCTTATCATACAGATGTAAAAACCTATAAGGTCTTGGACGAAAACGGTGAGCTTAAGGCCATCTTTTATGCCGACTTCCATCCCCGACCAGGTAAACGAAATGGCGCTTGGATGACGGTTTACAAACGACAGTTCCGAAAACATGGAATCGATTCCAGACCTCATATCTCCATAGTGTGTAACTTCACAAAACCGACAGCGACCAAGCCATCCTTACTTACCTTCAATGAGGTAACAACTTTATTCCATGAATTCGGTCATGCCCTTCACGGAATGCTTGCCAACACCACCTACCCTAGTTTGAGTGGCACCAGTGTATACTGGGACTTTGTGGAGCTTCCTTCTCAGGTCATGGAGAATTGGTGTTTTGAAAAAGAAGCCTTAGAACTGTTCGCCAAACATTATCAAACAGGGGAGGTTATCCCTATGGAATACGTCAAAAAGATCAAAGAGTCGTCAACCTTTATGGAGGGTATGCAAACGGTGAGACAGTTAAGCTTCGGTATCTTGGATATGAGCTGGCATGGCATTGATCCAAAAGGTATTGAAGATGTAAAATCATACGAGGAAAAGGCGTTCCAATCCACCAACCTATTCCCGCAAATTGAACAAACCTGTATGAGTACTTCATTCTCCCATATTTTCCAAGGAGGCTACTCTTCCGGGTATTACAGTTATAAATGGGCAGAGGTATTGGATGCTGATGCTTTTGAATTCTTCAAAGAAAAAGGCATCTTTAGCAAAGAGGTAGCGACAAAGTTTAAGAATACCGTTCTCTCTCAAGGCGGAACACAGAATCCAATGGACTTGTACAAACAGTTTAGAGGACAGGAACCTCAGCCTGAGGCATTGCTAAGAAGAGCGGGATTATTAAAATAATCCCATAATCTAAAACTATTGAAACTATGGAGTTACTACATTCAAAAATACTAGGTCAAGGATCCCCGTTAATTATAGTACATGGATATTTAGGCATGGCAGACAATTGGAAAACCCTAGGCTCAAAATATGCCGATGAAGGTTTCGAAGTTCACCTATTGGACATGAGAAACCACGGTCGAAGTTTTCATGCTGATGAATTCACCTATGAACTCATGGTAGAAGACGTCTTAAGGTATGTCAACTCCAAAAACTTAGATAAGATCAATATCTTAGGACATTCTATGGGCGGGAAGGTTGCTATGCTTTTTGCAACAAGCCATCCTGATATGGTGGACCACTTATTGGTTGCCGACATTGCTCCAAAATTCTACCCCGCTCACCATCATCGTATCCTCGAGGGATTAAACGCTCTTGACTTTTCAACAATTTCTTCCCGCTCTCAAGCGGATGAAAAACTCGCTGAATATCTTTCAGATTGGGGAGTGCGTCAATTTTTACTGAAGAACCTCTACTGGAAAACCAAGGAACAATTAGATTTAAGAATCAACCTTGAGGTGTTGAGCAATGCTCAAGAAGAAGTTGGGGAGCCTTTACCTTCGACAAACTCCTTTGACGGGAAAACATTATTTTTGAGAGGCTCAAAGTCGGAGTATATACATCCGGATGACAAAACCGAAATACTGCGCTATTTCCCCAATGCAAGTATTGAAACCATTGATAATGCCGGGCACTGGCTGCATGCCGAAAATCCAAAACAATTTTTTGAAAAATCTATGGCTTTCCTTAATGCATAATGCAAGATTTAAAGGCTTTTTTGTAGTAATTTGTTAAGTATTGTGTGCTTTTTGAGGATTAATGTTATATTTTTGGAAGTACAAAGTGCTAAATCAAACATTTTAATGCCCATGAAAAAAATAATGCCATTAGTCATTGCATTGCTATGCTTTTCGCTGAGCTATGCCGGAGGATATCGAATTGCTCTGCAAGGGCAAAAACAACTTGCTATGGGACACACCGGAGTGGCCGTTATCAACTCTTCAGAATTGGTTTTTTTCAACCCTTCCGGACTTACGTTTCTAAACGAAAAATTCACCGTCAGTGTCGGTGCTAATTTAGTTTTCGCCAATATTAGTTTTCAAAACGAAACCTATGGCTGGCACACCGAGGATAAGAATGGTGCCGCCACTCCTTTTAATGTTTATGCCGCCTATAAAATCAACGAGTGGTTAAGTGTTGGTTTAGGAATTTACACACCTTACGGAAGCGGAGTGGAATATCCAAAAGACTGGGAAGGATCACATTTGATCAACGACATCAGTCTTGCTTCGATATTTGTACAACCCACAGTGGCATTCAAAATCAATGACAAAATCAGTATTGGCGGTGGGCCTATTTTTGCCACCGGTAATGTAAATTTTAACCGAAATATTGACCGGACAACTTCAGATGTCAATGGAAACCGAACCAATGTCACCATTGATAAGAAGGGAATTACAGCTTGGGGTTATAACCTGGGTTTAACTGTAAAACCGGATGAGAAACTAACGTTAGGTATAAATTATCGCTCCAAAATACAAATGGACGCTAAAAATGGAGAAGCAGATTTTCAAAATGTTCCGGAAGCCGGAAACCTTCAGGGGCAATTCGACCATGTCACCTTCAATGCTTCTTTACCACTCCCTGCAGAATTAACAGTTGGTGCTTCATATGCAATCAACGAAAAATGGCTTGTTGCCTTTGATTACAATAGAGTGTATTGGAATGCATATGAGAACTTGGATGTTGAATTCAGCAATGGACAATCTTCCATTAACCCTAGAAACTACAAAAACTCTTCTACTTACCGCCTGGGGGTCCAGTACAATGCTACACCAAGATTGGTATTAAGAGGGGGTTATTATTTTGACGAATCACCTGTTCAATCTGGTTATTTTGCACCGGAAACACCTCGAAATGATTCCAATAACTTCACGGGCGGATTTAGTTTTAAGGTCAGCGATCGATTGGCCATTGATGCTTCGTTCCTTTACATCCATTTTGATGAAATTGAAGAGTCTTATGACTACTACCAAGAAAACGGTCAAAACGTTCCCTTTGGCGGCATCTATAAGAACAATGGTTTTGTACCCGGACTCGGTTTAACCTACGGATTTTAAGCACTCAAAAAAGCGATACAAATGAAAAAATATTTATATACAATCCTTACTGTAAGTTTGATTGTCGGATGTCAACCTGAATTTAACGACCCCGTAAATGAAGTTGATTTCTACACCAGTGGCCAGGCCGATTTCTCGAACTATGTGGCTGTCGGAAATTCATTGACCTCAGGATATGCTGACAATGCGCTTTACCTGGAAGGACAATTAAACTCATTCCCCTCCATGCTGGCAGTTAAATTTGCTTTAGCAGGCGGAGGCGATTTTGTTCAGCCCTTAGTCAATGATAATCTAGGTGGCCTTTTAGCTAATGGACAACAGATACAAGCTAACCGTCTCGTATTGCAGGTTAGTACCAACGAGCAGAATCCTGTTCCTATCGAAGGAACACCGACTACGGACATTGCCAATCATCTCGAAGGTAATTTTAATAATATGGGAATTCCCGGTGCTAAAAGTTTTCACCTTTTAGCAGACACCTATGGGAATATTGGTAATTTACCAGCAGCTAATCCTTACTTTATTAGAATAGCTTCTTCTAACGAAGCTACAGTAATTGGTGATGCAGTGGCTCAAAACCCAACATTTTTCACTTTGTGGATAGGTAATAACGACATTTTAGGTTTTGCTACCTCAGGGGGTGTTGGTGTGGATCAAACAGGAAATCTTCAACCATCAACCTATGGAAGTTCAGATATCACAGATCCTAACGTCTTTGCAAATGTCTATAATGAGCTACTTAAAGCCCTTACGGCTAATGGCGCTAAAGGAGCTGTTGCCAATATCCCTGATGTGACTTCCATACCATTTTTCACAACAGTACCATATAACGCTATTCCCTTAGATGAAGCTACCGCATCTACGCTTAACCAGGCCTATGCCCCGTATAATGGCGGTTTACAACAAGCGGTTTTGTTTGGGGCAATCACCCCTGAAGAAGCGGCTCAACGTACCATAACATTTGCAGCAGGACAAAACCCTGTTGTTTTACTGGACGAGGAGCTGACAGATTTAACCTCTATAAATCCAGGGCTAACCAATATGCGTCAAGCCACAAGTCAGGATCTTATTCCACTTCCGGTTTCTTCGGTACTCGGTACCCTGGCAGATCCTTCAAATCCAAGCTCTGTAATTGGAGTTGGGGTGCCTTTAAATGACAGCCAATTACTTACAGCTTCTGAAATCGAATTGGTAGTTACAGCGCAAACAGCATACAACACTGCCATCAAAGCCTTGGCCCAAGAATATGAACTCGCTTTTGTTGACATTCAAGCTCTGATGAACACTTTAGCCCAAGGGGGCGTGTCTTTTGATGGAGGCACCATCACCAATACCTTTGGAACCGGAGGTGCATTTTCTTTAGACGGTGTTCACCCAACCCAACGTGGATATGCCGTAGTTGCAAATAACTTTATTAACGCTATTAATGCTACATATCAGGCTGATATTCCAATGGTAAATCCGGGAAGTTATCCGACCATATTTGTGAAATAGTAAGGTACACACCTTAGGATATTTAAGCGTCTATATTGATATAGGCGCTTTTTTTGTATCTTTAAGTACAAACCAATAATAAAGTTTTAATGATGAAAATGATTATCAAACTACTTTTGACTGCCGTAGCGGTGGTAATTCTGGCTAATGTACTGTCGGGAATCCAGGTTGACGGTTATGTCACAGCCATTATTGTGGCCGTGGTCTTGGCGTTATTAAATTTGCTGGTAAAACCGCTTCTGGTTATTTTGACCCTACCGGTAACCATACTAACACTGGGGCTGTTTTTACTGGTGATTAACGCCGTGGTTGTTTTAATTGTGGACTTTTTAGTCCAAGGATTTTCAGCGGATAGTTTTTGGTGGGCACTTATTTTTAGTGTTCTTCTCACTATCTTACAATCCATTTTTAACGCATTAATCACGACAGATTAACGGCAAAGCTAGCGATAATAGCACCGCTATATTGTTAGTGAACTTCACGCGCAACCAATATTACTAATAGGCTGAAAAACAAAAAATAAGAATTTGTTTTTCAGCCTTTTAAAAAACTTGGTTAACTTTCTAAAATGTATTACTTTTGCCTGCCCGTTTACAGGGCTATTAAATTTTTTACAGCGCATGGATATTACTAGAGAGCAAATAGACAATTTAAATGCAATAGTTAAGGTTGCAATTACAAAAGATGATTATAGCGACAAAGTTGCTAAGATACTGAACGATTACCGTAGAACGGCAAACATTCCCGGATTCAGAAAAGGGCACGTTCCTATGGGGTTGGTGAAGAAACAATACGGTAAGGCTGTATTGGTTGATGAGGTTAACAAATTACTTCAGGAATCTTTAAACAAGTATCTTACTGAAGAGAAACTTGATGTTCTTGGAAATCCACTTCCAAAGGCTCAAGAAGATTTGGATTGGGATAATGAAGATTTTTCTTTTGAATTTGAATTAGGTCTTGCTCCGGAATTCGATGTGGAGTTAAAAACCAAAAAGCCAATCACTCATTACAAGCTAATTGCTGATGATAAGATGATTGATGAGCAAATCGACAGCATCGCTAAGCAATATGGGAAACTTATTTCTCAAGACGAAGTAAGCGAAGATAGCGAGGTTACCGGAACATTCAGCAATGAAGAGGAAGGAATCGAAAACAAAGCTACATTGAGCTTGGATAAACTTAAAGGAAAGAGAAATCTAAATAAATTTGTAGGCGCTAAAGTTGGAGACACTCTAGAGCTTAAAACTAAAAATCTTTTTGAGGATGATCACGATTTGATGAACTTCCTTAAAGTAGATCACGATAAGGCACACGACTTAGAAATCGATGTGAAATTCACCATCGAAGAAGCGAACAAGAGAGAAGCTGCTGAGTTAAATCAAGAGCTTTTTGACAAACTTTTTGGAGAAGGTGTAGTTACTTCTGTTGAAGAGTTACGCGCTAAGATCAAAGAAGATGCAGAAAAACAGTTTATTCAACAAGCGGATCAGAAACTCTTGAATGATATCACTGAGCAATTGATCGAAGATACTAAATTTGACCTTCCGGCTGAGTTCCTTAAAAAATGGATCCAAGCTACAGGAGAGAATGAATTGAGCAACGAAGAGGCTAGTGAGGAATACGAAAAATCTGAAAAAGGATTGCGTTACCAACTTATCGAAGGTAAAATCATTAAAGACAATGATGTTCAAATCACTTATGAAGAGCTTAAGGATTATGCTAAGAAATACGTAGGTTCGCAAATGGCGCAATTCGGGCAAATGAATCCGGAAGAAAGCGTATTAGAAGATATCGCATCACGTGTGTTGTCAAACCAAGATGAGGCTAAGAGATTATCTGAACAGTTGATGAGCGAGAAGCTAATCAACGTATATAAAGAAAAAGCCAACTTAAAGTTGAAGGAAATGAGCTTTGAAAACTTTGTTAAAGAAGTATACAGCTAATTCCAAGTAAAATATTTTTAAGTATCTTTAAGGCGTTAAAAAGTAAGTTTTAACGCCTTTTTACGTCTTAAAATATTAATAGAATCATATGAATTTAGATAAAGAATTTAAGGCATTTGCCATAAAAGATCAAGGAATCAACAGTATGTATTACGACAAGATCGTAAGTGCAATGACTCCTGTTGGTCTTACACCAAATATTATAGAGGAGCGTCAGATGAACGCGGTTGCCATGGATGTATTTTCCAGACTCATGATGGATCGTATCATATTTATGGGTACCGGAATCAATGATCAGGTAGCCAACATCATCCAGGCACAGTTGTTGTTTTTAGAAAGCACCGATGCCTCTAAAGACATTCAGATCTATATTAACTCTCCCGGAGGGAGCGTTTATGCAGGTCTGGGAATTTATGACACCATGCAGTACATCAAGCCTGATGTAGCTACAATCTGTACAGGTATGGCCGCTTCTATGTCTGCTGTTCTACTATGTGCAGGTGAAAAAGGTAAACGCTCTGCCCTACCACACAGTAGAGTTATGATTCATCAGCCACTTGGTGGTGCCCAAGGTCAGGCCAGTGATATTGAAATCACTGCTAGAGAGATCTTGAAATTAAAGGATGAACTATATCAAATCATTTCAAATCACTCCGGGCAAACGATGGAAAAAGTGATCGAGGATTCTGATCGTGATTTCTGGATGAAGGCTGAAGAGGCCAAATCCTACGGTATGATCGATGAGATCCTTGCTCGAACCAAATAACACCCCATAACTAACCACCACAACAGCGACTTAAAATCTATTTTTAATAGAAAGTGCAGTCATTGCGCTTTCACAAAAAAGGAAAAATGGCGAAAGAAGATTTAGAATGCTCCTTCTGTGGACGAAAGAAACCAGAAACCAACTTGCTTATTGCAGGACTGGATGCTCATATTTGTGATCGATGTATCGAACAAGCTCACGGTATTGTACTAGAAGAATTACAACAATCAAAGAGCCAAGAATTATCTGCGGAACTGGTCTTGAAAAAACCAGCGGAGATCAAAGCTTATTTGGATGAGTATGTCATTGGTCAGGACGTCACTAAAAAAGTAATGTCTGTGGCTGTTTACAATCACTATAAGCGATTGTTACAACCCACATCAAAAGATGATATCGAAATACAAAAAAGTAACATCATCATGGTTGGGCAAACCGGTACAGGTAAAACCCTAATTGCTAAAACAATTGCTAAGATGCTCAATGTACCACTTGCTATTGTTGATGCTACGGTATTAACCGAAGCTGGTTATGTCGGCGAAGATGTAGAGAGCATATTAACACGCTTGCTACAAGCAGCGGATTACAATTTAGAAAAGGCTGAGCGCGGTATTGTCTTTATTGATGAAATTGATAAGATTGCACGTAAAAGCGATAATCCTTCTATAACTAGAGACGTCTCCGGAGAAGGGGTTCAACAGGCCTTGCTGAAATTACTTGAAGGGACCACGGTAAACGTACCACCAAAAGGTGGGAGAAAACATCCCGATCAGAAATTTATCGAGGTGAATACCGAGAATATACTGTTTGTAGCAGGAGGTGCTTTTGACGGTATTAATAGACATATTTCCAAGAGACTCAACATGCAGGCTGTTGGATATAACATCGATAAAAAGGAATTGATTGACCGTGAGAACCTCTTACAGTACATCATCCCTAAGGATTTAAAGGAATTTGGCTTGATCCCCGAAATCATTGGACGATTACCAGTTCTTACCTATATGGATCCTTTGGATGCTAAGACATTGCGCTCCATTTTGACAGAACCAAAGAATGCCATCATTAAACAATACACCAAATTGTTTGAAATGGATGATATCAAGTTTGAGATTAAGGATGCGG
The DNA here is from genome assembly GCF_048266365.1 of Galbibacter sp. Taxonomy (NCBI): domain Bacteria; kingdom Pseudomonadati; phylum Bacteroidota; class Flavobacteriia; order Flavobacteriales; family Flavobacteriaceae; genus Galbibacter; species Galbibacter sp. The sequence continues at coordinate 48,361 of NZ_JBLWZP010000001.1, read as the reverse complement.
CTTTGAACTATATCGTTGAAAAGGCTGTTGAATATGGACTAGGTGCTAGAGGATTGCGTTCACTCTGTGAAACGGTACTTACCGATGCCATGTTTGATTTACCAAGTAGTAAGGAAACTGAGCTCATCGTTGACAGACAATATGTTGAAGAAAAGCTTACTAAAGCTACTGTCAATAAACTTAAGGCTGTTTCTTAATAAGAATAGCTTCATTTTAATAAAAACACAAACAGCAGGGAGATTAAACTTCCTGCTGTTTGTGTTTTAAGGTGTTAAAAGGAATCTCCTATAAAGATCAAAATCCCGCATTACTGCAGGATTTTGACGATCGCTAAATCAAATAATTTTAATACAACGTAGTCCTCTTTAAGAATGCAAGGCTTGCTCGATAATCTGAGCTGCTTCGGTCGCATTGGCATGTTGCGCATACTCCAGGGCAGTAAACTTTTTACCAGTGCATTTAACCTTGAGATTAGCATCATACTTAATTAATAACTTTAAGATTTCTACTTTGTTGTAACGGGCAGCATACATAGCTGGTGTTCTTCCAAGAGATTTTTCATTAACATCTGCGCCTAAAGCGAGTAAACTTTGTACGGTTTCCAAATCACCTTGGACTATAGCCTTACAAAAAGGAGACAGTTCATTTGTTTTTTGGACATGCATTGATTGGATGCATTCAAGATTTTTTTCGTTTTTTGATGAATTTGCGAATGAACTCCCTACTGTAAGTACAAGGATCATAATTAAAAATGCTTTTTTCATAAGTTTATTATTTAGTGGTTTACTATTAAAGGACGCCGGGCGACAAGAATTGTTTCAGTTTAAATCAGCTTTAACGTATCTTTAACACAGCAAAGGCCAACAATAACCCATTCTAACTCAAATTGTTACAAGGAGTTTAATTTTTGTGGTATTTTGTATGATTCAGCACTGCCGTGCACAAAGCTTTATATACTTTTTTTTTAAAAAGTTATTATAGTAGTATCTTTGAGGTATCATAATTTTTAAGAACGATGAATAAAAAAGTAATATTGATGATTTTGGATGGTTGGGGAAAATCTCCTGATCCAAAAATATCAGCGATAGAGAATGCAAATACTCCATTTATAGATTCATTATACACCAAATACCCCAGCGCCGACCTGCTAACAGACGGAATGAATGTTGGACTACCTGAAGGCCAAATGGGAAATAGTGAGGTAGGACATATGAATTTGGGAGCCGGTAGGATCGTATACCAGGACTTGGCTAAAATTAATATGGCGGTGAAAAATAAGACCTTGGCTCAAGAAAAGGAGCTAAAGGATGCCTTTACCTATGCAAAAGAGAATAATAAGAAAGTTCATTTGTTAGGACTCGTTAGTGACGGTGGGGTTCACTCTCATATCAACCACCTCAAAGGTCTTATGACGGCTGCCCATAATTTTGGATTAAAAGAACAGGTGTTTATCCACGCATTTACCGATGGTCGTGATGTGGATCCACACAGTGGTAAAGACTTTATTGATGACTTACTAAAACACTGCGCTCAAACGCATTCTCGTCTTGCATCCGTAATCGGACGCTATTACGCCATGGATAGGGATCAACGTTGGGAACGTGTTAAACTGGCTTACGATCTAATTGTTAATGGCGATGGCGCTCCGCATAAGAATGCACTAGAGGCTATTCAAGAAAGCTACAATCAAGGAGTAACCGACGAGTTTATCAAACCTATTGTACTTCAGGGAGCGGATAGTCACTCACTCGCTAAGGTTGAAAAAGACGATGTTGTCATCTTCTTTAATTTTAGAACCGATAGAGGTCGTCAACTTACTCAGGCACTTTCACAACGAGATTTCCACGAACAAAACATGCACAAATTACCGTTGTACTTTGTAACCTTGACCAACTATGATGAGTCTTTCGAAAATGTTCATGTAGTTTACAAAAAAGACAATATTACCGCGACCCTGGGTGAGACCTTATCAAAGGCTGGAAAACACCAGATCAGAATAGCAGAAACCGAAAAATACCCTCACGTCACCTTCTTCTTTAACGGTGGTAGAGAGGAGCCTTTTGAAAATGAGAGCCGGATTCTTTGTCCTTCTCCAAAGGTAGCGACTTATGATCTACAGCCTGAAATGAGCGCTTATGATATCAGAGATAAAATCATTCCTGAATTGAAGAAAGGAGCTGTAGACTTCGTTTGTTTAAACTTTGCTAACCCGGACATGGTAGGTCATACTGGTGTTATGGAGGCTGCAATCAAAGCTTGCGAAACAGTGGATAGCTGCGCTAAAGATGTGATCACTACAGCTACCGAGAATGGTTATACAACCATTGTCATTGCGGATCACGGCAACTGTGATACCATGATAAATCCTGATGGAACTCCAAACACAGCACATACCACAAACCCGGTACCGCTTATATTAGTGGACCAGGAATTAAAGAACATCAAAAACGGCGTGTTAGGAGATATCGCTCCAACCATTCTACATTTAATGGGCGTAGAACAGCCTGAAGAAATGACAAGACATTCCTTGGTATAATTTCCTTTGAGTACTAAAATAAACAACTTCGCTTTTAAGTCAATCGTTATCCTGATGGCTGATTTAAAAGTGAAGTTAAATGATTAAATTAAACAACTATGAAGCTATTAAAGGGCCAGATAACTCCCCTAAGAACAACAATATTAATCATAGCACTTGGATTTGGTCTTATGGCATGCCAAAGCGGGGCTTCAAAATCTAATAAGCTCGATTATACCAAACAAGCATCAGTAGATCAAGATAAAGACTCTATCTTGGTCGGAAAGCACAGCAGAAAACAGCTTGAACAGGCACCTTATAATCAATGGTTTGATGCTAACTACAAAGAATATCAAGCAAACGCAGAAGTAGTAGCAGAATTAGAACCATTACTAGATGGGATTACTGTCAAAATTTTTATGGGTACTTGGTGTAGTGATAGCCAACACAATGTACCGGCGTTTTTCAAAATCATGGATCAGGCAGGTTATGAATACAACGATTTTGAACTGTATTCGATGACGGAACAAAAAGTAACTCCTGAAAATTTCGAAGAAGGACTTGACGTTATAAATGTTCCTACTATTATTATCTACAAAGATGACAAAGAGGTAAACAGACTCGTAGAATACCCTATTAACAGTATTGAAAAAGACCTTCTGGATATTCTTCAGGGCAAGGATTATAAAAACCCCTATGCGCTTTAATTGCATTAGATTTTAAACTTAATAATATTACTCTGAGTTTAGATATCCACAAGAATTTGTAAAATTTGATACGTTAAAACGTATTATTAAGACTTAAGTATTTCAAATTTACATCTAAACTTCATTATATTTGTGCTGGTGGATTCACCAGGCTAAATAACAAGGTATATGTTTTTATTTATTAGTGGAGTTGAGATTGTCTTCATACTCTTTATAGTCGTTATGATATTTGGTTCAGATAAACTCCCTGGAATTGCAAGAGAATTAGGCAAAGGTATGCGTCAATTAAAAAACGCTACTAATGAAGTCAAATCCGAGATTCAAAAGAGTGCAGAAAAAAACGGGTTAGACTCAGATTTCACAAAAGGAATAGGAGATGAAGTAACCAAAGTTAAAGATGACTTGGAAAATTTTACAGGTTCGGTTAAACGTAAGCTCTGATGCTTGAAAAACTACACGAACTCGATCGCGAGTTCTTGTTATATATCAACAATTTTGGCCTTGTTAATCACGATGGGTTTTGGCTTTTTGTCACCAATCCGATTAGTTGGCTACCCCTGTATTTAGCCATTTTAATTGTGCTGTGGTTTCGTTTCACCCCTTCTAAATTCTATTCCATATTTCTTCAAATACTTCTTGTACTGTTCGCCTGTGGATTCGTAACTTATTTGGTAAAAATCTCAGTAGGACGACTACGACCGGAACATATCGAAAGTTTTAAAGATCAGTTGCGGGTTTTGAGTCACCCGGTCTCCTATAGTTTCTTTTCCGGCCATACTGCAATTTCTTTTGCTGTGACTACTTTTGTGGTTCTGGTACTTGGTGAGAAAACCAAATGGTCCTATCTTTTTTTCGTCTGGCCAATACTGTTTTCTTACAGTAGAATGTACCTCGGGGTACATTACCCGTCAGACATCATCGCAGGAGCGCTTGTAGGTGTCTCCATCGCATTGCTAGTCTATAAATTTGTATACATAGGGAAAAAAGAGTAGCTAAAAGGATCTAACGTTTTCTGCTCAGCGTTAAACCATCTCGAATAGGAAGCAAGATTGTTTCCACCCTAGGATCCTCTTTTAGTTTCCTGTTGAATTCCAACAATACTGGCGTGCTTTTGTCTTTTGGATCCACCGGTTCGACAACCTTACCGCTCCAAAGCACATTATCGGAGAGAATGATTCCCTTTGGCGCTACCTTATCGATAACCAAATCAAAATAGGTTGGGTAATTTTCTTTATCGGCATCTATAAAAACCAAATCAAAGCTCATATCCAGTGTTGGGATAATATCAATAGCACTACCCACATGCTGAAAGATCTGTGATCCATAATCACTTTTATCAAAAAAGCTTCTCTGAAAATCGTAGAGTTCTTCGTTAATATCAATGGTGTGTAATGCTCCTCCTTCAACAAGACCTTCAGCCATACAAAGCGCTGAATATCCGGTATAGGTCCCGATCTCAAGAATATTTTTTGGTTGAAGTATTTTTGACAAAAGACTCAAGAGTCGTCCTTGAAAGTGACCGCTTAACATTCGTGGTCGCAGCACTTGCAGATGCGTTTCCCTAGAAAGTTGTTGAAGTAATTCAGGTTCATCTTCGCTGTGATTTTCCACGTAGGACTCTATGGCTTGAGATATAAAATGCATGTTTGACTTTTTTTCAAATTTACATATTCTTGGCACTTTTAGTTACACCTAATGCCAGTATTTCAGCGATGCGCGAATTAGGGAAGCAACACATCCCTATACTCCTGATGCCTGTCAAATTGTGCCTTGGCAAAAGGACATAGTGGAAGCACTTTTTTTTCAGCCTCTCTAGCGTAATTGACAGCCGCTAAGAAGAGATTAAACCCAACCTTCTTCCCCTTCAAAGATTCGTCCACCTCAGTATGATCAATAATTATTTTATGTGGCCCTGCAATAGAATAAGTCATCTCTGCCAAAGTTTTACCATCGTCTTCAACGTAAAATCGCCCTTTACTAACAGATTCTTCGTGTTCAATTAATATATCCATAATGTGTGTAGTATCTTGATTAAAGGTACTCTAATTTCTACAATTTTACTAATCCAAAAATTAGCGTAAAAAATATTTGGAAAGACTTTAAGACTTTCTGTATATTTGCCCAGCGTAACGTATACGCGGGAGTAGCTCAGTTGGTAGAGCGTCAGCCTTCCAAGCTGAATGTCGCGAGTTCGACCCTCGTCTCCCGCTCTTTGAAGCCCAACCTTTGTTGGGCTTTTTTTTTGAATATGTTGTATCTTGTACATTACAATGGAAAAAGAACTTACCAGAATAAATAAATACTTAAGTGAAGCAGGGTATTGCTCACGAAGAGCGGCTGATAAACTCATTCAACAAAAGCGAATCACGGTTAATGGTCAACTTCCAGAAATGGGAACCAAAGTGAGTAGTGAGGATGAAATCCGCGTAGACGGAAAGCTTATTAACGCACCACAGGAAGATTTTGTATATATGGCTTTCAACAAGCCGATCGGTATTGTATGCACCACAGACACCAAGGTTGAAAAAGACAACATCATAGATTACATCAATTATCCTAAACGTATTTTCCCTATCGGGCGATTGGATAAACCCAGTGAAGGATTGATATTCCTTACCAATGATGGTGATATCGTCAATAAGATTCTAAGGGCGAAAAATGGTCACGAGAAGGAGTACATCGTCGGGGTAAATAAACCCCTGACGGATGAATTTTTAAATCGTATGCGTAATGGTATTCCAATACTGGATACATTAACAAAAAAGTGCAAGGTTGAAAAAATTGACAGTCATACTTTTAAAATCATTCTAACCCAAGGACTCAACAGGCAAATTCGAAGAATGTGTGAATATCTGGATTACAGGGTTACTTCCTTAAAACGAATCCGAATCATGAATGTAAACTTAGACGTTCCGGTAGGAGAATGGCGTTATTTAACAGAACAGGAGCTCGAGGTCATTAACTCCTTATCCGCAGGGTCAAAAAAAACACATTCGAAATAACTACCAGCTCAAAACTTAATCAAACTTTCCGGGTCAATTTCATAGGCATCTTTACCTTGTTCGAATATCCTGGCTGACAAGCTTCCTTTTAATGTAATTTGATCCCCTTGAACTGCTAGCCAGCTCCCCTCTCTAAGTCCGACAACTGGAATGGTGTTGTAGGTATGGAACTCTTGGATGCGGGTCTCTCTAGTTTCCCCCATATGTTTTGAGCCTTCGATGGGATCTAAGTAATGCGGATTGATATTAAAGGGGATTGTACCCAAAGTTTTAAAACTTGGAGGATATATAATTGGCATATCATTGGTGGTTTGCATAGTCACCCCTGTAATGTTGGATCCTGCACTGGTTCCAAAATAATGCATCCCTTCAAAAATACGCTCTCTTAGCACCGGAAGCGTCTTGAAATTATAGAGCTGTGAGACCAGTAAAAATGTATTTCCACCACCTGTAAACACCGCTTTTGCTTCTTTTAATGCACCTATCTGATCATCAAAACGGTGTAAGCCTACCACCTTTTTACCTATACGCTCAAAAGCTTTTTTGGCGTTTGCTGTATAAGCCTCATGTGAAATTCCTCCTGGTCGTGCATAAGGAATAAATACAATCTCGTCTATCCCTTTATAGAACTCTTCTAAATCACTTAATAAATAATCGAGATATGCACCTTGGTACAACGTAGAAGTACTTGCAATTAACATTTTTTTCATAATGCTCAACGTTTATTTTTTTGTAAATTTATAATATATATCACAAAGCAACTATTGAACTACTACTGTAGTTCGGTGTGTTTTGAGACTAAAATCTTGATTATAACTCCATGGAAAAATATCTCATTTTAATATGCATCGCCTTATTTGGAACACAAATATCGAAGGCTCAGTCAGATAACGCTCAACTCATCCGGGGTGTGGTATTGTATAAAAACACTCCTGTGCCTGCTGAAAATGTTATTAACATCAATACTGAAGATGCTACCACAACCAATGAAAAGGGCGAATTCCTAATTCTAGTCAGCGAAGGTGATAAAGTTGCCTTCACCGCACTTAATTTTGAATTAAAAACCGTGACAATTACCGATGAGATTATTGAAAACAAAAGGCTGGTAGTTGAAGTCGATGAAAAAATTACTGAACTAGACGAGGTAATCATTACTCCTGAAGACAGAGAAGCTTGGATACAGAATAAAAATGCACAGTTCAAAGAATACGTATTTGAAAAAGACCACTCTACCCCAATACAAGGGAATATGGCCATCCCGGTGAGCCAAAGAGGGATGGTAAACGGAATAAATTTCGTCAATATTTTCAAAGCACTATTTAAATCAAATTCTGACAAAGATCAGGGTACCCCAATTTTACCAAGCCAAGTACTGCGTCAAGTGTATAATGATGAGTTTTTTGTGATCGATCTAAAAATTCCTCAGGACAAGATTAATGCTTTTTTATACTATGTGGACGACAAGCTGCCGTCCCAGCAGCTCATGAAAAGAGATCACGAATTTGAACTAATTGACTTTCTGGTTGAACAAAGCAGAAACTTTATTGCTGTTCAGAGGACAGAAAATCCATAACAGTTTTCGTTTCCCTTGGCTTGTAATTGAATTTTAAGAGTTTGTGCAACTAAAATTTGTAAAGCAATATGTACATTTGCTTTTCTAAGGACTTCGGTGTAATTTAATATTGAATCAATTGACTTTAACGTTCACTTCTAATAGTACCTTAAATTGGTTTTGTAAACACAAATACCTTCTATTGGTATTCCTTATTCCATTGCTGAGCTTTACGGCATATCACAAATTTTACCTTAGTGTAACTGATGTGAATTACCGAGAAAAGGATCAGGCGATTCAAATGATTTCCAGGTATTTTGTAGACGATATGGAAAAGCTGCTCGTAGAGCGGTATGGGATAGAACCAAGGCTTATGTCCGATGAAGAGCTCGAAGATGTCGACTCCTATATAGAACACTACCTCAGGGATAAATTCATTATATTTATCGATCAGAAAAGAGTGGAGTGGAATTTCATTGGCAAGCAATACGATGTTGATGTAATGAAAATCTATTTAGAAGTTCCACGTATAGCTAAGGATACATTCCATAGTATTGGGGTGAAGAGCACTGTACTTTACGGGGTTTATCCCGAACAGAAAAATGTTATACATATCAAGGTGGACGAACTAAAGAAAAGTTATGTACTAATCAAAGAAAGTGACAAAGCCGTATTAGAATTAGAAGATTAACCGCCCAAAATCTAGTTTATATTTATATTTACAACCTAATTTATTTACAATTCATGATGCAAAAAATTAAACTTTTACTAACAAGCTTAGGGCTACTGGTTTTTGGACTTGCAATTGCGCAGGAAGAGAACAGTGGCAGCCATCAAGGCCATGAAAACAACAACAAGTTCAGACAAATGTATCAGGAGTTTTCTACTCCTAATTTATTTAGAACTGGTTCTGGTGCACCCGGTTCTGCGTACTACCAACAACAGGCAGATTATAAGATGGATATCACACTAAATGATGATACCAAAGAAATTAGCGGTGAACAAACCATCACTTACACCAACAATGCACCTGAATCCCTAGATTACCTTTGGCTGCAGTTAGATCAAAACATAAGAACCAAAGATTCTAAAGCACTGATCAAAGACGGTGAAGGAATGCCTCCGGCCGAGGAAACCGGTAGTTTTGTAAGTAAGCATTACTTACCTGCCTTTGACGGTGGATTTAATATCACACATGTAAAAGACGAAAAAGGAAGAAACCTTCCCTACACCATCAATCAGACAATGATGCGCGTAGAAATGGACGAGCCTTTAAAATCAGGAGAGCAATTTGTTCTTCAAATCAAATGGTGGTATAAGGTGAACAATCATATAACTGACCGCGCGAGAAGCGGATATGAAGAATTTCCTGATGGAAACAGAAATTATGTCATCGCTCAATTTTACCCACGAATGGCAGTTTATAACAATGCGGAAGGTTGGCAAAATCATCAATTCTGGGGTGATGGAGAATTTGCACTTCCATTTGGAAACTTCGAGGTAAATATCACAGTACCTTCAGATCACATCATGGAAGCTACAGGTACGCTAGAGAATCCAGAAGAGGTATTGACAGAGGAGCAGCTTCAAGAATATGAAAGATCTAAATTTTCGTATAAAAGCCCTGTATTTATCGTTACAGAGGAACAAGCAATTGAAAATGAGAAAGGATATTCAACTGATACCGCAACTTGGACCTATAAGGCTGAGAATGTTCGCGACTTCGCGTTTACCACTTCTAGAAAGTATATTTGGGAACGTCAGGCAGTAAAAATGGAAGATGGAAGCACCGTTATGGCTGTATCTATGTATCCTAAAGAAGGGAACCCACTTTGGGAAGAATACTCAACTAGAGCAGTGATTCAAACCCTTAAAACCTATTCAAAACACACCTTCTCCTACCCTTATCCTAAGGCAGTTTCTGTTCATGCTAAAAATCAGGGAATGGAATATCCTATGATTTGCTGGAACTACGGAAGACCTGAAGAAGATGGGAGCTATAGCGATCGCACCAAATTTGGTATGATTAGTGTCATTATTCACGAGGTTGGACATAACTTCTTCCCTATGATTGTGAATTCAGATGAGCGTCAGTGGGGATGGATGGACGAAGGAATAAATACCTTCTGCCAATATTTAACTGAGCAAGAGTTTGCAAAGAACAACCCGGCCGCAGTCCCTGGTGGGGTATATCCTTCGCGACGAGGAGAACCTAGCAAGATTGTCAGCTATATGAAAGGTGACCAAAGCCATATCGCTCCTATAATGTCTAATCCTGAAAATGTCTATCAATTGGGTGCTAACGCTTATGGCAAACCTGCCACTGCACTTAACATTCTTAGAGAGACCGTCATGGGGCATGAACTTTTTGATTATGCATTTAAAACCTATGCACAACGTTGGATGTTTAAACATCCAACCCCTGAAGATTTCTTCCGTACCATGGAAGATGCTTCTGCGGTTGACTTGGATTGGTTCTGGAGAGCTTGGTTCTACACCACTGCTAATGTGGATATAGGAATAGCTAGAGTTAAAAAATTTCATGTCTCATCAAAACCTAACCAACGTGTTAAAGAAATTTTAGAGCAAAGAGGTATGACCGAAGCTGATCTACCTGAACTAGTTTATCTAGTTGCTGAGGAAAGTGACGAATATACAAATGAGGTCGTTAAAAGAACTGAAAAAGAAAATTTTAAAACACTGAACGACTATTTGATGGATAATTTCACCCCTGCAGAGCGGGCAAAATTAAAATCACCTAAATATTTTTATGAGATCACATTCTCAAAACCTGGCGGAATTCCAATGCCTATCCTTGTGGAGTATACCTATGCTGACGGAAGCAAAGAAATGATTACTTACCCTGTGGAGGTTTGGAGAAAAAATGACAAAGAGTCAAAAAGAGTCATTGCAAGCGAAAAAGAAATCACTCGTGTTGAGATCGATCCAAAAGCGCAAACTGCGGATGTAGATACCTCCAACAATATATGGCCTAAGGAACAAACTGATTCTGATTTTGATAACTTCAAGAAAAAAGTACAATAATTGAATTTAAACCTCAAAAATGCGAGTCTGTGGTTTATCCCGGACTCGTTTTTTGTTGATGACTATTTTGAGATTTACACGCCGCTTCTATAGAACTTCCGAAAACAAAAAAATAATAACTATTTTTGCACCTTAGCGGCATTGCTAACCTAGTGCCTTATTAGATTTTTAAAATAACAATATATGATTGAGCTAAAAACGCTTGAAGAGATCGAATTGATGAGAGAGAGTGCGCTTATAGTTTCCAAAACTTTGGGAATGTTAGCCACAGAGCTAAAGCCAGGTGTTACTACACAATATTTAGATAAAATCGCAGAAGACTATATTAGATCTCAGGGTGCTGAACCAGGGTTCTTAGGATTATACGGCTGCCCTTCTACACTACTTACCTCTACCAATGAGGCAGTTGTTCACGGACTTCCTACAGACAAACCTCTTAAGGAAGGTGATGTGGTTTCTATCGACTGTGGAGCGCTAAAAAATGGTTATTATGGCGATCATGCGTTCACCTTTGAAATCGGCGAAGTTGACCCCAAGACTAAAAAATTACTTCAAGTCACAAAAGACTCCTTATACATTGGAATTCGAGAATTCAAAATGGGTAACCGTGTAGGGGATGTTGGATATGCAATCCAAAAATATTGTGAAGATCAAGGCTACGGCGTAGTTCGTGAATTGGTCGGTCACGGACTTGGAAAAAAGATGCACGAAGATCCTGAGATGCCTAATTACGGCAAAAGAGGACGTGGTAAAAAATTCCAAAATGGTATGGTCGTGGCTATCGAACCCATGATCAACATGGGAACGCACCGCATCAAACAACTAAGCGATGGCTGGACCATTGTTACTGCGGATGGCAAACCAAGTGCTCACTTTGAACACGATGTGGCTCTTATAGAGGGCAAACCGGAAATTTTATCCACCTTTGATTATATCTATGATGCTTTAGGTATTAAAAGTAACGAGGAGGAAGAATTTAAAAATCATGTACCAAACTAAATTTTCTTGAAGCGAGCTTTTAAATTTTTCTTAAATAAGGTTCCACGCCCTTTCCTTATAAAGATCAGCTATTGGGTTAGCCCTATAATTGCATTTTTATACAATGGTGACCGCTATACAGATCCCATCGATGGAAAGAGCTACAGGTCATTTCTGCCTTATGGCTACGAAAATCAACGTGAAAATGTATTGGCTCCAGGCACCTTATCCCTTGAACGCCACCGATTGTTATGGTTGTATTTAGTTCAGACTGATTTCTTCTCGAAAGAGTTAAAGCTATTGCACTTTGCGCCCGAACAAGCCTTTTACAAGCGTTTTAAAGTTCAGAAAAATTTAGACTACACCACCACGGATATAGAATCACCGCTTGCTACGGTAAAGGCGGATATTTGCGCCCTTCCATTTGAAAATGATCAATACGATGTGATTCTATGCAATCACGTCTTAGAACACATCCCAGATGACCATAAAGCTATGCGGGAATTGTATCGCGTTATGAAACCTGGTGGTTGGGGTATATTTCAAATACCATTAGAGATGAACCGCTTGACAAGCTTTCAGGATGATAGTATAACGGATCCTAAAAAAAGAGCCGAAATCTTTGGACAGTACGATCATGTTAGGGTTTATGGTATGGATTATTTTGACAAACTCAGAGCAGTTGGATTCGAGGTTGACCAAGTGCTGCTCCAAAACAAATTAACTTCTGAACAAATACAGCGCTACGGCCTTAATCCGCACGAAATACTTCCACTGTGTAGAAAGCCGATAACCAGTTAATTCTGTAGTAAATCTTGAAAACCTTTTGTTTTATACTCACTTAGGTCACCATCTTTGTCGGCGACAATGATATAGGCTTCAATTCCAGAATTCTTTTTTAGAAATGCTTTAGTTTTTTCAAATGGCATAACCATTAAAGCTGTGGCATAGGCATCTGCTATAACACACTGGTCAGCAACTACCGCCACACTTAGGACATTACTCTTTTTGGGATAGCCTGTATGTGGGTCGACGATGTGTACATAATGCTCTTTAGTAATAGGATCTACTCTGAATTTTCTATAGTTTCCGCTGGTGGCCATAGCTCTGTTTTTCAACTGTACCTTGGCTATGAATACATCTTGTTTTTTTGTCTGGATTGGACTCTCGATAGCAACAACCCAATTTTTAATTTTGTTGGCAAACTCCTTATCTCCTTTGACCAACACTTCGCCCCCTAAAGCAATCACATAATTTTTGACACCGTTGCTCTCAAGTACCCGAGCAATAAGGTCCACGGTATATCCTTTTAACAAGGCATTAAAGTTTAATTTGGTGTTGGCATTTTCTTTTATAATCCTATTGTCATTGGACAAATAAACTTTTCCAAAACCAATGTATTCCATGAGGCTATCTACTTCAGAGCTCCCTATACCTCTTATTGGGAGATCAGAACCAAAACCCCAAGCGTCGATTAGCCCACCAATAGTGGGATCAAAATACCCGTCTGTTTGGCGCCAAATATCCTTTGCAGTAATGTATACTTCTTTAAAATACAGGTCGATGACTTTACTGGAGTCACCTTTGTTAATGGCTGATAAATCTGAAGTTGGCAGGTATGTAGACAAGGATCGATTAATATCGTCAAAAATGGACTGTATCTGCTGTTTTACTAGCAGAGAATCTTTGATGGCGTCATAACTTATCTGATACGTAGTTCCTAACACATAGCCCTCCTCGACCTTTATTTCTGAAGTATTGTCCAAAGCGCAACTTCCAAACAATAGTAAGAATCCTAGAAGTGGGGTTAAAGGATTAAATTTCAGTAATTCCATTAAAGTTTATTATATATTTATCACCCTTGATCACTGCCTTCGAATAATCATTTGCATTTGCAATTCCTACTCCCGCATAATATGTCCTTGCTTTAAAGTTCAAGGCATGTTGTTTCACTATTTCCATATAAGTGACATCATAGGTGATTGGGTTTTGGGGATACCTTACTGCCCTGACGATAACAAAATGAAGCTTTTTATTCTTCAAACACACAAATTGAGGATCCTTCTTTAACTTGGAGTTTACAGTCATAAACTCAAAGCCTTCTTTTTCAAGCACTTTACCAACGACATTCATCGCTAAATTATGAAGTTCTTGCTCTGTGAATTCCTCAGGCATCTTACTGTTAATAACGTTAAATTTTTGCATACGCAATCTAACAAAATAAAATGAATCCATAGAAAAATTCATCAACTAAAACTGCGGTCATCCACATACACGGTATCGCATTCAATTTTGTGGCACAGTACTTGTTTTATTTCCTATAAGAATCCATAAATCTATTCAATATGCGAATTGTTCTAATGTTTTTAATGCTGTGGTCTGCCTGGGGTACTGCCCAGTACACCACCATCAGTGGGAGTGTTACGGATATAGAAAGTAACAAGGTCTTAGTTGGTGTATTAGTCAGCAATCATTTCACCAAAGTCACTACCCTAACCGATAAAAACGGGAAGTATTCCATAAAAGCTGAAAAAGGTAACATCCTTAGATTTACTCTAAACGGTTATGCTTCAAGGGAAATTGTAGTCAAGAATAACACCCTAAATGTAGCTATGGAATCTGCATCCATAATACAAGTTGTAGAGGATGCGGAAGAGGTCGAAGAGAAAGTGATTCTTTCAGGGCCGCCTCGCCTAATTCGAGGTATAAATCCAAATGCCATAGCTGTTACCAGGGCATGGAGACCAAACACTTCAAACACGGAGGACTATGCGAAAATTAAGGATAATGGCTTTCTACAAGTGCAATACAAACCGCTTTCCACCTTTTCTATAGATGTAGACAAGGCTTCTTATAGCAACATGAGACGCATGATTAACAATGGTTCCAAAATCCCCAAAGATGCGATCAAAGTAGAGGAATTAATCAATTACTTTAACTATGATTACGATCAACCAAAATCAAAGGATCCAATTGCCATAGCAACAACCTTAGGGAAAGCGCCATGGAATGAGAAGCATCAGTTGCTGAAAATAGGACTACAAGGCAAAGAAGTGCCTTTAGAAGACATTCCTGCGTCTAATTTGGTTTTTCTGATTGATGTATCAGGATCTATGAATTCACCCAATAAATTGCCGTTATTGAAGTCTGCCTTTAAAGTGTTGGTCGAAAAACTAAGACCGGAAGATAATGTATCTATAGTCGTATATGCAGGAGCAGCCGGCTTGGTATTACCTCCTACTTCAGGAGCAGAGAAGCAAACTATCATAGCCGCAATTGACGGCCTCCAAGCAGGAGGTTCGACTGCTGGTAGTCAAGGGATAAATCTCGCTTATGAAACCGCTGAAGAGCACTTTATTAAAAACGGAAACAACCGTGTGATTATCGCCACTGATGGAGACTTTAATGTTGGTCCTTATAAGGACAGTGAAATGGAAGATTTGATTGTGGAGAAACGAAAATCAGGAGTGTTTTTGAGTTGCTTAGGATTTGGAATGGGAAATTATAAAGATTCAAAGATTGAAACCTTAGCAGATAAGGGTAACGGAAATTATGCCTATATCGATACCATGCAAGAAGCACAGCGCGTTCTTGGAACCGAGTTTGGAGGAACTATGTACACCATCGCCAAAGATGTAAAACTACAATTGGAGTTTAATCCGTCCCTTGTTCAGGCGTACCGTTTAATAGGTTATGAAAATAGACTTCTCAATGACGAGGACTTTAAAGATGACACCAAGGATGCCGGTGAGATGGGAAGTGGCCACAGAGTCACTGCCTTTTATGAAATCATTCCTACAGGAGTAAAAAGTGACTATGTAAAGAGTATCGATTCTTTAAAATATACGAAGGTTCAACCAAGCTCAAATTTTAGAAACGAGTTGGTGACCATAAAGTTCCGTTATAAACAACCAGATGGTGACAAGAGCAAAGAATTGGTTCACACCGTTTCTAAAAAGTTAGTTAAAGAAGATTCCGATTTTAATTTTGCCTCTGCCGTTGCCATGTGGGGTATGTATTTAAGAGATTCCAAGTACTTAAATGGGGCGACTAAGGAACAAATCATAGCTTTGGCGGAGCAGAATAAAGCCGAAGACAAGCAAGGCTATCGTGCGGAATTTGTTCGCTTGATGAGGAGTTATCTTAAACCAAGTGGCAATGACAAAGTGGACTAAAATCAGATAAGTAAATAACAATAAAAAAACCGCCTTATGAGCGGTTTTTTTATTGTTATAGTATCAAATTTCAGTTTGGTTATTAACCTCCGAAATCGTCAAATCTTACATTCTCAGGCGGAACTCCAAAATCATCACACATCTTCTCAACAGCCTTATTCATCAATGGAGGACCACAGAAATAGAACTCAATATCCTCTGGTGCCTCATGGTGGCTTAAGTAATTATCAATTACGGCTTGGTGAACAAACCCGACAAATCCATCACCTTCTGCATCCATTGAGTCTTTAACTTTCCAATTGTCTACTTCCAAAGGTTCTGAAAGCACTATGTGGAATTTAAAGTTAGGAAATTCACGTTCAAGCTCTCTAAAGTGCTCTAGATAGAACAACTCACGTTTAGAACGTCCACCATACCAATAAGACACTTTTCTTCCTGTTTTAAGAGTTTTGAAAAGGTGATATAAGTGAGAACGCATCGGTGCCATACCTGCTCCACCACCAACATATACCATTTCAGAATCGCTTGGGTTGATGAAGAATTCACCATAAGGTCCTGAAATAATTACTTTATCTCCTGGTTTTTTAGCGAAGATATAAGATGAAGCAATACCGGGATTTACATCCATCCATCCGTTTTTATTACGATCCCATGGTGGGGTCGCAATACGAACATTCAACATGATTTCTCTTCCTTCTGCAGGATAAGAGGCCATGGAGTATGCCCTTTCTACAACGTCGTCATTTTTCATCACAAGAGGCCAAAGGTTGAACTTATCCCATTCCAATTGGAACTTCTTAGGATCGTCATGCTCCTCAGGATGCGCAGTAATATCCATATCCTCAAATTTAACCTCCCCTTTAGGAATTTCAATTTGAATATATCCTCCCGGTTGGTAGTCCATATCTTCTGGAAGTTTGACTACAAATTCCTTAATAAATGAGGCAACGTTCCAGTTTCTGACAACTTCCGCTTCCCATTTCTTAATACCAAAAACCTCTTCAGGAACTTGTATAACCAAATCTTGTTTGATTTTTACCTGACAGCTAAGACGCCATCCTTCGGCAATTTCCTTTCTTGTAAAGTGTGGTTCCTCAGTTGGAAGTATTTGACCTCCACCCTCGCTAACGATACACTTACATTGAATACAGGTTCCTCCACCTCCACATGCAGAAGGTAAAAATATTTTACTGTTCCCCAGGGTAGACAATAAGGTCCCTCCTGATGAAACTTCTAAATCTTTCTCCCCGTTGATCTTTACAGTCACGGGTCCCGATGGCAATAGTTTAGATTTGGCATACAAGAGCGCCAATACCATTAAAATGATTAGGGTCAGAAAGACTACTAAACTTGCAACGATTACTGAATAATCCATATCCTACTTAACTAATAAGATTTATATTATAATTTAATTCCCATAAAACTCATAAACCCAATGGCCATAAGTCCAGTGATGATAAATGTGATTCCAAGACCTCTTAAAGGAGCGGGAACATTAGAATACGTGATTTTTTCACGTATACTAGCAATTGCAAGAATCGCTAAGAACCAGCCTATACCAGAGCCTAACCCATATACAGAAGCTTCCCCAATAGAAGAAAAGTCTTTTTGTTGCATAAATAATGATGCTCCAAGAATTGCACAGTTAACGGCAATTAGTGGTAAGAAGATCCCTAAAGCCCCATAAAGCGCAGGAGCGAATCGTTCTACAATCATTTCAACAAGCTGTACCATAAAGGCGATTACTGCAATAAATAGAATAAAACTTAAAAAACTTAAATCCAATTCAGCAAAATCAGGACTTATCCATGATAAAGCACCAGGCTTTAGCAAATAATTATCTATTAAAAAGTTCATTGGCACTGTAATGGCCAACACAAAGATCACAGCAGCTCCCAATCCAACGGCAGTCTTTACCGTCTTAGAGACTGCTAAATAAGAACACATCCCAAGAAAATAAGCAAAGATCATGTTCTCTATAAAAATACTTCTCACAAAAAGATTTACGTATTCCATAATTTAATGTTTTTAATGCTATTGCTTATTTTTCGATTAATTTTCTATTCTTAGAACGCTGGAACCAAACGATGACTCCCAACACTAATAAGGCTGCAGGTGATAACAACATCAGTCCATTATTCTCATAACCTAGTGCGTAAAGTCCGGTTGATTCTGCCAGGGTAACACCTTTGTGTCCCAAAACTTCAATTCCAAATAACTTACCAGATCCTAGTAATTCACGGAAAAATGCAATAACAATAAGGGCAAGTGCATATCCCGCTGCGTTCCCAATACCGTCTAGAAAAGATTTCCAAGGCCCATTACCTAAGGCAAATGCTTCCAATCGTCCCATTACAATACAGTTGGTAATGATAAGTCCTACGAATACCGACAACTGTTTACTCACATCATAAGCATAAGCTTTAAGCACTTCGTTTACCAAAGCCACTAAACTAGCAACTACAACTAACTGAACAATGATTCGAATACGGTTAGGAACAAGATTCCTAAGCAAAGAAATCACCACGTTACTCGCTGCCATTACAGCTATTACTGAAATTGCCATAACTATTGAAGGTTCTAGTTGAACCGTAATCGCTAAAGCCGAACATATCCCAAGTACCTGAACCGTGATCGGGTTATCGTCATTAAGTGGATCTGTAAGTAACTTTCGGTTTTTCTTTGAGAATAACGGCTCTTTTTCTTCTGCTACAAAAAGCACAACAGGCTCTTTCTCTTTTTTATTTTTAATATCAGCCATAATACCTTAATTTAAAGCTAAATTAGTGTTCTGTTTCTCCAAATAAGAAATGTAATATTCCAGACGTTCGTGGATCATATTGGTCACCCCGTCACCTGTGATGGTAGCTCCTGATATGGCGTCCACTGCATTATCGTCTTTATCATTACCTCCAGCGTATCCTTTTTTCACGTTTATACCGACAAACTTCCCGCTTGAATCTTTGATTTTCTCACCGATAAAACGTTCTTGAAACCAATCTTGAGTGATCTCAGCTCCAAGTCCAGGCGTCTCCCCAGCGTGTGAGAAAACAGTTCCCTTAACGGTATTACCATCTTCTTCTAGTGAGATATATCCCCAAATTGAGTTCCAAAGTCCGGCACCATAAAGTGGAATGATGTAATAAGTTGAACCTTCTACGTCAGCCACATAAAGAGGAAAGCGTTGTTGGTTAACATCCTTTTTATACTCCTTAGCAAGGTCGATAGCAAAAGCTTCACCACCTTCTAATACAACTTCTCCATTAGGATCAAGTGCAAGTTCCTTTGTAATGTATTTATTATAGGTTTCTTCAGCTTGTTCTTTAGTGGATGTAATTTCAATAGTCGACAAAATGTCCTGCATTTTCTCGATCTTTATATTCTGAGCCTGTAATGGTTGAAGTGATGTTGCAGCAATTGCCAAAGCAGATGCTACTACTATTACCATAATCACGGCGAATATTAATGTATATGCGTTACTCTCTCTATTCATGACTAAGCGGATTTAACAGTTGCACTCGATACACGTTTCTTTCTTCTCTTAATGTTAGCTTGTATCACATAATGATCAATAGTCGGAGCGAATACGTTCATCAATAAAATTGCCAACATCACACCTTCAGGATAAGCCGGATTGAATACGCGAATCAGTATACAAAAAATACCGATTAAAATTCCGTAGATCCATTTTCCTTTTAAGGTTTGTGCAGCAGATACCGGATCAGTTGCCATAAAGACAAGTCCGAAAGCTAAACCTCCAACTAGCAAGTGTTGGTACCATGGGAATTCCATAAGCCCGTTTGCTCCCCATAAATTAAATAGGAAAGACATAAATACAGCTCCAATAACTCCTCCCAACATAATTCTCCAACTACCTACACCAGTGAAGATCAAAATTGCAGCACCCACTAATATCCACAAAACAGAGGTCTCGGCAATAGATCCCGGAATTGCTCCAGAAAACATCTCCCACACACTGTAATGAACATCGTGATTAGCTGCCAACGACCCCAGTACAGTTTCACCTGAAATAGCATCTATAGTAGTCGCATCTGAAACCCATACTTTAGTACCGGACATATACGTTGGATAAGCAAAGAAGGCAAAGGCCCTAGCCGTCAAGGCTGGGTTTAATATATTCATCCCTGTTCCCCCAAAGGCCTCCTTTCCAAGTACTACTGCAAAAGCAACAGATACTGCAAGCATCCAAAGTGGCAAGTCAACAGGCATAATCATTGGAATCAACAAACCAGTTACTAAGAACCCTTCATTGACCTCATGTCCTCTATAAATAGCAAAAATGAATTCAATAGTAAGTCCTACTACATAGGAAACAATAACCATTGGAAGAACTTTTGCAGCACCATGCGCAAAGGCATCCCAAAAGGTGAATTGTTCACCTAGTTGAATAAAATGTTGATATCCTGAATTATATATTCCGTAAATCAAAGCCGGTAATAAGGCAACAACTACGGTTATCATCGTTCTCTTTAAGTCTACAGAATCCCGAATATGGGCTCCCTTTTTAGTGGTGTGATTAGGCACATACAAAAAGGTGTCAAATGCATTGATTGCAGGAGCAAACTTCTCCCACTTCTGCCCTTTTTCAAAAGGTTTTCGTAGTTGATCTAATTTTTTTCTTAAGGCATTCATATCTCAATATTTTTTAACCAACTTCTTTTATCATTAAATCCAGGGCATCACGAACGATAGCCTGAGCTTCCAGTTTGGAAGTATTCACATAGTCAATCAATGCAAAATCCTCTGGTGCTACTTCGTAGATTCCTAGATTTTCCATCTTCTCGATGTTGAAAACCATACATTCCTTCAACAACTGCATTGGATAAATATCCATTGGAAACACTTGTTCCATTTCTCCTGTCACCACTAAGGAACGCTCCTCTCCATTGAGATTTGTATTAACCTTGTATTTCCTATTAGGGAACAACCAAGACAATGAAGTCTTTGACATACTTGGAATGTTGTTATCTTTAAATGGCAACCATCCAAACATTCTATAGGTATCTCCCTCAGGAATCAGGGTCAATGTGTTATCGTAAAAACCAACGAAACCTTCGTTAGAGATTTTAGTACCAGTTAGTACATCACCGCTGATAATTCGAACGTCCTCCGAAATATTTCCAACAATATCTTGGATATTGGATCCTAACTTGAAACGGTAGTATTGTGCTTTAGGCGCCTCAGTTCCCGCTACTGCAAAAACACGTGTTGCATCAAAGTGACCTGTTTTAAACAGCGACCCAATAATAGCGACATCCTCAGGATTGATAACCCATACACGTTCACCTGCGTTAACAGGGTCAATGTGATGGATTTGCACGCCTACGTTTCCTGCAGGGTGCGGTCCTGAAACCTTGTGAAGCGTCACACCCTTAACTTGATCGAAAAAAGAAGCTGACCTCTTATCGACTGAAAGATGGGTTTTTCCAGTAGTTAATTTCGAAATTGCATCGATACCGGCTTGAAAATCCTCTTTTCTTTTCTCAAGTATAAACTCAACATCAGCAGCCAAAGGTGCTGTTGCCATTCCTGAAATAAAAATAGCCTTAGGAGTATCTTCCGGGTTTGCTACAATATCGTATGGTCTTTGCTTCACAAAAGGCCAACATCCACTCTCTAGCAAATGTTCCTTAATTTGTTCAGCAGACATTTTCGAAACATCTTTTTGACCAAAATCTTTAAACGTATCCGTGGCATCAGCACTGATTACCACCTCTAAAATACGACGCTTTGCACCTCTTCTGATTTCCTGAATGGTTCCGCTCACGGGAGAAACGAATTTCACACGCTCGCTGCTTTTTGAATAAAAAATGGTATCACCAGCTTTCACCGTGGCACCTTCTTTAACCACCATTTTAGGAGTAACTCCGTGAAAATCTGTAGGCTTAATTGCGAAGAATTTAGATCTTGGCGCCGCAGAAATCAGTTTCTCCGCTTCGCCTTTCAGCTTAATATCTAAGCCTTTTCTAATCTTAATGTCGTTGGACATGTTATCTATCTAATGAAATTAGTTAACTCAAAAATTCGTGCAAATTTAATAATTAAAACAGAGTTACCACAATAAATCAGTATAATTTTCAGGTACATAAAGCGAATGAAACAACCCTAATTGAATTTGTTTAACTTTACGACAAAATATTCAAACCTTAGGAGCAAGTGAAATTTATTTTTGTATTCTATTGTATCGGTATCCTTCAATTTGGTTTTTCTCAAAATACGGTAGAAAAGGATCCACCGGAAAATATAAAATCCATAGTATTCAAATCTGATACTGAGGGTGATCAATTTCCGATCGTAAAACTCGGTCAAGTCATTCAGCTCTCCTTTGATGATTTGTATGCAGATGAAATGGATTATTACTACCGCATACGCTATTGCAATTACGACTGGACACCTTCGAGACTTCTTAAATCTCAATACTTAGACGGCATTGACGACCAGCGCATCACGAATTATGAAAATTCCTTAACCACCCTACAACCATTCACCAACTATCAATTACAACTCCCCAACAATCAGACAAAATTTAAAATTACCGGGAATTACATCCTAGAAATTACAGATAACAAAGGTGAATTGATGTTCACACGTCGCTTTGTCATCTACAAGGAAGCGATCCAAGTGGGCGTCGCGGTCAAAACATCAAGAGACGTTAAAAATCTTGACCAAATGCAGCGCTTGGAAATCATCATAGATGCTCCTGATTTTGAACTTGTAAATCCGATGCAAGACGTAAAACTTATTATGTATCAAAATGGAAACTTCAACCATAGCATCCAGGGTGTAAAACCGCAGTTCATTTCTGGAAGCCAATTGCTATATAAATATGAAAAAGAGACTTCGTTTGAAGGTGGTAACGAATATTTGTGGTTTGACACCAAAGAAATACGAACTGCCAGTAACTCGATTGCGATAGTGGAAGCAAAAAACAGATATTACCACTATTTGTATCCGGACGAAATTCGAAATGGACAACCTTACACCTACAACCCGGATATCAACGGGGATTTTAAAATACGAACCGTAGATGCCGGTGCGACGAATTCTGATCGCGAAGCTGATTACTCCTTCGTATATTTCAGCCTTCCCTATACCAATGAAATCGGTTTGGACAAAATCTATGTATACGGCAAATTCAACAATTACCAACTCACTGAAGAAAATCGACTTAAAATCGACGACAAAAATATGATGTTGCAAACCCCTATACTTTTGAAACAAGGGTTTTATAACTATAAATATGTCAAGGTCAGTGATAAAGATCAAATCGTAGACTACAACTTTATCAGTGGGAGTCATTGGGAAACCGAAAACAACTACACCGTACTGGTCTATTACAGGGAATTCGGAAAAACCTATGATAGTTTGATTGGAGTGGGAAGTGCAACATCTCAGACGATCTCAAACTAAGCTCGATGAAAGTTACTACCGAATCGCTCTAAAAACTCAAAACAACTTTATTTTAATATTCTAATTTCTTGATTTTACTACGGTTTAATCTACTAAATCGATAGATATTATTGTACATTAGCCCTAACACAGTGAATCATAGGATAAAAAGCTAATCAAACAATTGTTAAAATAGTAAATGATAAGACAATTTTTACTAATTTAGCACCGTTATTGGATCACAACACCCCCATAAAAGAGTTTCACAAGACATGATTACACAAATAACCAAAGGCATAAAAATTACAGTCAAGACTAGTTTTGAAGGAACCTTCTTCAAAAACTACAAGATGCATTTTGCCTTCGGCTATACGATTACTATCGAAAACCAAAGCAAAGACTCCGTGCAACTCACCACCAGGCACTGGCAAATTTTCGACGCTCTAAACCGAGTTGAAATAGTAGATGGCGAGGGTGTAATTGGAAAAAAACCTGTGATTAAGCCTGGTGAATCATACAGTTATAATTCAGGCTGTCTATTAACTTCTCCTATCGGTGCCATGAGAGGTCATTTTAATATGATCAACTTCACATCCACCAGAAGGTTTCGAGTTCTTGTTCCTACCTTCAAATTACATGCTCCTTTTGCATTAAACTAAAGGAAATGCTTTAACAAAAATTTGCTTTTTAAACCAATGGGCTTTTTAGTACCTTTGATTTTATTTTTAATGCTATAAATCATAAGAGTATGGGAAAAGGCTTTTTTCATGTCCCTAAGGCAGTGAACGAACCGGTAAAATCATATGTACCGGGTTCACCAGAAAGAGCAGCTGTGTTAGCGCAGTATGATCAGTACTTCAATAGTACGGTTGACATTCCAATGTATATTGGAAGCGAAGAGGTCAGAACGGGTAACACCCAACCACTGTCTCCTCCACATGACCACCAACATATTGTTGGGACGTATCATTTGGCTGATAAATCACATGTAAGTAAAGCAATTGCCAACAATCTAGAAGCAAGAAAGAAATGGGCAGCCCTGTCATGGGAGCAGCGTGCTGCAGTATTTTTAAAAGCTGCAGAGCTAATTGCCGGCCCTTATCGTGCTAAGATCAACGCCGCAACTATGATTGCGCAGTCGAAAAACATTCATCAAGCAGAAATTGATTCTGCATGTGAATTAATCGATTTCTTGAACTTCAACGTGGAGTTCATGTCTACTATATATCAGGATCAGCCTACATCTGAATCTGGAATCTGGAATCGTGTTGAGTACAGACCCTTAGAAGGATTTGTATACGCCGTTACGCCGTTTAACTTCACAGCCATTGCCGGAAACCTTCCAGCTAGTGCAGCTATGATGGGAAATGTGGTTCTTTGGAAACCCAGTGATAGTCAGATTTACTCCGCCAAGGTTATCGTTGACATCTTCAAAGAAGCTGGTCTTCCTGATGGTGTAATCAACGTAGTCTACGGGGATCCACAAATGATCACTGATACGGTACTTGCAAGTCCTGATTTTGCAGGAATTCACTTTACCGGATCTACTGCTGTATTCAAATCTATTTGGAAAAATATCGGGAACAATATTGATATCTATAAAACCTACCCAAGAATCGTTGGGGAAACAGGAGGAAAGGATTTTATTATAGCCCACCCAAGTTCACATCCTAAACAAGTAGCTACGGCAATTAGTAGAGGCGCCTTTGAATTCCAAGGCCAGAAATGTAGTGCTGCTTCAAGGGTCTACCTTCCAAAATCTATCGCATCACAGGTGTTGGATTTTGTGAAAGCAGATGTTGAATCTTTCAAAATCGGTGCTCCTAATCAGATGGAGAACTTTATCACTTCAGTAATTCACGAAGGATCATTTGACAAACTAGCTAGTTATATTGATCAAGCAAAAGCAGATTCAGATGCAGAAATTTTCGTAGGCGGAACTTATGACAAATCAAAAGGGTACTTTATTCACCCAACAGTGATAGTCACTACAGATCCAAAATACAAAACAATGACTACGGAGCTTTTCGGACCTGTGGTAACCGTTTATGTATACGAGGATTCTAAATGGAGTGAGACCTTAACCTTACTAGATAACACTTCAGAATACGGACTTACAGGAGCGGTTTTTTCTAATGATCGCTACACTATTGAAGAAGCTACAATCGCACTTCAAAACAGTGCCGGTAACTTCTATATTAATGACAAACCAACAGGCGCAGTGGTAGGACAACAACCTTTTGGAGGTGCTCGGGCTTCCGGAACCAATGACAAAGCAGGTTCAGCTCAGAACTTATTGCGTTGGGTTTCTCCACGATTGATCAAGGAAACTTTTGTTTCCCCTGTAGATTACAGATATCCTTTCTTAGGAGAATCATAACAGTATTGCTCATACAAGGAAAAGAGCTTCAATACGACCAATAAAACCTCAGTTTTTTACTGGGGTTTTTTGTTGCTTTAAGGGCAGATACAATAGGAATCATCTCTTTATTAATGTTAATTTAATGTTACCTAATTGTAAAATTAATGTTTCTTTTTTATCTTTGGATAAATCTCTAAAATAGAATTGCGATGAAAGCTGATGACGATAAAACTATAGTGAGTATCAAGTACTCTTTCCTAGATTCAACTACGGATAAAACTATTCAAAAAACTGAAAAAGAGCACTTCTTTGTAGTCACGGATAAGCAAAAGTTGCTTTCCAAAATTAATGCCTTTGAGGCTAGTTTGGAATCCCGGAAATCGCCCTCTTTATTCCGACGCTTTAAGGCCTATCTCAAGCATTTCATAGAAAGCTGGAGATACACTCAGAGGGATATGTTGAGATATTAACCTTTGTATTTTAAAGGAAGATGAACCACTTTCTTGGTTTCGAAGAAGTCTTCTTTAAAGAAGCTCGAGAGTTCGAAGGTTGTTACAGTTTGATACAAGGCAAGCTCCTGGGTTAAATCACCCCCCTTCAGGTATAGAATACCGTTTTTTAACTGGTGCTTAGACTGTTTTTTAACTTTGTTTCGTACCCACTTTACAAAATCAGGCATGGACGTTACAGCGCGACTTACGATGAAGTCAAATTCTCCTTTTACTTTTTCAGCACGTTGTTGTGCTGCTTTCACATTTTTAAGTTCTAGGGCATCTACGACCTCTTGAACAACTTTTATTTTCTTTGCAATAGCATCGATGAGATAAAACTCCGTGTCAGGATACAGTATCGCCAGTGGAATTCCAGGGAATCCACCCCCGGTACCAACATCCATTATGGAGCTACCAGCCTCAAAACCTTGTACTTTAGCTATTCCGAGGGAATGCAGAACGTGTCGTAAATATAATTCATCGATATCTTTACGACTGATGACATTGATTTTACTATTCCAGTCCTTATATAGAGGCTCCAGTAGTTCAAACTGCTTTACTTGTTTTGGCGTAAGAGTTGGAAAGTAATTTTTAATAATTTCTGCCTTCATGCTAGTGCTAAATTTTGACAAAAATATAAAATTAACACGCACTTATGAAGCTATCCGCATGATATTGGAATTAATTATTATACTTTTGCATCTCACATACCTTTTGAATCTAAGGTATTAACACGTTTCATTATGAATACAGATACTACGATTCGATTTTCAAGACAGGATCCGAAAAAGTTTTTTAAAACACTGAACTCTAGAGTAAATACTTATTTCAAAGAAAAGAATATAAAAAAGACAGGGAATTTCAGACTATATCTCAAAACTGCGATCATGTTTGCTATTTTCCTTACACCTTATTTCCTACTCCTCACCACTGAACTAAATCAGTGGATACAGCTGTTACTTACCGTTGTTATTGGTATTGGAATGGCTGGTGTGGGGATGAATGTTATGCACGATGGTAATCACGGCTGTTATTCCTCCAAAAAATGGATCAATAAGGTTATGGGATCCAGTATTTATATTCTAGCTGGAAATGTATACAACTGGAAGGTTCAACACAACGTACTTCACCATACCTATACCAATATCCCAGGTCATGATGAAGATCTAGATGCGGGAAGAATTATCCGATTTAGCGAACATTCTAAATGGCATCGTTTTCACAGATTTCAGCATTACTACTCCGTATTCCTTTATGGGTTACTTACGCTAAACTGGGCGATCACTACGGATTTCAAGCAAATGAAACGTTATTTGTCTCGTAAGCTTTCATATGGTGAGTTTCCGAATCCTGCAAAGGAATGGAGTGTACTTATCATAACTAAGGTCATATACATCATTGTATGGATAGCTATTCCTATGTTCTTTGTTGAACTGGCCTGGTGGAAGGTTCTTATTGGATTTTTTGTGATGCATTATACGGCCGGACTTATTTTAAGTATGGTATTCCAATTAGCTCATATTGTTGATGATGCAGATACTTTTCTACCGGATGAGACAGGGACAATCAAAAATACTTGGGCGATCCATCAGTTATTTACAACAACCAACTTTTCTACCAAAAACAAATTGGTAAACTGGTTTACCGGTGGCTTGAATCATCAAGTTGAACATCATATTTTTCCTAATATTAGCCATGTGCATTACACAAATATTGCTAAAATTGTTAAAGAAACAGCAAGGGAGTTTGATTTACCGTATTATGAGTATAAAACTACCAGAAAAGCTATAATTTCGCATTTTAAACACTTAAAAGAGCTGGGCCAAAAACCAGCTTATGTTTACAATTAATCGAATATCATTTTTATGTCACAACATTTATCGGAAAGAGTTTTGACCATGGCAACTTCTGCAACCCTTGCCATGGCAGCAAAAGCAAGAGAATTACGTGCTGAAGGTAAAGACATCATCGGATTGAGTTTGGGTGAGCCGGATTTCAATACCCCTGATTTTGTAAAACAGGCTGCAAAAGAAGCTATTGATCAGAATTACAGCAGCTATTCCCCAGTGGATGGTTATGCTGACCTGAAAGATGCCATCATAAAGAAATTCCAAAGGGACAATAATTTGACCTATGGCCCTAACGGAATTGTGGTTTCTACAGGAGCAAAACAATCGTTGGCCAATGTCGCAATGGCGGTCCTTAACCCTGGAGATGAAGTTATTCTACCTGCACCTTATTGGGTAAGTTACTCAGAGATCGTAAAGTTAGCTGAAGGTGTTCCTGTTGAAGTTCAGACTTCAATAGAGAATGACTTTAAAATGACTGCTAAGCAATTGGAAGATGCTATTACACCTAAAACTAAAATGCTTTGGTACAGTTCACCTTGTAACCCTAGTGGATCTGTTTACAGCAAGCAGGAACTAGAAGCAATTGCTGCGGTTTTAAGAAAGCATCCAAACATCATAGTTGTTTCCGATGAGATTTACGAACACATCAATTTTGGTGAAGGTCATACGAGTATTGCCTCAATCGACGGAATGTTTGATCGTACAGTTACGGTAAACGGAGTTTCTAAGGCATTTGCTATGACTGGGTGGCGTATTGGATATATCGGTGCTCCAGATTATATTGCAAGAGCATGTAATAAGATTCAAGGTCAAATTACCAGTGGAGCGAATAGTATTGCTCAAAGAGCTACCATCGCTGCTTTAGAAGCGCCAGTGAGCAGTATTCAATATATGATTGACAAATTCAAAGAACGAAGAGATTTGGTACTTTCTTTATTAGGAGAGATCGAAGGTTTTCAGTTGAATGTTCCTGAAGGAGCATTCTACGTCTTCCCTAATGTGTCTGCATTCTTTGGAAAAACAATCAAAGGAAAGAAAATTGAAAACGCTTCTGAATTTGCACTTTTCCTATTAGAGGAAGCTAATGTGGCTACGGTAACTGGTGAAGCTTTCGGAAACCCTAACTGTATCAGAATATCCTATGCAGCATCAGAGGAATCCTTAATAGAGGCAATCAATAGAATTAAAGCGGCTGTTTCAAAGGCGTAAGCTCTAATTCCAAAACATATTACAAAATGAGAAGCATGCCTTAGGGTGTGCTTTTTGCATTTACACCTATTAATATCGTTTCCAAAAATAAGGCGTAAAGAGAATCAATACCGTAAAGAGCTCTAGTCTACCCAGCAGCATTAGAAATGAAAGCCACCACTTCCCTAGTCCTGGTAATACATCAAAACTTGCCAAAGGATTTAGAACGCCTAAGCCAGGACCAATGTTACCAAGAGCAGATGCTGCACCACTAACTGCTGATATAAAATCAAGTCCTAGCATTCCCAAAACCAAGGACCCAACGATAAACACTAGCATATAGATAATAAAAAATCCTAGTATGTTATAGATGATCGGTTCTTGTATGGTTCTTCCGTTATAGCGAACAGGTATAATAGCATTGGGATGTAGCGCACGTTTAAATTCTAGAATTCCGTTTTTAATCATAAGCAAATGACGAACAACTTTTACACCCCCGGAAGTTGAACCTGCAGAACCCCCGACAAACATCAACCCAAAAAATACTAGGGTTAAAAAGGGTGTCCAATTGCTAAAATCCGCACTGATAAAACCGGTGGTTGTAATGACAGACACCACCTGAAAAAGGCCATGTCTAAATGCACTCTCCGCCTCACCTAGAACCATGGGGTGGTAGTCACTTACTGGAACTTCAGCCTTTAACCATATAATCAGACCGGAAATTAGTGAAACTCCAAGTATGAGCAGGGAATAGAACCTGAATTCATAATCGCGAATAACCCTCGATAATTTTCCTTTAAAAGCGTAGTAACTCAACACAAAGTTAGTTCCTCCCAGAAACATAATTAATATGCTTATGTATTGAATCAGTGGAGTATCATTCCAAAAGGCCATGCTGAGGTTTTTTGTTGAAAAACCTCCCGTTGAAATACCCGTCATCGAATGATTTATAGCGTCAAAGAAGCTCATGCCAGCCAAACTTAAGAACAAGGTTCCCGCAGCAGTATACCCAACATAGATATACCATAGACGCTTGGCAGTATCAGTGATACGTGGGTGCAATTTATCAGCGCTTGGCCCTGGCGCCTCGGCAGCAAATAACTGCATGCCACCAATACCCAATAGAGGTAGTATTGCCACCGCCAATACAATAAACCCCATCCCACCTATCCAATTTGTGGTACTCCTCCAAAACAACACCCCTTTGGGGAGGGATTCTATATCATTTAAAATACTAGATCCAGTTGTAGTATAACCACTCATGGTCTCAAAAAAGGCATTAGTAACTCCTGAGATAGCTCCTGTGAAGATATAGGGCAACATCCCTGTAAAAGTCATAAATAGCCATCCCAGACTCACTATGAGATAACCTTCCCTTTTTTTAATTTCCTTTTGATGTGTTTTTGTTGCGAACATCAGAATAGATCCGATCAGCAAAACAAGAACTCCGGTAAAACTTAACTCCAGGGTTACACCATCACTATAAATCCAACTAATTAACGCAGAAAGCAACATAAAGCCCCCATTACAGAGCAATAAAAGCCCCATGAAATAGAAGATGATTTTGGTATTGAGTTTTTTCATGGATTATTTAAAAAATTTCTCAACCTTGGCAATGGCATCAGGTAAGCAACATACAACTATCCGATCTCCTGTTTGAATGACAAAATCACCAAGAGCAATAATTCCTTCACCATCTCGAATAACTCCTCCAATAGTTGCTGTTCTTGGGAAATCTAGATCTTTTATCGCTTTTCCGGCAGCGGCACAGCTAGGTTTGACCACAAACTCTAACAACTCAGCATTTAAATTATTGAGATTTGTCAAGGCAACTACTTCACCTTCTCTAATGTGCCTTGAGATATTATTTGCAGCCAGTAATTTCTTGTTGATCAAAGTGTCTATCCCAATAGAATGGGATAGTTGAAAGTAATCCATGTTTTCAACAAGGGCAATGGTCTTATTTATATTTTTTGATTTTGCCATCAGGCAGGACATAATATTAGTCTCTGCATTTTCAGTAACCGCAATAAAGGCATCCATGGAAGAAAGGTCCTCTTCTTCCAATAGTTCCAGGCTTCTACCGTCACCATTAATAACAAGGGCATTGGGTAACAGGTCTGCTAGGTTCTCTGCTCTTACTCTATCCTTCTCAACTAGTTTTACTCGGAATTTACTTTGACAAAGGTTCAAGGCTGTTTTATAACCAACCTGACTTCCACCAAGGATCATCACATTTTTAATTTTCTTTCTAACCTGTCCGGTTAGTTGGTATAAGTGATCCACGCCCTCGGGTAAGGTTACAAAATAAGCCTGATCACCTTCCTTAAACTCCACATCTCCTCTAGGGATAATGGTATATTGAGTTCCAAAACGTTGAATCGCAATGGGCTGAAAGTGAAGTTCTGGAAAAATACTCGCAGCTTCTTGTATTGTTTTACCGACAAATGGCGCTGTTTTTTGCAAGGTAGTCCCCACCATAATTAGTGCGCCACCCTCAAATTCATAGGTGTCGTTGAACGCGGATTCATCGAGTAATAATTGGATTTCTTGCGAGGCAAGCATCTCTGGGGAGATGAGTTCATCAATCCCTAATTTCTCAAATCCAACCAATTCTTTATTATGGATGTATTCTGTATTAGATATTCTAGCGATGGTTCGCTTACATCCTAATTGTTTTGCCAATAAACAAAGAGTGATATTGGTAGCTTGTGAAGCGGTAACCCCAATCACTAAATCTGAAGTTTCTACTTGAGCTTCTTTTAATATCGAAATTGATGTCGCATCTCCCTTGAGCACCTTAATATCCAAATGTGTATTTGCATAGTTGAGACTTTCCACATCAGGATCAATCAATGTGATATTTTGCGACTCAAAAGATAATAATTTTGCCAAATGAAACCCAACTTCTCCAGCTCCGGCAATGATAATTTTCATAGCTTATTGTAAACAATTTCTTTGCAAAGATATATTAAATACCTATAGCCACTAGAGAATGCCTTTTTAAATTACGGAGGCTAACAAAATAGATCTGGGACATTTCTTTTAAACTACACAACAATCTCCTGTTTACCCTTCTGTGCGCCTGAAATTAACCAATAGGCGTTAGGGCTAGAAATTAATCTTTCGGTGTCCCACACAAACTCATCCAACTCACTTTCTAAAGTGACCTTACTCAACCCTTGTTGCATCCCCTCCAATTCCCTTAAGGCAAGGGTATAACGTTGTTTCCTTTCTAAGTTACTCTGTAACTCAAGCCAACTCACTAGTGAAGAAAGCAGCATAGTTACAAGTGCAACAATACTCCAACCAGCATTTATTTCCAGTACTAAAAACAAAATAGCGCCTAGCGCAAACACCTGTGCAAGGATCAAGTTTAAGGACCAAAGCTTGTATTTTTGGTGATGTTCTATGGCTTTATTAAAGTAGATATCATTTAGGACGAGAATTCGTTCTTGAGCATAAAAGCTCTTTTTCTCCTCAAAAGACGCTTCTCTTAATTCAAACATCTTAGCTGTAAGCAACTCCTGCTTTAGAGCAGCCGAATCTAAATGTGGAATGAGTTCCTGATATTCTTTGATGATATGTTGCATTCGGTTTTCAAATGATCTTTGCAACTCGTCCCTATCTTGCAGGGTAGCGAACTCCCCCACACTCATTACAAACTGCCAAGTAGCTGTTTTGCAAGACGCCTTAAAATTAAGGCACTCTTGCCAAAGTTGATCGTATTTTTTAATCATTAATAACAGGGTCAAAATCAAACTTAGGGCAACTAAAACAGCTATTACGCCATATACTATTGTAAGTCCTTCTGAGTGCTGAAAACTGTAAAACATGACAATAACAGCCAGTATCAGTAGAATAACTGCTGATCGTTTAATCGACTTATAATAACGTTGAAATTTTGCAGATGCTATCGATGCTGCTTTGAAATAATTTGGAAAATCGCTAAAATCCATATCCTCAATACATAGTTTAGTTTGTAGTTTGGTGGTTGTTTAAGGGGACTTGGAGTAAACAACTGCTCATGATCTCAAAACAGCGTAATTCTCCAATTTTTCAAAATAACATAAATAAATCGGAAATAGAGTAAGGAAATCCGCAAACGGATAAAATAATCGTTTTATGACCAATTTCACAAGTACCAAAGCGAATTGAATTCTAAAGGCAATTCTAACGATAGCATATTTTTGATAAGAGGTCACTCCGTTAAAAAAGAAAGTAAATAGTTTTTAAAATCAAGCTTCATTCCACAGAGATGAATTGTAAATAGTATATTTGCAAAAAATTTAGCATGTCAAAAAAGGTTACGCCCTATAAAGATTCTACTTTAGGTAAAAAACAACAGGTTACCAAGATGTTTGACACCATTTCCGGTAATTATGATGGATTAAATCGTGTAATTTCATTCGGTATTGATATTCAATGGCGGAAAAAAGTGGTGAAAATGGTTCATGCCACCAAGCCACAATCCATTTTAGACATTGCTACAGGCACTGGAGATTTGGCTATCAATCTAGCTCAAGAAAACAAAACCGCTAACATAGTCGGATTAGACATCTCAGCTGGTATGCTTGAGGTCGGAAAGCAAAAGATTGCTGATAAAAACCTCACTAATCGCATTGAGATGGTCTTAGGAGATAGTGAACAACTACCCTTTGAGGATGAAAGTTTTGATTCCGCCACTGTTGCCTTTGGTGTTCGAAATTTCGAAGATCTAGAGAAAGGGTTGGCAGAAATATTTAGAGTACTGAAAAAAGGAGGTACTTTTGTAGTTTTAGAAACCTCCGTTCCTACAAAGACACCCTTCAAACAAGGTTACAACCTTTATACTAAAAACTTATTACCTGTTATAGGAAGGCTATTTTCAAAGGATCAGTCGGCCTATGCCTATTTATCAGAATCGGCCTCTGTGTTTCCTTATGGAAAGGCGTTTAACGACATCTTGACCAAAGTCGGATTTATAGAAGTGAAAGATCATCCACAAACTTTAGGCGTGGCTACGATCTACCAAGCGAAGAAATAACTATATTGCAAGCAGAAAAACCAACCCCTAGAAATGAAAACGTTACTTTGCAGCTTAATCCTAATCATTAGTGGACTTACTACACTACAGGCACAGTTCAATGAAGATGTTATTTTAAATCTCGAAACCGAGGACCAAAAGTTATTGAATTGGGGTTATTATTTAGGGTTTAACCAATACGACTTTAAAGTTGATTACGAAAACCACAATCCTTCTACTGTCCCAATCGACGAGATGTTAACCTCAAAAAGCCTCGGCTTTAATGTTGGACTTATTGGTGAACTCCGTTTAAACAACTATATGGATCTTCGTCTAGAGCCGGGATTATATTACAACCAACGTGACCTCATATTCCGAAACAATACAACAAACGATTATTCCGAATTAGTACCTGTTAAATCTACCTATATCCACATTCCTCTTTTATTAAAGGTCAGCACCAAAAGATTGGGTAACATTAAACCCTATATAGTTGGCGGCGCTGCAACATCCTTAAACCTTAGTAGCAATGAAGGTAACTCCGAAGGAATTAAGGAGGGGATTGTCAGTATGAGAAAGAGTAATTATTACTGGGAAGTTGGTTTTGGTATTGATATTTACCTGCGTTATTTTAAATTCTCACCTTCCATTAGAGGGTCATTCGCACTCAAAGATGAGATTTACAGAGGAAAAAATGTGGATAAAGATTACTTCCAAGGTCCAAAAATCTATAACGGAATCTACTCCAGAGCTATATTTGTCAACTTTACCTTCGAGTAATCAATTGGATATTTTGATTTAACTTCTTCGAAATTCACTCAACAGAATTGCTGTCGCTGTGGCGACATTGAGACTTTCGGTTTGCCGGGATCCAAATCGTGGAATACTCAGCGTGTTGGTTACCTTTTTAAGGATTGAAGAACTGATGCCATTGGATTCATTTCCCATGACTAAAATTGCATCTTTTGCAAGTGTGGAATCATATACATTTCCACCCTCCATGATTGCTCCGTAAATTGGTTTATCCGTGCTACCTAAATAGTTTTCTAAATCTACATAATTAATTTGTACCCTGGCCAAAGATCCCATGGTAGCCTGAACTACTTTTGGGTTATAACAATCTACAGTATTTTCACTACACAGCAGTTGAGAAACTCCAAACCAATCGCAAAGTCGAATAATGGTGCCTAAATTGCCGGGGTCTCGAACATCGTCAAGGGCAAGGATTAGACCCTCGCCCTTTTCATTCTTCTCTTCTGGCATATGAAAAACGGCCAATACCTCACTGGGGGTTTTTAGGGAGCTTAGTTTTTTCATCTCACCCGCACTTATTTGTACTGTTTTATCTAGCGGTAATCCGTCAATATCTCGGGTCTTAAATATTTTATAGGGCTGTAGTTCGGAATCCAGGAGTTCTAAAACACCCTTAGCCCCTTCCGCTATAAAAAGTTGATGCTTATTACGGTACTTTTTTTGATGTAAGGACGTTATAAGTTTTAATTCGTTTTTGCTAACCATACAAATAGTGTATTTTTGACCGTAAATTTAATCATTCACCCTCTTGAAACAACATCTTGCAAAAATAGCTGTATTATTTTTAATAGTACTGATGAGTTCATGTAATGCCGTGAAGAGGGTGAAAAGCGGCCAATTGTTGCTGGTGGATAACAGTATTTATATCAATGAGCAAAGGGTTACAGGGGATGAAGTTGAGGGCTTGATAACCCAAAGACCAAATAACAAAATGCGCCTGGCGGTCTATAATATGGCCAAACCAAATCCTGCTCGATACTATGCGAATAAACTAGACTCCAACCTGCAGGATATGAGCTTTTTTGATCGCATGATTTCAAAAAAGCAACTTACTCAAGTTGCCGATTATAAAATTAACTTTAATAACTGGTTAATGAAGACAGGGGAAGCCCCAGTAATCATTGATCAGGAAAAAACAGAGAAATCAGCAGAGCGTTTAAAACTATACTAC
Organism: Galbibacter sp.; assembly: GCF_048266365.1. Lineage (NCBI taxonomy): Bacteria > Pseudomonadati > Bacteroidota > Flavobacteriia > Flavobacteriales > Flavobacteriaceae > Galbibacter > Galbibacter sp. The sequence continues at coordinate 12,097 of NZ_JBLWZP010000001.1, read as the reverse complement.
GATACCAAGGGATATTTCAACAATAAGGTGAGCTATGAAATTGATAGTAGCGATCAAAAAGAGAAGCGTGCGGTTGTAAACTACAACCTGACTACCGGTCCTGCTTACTATCTGGATTCCATTAGCACAAATTTCGAATCTAAAGATTTGGATACCATCTACAATCGCTATAAACGATTCTCAAGAATTAGAACTGGTCAGCAATTTGATTTTGTTTATTTTGATGCTGAAAAGGAGCGTTTGAACAACATTTTTGTAAATTCCGGAATCTATAAATTCCAACCTTCTTCCATTAGCTTCGACATTCAAAGAGATACTGCCCTGGTGGCAGATGACAGAAAAATGCCTGTAGTGATTAGTATTCAAAACGCCTCGGCTACTCAAGGAGGCCCTGAAATCCCATATAAAATTCATCACGTTAAAGAAGTAAACATCTACGCTGATTATTCCTTTAACAATTCTCAGGATAGTTTAAGCTCGATTACCTATGACGGATATACAATTTACTTTAAGGATCAACTAAAATACCGACCTAAAGCCCTAACGGATGTTATTGCTATTTTACCGGATAGCGTTTATAAGGAAGCTGACCGAGCCTTGACCGCCAAACAGATTAACAACTTAAAGGTATTTAAATATCCCAACATCAACTACAGTTACTTAGATGGATCAGATGATCAATTGAGAACGAACATTTATTTAAACCCAAGACCACGGTACTCATTGGGTTTTAGTTCTGACCTTTTGCATTCAAACATCCAGGATATAGGAATTTCTTTGAGCACATCATTGATCGCTAGAAATATCTTTAGAGGTGCAGAGACCTTGGACATTGCCTTTAGAGGCACCTTTGGATCTTCATCTGACTTTAAAAACACTGAAAGTGGCTTTTTTAATATTGCAGAATTTGGCGCTGATATCGGTCTAAATATTCCAAGGATATTTTTCCCTTTTAACACCGATAAGATCATCCCTAAATCGATGACTCCGGACACCCGTTTCTCCCTCGGGACAACCCTTCAAAAAAACATAGGGCTAGACAAGCAAACCTTTAATGGGATACTGCGTTACAAATGGAACCCATCCAACGTACGAAAAAACATATTGGAACTCATCAATATTCAATATGTCAAAAACCTCAACACCGATCGCTATTACGATGTGTATGACAATAGCTATGAGGATTTAAACAATGTTGCTTCAAACTACACTTCTCAAACGAACTCAGATTATTTTGACGAAAATGGAGATCTCAGCATTCCATTGGGAACCGCCGGCTTCACTAATGACGTCTTAAACGGCAACATTAGCACCAATACCAGAGATGCAGGTGAGGTCGCACGAATTGATGACCAAAGACAACGATTAACAGCGAATAACCTCATATTCTCCACCAACTACACCTATTATAAAAACACACGTAGAAATTTTAACGATAATAACTTCTTTCAATTCAGAGGGAAGATTGAATTGGCAGGAAACCTACTCTCCGGCTTAGCTCCAATTCTAAATCTCGAAAAAGATGAGCTCGGAAATAATCTGATTTTTGGTGTACAATATTCCCAATACATAAAAACAGAATTCGATTACATCAAATACTGGCGTCTGTCTCGTAAAGATGTATTAGCCTTTAGGTCCTTTATGGGTGTTGCTATTCCTTACGGAAATTCAGGGAGCATTCCATTTATCAGGAGTTACTTTGCCGGAGGATCTAATGACAACAGAGCATGGCAACCTTATGAACTAGGCCCCGGAAGAACGAAAAGCACTAATGATTTTAATGTGGGTAATTTAAAGCTGGCTTTTAATCTAGAGTACAGATTCCCTCTAATTGGAGATATTAACGGCGCATTGTTTGTAGATGCCGGTAACATTTGGGACTTTTTAGATGATGTTGAAAGCGAAAAAGCAACCTTTGAAAACCTGCGTTCCTTGGAAGAGATTGCAATAGGTACTGGATTTGGTCTTCGTTATGATTTTAACTTTTTTGTATTTCGATTTGATATTGGATTCAAAACCTACGATCCTACTTATGATCAGCGCAGTAAACGATGGTTTAATGATTACAATTTCGGCAATGCTGTATACAACATTGGGATCAATTATCCTTTCTAAGCCGTGTAAATTTATTATTTTTGCAAACACGGTTTTTTGTTAGAAAACTCAAGAGATTTTTCTGTCGAACAAAATGTCGTATTTTTGAATTTTAAAAGCTCAATTGAAGCGAACAACTATATAACGATATAAAAATTAGAAACTTAAATTTATGAGTCACAACATTAAGGCTGGTGTAGCCACTGGGGACGAAGTACAAAAGATATTTGACTATGCTAAGCAAAAAGGGTTTGCGCTTCCGGCAGTCAATGTTATTGGGAGTAGTACTATCAACGCTGTTTTAGAAACAGCAGCAGATTTAAATTCTCCTGTTATCATTCAATTCTCTAACGGAGGAGCACAGTTTAATGCTGGTAAAGGGCTGTCTAACGATCAGCAAAAAGCTGCTGTTGCAGGAGCTGTTGCAGGCGCGAAGCACGTTCATGAAATGGCTGAAAAATACGGAGTCCCGGTTATCCTTCACACGGACCACTGTGCTAAAAAGTTGCTTCCTTGGGTAGACGGTATGTTGGATGCCAGTGAAGAGCATTACAAACAAACCGGAAAACCATTGTTCAGTTCTCATATGATCGATCTTTCTGAAGAGTCAATCGAAGAAAATATCGAAACTTCTAAAAAGTATCTGGCACGTATGGATAAAATGGGAATGACCCTTGAAATCGAGCTTGGTATTACAGGAGGAGAAGAAGATGGTGTAGATAATTCAGATGTTGATGATTCTAAATTATACACCCAACCGGAAGAAGTTGCTTATGCTTATGAAGAGCTATTAAAGGTATCTCCAAGATTTACAGTTGCAGCAGCATTCGGAAACGTTCACGGTGTTTACAAACCAGGAAACGTTAAGCTTACTCCAAAAATTCTTAGAAATTCTCAAGAGTATATTTCTAAAAAATATAATGTTCCTCACAACACAATCAACTTCGTATTCCACGGCGGATCTGGTTCTACTGTTGAAGAAATCAGAGAAGGAATTAGTTACGGGGTAATCAAGATGAATATTGACACTGACCTTCAGTATGCTTACCTAGAAGGAATCAGAGACTATATGAAGTCTAAAGAGGCTTACCTGGGAGGTCAAATCGGAAACCCGGAAGGTGACGACGCTCCTAATAAAAAGTATTATGATCCACGTGTATGGATCCGTGAAGGAGAAAAAACCTTTATCACTCGTCTGAAAAAGGCTTTTGAAGATTTAAACAACGTGAATACGTTATAAATGATATGCAAAGCACTAGGGAAAATCAATTTTCTTTAGTGCTTTTTAATTTTATCTAAGATTATGGCTTGGTTTAAAAGAAAAGAAAAAGGTATACAAACCGCTACCGAACAGAAGAAGGACACTCCAGTTGGTCTTTGGTATAAATCACCAACCGGTAAAATTGTTGAAGCCGATGAATTGGCTAAAAACTTTTATGTAAGTCCGGAGGATGATTATCATGTACGCATTGGTAGTAAGGAATATTTTTCAATATTATTTGACGACAATAAGTTTAAGGAATTGGATCCTAACCTAGAATCCAAAGACCCACTTCACTTCGTCGATACTAAAAAGTATTCAGATCGTCTAAAACAAGCCCAAGAAAAGACCAAACTAAAGGATGCAGTTCGCACTGCAGTTGGTAAGTCTAAGGGTAGAAATCTTGTAATCGCGTGTATGGACTTCTCTTTTATCGGAGGATCTATGGGTAGTGTGGTTGGAGAGAAGATAGCACGTGCTATTGATTATTCAATCAAAAAGAAGATCCCTTTTATGATGATTTCAAAATCCGGAGGTGCACGTATGATGGAGGCAGCTTTATCGCTAATGCAATTGGCAAAAACTTCTGCTAAATTAGCCCAGCTTTCTGAACTTGGAATCCCCTACATCTCATTGTGTACGGATCCTACAACCGGAGGTACTACAGCGTCCTATGCTATGCTTGGCGATATCAATATTGCAGAGCCCGGTGCTTTAATTGGTTTTGCTGGACCTCGTGTGGTTAAAGAGGCTACAGGAAAAGATCTTCCTGAAGATTTCCAAACCTCTGAGTTCTTATTAGAGCACGGATTCCTTGACTTTATCGTTCATAGAAAGGACTTGAAAAACAAAGTAAATCTATATATAGATTTAATACAAAATCAAGCGGTAAGAGCTTCGTAATAGAACTGTATTATTTGCTACAAAAGCTCCAAGTTATGGAGCTTTTATTTTTTTATACCCAATAATCGGTGTAGACATTTCGTCAAATGATGATAGTCGATTTGGATTAATAGCGGATAGCAGCCACAGAATTCGTCGATTTATGATGCTGCTTTTTTAAGGATAAAGAATTAACTGCTAAATAAATAGATTTAAAAACGCTTGAGAATATTTATTTATTTTAGCGGATTAAAAATAAAAATATTACTATATTTGCGCCCTTGATAGATCGACTATCAAATACATAAGAATCATTTAAAAAAATATTGGCATGTATTTATCGAAAGAAGAAAAAGCAGAAATTTTCAAAAAACACGGTGGTAGTGAAAACAACACCGGATCTGCTGAAGGACAAATTGCTTTGTTCACGTACAGAATTAATCACTTAACCGGACACTTGAAAAAAAATCAGAAAGATTTTAACACCGAGCGTTCACTAGTTATGTTGGTAGGGAAAAGAAGATCTCTACTTGATTATTTGATAAAGAAAGATATTGTAAGATATCGAGCTATCATCAAAGAATTGGGATTAAGAAAGTAAATTATAAAAGGGAGCAATTTGCTCCCTTTTTAATTTGGTCTTATATTTTTTCTTTTTTTTCGGACTTTCTATTATTAATGACATACTTTTGAATTTATCATATTGAGAATTCAATTTTCGCTTAACCACAACCTGAGACAGTAAGTGGCTAACAAAAAAGCTTATATAATTAGTTTTTCATTGGGTAACAACAACTACAACACAACTCATCCGTGAAATTCACGGGCACCCATTGTTTAACATTCCGCTGCTATAAACACAGTGAAGCGGAGCAATAAAAAAACTAAATGATTCCTGAAGTAAAACAAGAAATTATTGATTTAGGGGATGGTAGAACCATTTCTCTAGAAACGGGAAAATTAGCAAAGCAAGCTGATGGTTCTGTCGTTGTCCGTATGGGTGACGCTATGCTATTGGCTACAGTGGTTTCTGCAAGAACTGCTAACCCTGGTATTGACTTTTTACCCTTAACGGTTGATTATCGCGAAAAATTTGCAGCTGCAGGACGTTTTCCTGGTGGATTTTTTAAGCGTGAAGCTAGACCAAGTGATCGTGAGGTATTGACCATGCGTTTGGTGGATCGTGTATTGCGTCCATTATTCCCGAAAGATTACCATGCTGAAACTCAGGTGATGATTCAACTGATGTCAAACGACGAAAATGTTATGCCTGATGCCCTAGCCGGTTTGGCTGCATCTGCTTGTATTCAATTGTCTGATCTTCCATTTGAATATCCTATTTCTGAAGTTAGAGTTGCTCGTATTGATGGTGAATTCATTGTCAACCCTAGTAAAGCACAATTAGCTACTGCTGATATGGATATTATGGTTGGAGCATCTGAGGATTCTGTAGCCATGGTTGAAGGTGAAATGCTAGAAGTTTCTGAACAAGAAATGGCAGAAGCGATTAAAGTTGCTCACCAAGCTATCAAACTACAGGTAGAAGCTCAAAAAAGACTTGTTGAAAAAGTCGGTAAGAAAGAAGTTCGTGAGTACGAGGCAGAGGTTGAAGATGAAGAATTGGCAGCAAAGATTCATGAATTTGCTTATGACAAATGCTATACTGTAGCTAAAGAAGATACTTCTAAACAGGAGCGTGGAGAAAAATTCGCTCAAATTAAAGAAGAGATCACTGCTTGGTATGATGAAGAAGAATTGGCTGAAAAAGCAGATCTTATCGGTAAGTATTTTGCTAAAGCACAAAAAGAAGCGGTCAGAAACCTTATCCTAGACGAAAACATTCGTTTGGATGGTAGAAAGACTACAGATATCAGACCAATTTGGTGTGAGGTGAATTACCTTCCTTCAACACATGGTTCTTCTATCTTTACCAGAGGTGAAACTCAAGCGCTTGCTACTGTTACCCTTGGTACTTCTAAACAAGCTAACGTTATAGATCTTCCTACAGATCAATCTGAAGAGAAATTCTATCTCCATTATAACTTCCCTCCATTCTCAACCGGTGAAGCACGTCCTCTAAGAGGAACTTCACGTAGAGAAGTTGGTCACGGAAACTTGGCACAACGTGCATTGAAGAATATGATCCCTGCAGATTGTCCTTACACTGTACGTGTGGTATCTGAGGTATTAGAATCTAACGGTTCTTCTTCTATGGCAACGGTATGTGCTGGAACTATGGCCTTAATGGATGCCGGGGTTCAACTTAAAAAACCTGTATCCGGTATTGCTATGGGTCTTATCACTGATGGTGAGAAATACGCTGTATTATCAGATATCTTAGGTGATGAAGATCACTTGGGAGATATGGACTTTAAAGTAACCGGTACTGAAAAGGGTATCACGGCTTGCCAGATGGATATTAAAATCAAAGGACTTTCTTATGAAATCCTTGAAAACGCTTTAGCTCAAGCTAGAGAAGGTAGGTTACATATCCTAGGAAAACTGACAGACACCATTGCAACACCAAATGAGCAAGTGAAAGCACATGCTCCTAAAATGGTTACTGTTACCATCCCAGGAGACTTCATCGGAGCTTTAATCGGTCCTGGCGGTAAAGTTATTCAGGAATTACAAAAAGCTACTAAAACTGAGATCGTAATCGAAGAGGTTGACGAAAAAGGTGTCGTTGAAATCCTTGGTACTGACCAAGCGGGTATCGATGCTGTACTTGCAAAAATCGACTCTATTACATTCAAACCTGTTAAAGGTGATGTATATGAGGTGAAAGTGATCAAAATGCTTGAATTTGGTGCTGTAGTTGAATATACTGAGGCTCCAGGTAATGAAGTATTATTACATATCTCAGAGCTTGCATGGGAACGTACTAATGAGGTAACCGATGTAGTTAATTTAGGAGATGTATTTGAAGTGAAATATTTTGGGGTTGATCCTAAAACACGTAAAGAAAAAGTTTCTAGAAAAGCGATTTTACCAAAACCTGAGGGTTATGTAGAACGTGATAGAAGCTCTGACAATCGCAGTAGATCTAACAACAACGATCGAAGAGGTGATCGAGAAAGAAAGCCTCGTAGAGATTAAATCATTCATGTTAATTTTAAAGTGTGTGAAAAGTCTGGCCATGTGCCGGGCTTTTTCTTTTTAGAAGGTTACCCTATTCACGTATCCCTTTTGAAAAGTATTACTTACTTTTACTGATTAATTCAAGTCAATTGTTATGTTCAAGAAAATAGTAGGGATTGAGCCGTTAGATCTCATCCCGTCCGCAGAGCTCAAGCTTCAAGAATTTGCAGAAGAGGTTATTTTATTTAGGGATATCCCGAAGGATGATCAGCAGATAATTGAACGCATCTCTGATGCTGATGCCGTGTTATTGAGCTACACCTCAACACTCGATCAGAAAATTCTTGAAAAATGTCCGAATATCGTTTATATCGGTATGTGCTGTTCTTTATATTCTCCTGAAACAGCGAATGTAGATATTCATTATGCCAACAAAAGAGGCATCAAGGTCACTGGAATTCGTGACTACGGTGATGAGGGTGTGGTAGAATATGTCGTAAGCGAACTTGTTCGTGGACTTCACGGTTTTGGCACAGATCCAAGTGGTCATCCCGAAAAGCCATGGGATGGTGTTGCTAGAGAAATCACCGGACTCAAGGTCGGCGTTGTGGGCTTGGGAACTTCAGGGGGTATGATTGCTGATGCCTTAAAATTTTTTGGTGCCGAAATTTCTTATTTTTCCCGTACCGAAAAACAAGAAGCTAAAGCAAAGGGCTATACTTTTCTTCAACTTGATGAGTTGTTAGAACAAAGTGAGGTCATTCTCTGCTGTCTTAATAAAAACACGGTGCTTCTACACGAATCAGAATTCGAAAAGCTAGGTGAGCACAAAATACTTTTCAACACAGGACTCTCCCCTGCCTGGGACATGAAGCCCTTTCAGCAATGGCTGGCAGGAGACAATCGTTGTTACTGTGATACTTTGGGTGCCCTTGGGGATCGAAAACTCCTGGAACACCCAAATGTCCGCTGTATGCAGGTCTCGGTCGGACGTACACGACAAGCTTATATCAGATTAAGTGAAAAAGTACTGGCTAATTTGTCAGAATACAATGGGTGAGGTAATATTTCTTAAGGTATTCACCACACTCCAGCCTGCTATTTTAGAAGTCTTGCTATAGACATCCACAATGGCATGTACTTCCTCATTTTTAATTTCTATTCGGTGATCATCTCCTATATATTCAGGAACGGAGGTCACCGAAACTTTTATGTTTTTAGGACCTACAGAAGCCAGTGATGCTGCAACAGCTACGTTAACTTTTGTTGGAAACAAGGCTATTGCCTCTTTAGCATTCCCTGAGAATACTTGCTTTTTTTGAGTTTCGAGCTCCGTTTCATATACCTCTGTATCGCGTAATGATCTTGGACTTTTCTCAGTAGCGAAAGAAACTTCACTATCTCCCATGAGTGAAGCAGTACGAAGCACATCAAACCCACCAATGGATCCCGAGACTAAATGCACTCTTGTTCCATGTTTTTTTGCGGTTTCTTGTACCTCCAAGTAGAACTCCTCATCTGCTAAAGCACCGATGGAAAGCGTTACTATTGAAGATCCGTTTTTAAGTGCCGGTAAGGCAAGCTCGCGCATAGCAACTGGAGCAGCCGCCTCAACTATATAATCAGGATTAAGTGCTATGATATCTGAAATAGATTCTTGCGCTATACAGCTATAACCAGTATCTGCAGTATTGATCCGCTCTGCAAGTTGCTGAGCTTTTTCAAATGTTCTGGAGTAACTTCCTATTAACTCATAATCATCCAGTATTCCTCCTAATAATGCATCAACAACAATATCCGCTAATTTTCCGCAGCCTACTATGGCTAGTTTTTTCTTTTCCATTTTAATAAAATTCCTAGAGTTAATTCTAACAACACTACCCTCCGTAACGCAAGTAGCCAATGCTTCGCTAGATGTTTTTTAAAAAATTATGTGAATTCGTAAGCATTAGGCCATGGAAATGACCAATGGTCAAAGGTAATGATTATCCCTTCTAAAAGCCAATCTATTACACTTTCAAAACCGGCTTATTATAGCTTCCTTGTTATACTTTGTCTTGTATGCCAGTGGTGAAAGACCGGTGATTTTTATAAACACATTACGAAACGCCTTAACATCCGAGTAGCCTACATCATAAATCACTTCATTAATAGTTTTACGACTGGTCTCCAAGGCCTTTTTTGCCATTTCCATTTTTACACGTTGTGAGTATTCAAATGGGGTGTTTCCAGTGGCTTTAATAAATCTTCTATCAAAATTACGCCTACCGACCGGAAACTTGGAAGATAAATGTTCGATGGAGATTTTTTGATGAACTTGGCTCTCGATATATTCCTGCGCCTGCAGTACCATATCATCCTCGTGTGACTTTTGCCCTTTAAATATCATAAATGTTGATTGACTTTGTCTATCAATTTCAATTTGAAAAATCTTGGAACAATAGACCGCGGTCTCACGGTTGTAATATTTTTCAATTAGATAAATAATGAGATTTAAGAAGGAATAGGCACCTCCATTGGTATAAATTCCACTCTGATCAGTGATTAATTTATCAATTTGTAAATTCACCTTTGGAAACATACTTCTAAAATTATCTGCAACCGCCCAGTTAGTGGAACAACTTTTACCATCAAGTATACCTGTGGATGCAAGTAAAAATGCTCCAGTACATATACTGGCTACCTCTGCCCCTTGCTTATATTGTTTTGCAATCCATTGAATTATCGGCTTATTCCCCTCTAAGGCTGTTTGATAATTATGATTTAAGGAAGGAATAATAATAAGATCGGTCCTTTCCAGATTCTCGATATTCTTGTGAGGTTTTACGGTAAAAAATCCATCATAGAAATCCACAGTTTCACAAAGACCTGCCAATTCAATCTTGAACAATTCCTCCCCTGTAGTGTGCTCCAAATAGGCATTTGCCTTTTTGAATATTTTATAGGATCCCACAATACTACTCAAGTTATTCTGCCCATTGGGTACTATGATCGTAAGATGTTTCATTTGTTAAAAGTAATAATTATATATGTCTAAATCAACCCGTTATGATGTCTATATTACACCCGACAATAATCACTTATAGACAATACCTTTGTTGTATTACGAATTAAAGTCACATAAAAAATGAAATCAAAAAACATCACCACAACCATTTTTGTGGATCAAACTCCTGTAGAAGTTTTCAATGCCATCAATAATGTTCGCAACTGGTGGCCAGGAGAAATTGAAGGAGAAACAGCTAAACTCCATGCTGAATTCTCCTATAATTTGCCTGAAAAACATTATTCAAAACAAAGGATATCAGAATTTATTATTGGGAAAAAAATCGTTTGGAAGGTACTTGAATCCAATCTCGGTTTTATTCAAAACAAGAGTGAATGGCAGGGAACAGACATCATTTTTGAAATTGCTTCAAAAGGCGACAAAACCAAGCTTCATTTTACCCATCGCGGGCTTAGTCCGTTGGCTGAATGTTACCAAGCTTGCTTGAAGGGTTGGACTACGCTTATAAATGACAATTTGAATGCATTAATCGCCACAGGTGACTCTCAAAAACCTTAAGGGTTATTGATAGTGAGACAACACATAATATTAAAAGAATCATCCATAACAAAAGATAATGAAAACAAGCTTGAACAAAGAGGTGAACTCATTTATAGTAATAGCAAGTCTATTAGTTTCACTCACTATTAATTCGCAAAACGACCCCAGTGATGAAATAAAACCCCTACCTCGGGATTTAGAAATTCAACTTGCCCTTAGTGCACTTCCACCCCATCTTAGAGACAGTGCAACGGTTCACACCCTTAAACTAGATAAGGGTTTTGAAATCACTCGAAACGGCAGCAACGGATTTCATGCTTTCGTAGCACGCACCGGCGAAGATGCCATGAGGGGATCTTGGCCACTAACCTCCTTTAGAAATGATATATTGTATCCAATTTCATTTGATCAAGCGGGCGCCGAGAGCCAAATGCAAGTCTTTTTGGATATTGCTGCTATGCAAGCCAACGGAGTTCCACCTCAGCAAGTAAAATTGACTATTCAGCATCGCTACAAAACACATTCCTACAAAGCACCTAAACAAGCCGGTATTTCATATATGTTGTCACCGATATTACGAACATATGTTAATCCTGATAAAAATCCGGAGGTAAACACTCTTAGTATTCCGCATGTCATGTACTTTGCGCCTCACATCAAAAACGAGGATATAGGTGGGTCGAAACCGGGAGGTACATACCCCTTTGTTATACTACATGGAGCACATGGCTATATGGTTCAGCTCCTTGGTGAGCGCGAAAGGAAGCTTGTTAAAACACATTACAAGGAAATGTTGGAGAGGCTTTGTCAAATCAACAGTAAATGGTGTTTGCCAAAACCATAAAAGCCAAAGTATCGACAAATATACCAACCTACCTACAATTATACTTTTGAAATAAAACATTATTAAGTACGGTATATGATTGTAAATAACAAGAACGCAAAATCATACAAGTGGGCAGACAACTGTAGAGCATGGGAATTACTCTAACCTGAGTATGTGGTTATTAAAGAGGAGCTGATGGTTCCACAAACCGAAGAACAACTACATTTTCATGAGAAAACAGAACAATTCTTTTATATTTTGGAGGGTGAAGCAACCTTGACTTTTTGTTTTTCAAAACCATTACTGCCTTTTTGTTTACGAGAAAGATGTTGTTGAGCTTCTTTTAATTTAAGTGCATATTTTTTAGTATATCTATTGTTTTTAAATTTATTGTTATCGGAAGTGA